>JBEBOQ010000030.1:0-48896 GCA_040396375.1 Achromobacter xylosoxidans
AAGAAGCCGAAGAGAAGTTCAAGGAAGCCAAGGAAGCCTACGAGGTCCTGGGTGATGAACAGAAGCGCGCCGCATATGACCGCTATGGCCATGCGGGCGTCGATCCCAACTCCGCCGGCATGGGTGGGGCGGGCATGGGCGGCGGCTTTGCCGACGCCTTCGGCGATATCTTCGGTGAAATCTTCGGTGGCGCCGGCGGTGGCCGTCGCGGCGGCGGCCCGCAGGTGTACCGCGGCGCCGACCTGAAGTACGCGCTGGAAATCACGCTGGAACAGGCCGCGGCCGGTTTCGACACCGAGATCCGCGTGCCTAGCTGGGAAAACTGCGATACCTGCCACGGCTCCGGCGCCAAGGCCGGCACCTCGCCCAAGACTTGCCGCACTTGCGGCGGCTCCGGCGCGGTGCGCATGCAGCAGGGCTTTTTCAGCGTGCAGCAAACCTGCCCGACCTGCCATGGCAATGGCAAGGAAATCACCGACCCGTGCCCGTCCTGCGACGGCGTGGGCCGCATTCGCCGCAACAAGACGCTGCAGGTCAAGATTCCCGCCGGTATCGACGACGGCATGCGTATCCGCTCCAGCGGCAATGGCGAACCGGGCATCAACGGCGGCCCTCCGGGCGACCTGTATGTGGAAATCCACATCAAGCAGCACAAGATCTTCCAGCGCGACGGCGACGACCTGCACTGCGAGCTGACCATCCCGTTCACCACGGCGGCGCTGGGCGGTGAACTGCAGGTGCCGACGCTGGGCGGCAAGGCCGAGATCTCGATTCCCGAGGGCACGCAGTCCGGCAAGACCTTCCGCCTGCGCGGCAAGGGCATCCGCGGCGTGCGCGGCAGCTATCCGGGCGACCTGTACTGCCACGTCGTGGTGGAGACGCCGGTGCGCCTGAGCGACGACCAGAAGAACATCCTGCGCCAGTTCGAGGCCTCGCTGAACGACGGGGGCGATCGCCACTCGCCGCAAAGCAAGTCCTGGACCGACCGCGTGAAGGAATTCTTCAGCTGAACCGCCTGAAGTGACCGCGCCGCATGTCGGCGCGCCGCAGCCCAAGACCTGGATGGCATCCCGGCTTGGGCTGTTTTCATTGGCGTCGCCGGTGGGCGGCGTGGGTGTTGGTCAGGTTTAGAAATCGCCGCGCAGCGTCAGCATGACGTTGCGGGGTTCGCCATAGAAGTTGCCATTGTTGCTGCCCACGCTGGTG
The DNA here is from genome assembly GCA_040396375.1 of Achromobacter xylosoxidans. Taxonomy (GTDB): domain Bacteria; phylum Pseudomonadota; class Gammaproteobacteria; order Burkholderiales; family Burkholderiaceae_B; genus Achromobacter; species Achromobacter xylosoxidans_D. The sequence goes on from JBEBOQ010000030.1 coordinate 1,207, forward strand.
TAGTAAGTCTTGTCGAAGAGGTTGTAGACGTTGAGCGAGGCGGTCCAGTGCTTGTCCAGCTGGTAGCGGGCGTAGGCGCTCCAGACGGCGCGGCCAGGGTTGTTCACGCGGATCGAGCCGCCATCGTAGCTGGCCGTTTCGGCATTGACGCCGCCACCCAACGTCAGCCGGTTCCAGGCGCCCGGCAGCTTGTACGTGGTCCAGACGCGCAGCATGTGCTTGGGCGTCAGTGAACTCAGCGGCTTGCCTTGGTTGGATTCGTCCTGCAGGTAGCGGGTGGTATTGAAGGTGTAGCCGGCGAACAGGTTCCAGTCGCGCAGGATTTCGCCGCTGATCTCGGCATCCAGGCCCTGGCTGCGGACCTTGCCGGCGGCGATCGAGCAGTAGTATCCGGAGTCGCAATCGGGGCTGCTGTTGTAGTCGGTCTGGGCCCGGTTCTTCTGATCCACGCGGAACAGGGCGAACGACGTGTTGATCCTGCCGTTGAGCAGTTCGCCCTTCAGGCCGATTTCGTAATTGGTGCCCAGCAGCGGGTCCAGCGGCTTGCCGCTTTGTGTCTTTTCGCTTTGCGGCTTGAAGATGTCGGTGTAGCTGACGTAGGCCGCCCACTGCGGGCTCAGGTCGTAAATCAGTCCGGCATACGGGGTGAACTTGCCGTTTTCGCGGCTGCCGTAGGTGGAATTTTCAGTGTAGCGGGTGCCGGTGGTGCGGGTGTCCCAGACGGTGTCATACCAGCTGACGCGTCCGCCCAGCACCAGCTTGAGCGGATCGGCCAACTGCAGGCGGGCTGCGCTGTAGATACCGTACTGCAGGCCGCGGCCGTCGCGGTGTTCGCGGAACGAGGCGAACAGTTGGTCCTTGCTAGGCTCGGGAATGGCGGATGGCCGGTAGCCATAGACATTGCCGACCCAGTAGTTGTTGACGCTGCCGTAATCCGTGTTGACGTCGTTACGGGCGTAGTTCGCGCCCAGCACCAGTTCATGGGTGCGGCCAAAGGCCTGGATCTTGCCGAGCAGGTTGGCGTCCACGCCGGTAATGCCGATATCCGCTTGCGTGACATCGGCCGCGGTGGCGCCGATATCCGTGCCGGGCGCCACTTCGCGGATCGGACTGGTGAATTTCAGGTCGTGGCGTTCGCGGACGCGGATGGCGGCCACCTTGCCTTGCCAGTTGTCGTTGAAGCGGTGCGACAGATCGAAGTAGATCGAGTCGGTGGTGGATTTGCGGCGGTTCCAGTCGGCTCCCATGTAGTACGAGCGTGACACGTCCAGCGGCGAGCCGTCGTTGTAGGCCGGAAAGCCCCGCATGTTGGGCCGGCCACGGCTTTCTTCCGAGCTCAAACCCAGGCTGGCTCGGGTGTCCGGCGTCAGGTCGTATTCGAGTGTGCCGTAGAAGGTCTGGTCGCGGCCGTTGACGTAGTCGACATACGACCGCCGGGTTTCATAATCGGCCACCGCGCGGCCGCGCAGGGTGCCGGACTCGTTCAGCGGGCCGCCGCCATCGACCTGCAGGCCGTAGCGGTCCCATTGGCCGGCCTTGGCGACAACGCTGAAGCCGGGCTCGGCCAGGGCGCGCTTGCGCACCAGGTTGACGGCGCCGCCCGGTTCGCCGCCGCCTTGCAGCAGGCCCGCAGCGCCGCGCAGCACTTCGATGCGGTCGTAGATGGCGGTGCCGCCGCTGAAGTTGCTGGCGCGGCCATACATGCTGCGGTCCAGCGGGATGCCGTCGTATTGGTACGAGGTATTGCGAAAGCCGCGCGAATACACGTATTTGCCCGCCTGCGGGCTTTGCTGCAGGGTGATGCCGGTGGTGTTGGCCAGCGCGTCGTAGATCGACGTGAGCGATTGTTCGTCCAGCCGTTGGCGCGTCACGATGCTGATGGACTGCGGAATGTCCTTGAGCGACTGCGCGCCCTTGCCGATGGTGGCCGCGCTGCTGGTGTAGGAACCCGTGCCTTCCGTGGTGGCGTCATGGTGGCCCAGCACCGTCACGGGTTCCAGCGTGGCGGCATCGCCTTGGGATGCGGGCATGCGACGCAGCAGGAATCCCCCGGACTGGGCCGGGACGGCCATCAAGCCGGTGCCAGCCAGCAACCGGCGCAAGCCTTGTTCAATCGGATAGCGGCCTTGCAGGCCCGTGGTGGCTCGATCCGCAGTCAGGTCGGGATCGGCGGCCACGTTGATCTGCGCGGCTCTGCCAAAAGCGCCCAGGGCGGCATCCAGCGGGCCGGCCTCGATGGCGAAGTCGATGGCGTTGGCGGGGGCGCCTTGCGCATGGACCGGACCGCCCGTCGATAGCAGGGTGGCGCCGGCCAGCAGCGGCGTGGCGCGCAGAGCCAAGGTTAGTGCGGTGGCAAGGAAAGGCTGGGGGCGGGCGCCGCCGGATGCGGGGGATTGGCCGCGCCTGGTCATGCGCGGGTGTTGCTGTCTGGCCATGATGGTCGGGGTTCCTGTCTCGTGAGGGATTGACGGAACGCGGGCGCCTCGCGTTCGTCTGCCTGGTTTTCGAACGAGATGGGAAAATCTGCCGGGAGGTTACAAATTTCTGTCTGGGTGGGGGCGTGCGGACGCGGTTCAGGCCGGCACAACGGTGACCCAATAGCGCGTCCGGTAGCGCACCCGCACGCTCAGCACGCGGGCCAGCAGGGCCAGCGCCTGGTCGGTGTCGTCCAGACGGAATGCGCCCGTCACCAGCCTGCCGGCCAGTTCGGATTCGCAATGGAGCATGCCCGGCCGGTAGCGCCCCAGGTCGGCCAGGAACCGGTCCAGCCGCATGCGATTGGCCACCAGCATGCCGTCGGTCCAGGCGGCGGTCGAGCTCTCCAGCGGCGTGGCGATTTGCGGGCCGTCGGGGCCGAACAACGCCTGTTCGCCCGCCCGCACGACTTGCGCCGGACCACCAGCATGGATGGCGACGGCCCCTGCCTGCACCGCGACCAGGCTATGGCGGCCATCGTCGATACGCTCGCGAACCACGAAACGGGTGCCCAGCGGGATCAGTTCGCCGTTGCGGGTGACGACCTTGAAGGGTCGTCCTGCGGAATCCTGGGCCGTCGCGACCTGGATCTCGCCTTCGCGCAGCAGAATGCGGCGTTCCTGCCCACTGAACTGAATGTAGAGGCGGGTGTCCGTGTTCAGTGCCACAGTGGTGCCGTCGGGCAACGTCACCCGGCGTTGTTCGCCCACCGCGGTCTGGTAGCGGTCGCCGCCGGTCCAGAACGCTTGCGGATCGCGGTACAACAAGGCCGCGCCGCCTGCTCCCACGCCCGCCAACATCCATTTGAGGCTGCGGCGGCGGCTCTGGTCGGCCGCGGCAGCCAGCACGGTACGTGATGCGGCGCCAGTTGGCGCGTGGCTGGCTACCCGGCCGAGGTCGTGGCTCATGGCGCTCAGGCGCTGCCAGGCCAGCTCGTGGCACGGGTCGGCCAGGCGCCACAGGTCGCAGGCCTGGCGGAGGGATTCGTCGGCATTGCCATGCAGTCGCACCAGCCACTCGGCCGCCTGCGCGACCACTGCGGCCGGTACCGGCCTGTGGCCGTCGACCCGCAGGGGGGAAATAAGAGGTTGCGCGCTCATCGCCGGGCGATCTTTGGCATCAGGCGTACATCGCCTGATAGCAACGCTGCCAGGTCTTGATCATGTCTTTTTGCACTACGTTGACCGATACCCGAAGTTCGCGGGCGATCTGCTCGTAGGGCATGCCGTCCAATTGGGCCATGAGGAAGGCTGCGCGTGCGCGTTGCGGCAGGCCGTCGATCATCGCGCACAGGGTGTCCAGCGCTTCCAGCACCAAGGCCAGTTGTTCGGGGGAGGGCGCCGCCGGTTCCGGTTGGCGGGCCAGCGCGTCCAGGTAGGCGCGTTCCAACGCCGAGCGCCGGAACTGGTCGATGGCCAGGCTTTTGGCAATGGTGGTCAGGTGAGGGCGCGGCGCCAGCAGAATAGGGCGGATGTCTTGCCGCAGCACCCGCTCGAAGGTGTCGTGAGCCAGGTCCGCCGCGTTTTCCCGGTCGCCATTGAGCTTGCGCCGCAGGAATGACAGGAGCCAGCCATGGTGGTCACGGTAGAGGTCCCTGACAGGGTCCGGCGAGACGAGGGGAAGGCAACTCAAGGTGGGCTCATTTATTTGCTAATGAGAATTATTATATTGAATTGCCGAAGACGCGCCCATCATGGGCCGGGCGAGCGGGCGAAAAAAAACCGCGGCTTTCGCCGCGGTTCGTCCTGCTGGTACAGCTACTGCTTCCATCAACTGCGACTTCGTACAGCTACTTCGTACTGCTACTTCGTACAGCTACAGCTACTTCGTACAGCAACTACGACTTTCCACAGGGACTGCTTTTACTTCTACTGCGACAGCTCTGCCGCTGTTGCCGGAAAAAACCGGCCCCAAGCCATGATGCCGCCTGAGGCCGGCCGGGCTACAGCAAGCAGCTCACCGGGTGATCGGCGGGTACTCGAGTTCGCCGAACGTGTATTGGCCGCTAGCCTTGGCTTGGGCGAGTTCTTGCTGGACTTCGGCGCGCGATTTGGCGCTGGCCGAAACCGCCTTGACGGGCGGGTATTGCAGTTCGCCGAAGGTGTATTCGCCGCTGGTCTTGGCTTGTTGCAGCTGGGCCTGCACTTCCTGCGAGCTCAGGCTGGTGGCCTGGGGCAGGGCGGGCGGGTAGTCCAGCTCGCCGAAGGTGTATTGGCCGCTGACCTTGGCTTGTTGCAGTTCGGTCGCGACCTGGGCGCTCGACTTGGCTTGTTCGACACCGGCGGCTTGCGCGCCGGCGCCGGCCAAGGCTAGGGAAATCAGAAGGGTAGTCGTCAGGGTTTTCATAATGACCTCCAATGTTGTAGACGGGGCCGAATCCGGCGGCCCTCCGTCGTGGTTCGTTGTTTGTTCCCGATGACTGAATTGTGCGCGCCATCCCACCTGGGATAAACCCGTATATCTTGAAAACATCTTTCCAAATAACCGTGTAATCATTCTGTTATGGGTATATCTCCCCGTAAATGGAATGGTTTCTTCGGTGAAGCGCACGAAGTAGGAGTACGGGGACAAAGCAATCGCCCATGAAAAAGCCCCTGCCGAGGCAGGGGCTGGGTACGCCGCGGGGCGCTATTGCATCAGGGCGCTTTTTTCTTGAAGTCCCCGGCGACCGCGGTGCTGAAGCCGTCCGGGCGCAGGTACTTGCGCAGCGCGGCGTTGACCGCGTCGGGCGTGAGGGCGGAGATCTTCTTGTCCATCTCGGCGGACCATTCGAACGTGCGGCCGCGTTGCAGGTAATCCAGCCAAGTGCTGGCCAGGACGTCGTCCTGGGCGCGAGCCAGATTGCGGTAGTTCAGCAGCGCGGTAATGCCGTCCGAGATTTCCTTGTCCGTGAAGCCGTCTTTCAACACGCGGGCCAGTTCTTCGCCGATGGCCTTTTCAAGGCGTTCGCGGTTTTGCGGCGCATAGATGGCGTACATGGTCCAGCTGGCGCTGGGTTCGAAGGACGAGACCGACAACGAGCTGCGCACGTTGTAGGACAGGCCTTCGGTTTCGCGCACGCGGTTCCACAGGCGCGAGGTTTCCGATGCGCCGAACAGGTAGTTGGCCAGGTACAACGCCGGGTAGTCGGCATCGGCGTCCCGCAGTTTCAAGGGCATGCGCGAGATATAGAACGCATTGGCCTTGTCGGGCGTGTCGATGTCGAACTGTTTGGCTGGGATGTCGCGGTACGGGTTGCCCACGCGGGTGTAGGCGGGAGCGCGCTTCCAACCGGCCAGGCCGTCCTTGATGGCCTTTTCCACGGCTTCGGGCTCAAAGTCGCCCACGGCCGAGTATTCGACCTTGCCGGCGCCATAGAACTTGGCGTGGAACTTGACGAGCGCATCGCGGTTCAGTGCGCGTACCCCGGCCAGCGATTCCTCAAACGTCGGTACATAGCGCAGGTCGTCGGCGGGCCACGGATTATCCTGGCGAGCCAGGGCGCGTCCGGCCAGGGCCTGCGGCTCGGTCATGGCGTTCTGGATCGAGGTTTCGAGCTGGCGCTGGTATTCCTCGAGCTGTTCCTTGGGGAAATTGGCGTTGCGGACGATGTCCAGGGCCAGGGCGGTGAGTTCCGGCAGGTTTTCGCCCTTGGTCGACATGGCGATCTTCAGCGTCGTGCCGCCGCCGCTAAAGCCGAGTTCCGCCTGCAGTTTGTCCAGGCGGTCCTGGATGTCCTGGCGCGACAGCTTGGCGGTGCCGCGGGTGAGCAGGTCGGCTACCGCGCCGGAATTGATGCGTTGACCGAGCAGGTCTTTCTCGTTGCCGAACTGGATCAGCATCTGGGCCTGCACGCGATTGCCGCGCGTGGCCTTGGGCAACAGCGCCAGTTCCACCGGACCGTTGGGCAGGTCCAGCTTCTTGCGCTGGGTCAGGCGGTTGATGTTCTCGGGCGTGGGATCAAAGGCCGAGGCGGCCTTGAAGTCGGGGTCGCCCTTGTAGTCCTTGAACACCGCGGTCAGGTCCATGCGCTGGGTCTGCGGCGCACGCAGGGGTTTCTCGGTGGGGATGTAGCGGCCTTCGATGCGGTTGCTTTGCACCAGATAGGTCGTGGCAGCGGTCTGCACTTCGGTCAGCGTGGCCTTGCGGGCACGGTCGCGTTGCAGGAAGAACAGACGCCAGTCGCCGGCGGCGATGGCTTCGGACAGCGCGACGCCGACCTGCTCGGGATCGCTATAGGTCTGCTCCCAGGACGTCAGCCATTTGCTGCGCGCGCGGTCCAGTTCCTGCTGGGTGAAGGGCTTCTTGCCCAGCGTTTCCAGCGTGGTGGTCAGGGCCTTCATGGCGGCGTCAAGGCTCTTGCCCGGAGTCAGTTGCGCGGCGAACATCGCCAGGCCCGGATCCAGGTTTTCCATGGTGAAGCCGAACACGCCCGAGGCCAGCTTGGTCGGCACCAGCGCATGGTAGAGGCGGCCGGACGGCGTATCGGCCAGGATGGTGGTGGCCAGGTCGAACGGCACGAAGTCGGGGCTGCCGGCGGCCGGGATGTGGTACATCGCGGCGACCAGCGGCGTGCCGCCGGTGCGGCGCAGGGTGACGGCGCGCTCGCCGTCCTGGGCCGGTTCGACGGTGTATTCCGGTGGCAGCTGGCGGTCCGGCTTGGGCAGCTTGCCCAGCGTGGATTCGATGTCGGCCAGCGTGGCCTGCGGATCGAACTTGCCGGCCACGATCAGCACCGCGTTGTCGGGCTGGTAGTACTGGTGATAGAAGGCGCGCAGCTGGCCGATGTCGACGTTCTCGACGTCGGAGCGGGCGCCGATGGTGTTCTTGCCGTAGCTGTGCCACTGGAAGGCGGCCGCCTGCATCTTCTGCATGAGGATGCGGAAAGGGCTGTTCTCGCCGCTTTCCATCTCGTTTCGCACCACGGTCATTTCGGAATCGAGGTCTTCCTTGGCGATCAGGGAATTGACCATGGCGTCGGCCTGCCAGCCGAGGTACCACTTGAGGGTGTCGGGGTTGGCGGCGAAGCTGGCGAAATAGTTGGTGCGGTCGCTGGAGGTCGAGCCGTTGGCCTGCAGGCCGCGGCGCGAGAATTCGCCCATGGCGTTGCGGGTGGTGGACGTGCCCTTGAACAGCATGTGTTCGAGCAGGTGGGCCATGCCGGTCTGGCCGTAGTTCTCGTTGCGTGAGCCGACCAGGTAGGTCATGTTGACCGTGGTCGAGGGCTTGGATTCGTCGGGAACCAGCAAGACGCGCAGGCCGTTGCTGAGGCGGTATTCGGTGATGCCTTCAATCGAGGCGGCCTCCGTGACGCCGGCCGGCAGGCTGGCGGCTCCGGCCTGGAAGGCCAGGAAGGATGAAAACAGCAGCGCGCCCAGGGGGCGCGGCAGCTTCGATATGGACAGGCGCATGGCGGACTATTCCTTTGGCATGGCAGAATCCGTTGGAGTGTATACGGTGTGAATGGTTCAGGGCCTTGGGCCCTCGCACGCCGCTCCGTCATTCTGTCTGGAAAACCGCGCATGTCGCTATCCCTTGAAATCGAGACTCCCCGGCTGGTGCTGCGACAGTGGCTGGCTGCCGACCGCAAGCCGTTCGCCGCCATGAATACGGATGCGCGCGTGACCCGCTACCTTCTGCCGATGAGCGCGGCGCAAAGCGACGCGTTGGCCGACCGGTTGGCCGCGGGCATCGACGAATACGGTTGGGGATTCTGGGCCGTCGAAGCGCCGGGCGTCGCGCCGTTCATCGGATTCGTCGGGATCAAGGCGCTGGCGCCGACGCTGCCGTTCGCGCCCGGCGTGGAAATCGGCTGGCGCCTGGCCGCGCCCTATTGGGGCAGGGGCTATGCCAGCGAAGCCGCGCAGGCCGCGCTGCGGGTGGGATTCGAGCAGGTCGGTCTTTCCGAGATCGTGGCGTTCACGGTTCCGGAGAACGAGCCGTCACGCGCGGTGATGCGGCGCCTGGGCATGCGCGAGGAAGCAGCGCGCTTCGCGCATCCGGCGGTGCCGGACGGTCATCCCTTGAAGACGCATGTGTTGTATCGGCTGGCGCGCGAGGCCTGGCGGGCGCGGAAAAATGGTGACGCAGGAACAGGCGCGGAGCCGGTCGCGGCCGCATAAGGACTGATGGAGGGGCCGAAAAGGGCCGGCAAGCCTTGGCAACCGGGGCTGGTGCAACGCAACACGCTGGCGTGGCCAGGCCGATTTGAGGTCGGGCCGGGCGCGGGTGTAAGCTTTGCAGAACGTAGTTGCTGTTGTCGACGGGACGCGCGACAGCCGTCTACAGGTTTCCCGTCCAACGCCAGCCGCCGCCCCGCCGGGTCGCAGACCTGCCCCATGCCGGATCGCGACCCCGCCTAGCGGGCGACGACGGTGCTTGCTGTTCGCGCCTTCGCCGCCGGCATCCTGCCGGCGCATCTTTCGGAGGAACGACCCATGCTGACCGAGATCGTCACGCGTGCCTTGTCCCAATTGACCGGCAGCCCCATGAGCGGCGACGGGATCAAAGGACAGTTTCAGTACGCCTATGCCAGTGATGACGGCCAATTCGTGGCCATACTGACCCATGACATGACCACCTATGTGGTGGACCTGAGCACACAACGATATTTCGCGGAGTGCGGCGGCTCGCCCAGGGGCTTTGCCGGACACGTGCTGGAAATGGAAGGCGCGGCGGCGCGCAGCCATCCCTGGCCCGCCGCCAATGACCTGTTCGACCTGGACATGGATGCGGACGAGCTTGCATGGCGCAATTGCCCCGGCCTGCGCCGCGAGCCGTCCATCGACCGATCTGCGGAGAGCCGCGCCGCCTGAGAGTGGCCAGAAGCGGCAACACCCCACTGAACCGGCGGCTTCGCCGGTTTTTTTTGTCCGGATCGGCCGCCGGCCCGAGGCCCGCAAGGCCCTGCGGCTCGCTACAATTTGCGCCATGACTACGCACGCCGAAACCCGCGCGCCGGATGGCGCAACCCTGGTCGATTGTTCGCATGCCCGCCATGCCGACCAGATACTGGCCATTTTCAACGACGCCATCGCCACGTCCACCGCGCTGTACGACTACAAGCCGCGGCCGCGCGAGGCGATGCAGGGCTGGTTCCAGGCCAAGCAGCAGGGCGGATTTCCGGTGGTGGGATACGAGAACGAAGCCGGCGAGCTCATGGCTTTTGCCAGCTATGGCACATTCCGCGCCTGGCCTGCGTACAAGTACTCGGTGGAGCATTCCGTGTACGTGGACGGGCGCTTTCGCGGGCGGGGATTGGGCGAGGCGCTGATGCGCGAGCTGATCCAGCGGGCGCGGGCCAATCAGGTGCATGTGCTGATCGGCGGCATCGACGCCGCCAATCAGGGCAGCATCCGGCTGCATGAGAAGCTGGGCTTCACGCATGCGGGCACCATACGCGAGGCGGGCTTCAAGTTCGGACGCTGGCTGGATCTGGCGTTCTATCAGCTGACGCTGGATACGCCGGAAAAGCCCGTGGATGGCTGAGCGCCAGTCCCGTCTGCTTCTACTTCGATAGCACGCGCATGGCCTGTTCCAGGCCGGCAACCGTTACGGGGTACATGCGGCCCTGCATGATGTCGCGCATCAGCGCAATGGACTGACGGTATTGCCACGACGCCGTGGGTTCGGGATTGAGCCAGACCGATTTGGGCCAGGCGTCCAGCAACCGGCGCATCCATTCAGCGCCGGGCTCCTTGTTGTAGTGCTCGACCGAGCCGCCCGGCTGCAGGATTTCGTAGGGGCTCATGGTGGCGTCGCCGACGATGATCAGGCGCCAGTCCGGGTTGTACTTGCGCAGTACGTCCCAGGTGTCGAAGCGCTCGTTCTGGCGCCGGCGGTTGCTCTGCCACAGGCTTTCGTAGGGGCAATTGTGGAAGTAGTAGACCTCGAGATTGCGGAACTCGCTGCGGGCCGCTGAAAACAATTCTTCAACGCGGCCGATGTGATCGTCCATGCTGCCGCCCACGTCCAGCAGCATCAACACTTTCACGGTGTTGTGGCGTTCGGGGACCATGCGCAAATCCAGGTGGCCGGCATTGCGCGCGGTGCTGGCGATGGTGTCGTCCAGGTCCAGTTCCATTTCCGCGCCTTGGCGCGCGAAGCGCCGCAGGCGGCGCAGCGCGACCTTGAAGTTGCGCGTGCCCAGTTCGACCTGGTCGTCGTAGTCCTTGAACTGGCGCATGTCCCAGACCTTGACCGCGCTGCGGTTGCCGGCGGAATCGCCGCCCACGCGTATGCCTTCGGGGTGATAGCCTCCATTGCCGAAGGGCGAAGTGCCGCCGGTGCCGATCCATTTGCTGCCGCCGGCGTGGCGTTCCTTTTGCTCTTCCATGCGTTCCTTGAAGAGCTCCATCAGCTTGTCCCAGCCGTGCTTCTCGATGGCGGCCTTCTCTTCCGGCGTCAGGCTCTTCTCGAACTGCTTGATGAGCCAGTCCAGCGGGATGTCCTTGCCCGCCGGCAGCGCGGCCTCGATGCCCTTGTAGTAGGCGCCGAAGGCCTTGTCGTAGCGGTCGTAGAGCGATTCGTACTTGACCAGCGTGGCGCGGGCAAGGAAGTAGAAATCGTCCAGCGTGGGCGCCATCAGGTCCTGGCGCAGCGCGTCCACGAGCGTCAGGTATTCCTGCACCGAGACGGGCAGCTTGTGGGCCCGCAGATGGTAGAAGAAGTCGATCAGCATGGGTGCCGCCGTAGGTGCGCCGCGGCTAACGGCGTGGCGCGCCGCGAGTCATGGCGGCCAGCCGCTCGAGCAGGTGCACGTCTTGTTCGTTCTTGAGCAGGGCGCCGGCCATGAGCGGCACCGCGGTGGCGGTATGCGCGTCGATCTGGGCTGCGCTGACGTCCTCGGCCAGCAAGAGGCGCAGCCAGTCCAGCAGCTCGGAGGTGGACGGTTTTTTCTTCAGGCCGGGCGCATCGCGCAGGCTGAAGAAGGTGTCCAGCGCCGCGCGCAGCACGTCCTGCTTGAGTTCGGGGAAATGCACGCCCACGATTTCGCGCATGGTTTCGCGATCGGGGAAGCGGATGTAGTGGAAGAAGCAGCGGCGCAGGAACGCGTCAGGCAGGTCTTTTTCGTTGTTGGATGTGATGATGACCAGCGGCCGGTGGCGCGCCGAAATCGTTTCGCGCGTTTCGTACACATGGAATTCCATGCGGTCCAGTTCGCGCAGCAGGTCGTTGGGGAATTCGATGTCGGCCTTGTCGATTTCGTCGATCAGCAGCACCACCGGCTGGTCGGCGTCGAAGGCTTGCCACAGCGTGCCCTGCACGATGTAGTTGCGGATGTCGCGCACCTTTTCGTCGCCCAGCTGCGAGTCGCGCAGGCGCGACACCGCATCGTATTCGTACAGGCCCTGATGGGCCTTGGTGGTGGACTTGATGTGCCACTGCAGCAGCGGGCGGCCCAGCGCGCGCGCGACCTCTTCGGCCAGCATGGTCTTGCCGGTGCCGGGTTCGCCTTTGATCAGCAGCGGACGCTGCAGCGTGAGAGCGGCATTGACGGCAAGCTTCAGGTCGTCGGTGGCGACGTAGCTGTCGGTGCCATCGAAGCGGACAGGCGATGCGAAAGGGGCGGTCGGGGCTGCGGACATGGATCGGCGGGCTTCTCGGGGTTGACGGGGATCAAGACCATCTTAAGGTATTAATCCTGAGCAATTATCGTACAATCAGGCGGTTTTGCAGTTGGGTTCGACCCGCAACGTGTTTGCCGGGGGCCTTTCCGTGTGAGCAGGCCCTAGTCCTCAAGCCATACCAAGAAGAGCCATCCCAATGAAGTTGCGATTCTCTCTGAAGTACACGGTTTCCGTGTTGGCCGCGTTGGCATCCTGTGCGATCGCCGGCCAGGCAGTTGCTGCAGACGCAGCCCCGGTCGGTAATGTCCAGAATGCCCGCGACAAGGTTTCCATGTGCATTGGTTGCCATGGCATCGAAGGCTACAAAGCGACTTTCCCCGAGCTTTACCACGTGCCGATGATCGCTGGCCAGAACGCCAAGTACATCGAAACCGCCCTCAACGAGTACAAGAAAGGCGCGCGCAGCCATCCCACGATGGACGCCATTGCCGGCAGCCTGTCCGACCAGGACATCGCCGATCTGGCCGCGTACTACTCGAATCTGAAATAACAGGGGGCAACAACATGAACCGCACCATGCTTGCCCTTGCGGGCGCGACACTGGCCATTTCGGGCGCTGCCGCCCAGGCCCAGGACCTGACGGCCGGCAAGGCCGTCTTCGACAAATTCAATTGCGCCTCGTGCCACGGCGCTGACGCCAAGACGGCGGTCGATCCCGCCTATCCGACGTTGGCTGGCCAGCACGCCGACTATCTGGTGCATGCGCTCAAGGCCTACCGTCGCGGCGCGTCGGGCAGCGCGGCTACGGCCAATGTGCGCAAGAACCCGATCATGGGCGCCTTTGCGACCCAGTTGTCCGACCAGGACATCAGCAACGTGGCCGCTTGGCTGGCTGCGCAGCCCAGCGACCTGGGTGTGCGCAAGTAGCGCAGCCAACTGGCCGCCATTGAAAAACCCTCGGGTGACCGAGGGTTTTTTCATGGGTGACCGCCTGGCGGCCACGCCGGAAGGTTGTAGCCGAAAGGCTTAGCGTTCGGCGCGTTGGCGGATCAGGTCGATGTAGGTATCGCTGTCCAGCGGCGTGCCCAGTCGCTGCGCTTCCCAGACGACGCGGCCCAGGCATTCCATGATTTCGTGCGCGGCCTGATGCGCGTCGGTGCGCGCCACCAGGCGCTGGTAGGCGTTGCGGATGCCCGGCGGGTGGTCGATCGACAGTTGTTCAGCGATGGCCAGGTGCATCGACAAGTGCAGAAACGGGTTGGTGCGGCCCTTTTCCACGTCGTATTCCGCCGTCATGGCGTCGGGGCTTTCGAGATCGCCGTGGTATTCCGGATGCTCGATGATCCAGTCCAGGGCCATGGCCTCCAGGGGGGTCAGGACCTCGGTGGCGCGATGCTTGCGCCAGGTTTCGATGAAGAATTCGCGGACTTGGTCGCGGGAGGGGTTGAACATCAGGGTGGACGCCATGCGGGCTATAGAGGGCTTTATTTTACCGCTCGCGACACGCACCGGCCGCCCGGCGGCGCCAATGCGATATAGAATTGGTTGCTATCCGCTATCCAGTGCGCGTTTCGCCAGGCCGCGCGGCCCGCGGACCGCACGCCAGCCGATGCGGCGCGCGCGTGCAGAAAAACCACCCGGAGCAAATGGAGCATTCATGTCCTACCAACATATCAAGGTGCCCGCTGGGGGCCAGAAGATCACGGTCAACGCTGATTTCTCGCTGAACGTGCCCGATCAGCCCATCGTGCCCTATATCGAGGGTGACGGCACGGGCGCGGACATCACCCCCGTGATGATCAAGGTCGTCGATGCCGCGGTGCAAAAGGCCTACGGCGGCAAGCGCAAGATCCACTGGATGGAAGTCTATGCCGGCGAAAAGGCCACCAAGGTCTACGGCCCGGACGTGTGGCTGCCCGACGAAACCCTGGAAGTCGTCAAAGACTACGTGGTCTCGATCAAGGGCCCGCTGACCACGCCGGTGGGCGGCGGCATCCGTTCGCTGAACGTGGCGTTGCGCCAGCAGCTGGACCTGTACGTCTGCCTGCGCCCGGTGGCGTATTTCAAGGGCGTGCCTTCGCCGGTCCGCGAGCCGGAAAAGACCAATATGGTGATCTTCCGCGAGAACTCGGAAGACATCTACGCCGGCATCGAATACATGGCCGAAAGCGAGCAGGCCAAGGAACTGATCCAGTTCCTGCAGACCAAGCTCGGCGTGAAGAAGATCCGCTTCCCGAACACCTCGTCCATCGGCATCAAGCCGGTGTCGCGCGAAGGCACCGAGCGCCTGGTGCGCAAGGCGGCGCAGTACGTCATCGACAATGACCGTACCTCGCTGACCCTGGTGCACAAGGGCAACATCATGAAGTTCACGGAAGGCGGTTTCCGTGACTGGGGCTACGCGCTGCTGCAGAAGGAATTCGGCGCGCAGCTGATCGACGGCGGCCCGTGGTGCAAGTTCAAGAATCCCAAGACCGGCCGCGAGATCATCGTCAAGGACGTCATCGCCGACGCGTTCCTGCAGCAGATCCTGCTGCGTCCGGCCGAATACGACGTGATCGCCACCCTGAACCTGAACGGCGACTACATCTCCGACGCGCTGGCCGCGCAGGTGGGCGGCATCGGCATCGCCCCGGGTGCGAACCTGTCTGATTCGGTCGCCATGTTCGAGGCCACCCACGGCACGGCGCCCAAGTACGCCGGCAAGGACTACGTCAATCCGGGTTCCGAAATCCTGTCGGCGGAAATGATGCTGCGCCACATGGGCTGGACCGAAGCGGCCGACCTGATCATCTCCAGCATGGAGAAATCCATCCTGTCCAAGAAGGTCACGTACGACTTCGCTCGCCTGCTCGAGGGGGCCACCCAGGTGTCCTGCTCGGGTTTCGGGCAGGTCATGATCGAGAACATGTGATCACGGTCTGCTTTGGTCACAATGCGAAAAACCCGCAAGCCCCGTCTCCGGCCTGCGGGTTTTTTTTGGAAAACGGCCAAGTAACGCAAGCATTATGGAAAACCGGGCTAACGCTTATAGGCTTATGCGTATATGTGCGTCAAAATAAATCAATTTGTTAATATGACAGCAGTATAATCCGTCGCCTCTTTGCGGCTATTCCTTCAGTCCCGCTGATTTTCCTAGACATGGCACAACCTGCTCCCGATATGCCGCTTTACGATGCTCCGGCATGTGTCCGTGGCCTGCGCGACGCCAAGCGGGTTGCGCTATTGATGGCGCCCAGGTTGGGGGACACGCTTTTGATGATGACCATGGCCCATAACTTGGTCGCTCATGGGCGTGAAGTCACCATATTTGGCGACTTTGCCCACAGTTTGCGAAGCTGGTTCCCTGGACTGGACATCCGGCCGTCATTGCTGGAAACGGACGCCGCAGCCGTGTTGGCGGATTACGACTGTGCGGCGCAGATGCATGTTGGCTGGCCCTATGCCTTGCATGACTACGCTGCGTCCTATTTTTACTACGACGCCCATGTCGTGATTACCGGCAAGGGCTTTGTGAAACTCAATCAGATAAGCGATTATTGCCGCGACGCGCTGGGGCTACCGCTGGCAGGCACCGATATTGGTCTGCGCCCGCCCGTGGTGGGCCGGCATCGCTACTTTGAAACGCGAGTAGCGGTGCATCCATCATCCACCGGTGCGCAGCGTTGCTGGGCCCCGCGTCATTTCGTTGAACTTGGGTTGCGGCTCAAACGCCAGGGATACGAACCAGTATTCATCCTTGCTCCGCACGAGCGCGTCGAATGGGCCTGTCTGACCGAGGCTGGTCTGGCCATTCAACAGTCGCCTTCTTTGGCGGATGTGGCTGCGTTCATCCATGAGTGTGGCTGGTTCATCGGCAACGAATCCGGCATCGGGCATCTTGCTTCAAGCGTTGGCGTTCCGACGCTGACGCTGACTGGGCGTCCCACTCGCACCAAGGCGTGGCGACCGGGCTGGTCTATGTCACGCATTGCCTATCCGGTTTATATTCCCGGTGGCCGTTGGCGCGACCGACTTTGGCGCGAATGGCTGCGGCCGGGTAGCGTCATGGCTGCCTTCGAAAGCCTGACCAGGGATTACAAGAAGTCGATTTCTCCGTTGAAACGTGTCAGGTTTTGATCTTGGCCAAATTGTGCTGCGCTCCCCACCCCCAAGGGGAGGCGGCGGGTTTCTATCCTGCCCGCGCGACAGCGCTCTGGGCTACACGATCCTGAATTGAAATTGCGATCAGCTTCTTTTTGGGCAGATCAAACAACGCTACCTATGCCCTCATTATTTCTACGCACTGTCGCCGTGTTGGCGCTTTTAGTGCCTGCCTTGGCTTTGACCAGCGCCGTCGGCGGACCAGCCATTATTTACTTGACGGCACTAATGGCCTTGTTTGCTTTGGGTG
This sequence comes from Achromobacter xylosoxidans, assembly GCA_040396375.1. Lineage (GTDB taxonomy): Bacteria > Pseudomonadota > Gammaproteobacteria > Burkholderiales > Burkholderiaceae_B > Achromobacter > Achromobacter xylosoxidans_D. The sequence continues at coordinate 17,623 of JBEBOQ010000030.1, forward strand.
CCAACGCGTTCAGACGGCGTGAGCCGTTTGAATTCCGCGAGATGGGAGCTATGACTATCGCCTTGATGGCACCCGCAGGGGCGATGTTGATAAGTAGCCTCTATCTAGGCATCTGGAGCTCTTCCGAGGTTGAGAAGCTGCTTCGTTTTGCGCTGGCCGTTCCTGTTTGCTGGGTGTTGTTGCGCGTGCCGCGCAACTGGCTGCAGCAGGTGCAATGGAGCCTGCTGTTCGGCGCCTACGCGGGCGCCATCATGTTGCTGGTGATCATGCATACCCCGGAACTGGGGCGGGGTGCAGTGTCGGATTACGGTGGTAAGTACAACGCGGTTGCCTTCGCCGACTTGACGATGTTCTTCGGGCTGGCGTCCTGTCTGACGCTGCCGTGGAAGCTATCCCCTTGGCCCAGGCTGGAGGCGGCGTTGAAAATCACCGCTGTACCTTTAACGATCTACGGTGTCTGGGTGTCGCAGACGCGCAGCAGTTGGGTGCTGCTGCTGGTTTTCGGCTTTGTCTATCTGGTGACAAAGCGCCAGTGGTCATTGAAGATAAAGGCGTGTTTCGTCGCAGCGATGATTGCGCTGCTGGCTGTGGTCGCGGCAGTTTCTTGGTATTCGACGGAGAGTCGCTGGCGCGGTGTGCTGACAGATGTCAGCAGCTATGCAAAAGATGATCGCGATACGTCGGTCGGCATACGCATCCAGCTCTGGAAGGCTTCCTGGCTGATGTTCAAGGAGAGTCCGATCGTTGGCGTGGGCGGGTCGAGCTTCCGTTCGGAGCTCGCCAAGATGGAGGAGAAGGGCATTGTGACCAAGCTGGTCTCCACGGATTTCGGCGAACCGCATAACGACATGCTTGGTGCGTTGGCTGGCTACGGGCTGCTCGGGCTATTGAGCATGTTGGCGCTGTACCTGATCCCCGCTGCAGTGTTCTGGAGACGTTCGCGCAGCGACGACCCGGTCGTGCACGTCGGCTCGCAGATAGGCATGCTGTTCTGCCTGGGCTATTTCGTGTTCAGTCTGTCAGAGATGATGTTCCGCAATATGCGCAGCGTACCGATCTACGCGGTGACGGTGGTTGTGCTGTATGCGTTGACGTCGGCGCGCACGGGCTTGGCGCAACAGCGTCTGGCAGCAAAGCGGTAGCCGCGCCGTCGCGCTCACAGCGGTCGTCCCCGCGCCAACAAGCAAGGCCTTCACGGCCTTGCTTTTTTTTCGCGCGCGCGCGTTGCGCATCCAAATGCCTTGCGGGCTTGATGTAGATCAAGCGGCCCCCCTCTGGTTAGTGAAAACCCTGCCGCTCCCCCGTATTCTGACGACACGCAATATAAAAATCGTCACATTCCACTGCCTTTTGTTATTTGGCGCGGAACGGGCATAGAGAAGAGGGTCTATGAAAAATTCCAGCTTGCGTAGAGAGCTGCTGTTGTTCGTGTTCGCCATCGGGGCCGTCGTGCTCGCATTGGGCGCTTGGGATGCCTGGGAGCGGCGTTCCGAGATGCTGGCCGAGCGCAAGACGGAGCTTCGCCACGTACTGGATCTGGCGGCCAGCATTGTGCAGAACGGCAAGCAGCGGGCGATTGACGAGGGCCTTCCCACCGAGCAGGCCAAGCGCAACGTGGCGCAGCGCCTGGCCCAATTGCGCTATGGCGCAGACGGCTATGTCGGCGTGTTCGACGATGGCTACGCGTTGCTGGTGCATCCCGATGCGAAGCTGACGGGCACCAATGTGCGCGCCATCAAGGACAGCGATGGCGCGCCGATATTCGAAAACCTCTATGCGCAGGGCAAGGATGGCGGCGGCTTTGTCGAATACCGCTTTCCCCGGCCGGGCGCTGACGAGGCGCTGCCGAAAATCACCTACGCGGCCTACGACAAGGAATGGGGCTGGCTGATGTTCACCGGTCTGTATGTGGACGATGTCGATGCCGCTTTCGTCAAGACGCTGTGGCGCCAGGGCGCGGTGACGCTGGTGTTGCTGGCGTTGCTGCTGGCGGCGGCATTGCGGTTCTTCCGGTCGCACATCATCCGTCCGCTGGATGAGGCGGTGGCGGTTTGCGAGCGGGTGGCGCACGGCGACCTGTCCAGCATCATCTCGCGCCATCACCGCGGCGAGATCGGCCGGCTGTTCGACGCCATGGCGTTGATGCAGGAACGGCTGGATGTGGCGGTGCGCAGCATTGTCAATTCCACCGGATCGATCGCGGCGGCGTCGCGCCAGATCGCGGCGGGCAGCATGGACCTGCACGACCGCACCGAGAAGCAGGCCGCCGCGCTGGAGCAGACTGCGGCCAGCGTGGAGCAGATCACCGCTACGTCCAAGCAAAGCGCCGACCACGTGCGCGAAGTCAGTGCGCTGGCGGGCGAGTCGGCACAGCTGGCGCGCCAAGGCAGCGAAGAGACCCAGCATGCGATCGATGCGATGCGCGAGATCTCGCAAAGCTCGCAGCGAATCGACGAGATCATCCGCCTGATCGACGAAATCGCGTTCCAGACCAATATCCTGGCGCTCAATGCCGCGGTGGAAGCTGCGCGGGCCGGCGAGCAGGGCCGTGGGTTCGCGGTGGTGGCGGGCGAGGTCCGGGCGTTGGCGCAGCGGTCGGCGACCGCCGCCAAGGAAATCAAGACGCTGATCCAGACGTCGGCGAACTCCGTGTCGCGCGGCAGTCTGCGGGTGGAACAAGCCAGCGCCACCATGAGCAGCGTGCTGGAATCGGCCGCCACCAGCGCGCCGCTGATGGGCGAGATCGCCACCGCTTCGGCCGAGCAGAGCGTGGGCATCGAGCAGATCAACCAGGCGGTGACGCACCTGGACAGCGTGACGCAGCAGAACGCCGCGCTGGTGGAAGAGTTCGCGGCGTCGGCCGCGACGCTGCACGATCAGGCCGACGACCTGGCGCGCGCGGTGGCCGTGTTCAAGCTGTCTGCAGCCTACTAGGCGAACCCTGCACCACGCTCATGGCCCGCTGCAGGCGCGGGGTGAGCTCGCGGCTGGCGCTGGTCATGGGCAGCCGCAGTTCATCGGCGATCAGCCCCTGCAAGGCCAGCGCCCGTTTGATCGGCGCCGGGTTGGGCTCGGCGAAGAGCAGGCGGATCAGGCCGCGCAGCGGCTCGAACAGTTCGCGCGCGGCTTCGGCGTGGCCGTCGCGAGCCAATTGCATCACTTCGACGAAGCGCTCCGGGAACAGGTGCGCGGCGGCGGGAATGGCGCCGCGGCCGCCCGCCAGGAAGTGGTCAAGCAGCGCCAGGTCCTCGCCGCATAGCGCATTGAGGTGGCCCCGCGCGTTCAGCGCCATCAGCACCGGTGGATTGCATTCCTTGACCGCGCTGAAATTGGGCAAGAGCGCCAGCGATTCCATGGTCTCCACAGTCATTGAGACGCCCGCGCGCTTGGGGATGTTGTACAGAATGATGGGCCGCTCGGTGGCCCAGGCGATCTGCCGGTAGTGCCACAGGATGCCTTGCTGCGACGGGCCCAGATAGTAGGGCGGCGGCACCAGGTAGCCCGCGGGCGCGTACTTGTCCAGGCGGCGGATGGCGGTGGCCACGCCGCGGGTATCGACGCCGCCCGCGCCGAAGACCAAGGGCAGGGCGTTCGGGTCGCGGCGTATCGCCTCGATCATGTCGATCTTTTCGGAGATGGCCAGCAGGTTGCCTTCGCCGGTGGAGCCGAACAGCACCAGGCCTGCAATGCCGGCGTTGCGGTAGTAGCGCGCCAGCGCCTGGGCGGCCTCGCAATCCACATAGCCGCCGCGCATCGGCGTGACCATCGGCAACCACAGGCCTTCGAATGAGGCGGTTTGGACGGGGGTATCCATGGCTTACTGCACCGTGATGGCGGCTGCGGGACGCAGCGGGCCAAATTCCGCCTGGGGCAGGCCGCACATCACCGCGTGCATCAACGCGTCGACCTGGTCGTGGGCGCAATGCAGCTGCAGCACGCTTTGGCCGTGCGCATGGTCCACCGACAACACATAAACGCCGATGCGTTCGCCCAGTTCGCGGTGCAGGGCCAGCCGGACCTTCAAGGCGTCCAGCGTATCGATCCTGACGGTCAGCGACACCATTTCGGGGGCGTGCGGCGCCTGGGACGGGGCCGGACGGTCAAAGGTTGCGGACCTGCTGCGTTCTTGTCGGGGGATCATGGCGTTACGGGGGCGGTGCCGCGGGGGCGGCGTGCCGCGTATCCGGTTGGTTGATGACGGTTCCACTATAGAAAGCGGGCCGTAAAACCTGCCGATAAATGCGGGCGCGGCGCGTAAAAAGCGCGTCAACGCCCGTCGCTTCAGAACGTCTTGGTGACGGACAGCAAGCCGGTGGCGCGGCCCATGTAGCGGCCATGGCTGTTGGTGTAGACGGTGCGGTTGGCGTTGGTGTCCAGATACGCGATCGACACGGCCAGGCCTTGGCCGAAGTCCTTGGTCAGTCCCAGCTTCCAGTCGGTGTACGAGCCGTCGTTGACGTTGCGCACGGTCTGGCGGCCCACGTGGGCGTTGACGGTCAGGCCCCAGAGGCCGGTGTCGAAGTTGCCCGTCAGGTCGAAGTACTGGCTGTACTTGCTGTCGGCAAAGCCGAACAGGTTGGTCATCGCGACGGAATACTTGAACATGACCGGGCCGTAGCCCAGACCGGCATACAGCTCGGTGGTGTCAGGGCTGGTGAAGCCGGACGGGTAGTCGCCCGGGTAGTAGTACTGCATCACGCCCAGGTCAAAGGGCACGTCCTGCGTCAGGTTGCCCTTGTAGCCGCCGTAGAAATCCATTTCGACGGGAGCGGACACGTCATGGTTACTGTCGCCCAGCCAGCTGATGCTGGAGTTCCAGTTGCCCAGGTACAGGCCGCTGGAGTGTGCGAAATCGAAGCCGCCCTGGATGGCCGGTTTGTTGTTGGTCTGCATCAGGCCGCGGTAGCGGTATTGGCTGGCCAGCGTGACGTTGGCGGTCAGCGAATAATCCGGGGCCGGCTCGCCGGCAGCGGGGGCATCGGCGGCATACGCGGGGGCGGCAAGGACCAGCAGCGCGAGCGCGGCGAGGGTATTGCGGGACATGAACTTCTCCTGTGTTGGACGGGATCGCAACAATAGGAGAAGCGGCATAAACGGCGAGACAAGAGTGACGCGGCGGGCGTAAAAGGCGCATCAATAAAGGCTTGGGCGCGACATCTCGGCAGCCAATGGGCGTCCACCTCGGCGCATCGACGGTGTCGTATTTCCAGGCCGCTGCCGCTAGCCCGCGAAGCGATACCCTACGCCGATTTCGGTCAGCAAATAAACGGGCTGGGCGGGGTCTGCTTCCAGCTTCTGCCGCAGATGGCCCATGTAGATCCGCAGATAGTGATTGCTTTCCACATGCGATGGCCCCCAGACCTCGCGCAGCAACTCGCGGTGCGTCATGACCTTGCCGCGGTGGGCCAGCAGGGCGGCCAGCAGGCGGTATTCCATGGCGGTCAGGTGCAGGTGCTGGCCGGCGCGCTCGACCACGCGTTTGGCGAAATCCACCCGCACGTCGCCGAAGGTTATTTCAGCGGCGCTGCCGGCGCCGCCTCGGCCGTGGCGACGCAGCAGCACGCGCAGCCGCGCCAGCAATTCGCTGACGCCGAATGGCTTGGTCAGGTAGTCGTCGGCGCCTGCGTCCAGCGCCGAGACCTTGTCGGCTTCGGCGGTACGCGCGGACAGCACCAGCACCGGCACTTCGGTCCAGCCGCGCAGTTCCCGGATCAGGGTCATGCCGTCTTCGTCAGGCAGGCCCAGGTCCAGCACCACGGCGTCGGGCTGGCGGGTGCCAGCTTCGATCAGGCCGCGCTTGACCGTATCGGCCTCAAACACGGTGCAGCCCTCGCTTTCCAGGGCCTGGCGCACGAAGCGCCGGATATTGGCGTCGTCTTCGATGATGAGGACGGTAGGCTGAAAGTCGAACATGCGGCGGGCTCAGGCGATTTCGGGTTGGATCGGGGGCGGCGTGCCCAGGGGCAGCGTAAAGACGAACTGCGCGCCGGACGGTTGGCCAGGTGCGTGTTCGACCCAGATGCGGCCGTGGTGGGCGACGATGATGGCTTCGCAGACTGCCAGGCCCAGGCCGACGCCCGGGGTGGCGGATTCGCGTTCGCCGCGGGTGAATTTTTCGAAGATGCGGCGCTCGGCGCCGGGGGCGACGCCTGGGCCGTTGTCGCAGACAGCGACGCGCAGCTCGCTGTCTTGCGCCGTGGCGTGCAGGCGGATGGTGCTGCCGGCTGGGGTGTACTTGGCGGCGTTTTCCAGCAGGTTGCACAGTACCCGCTCGATCAGCACGCCGTCGCATTCGACCAGCGGCAGGCCCGACAGGCTGTCAACCGACACGCGGTGCGCGGTCAGCGCTTCGCGCATGGCGGCTAGCGACGCGCCAACCAGTTCTTCGATGGACTGCCATTCCAGCCGCAGCGGCGTGTCGCGGCTTTGCAGGCGCGCCATGTCCAGCAGGTTGGCCACCAGCGCATGCATGCGCTGCGCCTGATCACGCATGGCGCGGATGGTGTCCTGGATGTCGGCCGGCAACGTGCCCGGGCGGCGCATCAGGGTGTCGGTCATGCCGACCAGACTGGTAAGCGGCGTGCGCAGGTCGTGCGATACCGCGGCCAAGAGCGAGTTGCGCAACTTCTCGGATTCCATGCTGACCAGGGCTTGCTGCGCCACTTCGACGTAGTGCAGGCGTTCCAGGGCGATGGCGATCAGCGTGGCGTAGGCTTCGATCTGGCGGCGCGAATCCGGGTGCGAGAACAGGCTGCGGCGCGGAGCCGCCAGGGCCAGCACGCCGCGGGTGCGCATCGGCGCCTTAAGGGGCAGGTACAGCAGGTCGCTGTTGGACAGCGTGGCGGTGCCCGCGCCGGCCGGCTGGCCGTGGTCGTAGACCCACTGGGCCAGCGCGGATTCCAACGGCGGCATGTCGTCGGCGGCGGGCGAGGCCAGTTTCAGGCGGTCGTCCAGCCCCAGGATGTAGAGCGCGCAGCGTGAGCCGAAGGTCGCGTGGACGAAGGCGCCCGCGGACGCGACGATCTGCTCGGGCAGCAACGCCGACGACAGCTCGCGCGCGAATTCATAGAGGCTGCGGGCATCGGCCTCGCGTTTGACCGAGGCCTGCGCTTGCAGTCTCAGCCCGGCGGTGAGCTGGCCGATCAACAGGCCTACGGCCAGCAGCACGCCGAAGGTCAGCAGGTACTGCACGTCCGACACGGCGAAGGACGCCAGCGGCTGGACGAAAAAGAAGTCGAACAGCCCCACGCTGACAACCGATGCCAGCGCCGCCGGACCGCGACCGTGGCGCAGCGCCACCGCCACGACGGCCAGCAGGAACAACATCACGATATTGGTCTGGTGCAGGGCGGGGAACGCCAGCGTCGACAGCAGGGTGGCGGCGGCGCAATAGCACAGGGCCCAGGCGTAGCCGGCCAGGGCCTGCGAGCCGCGCTCGTCCACGGTCTGGCGGTGACGGCGGCCCAGCGTGAGGGGATCGCGGCCCGGGGCGCTGGCCGCCGGCAAGGGCGGTGCGCCCAGCCGGATGATGTCGATTTCGGGGCAGCCGGCGGCCAGCATGTCGGCGAAACTGTGGCGGCGCCACAGCCAGCCGGGGCTCATGGCTGCGTTCAGCAGGGCCGACAGCGACAGCCGCAGGCGTTGCAGCCCGCTGGCGCGGGTTCTGCCGACGATGGCCTTGGTGATGTTGTGGCGGCGCACGTAGCGCACCACGGCGTCGACCATGTCGCCGCCCGCCAGGGTTTCGCTGCGCGCGCCCAGCGAGTCTGCCAGGGCCAGGCTGCGCTGCAGCCGTTCCTGCTCGGCCTGGGGCGGCGGGGCGGCGCGCGGCACATCGATGGTGACGACGTGCAGGTCGCATTCCAGTTGCTGGCTCAGGCGGTGGGCGCTGCGGATGACGTATTCCGCGTCCGCGTCGGGGCCGATGCAGGCGACCACGGCTTCGCGGGTGCGCCAGACCGGTTCGATGGCACGGTCGCGGCGGTAGGCCTGGACGTCGTCGTCGACGTGGTCCGCGGTGCGGCGCAGCGCCAGTTCGCGTAGCGCAATCAGGTTGCCCTTGCGGAAGAAATTGCGCGTGGCGTGGCGCGCCTGCTCGGGCAGGTAGACCTTGCCTTCCTTCAGGCGGCGCAGCAGCTCGTCGGCGGACAGGTCCACCAGGATGACTTCGTCGGCCGCGTCGAAGACTTCGTCGGGCACGGTTTCCCAGACGCGCACGCCGGTGATGCTGCCTACCGCTTCGTTCAGGCTGTCCAGGTGCTGCACGTTCAGCGTGGTCCAGACGTCGATGCCGGCCGCCAGCAGTTCCTGGATGTCCTGCCAGCGCTTGGCGTGGCGCGAGCCGGGCGCGTTGGAATGGGCCAGCTCGTCGACCAGCACCAGGTCGGGATGGGCATCGAGCGCGCCGTCCAGATCGAATTCCTTGAGCGTGTGGCCGCGGTAGACGACGTCCTTGAGCGGCAGGGTCGCCACGCCCTCGAGCAGGGCGGCGGTTTCGCGCCGGCCGTGCGTTTCGACGATGCCGGCCAGTACACGGGCGCCTTGCGCCGCCTGCGCGCGCGCGGCCACCAGCATGGCGTAGGTCTTGCCGACGCCGGCGGACGAGCCGAAGTAGACCCGCAACTTGCCGCGCACCGCCTGGCGCGCGGCATCGTCGAGGTCTTTCAAGAGCGCGTCCGGATCGGGACGCTCGCCAGCATTGTCAGCCATGAACGCGCAAGTGAAGGAGGGAAACGGCTGGCAATACTATACGCCGGCGCGTCATTGCACCGGCGCCAGTTGGTCCAGCGCCAGATTCAGCTTGAGCACGTTGACGACCGGGTCGCCCAGCACGCCCAGCCAGGGCTTGCTGGTATGGGCTGCTATCAGGGCGTCGACTTTTTCCCGCGGCAGGTGGCGGGCACGGGCCACGCGCGCGGCCTGGTAGGCCGCGGCCGCCGGACTGATGTGCGGGTCCAGGCCGCTGCCCGAGGCGGTGACCAGGTCCACCGGCACCGGCGTGGGGTTGTCGGGATCGGCCGCCTTGAGGGCGGCGATCCGCGCCTGGATCGCTTCGGCCAGCGCCGGATTGCGCGGGCCCAGGTTCGAGCCGCCGGAGTTGGCGCCGTTGTACGGCATCGGCGAAGTGGCCGAGGGCCGGCCCCAGAAGTACTGCGGCGCGCTGAACGATTGGCCGATCCATTCCGAGCCGACCACCTTGTCGCCCTGGCGGATCAGCGAGCCGGAGGCCTCGTGAGGAAACACGGCGGCGGCGATGCCGGTGGTCAGGAACGGATAGGCCAGGCCGGTCACCAGGGACAGGGCGGCGAAGACCACCAGCGCGGGGCGCAGGATGCCGCCTTGGCGCGGCAGGGGAAGAGCTTGTTTCATGACGGGTTCCTTCGTAATGGCGGGCGCGGGTCAGACCCAGCCCAGGGCGGCCAGCACCATGTCGATCAGCTTGATGCCGGCGAACGGCACCAGCAGGCCGCCCAGTCCGTAGATGAGGAGATTGCGGCGCAGCAGGACCGAGGCGCCCAGCGGCCGATAGCGCACGCCCTTGAGCGCCAGCGGGATCAGCACGATGATGATGAGCGCGTTGAAGATCACGGCCGACAGGATGGCCGAGGCCGGCGTGGTCAGGCCCATGATGTTCAGCACGTTCAACTGCGGATACACGGTGGCGAACGCGGCCGGGATGATGGCGAAGTACTTGGCCACGTCGTTGGCCACGCTGAAGGTGGTGAGCGCGCCGCGCGTCATCAGCATCTGCTTGCCGATTTCGACGATCTCGATCAGCTTGGTGGGGTTGGAATCCAGGTCCACCATGTTGCCGGCCTCTTTGGCGGCCTGCGTACCCGAGTTCATCGCCACCGCCACGTCGGCCTGGGCCAGCGCCGGCGCGTCGTTGGTGCCGTCGCCGGTCATCGCCACCAGGCGGCCTTCGCTCTGGTAGGCGCGGATCAGCTTCAGCTTGGCTTCCGGCGTGGCTTCGGCCAGGAAGTCGTCGACGCCCGCTTCGGCGGCGATGGATGCGGCAGTGAGCTTGTTGTCGCCCGTGATCATCACGGTCTTGATGCCCATGCGGCGCAGTTCGGCGAAGCGCGACTGGATATCCGGCTTGACGATGTCCTTCAGTTCGACCACGCCCAGCGCGCGGTTGCCGTCGCTGACCATCAGCGGCGTGCTGCCGCGGCGCGCCACGTCTTCGGCCAGGCGCAGTACCTGTTCAGGCACGACGGCATCCTGCGCGGCCAGCCAGGCCTGCACGGCGTCGACCGCGCCCTTGCGGATCAGGCGGTCCTTCAGGTTGACGCCGCTCATGCGCGATTGCGCGGTGAAGGGCACGTACTCGGCATCCAGCGCATGGGTGGCAGGCGCGTGGATGGACTTGTCCGCCAGCAGCACGATGCTGCGGCCTTCGGGGGTTTCGTCGGCCAGGGAGGCCAGGCGCGCCGCGTCGGCCAGCTCGCGCGGCGAGACGCCGGGCGCGGGCAGGAAGGTGGATGCCTGACGGTTGCCGAAGGTGATGGTGCCGGTCTTGTCCAGCAGCAATACGTCGACGTCGCCGGCGGCTTCCACCGCGCGGCCCGAGGTGGCGATGACGTTGGCGCCCATCATGCGACTCATGCCCGCCACACCGATGGCCGACAGCAGGCCGCCGATGGTGGTGGGGATCAGGCACACCAGCAGCGCCACCAGCACCGTCACCGTGACGGCGCTGCCGCCGCCGGCGGCCGAGACCGAGTAGATCGAGAACGGCATCAGCGTGGCGACCACCAGCAGGAACACCACCGTCAGGCCGACCAGCAAAATGGTCAGGGCCAGTTCGTTGGGCGTCTTCTGGCGCTTGGCGCCCTCGACCATGGCGATCATGCGGTCCAGGAAGCTTTCGCCGGGATCGGCGGCGATGCGCACGAAGATCCAGTCGGACAGCACCCGGGTGCCGCCGGTGACGGACGAGAAGTCGCCGCCGGACTCGCGGATGACCGGGGCCGATTCGCCGGTGATGGCGCTTTCGTCCACCGACGCGACGCCAGCGATCACCTGGCCGTCGCCCGGGATGGTTTCGCCGGCTTCGACCAGCACCACGTCATTGCGGCGCAAGAGGCCCGACGGCTGGCTGACCGCCTGGTTGCGCCACAGGCCGGGTTCGGCGCGGCTCGTGTCTTCGTCGCGAAAGCCCTTGAGCAACCGCGCGTTGATGGTGGTGCGCAGGCCGCGCAACGTGGCGGCCTGCTGCTTGCCGCGGCCTTCGGCCAGCGCTTCGGCGAAGTTGGCGAACAACACGGTGAACCACAGCCACACCGAGATCGCGAGGATGAACCCCGCGGGGGCTTCGGCCTGGCCGCGCAGCGCCATGATCCACAGGATCGTGGTCAGGATGCTGCCCACGTACACCACGAACATGACGGGGTTCTTCAACTGCGCCGTCGGCGAGAGCTTGCGCAGGCTGTCCAGCATGGCGGGGCCGACGAGCGCGCTCGACCACATGCCGAACTTGCGTTCTTGCACAGCGGCCGAAGGCGCGCGGGCGGCGCCGCCGCCGGCGCCTTGGGTTGGCATATCAATCTTGGCCATTTTCTTTCCTAGCCTGTTGCATTCAGGGTTGCAGGTGTTCCGCGACCGGGCCCAGGGCCAGCGCGGGCACATAAGTCAGGGCGCCCACCAGCAGCACCGCGCCGATCAGCAGCACGACGAAGAGGGGGCCCGTGGTGGGCATGCTGCCGGGCCCGGCGGGCAGGCGGCGCTTGGCCCCCAGCGAGCCGGCCATCGCCAGCACGGCAACGATGACGGCGAAGCGGCCGAACCACATCGCGGTTCCCAGCAGCACGTTGTAGAAGGGCGTGTTGGCCGAGAGGCCGGCGAAGGCGCTGCCGTTGTTGTTGGCGGCCGAGGACAGGGCGTACAGGACCTCGGAGAAGCCGTGGATGCCGGGGTTCAGCACGCCAGCCTGGCCGGCCGTCACCGAGACCGCCAGCGCGGTGCCGCCCAGCACCAGCAGCGGCGTCGCCAGGATCACGATCGAGACCATCTTCATGTCGTAGGCCTCGATCTTCTTGCCCAGGTACTCGGGCGTGCGGCCGATCATCAACCCGGCGATGAAGACGCCCAGGATGGCGAACGCCAACATGCCGTAGAGCCCGGAGCCGACCCCGCCGAAGATCACTTCGCCCAGCTGCATCAGCAGCATCGGCGACAGGCCGCCCATGGCCGTCAGCGAGTCGTGCATGCCGTTGACCGCGCCGCAGGAGGCCGCGGTGGTGATGGTGGCGAACAGCGACGTGGCAGCGATGCCGAAGCGGGTTTCCTTGCCTTCCATGTTGCCGCCGGGCGAGAACGCGGTCATGGCGCTGTCCGCCCCGGCCTGCGCGGCCATGGGGTTGGCCTGCTGCTCGAAGTAGGCCGTGGTCAAGGCGAAGACCACGAACAGCACGGTCATTGCCGCCAGGATGGCGATACCCTGGCGCCGGTTGCCCACCATTTCACCGAAGGTGAAGCACAGCGCCGCCGGGATCGCCAGGATCGCCAGCATTTCCAGGAAGTTCGACAGCGCGGTCGAGTTCTCGAACGGATGCGCGGAGTTGGCGTTGAAGAAGCCGCCGCCGTTGGTGCCCAGCAGCTTGATCGCTTCCTGCGAGGCGACCGGGCCCATGGCCAGCGTCTGCGTCTGGGTGACGGCCGGATCGGTCACGGCTTGGCCCTTGTCGTCCAGCACCGGCTGGCCTTGGGCGTCCACGCGCGGCTGGTCGTAGTGCAGGGCTTCCACCGTCTGCACTTCCTGGTAGGGGCTGAAGTTCTGGATCACGCCCTGGCTGACCAACGCCAGCGCCAGCACCAGCGACAAAGGCAGCAGCACATACAGCGTGCAGCGGACCATGTCGGCCCAGAAGTTGCCCAGCGTGGCCGAGCAATGGCGGGCCAGCCCGCGGATCAACGCGAACAGCACGGCGATGCCCGTGGCGGCGGAGACGAAGTTCTGCACCGTCAGCGCCAGCATCTGGGTCAGGTAGCTCATCGTCGATTCGCCGCCGTAGCCTTGCCAGTTGGTGTTGGCCACGAAGCTGATGGCGGTGTTCAGCGACGAATCGGGCGAGACGGCGCCCAACCCGGCGGGGTTCAGGGGCAGCATGCCTTGAACGCGCTGCAGGGCGTAGACCACCACGACGCCTAGGACATTGAAGGCCAGGACCGCCAGCGCATAGCGCTTCCAGCCCATCTCAGCCTGCGGGTCGATGCCGGCAAGCCGGTAAATGCCACGTTCCAGCGGGCGGCCCCAGGCGGTCAGCCGGGACGATCCGTTTTCCATGGCGATGCGGATGTAGCGCCCGAGAAAGGGCGCTATCGCGAGCAGGACTGCCAGGTACACGACCAGCAGTCCGATGAATTCGGCAGTCATCAGAACTTCTCCGGTTTGAATAAGGCGACCAGCAGGTACACGAACAGCAGCGCGGCCGTGACGCCGCTCAGCCAATAGAGCCAGGTCATGGTTGCTCTCCCGAAGACAAGGCTTCGCAGAACGAGACCAGGGCGTAGGTCAGCCCGGCCATGACGGCGAAGACGGCGATATAGATGGCATCCACGTTTTTCCTCCCGGGAGCCAGGCTCCCTTCGAACGACGAACCGGCGCGGCAAAGGGGATGCGGACCGCGCGGGCGAAGTGACCAATCAGGACACCGGCAGGTTACGGAGCAGGGGGTAAAAACGGGGTATAGCTTTGGCGGGGGGGTGTAAACGGAACGTAAAAATGGCGCGCGATCATGGCGCCCTGGGAGGCGCGGTCTGACCGTGGCGGGCCCCGCCGCGGCATGCCCGGATGCGGGCATCGGGGCGCCGATTTTTTTGAGGCGTGCTCAAGATCGGGCGGATCCAGGTGGTTTGGGGGAGCAGGAAATCGAGGATTTCAGCCAGAAAATCCCGACATTTGGAACAGAAGGGTAAAAATGCACTGATATGGTGCAAGTAATATGTAAATGAATGCGCCGAATTAGGGCATTCCCCTAGTGTGGCAATCCCGCATCTGGTGCAGAATCTCTTCCCATGCAGGTGAGGAGACAAAGCCCTGCATGGGCAATTACCGGCGGCACCGGTACATAAAAAAGTAGCAGTACTCAAGAAAAGCAAAACGCACAACGGCTGGCACCAGGCAGTGCCGGCCGTTGTCGCATAAAAATCCCGCATTTCGTCTGTCCCGGGTTTTTCTAGCGCCGCGTTTCGCGATATTCCCCAGGTTTTGCTCACGCTAGCTATGCCGGAATCCCGCGTTTCCTCCTCTTCGCCCGTCCCCACCCCCTATTGGCGCCGCAACGTGTGGCTGATCGTGCTGCTGCTGGTCGTCTGGGCGGCGCTAACCTTCATACCGTCCTATTTCGCCCGTAGCCTGTCGTTCGACTTCATCGGCTGGCCGTTCTCGTTCTGGATGGCTGCCTACGGCGCGCCGCTGGCCTACCTGATCATCATCGCGATATACGCCCGGGTCATGAACCGCGCCGACCGGCGCGCCGAAGAGGCCAAGGGGAACCGCTGATGCCGTTCGGCGGAGACAACCCGCAGGAATTCAGCATCCGGCTGCGCCGTATCTACGTGCTGTACACGGCCGGTTTCGCGCTGATGATCCTGCTGATGGCGCTGGCCGAGATCCTGGGGCTGCCGCGCAACTGGATCGGCTACGTATTCCTGCTGGTGACGGTCAGCCTGTACGCGGGGATCGGCATCCTCTGCCGTACCTCGGACCAAGTCGAATACTACGTCGCGGGCCGGCGGGTGCCGGCCATCTACAACGGCATGGCAACGGCGGCCGACTGGATGTCGGTGGCGTCGTTCATCGGCGTGGCGGGCACCCTGTACCTGACGGGCTACGGCGGACTGGCCTACATCATGGGCTGGACCGGCGGCTACGTGCTGGTGGCGATGCTGCTGGCGCCCTATCTGCGGCGTTTCGGCCAGTACACCATCCCCGATTTCATGGGCGCGCGCTACGGCGGCAACATGCCGCGGCTGGCGGGCGTGGCCTGCGCCATCCTCTGTTCCTTCACCTATCTGGTGGCGCAGATCTACGGCGTGGGCATCATCACCACGCGCATGACCGGCATTTCGTTCGAACTGGGCATCTTCGTGGCGCTGGGCGGCATGCTGGTCTGTTCGTTCCTGGGCGGCATGCGCGCGGTCACCTGGACGCAGGTGGGGCAGTACATCATTCTGGTCATCGCCTACCTGGTGCCGGTGGTGTGGCTGTCCATCAAGCACACCGACATGCCGGTGCCGCAGTTGTCGGCCGGAGTGGTGCTGCAGCAGGTGACGGAAAAAGAGGTCTACCTGCAGAACGACCCGGCCGAAATCGAAGTGCGCCGCCTCTGGCAGGAGCGTGCCGACGAAATGGGCCAGCGGGTGCGTGACCTGCCCGAGTCCTGGACGCTGGAAAAAGACAAGCTGCGCAGCCGCCTGGCGCAATTGAACGCCGGCGACGCGCCCATGGTCGAGATCCGCTCGGTCGAGCGCGAGCTGGCGGCGTTTCCACCCAATGTGGACGAGGCAAGAATCGCCTGGTCCCAGGCCAAGGCCAGTTTCGAGGCCCGCGCCGCGCCATTGACGCCGCATGCGGAGCCTTTCCCGTCCAAGGACCCGCTAGAGCAGCGCAACATGCGCATCAATTTCCTGGCGCTGGTGCTGTGCCTGATGCTGGGCACGGCGGGCATGCCGCACATTCTGATGCGGTCCTACACCACGTCCTCGGTGATCGAGGCGCGCAAGTCGGTGTGCTGGTCGCTGCTGTTCATCCTGCTGCTGTACTTCATGGCGCCGGCCCTGGCGTTGCTGGTCAAGTACGAGGTCTATACCCAGGTCGTGGGGTCCAATTTCCTGAGCCTGCCCAACTGGGTCCACGCCTGGAGCGCGGTCGACAGCAACCTGCTCGACGTCACGGACATCAACCGCGACGGCGTGGTGCAGCTGAGCGAAATCAGTATCGGCGCCGACGTGGTGGTGCTGGCCATGCCCGAGATCGGCGGGCTGCCCTACGTGATTTCAGCGCTGGTGGCGGCGGGTGGGCTGGCGGCCGCGCTGTCCACCGCCGATGGCCTGCTCTTGACCTTGTCCAATTCCCTGTCGCACGACATGTGGTACCGGATGGTGTCGCCGCGCATGTCGGCCGCGCGCCGGGTCATGGTGTCCAAGATCCTGCTGCTGGTGGTGGCCTTTGGCGCCGCCTGGGTCGCGGCGCGCAAACCGGCGGACATCCTGTTCATGGTGTCGGCGGCATTCTCGTTCGCGGCCTCGTCGTTTTTCCCGGCGCTGGTGATGGGCGTGTTCTGGCGCCGCGCCAACAAATGGGGCGCCACGCTGGGTATGGCGGCGGGATTGGCGGTGACCTTTGCCTACATGACGCACACGCACCCCTGGCTGCGCGAATGGGTGCTGGGCATTTCACGTACCCAGCCGGTGGACCTGTGGTGGGGCATCCAGCCGATTGCGGCGGGCGTGTTCGGCGCGCCGGTGGCTTTCCTGACCATCATCGTGGTGTCGTTGCTGACGCCGCCGCCGGACCGCGCCACGCTGGCGCTGGTGGACTATCTGCGCAATCCGGGCGCGCCCAAGCCCCAGATCGAAAACAGCTAGCGGGACGTGCAGGCGTCGGGGCGCCGGTCGGCAGGATTGACGCAGGCCGACCACGCCGCCTCGGGCATCGCGGTGATCAAGGTGGTGATCTGGCCGGGCGCCCATAACCAATGCACCTCGCCGGGCGTTTCGCGAGCGGCTTCCCAGATGCGCTGGCGCTGGGCGGCGGTCATGGCGAAGGCGCCGCCGCTGCCGCTATTGCCGCTGGCCAGCACCGCGCTCGGGGTGCGCTTGGCCTGGTATAGCGCGCCGGCATCGTTGTCTTGCGACCGCACGATCGCCCAGTCATAGTGATAAGAATCCAGCGCCGGGGGACGCCATGCCGGCCCAGGCAGAACCTGTACGGGGTGGGGCGTGGCGAGGGCGCGATAGGGCGGACCCAGCACGGTGGATTCGTCGGCCAACAGGATCGATTGGCGGCCATAGCGTTGCGCAGGTTGGCCCTGCGGGTCATAGACCACGACCTCGCGGGCTTGGTGCTGGCCGGCACTGTCGTTTTCAAGATAGGAGATGACGCGCAGCAAACGTCCGCCAGCGTCATGCACGTAGTGGGCTTGCGGCTGCGGCTGGGCGTCGCACCCGCCGATAGCGGTCTCGGCCAGCCAGCCTTGCGAGTCGTAGCGCAGGCAATGACGGGCCGGCGCAACCCTTGCGCCATTCCAGGGGCGAGCCAGCACCTCGTAGCCGCTCAGCCGGCCGGCCTCGTCGTAGCGGAACCGGGTTTCGCTGTCAGGCCGGGGCAGCGCGGCGTCCGGTGCGGCCAGCGCTTGCGCGACGAGGTTGGCCGAATAGGTGGCAATGGCGCACAGGTGCCGGGAGCCGCCGGCGCTGCGTTCAAAGCGCAGCACGGTCTGGCCGATGCGCGTACCGGCAGGGGCGCGGTAGACGGACCAGTCCACGCGTTCGGCCCACAAGAACGCCGTGGCGCGCAGGCCCGTGGCCACCCCCAGCATCGGCTGCCAGGTCTTGATGCGCGAGCCGTCCAGGCCCAGCAGCGTGTTGGTCTCATCCAGCGCGATATCGGCGACGATCGTTTCACGATCCCCTTGCGCCAACGGGCGGCAAACGGGGGCGGCTTGCGCAGCCACCAGCGCGGGCAGCAAGAGCGCGGCCAGCGCCAGCGGCCGGTGCCAGGGCTCAGTACGCAGCGGCATGTTGCAGGTAGGTCATCAGGCCCGCCAGTTCACGGCTGACACCGCCCAGGCGCAGGGTGTTGCCGCGAGTGTCCATCAGCACGAAAGGGAACGCGTTGCGTTCGAGCTTGCCGGCGGGCGGCAGGCGGTACGGCGAGAAATTCGCGGGCGATTCCAGATAGGTGTTGGTCATGTCGCCCACATCCACGTGCAGGTACCAGACGGTCAGGGCCGGGCCTTGCAGGCTGGCGTCCGTTTCCGGATAGAGACCGCCTTGGCCGGCGGGGATGGCGCTGTTCAAGACGGCCATGACCACCGCTTGCGCGCCGTGGACAGGCAGGTAAGCGTGGTCTCCTGCCGGGCGGGCGAAGGCCTGGCGGATGAAGGCGGAGGCGCGCGAACCCGGCACCACGCTGCGGGCGAAAAGCGCGTCGAGCTGAGGTTCGGTCAGCGCGGCGCGGGAGGCGCCCAGCGTATTCATGTCCTGGGTGAAGCGTTGCATCCAGGCCCGGTAGCGCTGCAGTTCGGCGGCGCGGTCAAAACCCTGCGCCTGCGCGTTGCCGGCCAGCAGCAAACCCAGGCACAGCCCCAGGCATGCCAATGGGGCCAACCAGCCGCGCCAGGCTTGCCGGAGGGCGCGGGCGGTCAATGCGAGACGGACTTCGAGAAGACGTTCATGACCACTACGCCGGCGATGATCAGGCCGATGCCGATCAGTGCGGGGGTGTCCAGGTGCTGCTTGAAGAACACCGCGCCGACGATGGAGATCAGCACGATGCCCACGCCCGACCAGATGGCGTAGGCGATGCCGACCGGCACCTCGCGCAGCGTCAGCGACAGGAAGTAGAACGAGATCATGTAGCCGAACACCGTCACCACCGATGGCACCAGGCGCGAAAAACCCTCGGAGCTTTTCAGGGCGCTGGTGGCGAAGATCTCGGCGACGATGGCGATGCCCAGGTAGAGCCACTTCATTTGCGCGGCCCTTCCGATTGCCGCAGCAGCACCAGCAGGGCGCCCGCGCCGCCTTCGCGCTCGGGCGCCTCGGAAAACGCCAGCACTTCGTTCTTCTGCACCAGCCAGGTGCGGGCCTTGTCCTTGAGCACCGGTTCCAGGCCCTGCGAGCCATAGCCCTTGCCATGCACGATGCGCACGCAGCGGATGCCGTGTTCCTGGCACTCGTCCAGGAACGACAGCATGGCGTGGCGCGCCTGTTCCACGCGCAGGCCGTGCAGGTCGAGTTCGGCGCCGGCGCGCCACTGGCCGCGGCGCAGGTTGCGCGCGGTGTCGGGGGCGGCGTCGCCGCGCACGAAGGCGGTGCCGCCTTCGGACAGCAGGTGCGTGATTTCGCCGCCATCCGAAACGCCGGCGTCGGCTCGCGTGGCGGTTTCGCCCAGCGCGTTGGCGCGGCGCAGGGCCGGGGCCGGTTGCGGCGCCGGCTTGTGTTCGGCGCGCGCGACCTGCTTGATCGGCTTGACCGACTGCATGGTGCGCCGGAACGCGGCCATGTCGTCGGCCGGATCGGTGTCCGCGCCGGGCGCCGGCGCGGCTTTCTTCAGCGCCGCCACGCGCTGGGCGAGGGCGGCGCGCTCCTGCTCGGCCTGCAGGTCTTTCTTGAGGCGTTTCAGGTCGGCCGCGCCGACCTTATTGCCCCGCATTCTCCAGCCACCGTTGTGCGTCCAGGGCGGCCATGCAGCCCGTGCCGGCGCTGGTGATGGCTTGGCGGTAGACGTGGTCTTGCACGTCGCCGGCGGCGAACACGCCGGGCACGGACGTCATGGTCGCCATGCCGGACAGGCCGCTCTTGGTGACGATGTAGCCGTCTTTCATTTCCAGTTGGCCCTGGAAGATCTCGGTATTGGGTTGGTGGCCGATGGCGATGAACGCGCCCGTGACCTTCAGGTCTTCGGTGGCGCCGGTATCGACATGTCGCACTCGCACGCCGGTGACGCCGCTGTCGTCGCCCAGCACTTCTTCCAGCGTGTGGAAGACCTTCAGTTCCATGTTGCCGTTTTCGACCTTGCTCATCAGCTTGTCGACCAGGATCGGTTCGGCGCGGAACTTGTCGCGGCGGTGGATCAGGGTGACCTTGCGGCAGATGTTGGACAGGTACAGGGCTTCTTCGACGGCGGTGTTGCCGCCGCCGACCACGACCACGTCCTGGTTGCGGTAGAAGAAGCCGTCGCAGGTGGCGCAGCCGGACACGCCGCGGCCCATGAAGGACTCCTCGGAAGGCAGGCCCAGGTACTTGGCCGAGGCGCCGGTGGCGATGATCAGGGCGTCGCAGGTGTAGATCTTGCCGGTGTCGCCCGTGAGGGTGAACGGGCGCTTGGACAGGTCGACTTTGGCGATGTGGTCGAACAGCATTTCGGTGTTGAAGCGTTCAGCGTGCTTCTGGAAGCGCTGCATCAGGTCCGGGCCCTGCACGCCATCGGCGTCGGCCGGCCAATTGTCGACGTCCGTGGTGGTCATGAGCTGGCCGCCTTGGGCCAAACCTGTAACAAGAACCGGGCTCAGATTGGCGCGTGCCGCATAGACGGCCGCCGTGTAACCGGCAGGGCCGGAACCGAGTATCAAAACTTTAGCGTGCGTAGGCGTGGACATGGGCGGGTATCTTTAGGTTAACGCCCAATTATAATGAGCCGCATGCCGCGTATCTCGACTGCTTCCCCGCGCGCTTCGCGCAACACCCGCAACGGGCCTTCGCCACTGCAGACGCGTATCTCCGCGCTGCTGCGCGAGGCTCGCTGGATCCTCTTCGCCGCCTTGGCGGCCTGGCTAACCTTGGTGCTGGCCACCTGGAGCGCCGCCGACCCGGGCTGGTCGCATTCCGTCCCCGCCGGCGCCATCCATAACCGGGGTGGAACCCTGGGCGCCTACCTGGCGGACATCCTGCTCTATCTGTTCGGCTTTTCGGCCTGGTGGTGGGTCATCCTGCTGCTGCACCGGGTGCGGGCGGGCTATCGCCGCCTGGCCAGCCATCTTCGTGTTACCAATAGTAAACAACCGGAAGTGTTGCCGCGCGTCCACTGGGAAGAGGGCATCGGCTTCTTCTTGCTGCTGCTGGGGTCGCTGGGCATGGAAGCCCTGCGTCTGGCCAGCCGCGGCACCCATTTGCCGGGCGCGTCGGAAAACGCGAGCGGCGCTGGTGGCGTCATCGGCCACACCCTGGCCGAACTGACCAGCCGCAGCATCGGTTTCACCGGCAGCACGCTGGCCTTCCTGGTCATGCTGGCCATCGGCCTGAGCCTGTTCTTCTCGTTCTCGTGGCTGACGGTGGCCGAGCGCGTCGGCTCCTGGCTGGAAGGCATGGTGCGCAAAGTGCGCAATTCCTACGCCGCCCGCGAAGACCGCAAGGTCGGCGAGGTGGCTAAAGCGGTGCGCACCGAGCAGGTCGTGGCCAAGCAGGAAAAGCTGGTGCACGAGCAGCCGGTGCGGATCGAACCCGCGATCACGGTGGTGCCCAAGTCCGAGCGCGTCGAAAAGGAAAAGCAGCAGTCGCTGTTCTTCGCGCCGTCGGGCGGCGAGGGCGACCTGCCGGCGATCAGCCTCTTGGATCCCCCGCTGGCCAACCAGGAAACCGTGTCGGCCGAGACCATCGAATTCACCTCGCGCCTGATCGAAAAGAAGCTGGCCGACTTCGGCGTGTCCGTCACCGTGGTGGCGGCGCAGGCCGGTCCGGTCATCACGCGTTACGAAATCGAGCCGGCCACCGGCGTCAAGGGCAGCCAGATCGTCAATCTGGCCAAGGACCTGGCGCGCGCGCTCAGCCTGGTCAGCATCCGGGTGGTGGAAACCATTCCCGGCAAGAACCTGATGGGGCTGGAACTGCCCAATCCGCGTCGCCAGATGGTCCGGCTGTCCGAGATCCTGGGGTCGCAAACCTATCACACCAGCCATTCCGTGGTGACCATGGCGCTGGGCAAGGACATCGCCGGCAACCCGGTGGTGGCCGACCTGGCCAAGATGCCCCACCTGCTGGTGGCGGGCACGACCGGCTCGGGCAAGTCTGTCGGGATCAACGCCATGATCCTGTCGCTGCTTTATAAAGCGGACGCTTCCCATACCCGCCTGATCCTGATCGACCCGAAGATGCTCGAAATGAGCGTCTACGAAGGCATTCCGCACCTGCTGGCGCCGGTGGTCACCGACATGCGCCAGGCCGCCAACGCGCTGAACTGGTGCGTGGGCGAGATGGAAAAGCGCTACCGCCTGATGAGCAAGATGGGCGTGCGCAACCTGGCCGGCTACAACACCAAGATCCGCGACGCCATCAAGCGCGAGGAGCCGATCCCGAATCCGTTCTCGCTGACGCCCGACCAGCCGGAGCCGCTGTCGCCGCTACCCACCATCGTGGTGGTCATCGACGAGCTGGCCGACCTGATGATGGTGGTGGGCAAGAAGATCGAAGAATTGATCGCCCGCCTGGCGCAGAAGGCGCGTGCTGCAGGTATCCACCTGATCCTGGCCACGCAGCGCCCCAGCGTGGACGTGATCACGGGCCTGATCAAGGCCAACATTCCGACCCGCATCGCCTTCCAGGTGTCGTCCAAGATCGATTCGCGCACCATTCTTGACCAGATGGGCGCCGAGACCCTGCTAGGCCAAGGCGACATGCTCTACATGCCGCCGGGCACCGGGCTGCCGGTGCGGGTGCACGGTGCGTTCGTGGGTGACGATGAAGTGCACCGCGTGGTGGAAAGCCTGAAGGCGCAGGGCGAACCGAACTACATCGAAGGCCTGCTCGAAGGCGGGCTGGACGGTGATGGCGGCGAAGGCGCCAGCAGCGTCACCGGCATCGGTGGCGACGCCGAATCCGACCCGATGTACGACCAGGCTTGCGAGGTGGTGCTCAAGCATCGCCGCGCGTCGATCTCGCTGGTGCAGCGCCATTTGCGCATTGGTTACAACCGTGCGGCGCGGTTACTCGAGCAGATGGAGCAATCAGGTATGGTGTCGGCGATGCAGTCCAATGGCAACCGGGAGATCCTGGTTCCCGCCGCCGCAGCCCGAGAGGAAGCATGATGAAGACGTTTCGCGGCCTGACCGCCGCCCTGGCTTTTTGCGTGGCTCCCGCGTTGATGCCGGCTTCGGCCATGGCGGCCAGCGCGCAGGAGCAGTTGCGGTCGTTCGTCACCACGGTGACGGCGGCGACGGGGGCTTTTTCGCAGTACACGGTCAGCACGCAGGGCCGCACGCAGCCGGCGCAGACGGGTGTGTTTTCGTTCCAGCGGCCGGGCAAGTTCAAGTGGGCGGTGCAAAAGCCCTACGAGCAATTGGTGATTTCCGACGGACGCCAGGTGTTCCAGTTCGATCCGGATCTGGCGCAGGTGACCGAGCGCAAGGTGGACGCGGCCATTGGGACGTCGCCGGCGGCGATCTTGTTCGGGTCGGGCTCGCTGGAGCAGTCGTTCGATGTGTCGGCGTTGCCGTCCAAGGACGGGGTCGATTGGTTGCGGGCCAAGCCGCGGACCGCGGATGCGGGGTTTTCGCGGGTGGATATCGGGATGAAGGACAACTTGCCCGTTCGGGTGGAGTTGTTGGATTCTTTTGGGCAGACGACGCGGGTGGATCTTTCTGGGATTGTGCCTAATCCTAAGTTGGCGGATAAGGAATTTCAGTTTGTGGCGCCTAAGGGTGTTGATGTCGTCAAGATGTGAGCTTTTTGTCGCTGTGCGCGACTGGGCTTCTTCGTAGGCCGCCCGTCACGGGTTGGGCGCAGGTGTGCGCGCCTACGATTGCGGTCCGGAGCGTTCGCTCCGGACTTCCCCTTCGTCATCTTCGTTGTCGCCTTCGGCGACTGCCTTCAGATTCCCTCGGGCGCATCTAACGGCGCGCACACCTGCGCCCAACCCGTGACGGGCTACCTCTGCGGAGAAATGGTGCGCTGCTGGACCGGGGGATGGGGGAGAGGTTTGCGTCGCTCGCCCCAGGCCGGCCGCGCGGGCGGCCTTTTGGGGCGTTGGCAGTGTGCTGCGTCGTGACGTTGGCGCTGCGCGCTTGCGCCGTGTTGATATTTCCATGTCGCGCAGCGTGGGCGCCGCGCCAGGATAGTCGCCCGGCCGCACGGCCGCCCGAAGGCCGGGCAGCCCCCTCGGGGGGCAGCAAGCGCGAAGTGCGCGGCGTGGGGGCTCATCTCCCGCCCGGTCGCACGGCCGTCCGAAGGCCGGGCAGCCCCCTTGGGGGGCAGCAAGCTCACGCAGTGAGCGCGGCGTGGGGGCGCTTATACGCTACGCAGTCTATTTCTACCTTGGCATCCACCATCAGCGGGGACTGCACGCAGGCGCGTGCGGGCGGGTTGTTGCCGAAGTATTCCTTGAAGACCTTGTTGAACGACGGGAAGTCGCGGGCGTCGTCTAGCCAGACGCCGCAGCGGACGATGTGTTCGGGGCCGTAGCCGGCTTCTTTCAGGATGGCCAGGACTTGCTGGATGGCTTTGTGGGATTGGGCGACGGTGCCGCCTTCGATGACTTCGCCGTTTTCCATGGGGACCTGGCCCGACACGTAGAGCCAGCCGTCGGCGGCGACGGCGCGGGCGAAGGGCATGTGGGAGCCTCCCTGGCCGGTGCCGCCGGCGACGCCGTAGCGGGTGATGCCGTTGTTGTCGGGGGTGGGTGCATTGCTCATGGGGGCTCCTAGACGGAAGGGGTGGAGGCGGCGAAGCTGGCGCGCAGATCGCCGTTGCGCGGCAGCCAGCGGCCGGCGCGGTCGCCGGTGGGTTGGCCTTGGTGGTAGGACAGGGCGCCGTTGACCCAGACGGCTTCGATGCCGGCGGCGGTCTGGACGGGGGCGGCGAAGGTGGCGCGGTCGATGACTGTGTCGGGGTTGAACAGGACAAGGTCCGCGTGGAAGCCTTCGCGCACCAGGCCGCGTTCGGCCAGGCCGAAGCGGGCGGCGGACAGGCCGGTCATCTTGTGGACGGCCTCGGGCAGCGGGAACAGGCCGACGTCGCGGCTGTAGTGGCCCAGCACGCGCGGGAAGGCGCCCCACAGGCGCGGGTGCGGCATGGGGTCGTTGGGCAGGCCGTCGGAGCCGACCATGGTGAGCCGGTTCGACAGCACGCGGCGCACGTCGTCCTCGTGCATGTTGTGGTAGACGGCGCCGGCCGGTTGCAGGCGCTTCGCCGCTTCCAGCAGCGTCACGTTCCAGTCGGCGGCGATGGCGGACAGTTTGCGGCGGGCCTGTTCGGGGTGCGGCACCGACCAGGTGATGTCGATGTCGAATTCGTCGGTGACCTGCTTGAGGTCGAGCGTGGACGAGCTGGCCGAATACGGATAGCAGTCGCAGCCCACGTGCTGCATGCGGCCGGCGTTCTCCAGCTTGAACAGCACTTCCTTGGTGCGGCCCCAGTTGCCGGCGCCGGCGCATTTCAGGTGCGACACCACAACCGGCACGCGGGCATGCAGGGCGATGTCGAAGGCCTCTTGCATGGCTTCCAGGATCGCGGCGAATTCCGAGCGCAGGTGGGTGGTGTACAGCGCGCCGAATTCGTCCAGGGCCTCGGCCAGCAACTTGACTTCGGCGGTATCGGCTTCGATGGCCGAGCCGTAGGCCAGGCCGGTGCTCAGGCCAATGGCGCCGTGTGCCAGGGCATCGCGCAGTTGCTCGCGCATGGCCAGGACTTCGTCGCGCGTGGCGGCTCGGTCCAGGCGGTCCATGTGGTTGTTGCGCAGGGCGGTGTGGCCCACCAGGGCGGCGACGTTCACCGCCGGTCGCGCGGCTTCGATGGCTTGGGTGTAGGCGGCGAAGGTCGGGTACGCGAAGTCCTCGCGCTGGCCCAGCAGGTTCATCGGGTCGGGCGGGGCGCCGCGCAGCGACACGGGCGAGGCGCTGATGCCGCAGTTGCCCACGACCACGGTGGTCACGCCCTGCGACAGCTTGGGCAGCATGCCGGGGGTGCGGATGACGTTGGTGTCGTCGTGGGTGTGGACGTCGATGAAGCCGGGCGCCAGCGCCAGGCCGGCGCCGTCGATGACTTGGCGTGCCGTGGCGCCGGGCAGGTCGCCGATGGCGGCGATGCGGCCGTCGGCCAGCGCCACGCTGGCGACGTATTCGGCGCCGCCCGAGCCATCCAGCACGCGGACGTTGCCTATCAGGGTGTCGTACATCATGGTTTCCAGTTCAATCGCCCAGCGGCAAGCGGTTGGGGCCGCCGCGGTGCTCGTCCAGCGCCAGCTTGATGCGGCGCAGGCGTTCGCGGTTTTCTTCTTGGTTCAGCATGGCCAGTTCGGTCGACAGCAGGTCGATGGCCAGCATCATCGCGTAGCGCGACGCCGAGGGTTTGTAGATGAAGTCGGTTTCGTCCGTGCGGATCGGCAGCACCACGTCGGCAAGCTTGGCCAGTTCAGAGGTGGCGTCAGTGATGGCGACGATGCGGGCGCGGTACTGCTTGACGATGCGGGCGGCGCCGACGATTTCCGGGGTCAGGCCCGAGGCCGACAGGATCAGCACGGCGTCGCGCTCATCCAGCGTGGCGGCGACCATGCGCAGCAGCACCGCATCGCTGTAGACGGCGATCGGGTAGCCCAGGCGCACCAGGCGCGACTGCACTTCCTGCGCCAGCACGGCCGATGCCCCGCCGACCCCGAACACGTAGATCATGCGGGCGCCGTCGACGATGCCGGCGGCGGCCTCGAACAGCGGTTCGGTGAAGGTCGGCAGGTGCGCGCGCAGCGTGCTTTCGATGTCGGCGTAGATGCGCGCGTAGAACGTGCTTTCCTCGGCCGGCGTGCTCTGGTCCAGGAAGCGGCTGCCCACGGTGCTGGCCTGCGCCAGCTTCATCTTCAGGTCGCGGGTGTCGTCGCAGCCCACGGTGCGGGCAAAGCGCGAGATGGTGGCGATGCTGACGCCGGCCTTGGCCGCCAGCTGGTCCACGGTGGCGCTGGCGCTCCAGATGATGTTGTCCAGGATGGCGTCGGCGACCTTGCGCTCGGTCACGCTCAGGTCGTCCCGGCGGCTGCGGATCTGGAAGACGATGTCGCGGATGATGTTCATGTGGTGTTCCTGGGTCATGGCGGGCGCGGCCCTTACGCGGCCAGTTCGGGATCGCCGAGGCGCGAACAGGCCGCGAAGTGGCCTGGCCCGACGCTGACGTCGCGCGCTTCGATCGAGGCGCAGGCGTCGATGGCGTGCGGGCAGCGGGTGCGGAAGACACAGCCGGAAGGCGGGTTGACCGGGCTCGGGATGTCGCCCTTGAGCAGGATACGCGAACGCGGCGCGCGCGGATCCGGCACCGGCGCGGCCGACAGCAGGGCGCGGGTATAGGGATGGCGCGGCCGCGCGTAGACCTCGCTGGTCGGGCCGCGTTCCATGACGCGGCCCAGGTACATCACCACCACCTCGTCGCACAGGTAGTCGACCACGGCCAGGTCGTGCGCCACGAACAGCATGGTCAGGCCCAGGTCGCGCTGCAGGTCCTGCAGCAGGTTCAGCACCTGCGCCTGCACCGACACGTCCAGCGCCGAGACCGGTTCGTCGGCCACGATGAAGTCGGGCTCCACCGCCAGGGCGCGGGCGATGCCGATGCGCTGGCGCTGGCCACCGGAGAATTCGTGCGGATAGCGGCGGCGGTGATCGGCGTTCAGGCCGACGCGTTCGAGCAGTTCGCCGATGCGGGCCTCGCGGCGATGCTGCGCCAACTTATGGGTGTCGAGCGCCTCGCCCAGGATCTCGGCCACGGTCATGCGCGGGTTGAGGCTGGCGTAGGGGTCCTGGAACACGATCTGCATGCGGCGGCGCCACGGCAGCATTTCTTTCTCGGACAGTTTGGTGATGTCCTGGCCGTCGAACAGCAGGCGGCCGGCGGTGGGCGCGAACAGGCGCAGCAGGGCGCGGCCGGTGGTGGTCTTGCCCGAGCCGGACTCGCCCACCAGGCCGACGATGGTGTTGCGCGGCACGTCGAAGCTGACGCCGTCCACCGCCCGCACCACCGGCGCGTTGCGCGCCTGCGAGGTGGGGAAGTGGACCTTCAGGTCCTCGATGCGCACCAGCGGTTCGGCGGCGCGCGCGGGTTGGGGGCTTGCGGTCATAGCGGGGTCACCTTGATGCAGCGGGCGTGGTGCTGGGCCTGCACCGGCACCAGTTCGGGCACGTCGCGCCGGCAGTTGTCGTCGGCCAGCGCGCAGCGCGGCGCGAAGGTGCAGCCGGCAGGCAGCGACAGCACGCTCGGCACGTTGCCCGGGATGGCGCGCAGGCGCTCGCCGGAAGCCAGCAGCGCCGCGGTCGGCAGACAGGACAGCAGGCCGCGGGTGTACGGATGGGTGGGCTTCTCGAACAGGTCGTAGACGCCGGCGTCCTCGACCACGCGGCCGGCGTACATCACCGCCACGCGATGCGCGATCTCGGCCACCACGCCCAGGTTGTGGGTGATGAACAGGATGCTCATGTTCATCTCGGCCTGCAGCCGGCGCAGCAGATCCAGGATCTGCGCCTGCACCGTCACGTCAAGCGCGGTGGTGGGCTCGTCGGCGATCAGCACGGCCGGGTTGCAGGCCAGCGCCAGGGCGATCATGACGCGTTGGCGCATGCCGCCCGACATCTGGTGCGGGTACTCGTTGACGCGCCGGTCGGCCGCCGGAATCTCGACGCGGTCCAGCATGTCGCGGGCGCGCCTCATGGCCGCCGCGTGCGAGCCGCCCTCGTGCTGCAGCACGGCCTCGGCGATCTGGTCGCCCACCGTGTACAGCGGATTCAGGCTGGTCATGGGCTCCTGGAAGATCATCGCGATCTCGGCGCCGCGAATCCGGCGCAAGGTCGAGGACGATGCCTGGGCCAGGTCGTGTTCTTGGCCGCGGCGGTCGCGAAAGCGGATCTTGCCCGCCTCGATGCGGCCCGCCGGCTTGGGTAGCAGGCCCATGATCGACAGGCTGGTCACGGACTTGCCGGAGCCGGACTCGCCGACGATCGCCAGCGTTTCGCCGCGGGCCAGGTCGAAGGTCACGCCGTCCACCGACTTGGCGATGCCGTCGCGGCTGTGGAACCAGGTTTTCAGGCCTTCCACCGACAGCACGACGTCTCGGGTGCTTGCGGTCATGATTACAGCTCCTTGCGCAGGCGCGGGTCGAGCACGTCGCGCAGGCCGTCGCCGACCAGTTGCAGCGACAGCACCGACAGGACAATGGCGATGCCGGGGAAGATCATGATCCAGTCGGCCGAGCCCATGTACTGCTGGCCGGCGTTGATCATGGTGCCCCAGGTGGGAATGTCGGGCGAAACGCCCACGCCCAGGAACGACAGGCCGGCTTCGGCCAGGATCGCGTAGGCGAAAATGAAGGTGCCTTGCACCAGGATGGGCGACAGCAGATTGCGCAGCACATGCACCGTGACAATGCGCCACGTGCTCACCCCCAGCGCGCGGGCGGCCTCCACGAACGGCAACTCGCGGATCACCAGCGTCGAGGCACGCACGATGCGGGCCAGGCGCGGCGTATACACGATGCCCAGCGCGATCACCACGTTGATCAGCGACGGACCCAGCGCGGCCACCAGCGAAATGGCCAGCAGGATGTCGGGAAACGCCATCATGGCGTCGATCAGGCGCGATACGAACTTGTCGGCCGACCGGAAAAAGCCGGCCACCAGGCCCAGGGCGATGCCCAGCACGCTGGACAGGATCACCACCGAGAAGCCCACCATCAGCGACAAGCGGCCGCCATGGATGACGCGGCTGAACACGTCGCGGCCGAAGTCGTCGGTGCCGAACCAGTGGGTGGCGCTGGGCGCCTTTAGCCGGTTCATGATCGACAGTTTGTAGGGGTCGAACGGGCTGACCCAGGGGGCCAGCAGCGCGGCGGCCACCAGCACCACGATGACGATCAGGCTGATCAGCACCGTCTTGCGCGCCACCAGCAGGCGCAGGACCTGCCAGCGGTCGACGCCGGAAGTTGGGGAAGTTGCGATGGCCATATCAGTAACGCACCCGGGGGTCGACCAGCAGGTAGAGCAGGTCGATGAACAAATTGATCAGGACGTAGATCGCGGCAATGATGAGCAGCGCGCCCTGGATGACGGGATAGTCGCGGCGCAGCACGGCCGACACCACCAGGCTGCCCACGCCGGGCAGGCCGAACACGGTTTCGGTCACGACGGCGCCGCTGATGAGCAAGGCGGTCGTCAGGCCGAGCACGGTCATGATCGGGATCAGCGCGTTGCGCACGGCGTGCTTCAGGATGACCTTGCTTTCCGGCAGGCCCTTGGCCCGCGCGGTGCGCACGTAGTCGTCGCGCAACACGTCCAGCATGCTGGCGCGGATGAAGCGGGTGATCAGCGCGGAATTGACCAGGCCCAGCACCACGGCGGGCAGGATCAAATGCGACAGGCGGGTGGCCAGCGACGCATCGGGGCCACCGTAGCCGGACACCGGCAGCCAGCCCAGCTTGACCGAGAACAGCTGCATCAGCAGCAGCCCCAGCCAGAAACTGGGCACGCTGGAAGTGAACATCGAAAAGGACAGTACCGACTGGTCCAGCGTCGTCCCGCGCTTGACGGCCGACAGAATGCCCACCGGTAGCGCAATCGCGGTGGCGATGAGCAGCGACATCAGCGTCAGCAGCAGAGTCGGTTCGGCGCGGTCAGCCAGGGCCGATAGCACCGGCTTGTTCATGAAGATGGACTGGCCCAGGTCGCCCTGCACCAGCTTGCCCAGCCACGACACGTATTGCACGGGCAGGGGACGGTCCAGCCCAAGCTGGTGTTCCAGCGCGGCGATGTCCGCCTGGCTGGCCTGGGGCCCAAGCATCACGGCGGCGGGGTTGCCGGGTGTGACACGGATAATCACGAACACGATGGTCGCGACGATGAACATCACAGCCACCAGCCCGACCAGCCGGTTCAAGAGATAACGCAACACAGTGGAATCCTAAAGATCGGTGCGCAGGCGACAGGCGCCGTGGTTCAGGCGGGGTGGACCGGTGCCGGCCCACCCCAAGGCCTTTTACGGTTGCTTCACTTACTTCGACGACTTCCAGGCGTTCCAGAAGTACGGCCACGGCGCGGGCTGGACGCCTTGCAGCGACGGCGAGCGGGCGGCCTGGGCGTTGAAGTCCCCAACCTTCACGAAGGGAATCTCGTCATACACGGCCTGCTGCACGTCGGCCCAGCGCTTGATGCGTTCTTCCTGGGTGCGGGCCTGGTTGAAGGCGTCCATCACCTGGGCGCGGCGCGGCGTGTCCCACCAGCCCGGGGCGTCCTTGGACGGGAAGTCGATCAGGGCAGGTTCGGGCAGGAACACACTGTGGGTAATGAAGATGTCCCACACGGCCGGATCCTGGCGGCGCTGCGTCAGCGTGGCCCAATCCACCACCTGCATGTCCACCGTGAAGCCGGCGGCCTTCAGGTATTCCGCGGCCACCAGCGCCATCTTGTAATGGAACTCGTACTGCTGGCTGGTCAGGATGCGGATCTTCTTGTCGGGCAGGTTGGCGCTGTCCAGAAGCTTCTTGGCAGCGGCGGTGTCGGCCTTGTTGTAGACCTTGCCGCCCAGCGACGTGGCCCAGGGGTAGCCTTCCGGATACAGGTCGCCGTTGAGCTTGTAGAAGTCCTTGTTGCCGA
>JBEBOQ010000031.1:0-48416 GCA_040396375.1 Achromobacter xylosoxidans
CTGACAACTAACTGTCAGGTTCGCGGCGTTAACATCGCGCCCCAAGGGTTAACCCGCGACGCTCCGGTTGCCCCCGGCATATCCGTCATTGGACCGATTCGCCCCGCCCCGTGCCGGCGGGTAAGGCCCCCGGGCCGACCGATACGGTCCCTGTTTTCCGTTTTAGAAAATGAATACTAAGAAGCTGACGCGTTACATCGGCATCGCCATGGTGCTGGGCGTCGTGGCGGGCTATTTCTGCAATAAGTACGCGCAGAACGCGCAAGAGGCCAAAGAGATCGCCTCGTACTTCAGCCTGATCACGGACATCTTCCTGCGCATGATCAAGATGATCATCGCGCCCCTGGTGTTCGCCACCCTGGTATCCGGTCTGGCCAGCATGAGCGATGCCAGCGCCGTCGGCCGCATCGGCCTGCGCGCCATGTTCTGGTTCATCGCCGCCTCTGCCATCTCGCTGCTGCTGGGCCTGGCGCTGGTCAACATCTTCCAGCCCGGCGCGCACCTGAACCTGGCGCTGCCCGACGCGGCCGCCACGGCCGGCCTGAAGACCGGCGACTTCACCCTCAAGGCCTTCATCGCGCACGTGTTCCCCAAGAGCATCGCCGAAGCCATGGCCAACAACGAGATCCTGCAGATCCTGGTGTTCTCGCTGTTCTTCGGCGCGGCGCTGTCGTTCATCCGCGGCAAGGGCCACAACACCATCTACAACATGATCGACGAGCTCGCCAAGATCATGTTCCGGGTGACCGACTACGTGATGCGCTTCGCGCCGCTGGGCGTGTTCGCCGCCATGGCCGCCGCCATCACCACCGAAGGCCTGGGCGTGCTGGTCAGCTACGGCAAGCTGATCGGCGAGTTCTACCTGGGCCTGGCGCTGCTGTGGGCCATCCTGTTCGGCGTGGGCTACCTGTTCCTGGGCAAGTCCACCTTCCGCCTGGGCGGGCTGATCAAGGAACCCACCCTGCTGGCCTTCTCCACCGCCAGCAGCGAATCGGCCTACCCCAAGACCATCGAAGCGCTGGAACGTTTCGGCGTGTCCAAGCGCATCTCGGGCTTCGTGCTGCCGCTGGGCTATTCGTTCAACCTGGACGGCTCGATGATGTATCAGTCGTTCGCGGTGCTGTTCATCGCGCAGGCCTACAACATCGAGATGAGCTTCTCGCAGCAGCTCACGCTGCTGCTGGTGCTGATGGTGACCAGCAAGGGCATGGCCGGCGTGGCGCGCGCCTCGCTGGTGGTGGTGGCGGCCACGCTGCCGATGTTCCACCTGCCCGAAGCCGGCCTGCTGCTCATCATGGGCATCGACCAGTTCTTCGACATGGGCCGCACGGCCACCAACGTGGTGGGCAACAGCCTGGCCACCGCCGTGATCGCCAAGCTGGAAGGCAACGAGGAAGACCTGGCGCCCAAGGCCGACATCGGCCAGACCGCGCAGCCGGACCAGCCCGTGGCGCGCGATGCCTGATCCGGGCGTGTCGCACTGACGCGTTCCTGAATCAAAAAAAAGGGCCCTGCAACTGCTGCGGGGCCTTTTTTATTGGGGTCCGTTTTTGATTGCCGAGCCGCCTTGACCCGATGCGGCGCGCGGCGCAACATAGAAGCCCCTTGGCCCCTTACGGGCGTGGCGCTCGGCCGCCGTGCTCATTGCAATCGCCATGAAATCTCCACGCTTGCGCTGCGCGCTTGCGGCGGCGGCGCTGACAACCCTGCAGTTGGCCGCGCTACCCTCCGCCCACGCCTGGACCCGCATTTCCTGCGACCTGTCCGGCACCGTCGCCACCCTTCCCGAACAGATGCGCCAATACCGCACCGACGGCACCGAGGTGTCGCACGTGCTGTTCCGCCTGGATGTGAAAGCGGCGGATATCCCCGAAGGCGCCCGCGCCGACACCGACTGCACCGAATTCGTCGACCGTCAGCTCGACGTGGCGCTGGACAATGTCGACGCGTCGGGCATTCGCAAGGGCAAGCCCCTGAAGCTGCGCTACCGCTACGACGAGTCGTTGGGCGAGGCCAAGGCTACCCAGTTCGAGCTGGTGCGCTAGCCGCCGCGGCCAACGCGCCACGCCATGTCGCGGATAGCAAAACGCCCCGCTGGGCGGGGCGTTGCAGGAACATGCTCAGTCGTTGACTGAACACGAGACGGGCGCGCCGTCTTCGAATTCCACGTCATAGGTATGGACGGGATCCCAGGGCAGCGTGAACCAGAGTTCATAGCCGTCGCCATCTTCGTCGAACAGCCACAAGGCGCGCAGCACGGCCTTTTCGGCCATGGCTTCGGGGGTTTCCTCGGCAAGCAGCTGGTCGTCTTCGATGCCCAGCTTCTTGCAGTGCTCGTACGAATAGTTGTCGAGCAGGAATTCGGCCGCGGCCAGGACATGGTCGTCGAGGTTATCGATGATGGCCTTGACCACTTTCGAGGCGCCGCTGTCGGGCTCTTCGCCGTCGGTCTGGATCATGACGTGGATGGGCGGGCGGGCAGCGCCCACCGGCACGTTTTCAGCGGCCCAGAGATCGGGTTCTTCGGGGTCTTGGGTGAAATTGAATCGTGCCATCGCGCGCTCCGGAAAAAGGGAGACGAGCCGCGCAAACCGTGGCTGCGTCGTCATCCGCCCATTTAACCAGATGCGCGCGTCGGCCGCTTGCCCGGTAGCAAGGTTTTGCGCGGAAAAACTGCGATGGCGCAAAAAGCGCGGGCCTGGACCCGGGTGGAAATCTCAGACTTTTTCCAGGGGAAAATGAGGCAAATCCGGCAATTCCACCCGGATAACGTCGCCCGCCCTGACCTGGCCGCCCTGTAGCACGATGCCCATGATGCCCGCTTTACGCACCAGATTGCCGGCCGCGTCGCGCCCGAGCACGGCAGCGGTCAGCCCTTTCTGGTAGTGGTCCAGCTGTGTGCAGGGATTGCGCAAGCCCGTGATCCGCACCACCGCCTGCGGTCCGATGTGCAGGCAGGCGCCCCGCGGCAAGCCCAGTAGATCGATGCCACGGGTAGTGATGTTCTCGCCCAAGGTACCTTCGGCCACGTTGAAGCCGGCCGCCTGCAATTCGTCGTGCAGCTCGCCATGGATCAGGTGTATCTGGCGCAGATTGGGCTGCGTCGGGTCGGCCTTGACCCGCGAGCGGTGCTTCACGGTGACGCCCGCGTGGGCGTCACCGTGCACGCCCAGGCCCTGCAACAGCAGGATGTCCGGCTGCACCGTCTTGGAAAAGCCGTGGCCTGCACTCGCGGCCACGGCAGTCACGATCGGCCGCATTGCGTCTCCTTGGCGGATCAGGCGGCCACCAGGCCGCGCGGTTCGGCGGCCGGCGCCTGCGCCCGGCTGGCAGGGTAATGCGCAGCAAACACCAGCCGGCCAGCGCTCCAGGCATGGCTGATCAAAGGCAGCGCGCCCACCTGCGCCACCGCCACCAGGTCGGCGCGCAGGCCCACCGCAATGCGGCCACGGTCAGACAGGCCGCAAGCGTCCGCCGGATTCGCGGTCACCAGCGCCATCGCCTGCGGCAGCGTCAGGTCGGTCTGCGCCGCCACCGCGAAGGCCGCGGCGATCAGCGTGGACGGCTGGTAGTCCGAGCACAGACAACTGGCCACACCCGCACGGATCGCATCGATCGCGCGCATCGAACCGCTCTGGCTCTTGCCCCGCAACACATTGGGCGCGCCCAGGATGGTGGGCAGGCCGCAAGAGACCGCCGCACGGGCCGTATCCAGCGTGATCGGGAATTCGCTCATCGCCACGCCCAGGTTGCGCATGGTGGCGATGCGATGGATCGAATCGTCGTCATGGCTGGCGGTGGGGATGCCCCGGTCGCGCGCATGCGCCAGCAGCGTTTCCACACGCTGCACCGCGCCATCCTTGGCGCGCGCCTTGGCATGCGCGGCCTCCTCGGCCTGCTCGCGGCTCATGGCGTGGTTGCCGATCATGTATTGCAGGTATGACTCCAGCGTCTTGAACTGGCCCTGGCCCGGCGAATGGTCCATCACCGAAAGCAGGTCCACCGCGCCCTCGTCCATCAGCTGCCGCAACACCGGCACCGAGGTGGCGTCGGTCACTTCGTAGCGGCAGTGCACGCGGTTGTCGACCAGGCTGTGCTGGCGGAAGGCGCGCACGCTGCGCACCACCTGCGCGGCGGTGTCGTTGTTGCGCACGCCCCATTCGCTGTTGGCGAACGACAGCGCATGGTAGGGCGTGGTGATGCCGGCCGCGGCGTTGCGGCGATCCACCTGCGCCACCGCGAAATCCAGCGGGAACAGCACTTTCGAGCGCGGCTCGGCTTCCTTTTCGATGGCATCGCAATGCAGGTCGACCAGGCCCGGCACCAGCGTCAGGCCGCGCAGGTCGATCTCGCGGTCGGCCGCGGCGCCATCGGGCGCGATGGCGGCGATGACGCCGTCGTCGATCAGGACGGCGCTGTCTTCGAGCACGCGGTCGGGCAAGACGACGCGGGCGTGGGTCAGGTAGGTGCTGGTCATGCTCACTCCAATTCGACGGCGGCCTGCGCGGGACGCAGGGCCAGGACCCGCGACGCCACCGCGTCGCGCACTTCTTCATCGTGGAAGATGCCCAGCAGGCAGCGGCCGGCGGCGCGCGCTTCGCGGATCAGCGCCACCACCACCGCGCGGTTGTCCGGATCCAGCGACGCGGTCGGCTCGTCCAGCAGCAGGATGGGATGCCGGGCGATGAAGCCGCGGGCGATGTTGACCCGTTGCTGTTCGCCGCCCGAGAAGGTGGCGGGCGCCAGCCCCCACAGCCGCTGCGGCACGTTCAGGCGGCGCAGCATGGCGGCGGCGCGCTCGCGCGCCTCGCCGGCGTCGATGCCGGCCATGCGCAGCGGCTCGGCCACCACGTCCAGCGCCGACACGCGCGGGATCACCCGCAGGAACTGGCTGACGTAGCCGATGACGTCGCGCCGCAGCGCCAGGATGCGCTGCTCGGGCGCGCCGACCAGTTCGACCCAGTCGTCCCCGGCGCGCACGCGGATGCTGCCTTCGGTGGCCAGGTAGTTGCCGTAAAGGCAGCGCAGCAAGGTGCTCTTGCCGGTGCCCGAGGGGCCCGCCAGCACCAGGCAGTCGCCGGCGGCGGCGTCGAAATCGACCGCCTCCAGCACCGGCAGGCGAATGCCGCCCTGGTTGTGCAGGGTGAACATCTTTCCGAGGCCCCGCACCTCGATCATGGGAGTCTTTGCGCGCATGGTCAGCTCTGCAAAATGGAAGACACCAGCAACTGGGTGTAGGGATGCTGCGGGTCGTCGAGGATCTGGTCGGTCAGGCCGCTTTCCACCACCTCGCCGCCGCGCATGACCAGGGTGCGGTGCGCCAGCAGACGCGCCACCGCCAAGTCATGGGTCACCACGATCGCGGCCAGGCCCAGGTCGGTCACCAACTGACGCAGCAGGTCCAGCAGACGAGCCTGCACCGACACATCCAGCGACGCGGTCGGCTCGTCCATGAACACCAGGCGCGGATGGGTCACCAGGTTGCGCGCGATCTGCAGGCGTTGCTGCATGCCACCCGAAAACGAGTCCGGCGCGTCGTCCAGGCGGTCGACGTCGATCTCCATCTTCTGCAGCCAGCTCCCCGCGGCCTGGCGCAAATCTCCATAGTGGCGGTCGCCCACGGCCATCAGGCGCTCGGCGATGTTGGCCCCCGCGCTGACCTGCATGCGCAGGCCGTCGCGGGCGTTCTGGCGCACGAAGCCCCAATCGGTGCGCGACAAGAGGCGCAGCCGCGCGCCCTGCAACGCGGCCAGGTCAGTGAAGCCCTGGTCGCGGGTGTCGTACCAGACGCTGCCCGCCTCCGGCGGGGTCTGGTACGACACGGCCGATAGCAAGGTGCTCTTGCCGGAGCCGGACTCGCCCACCACGCACAGCACCTCGCCCGGAAACAGATCGAAGCTGACGTTGCGGCAACCGTGCACGCCGTCCCAGGTGCGCGTCATGTCGCGCACGGAAAGCAAAGGTTGGGCGTTCATGCGGTGGCCTCTTTCGGGTGTTGCTGCGCCTGGCGGTCGTTGCAGTATTCGGTATCGGAGCAGACAAAGCGGCGCGTGCCGGCGTCGTCCAGGATGATCTCGTCCAGGAAGCTGTCGCGCGAGCCGCATACGTCGCAACATTCCGACCACTTTTCGACCGTAAACGGGTGATCTTCGAAATCCAGGCTCTTGACGCGGGTGTAAGGCGGCACGGCGTAGACACGCTTTTCGCGGCCGGCGCCGAACAGCATCAACGCCGGGCTGTTGTCCAGCTTGGGGTTGTCGAACTTGGGGATCGGCGACGGCCGCATCATGTAGCGGTCGTTGACGATGACGGGGTAGTCGTAGGTGGTGGCGATGTGGCCATGCTGCGCGATGTCTTCGTACAGCTTGACGTGCATGCCGCCATATTCGGCCAGCGCGTGCATGGTGCGGGTTTCGGTTTCGCTGGGCTCCAGCCAGCGCAGCGGCTCGGGGATCGGCACCTGGAACACCATGATCTGCCCGGCCGCCAGCGGCGTTTCCGGAATGCGGTGGCGCGTCTGCACGATGCTCGCGTCGCGAGTCGATTCGGTGGTGGCCACGCCCGTCACCCGGCCGAAGAAGCGGCGGATGTTGATGGCGTTGGTGGTGTCATCGGAACCCTGGTCGATAACCTTGAGCATGTCGCCCGGGCCGATAATGGCCGCGGTGACCTGGATGCCGCCCGTGCCCCAGCCATAGGGCAGCGGCATCTCGCGGCTGCCGAACGGCACCTGGTAGCCGGGAATCGCCACCGCCTTGAGCAGCGCGCGGCGCAGCATGCGCTTGGTGGACTCGTCCAGGTAGGCGAAGTTGTAGTGGTCGTCGCGTTCGACCGTGGCGCTAGGGTGTGTGGAGTTCATGGGGCAACGGCCTCGTCCAGCTGGCGGGTGATTTCGGTATCAGGCGCGGAATCCGACGCGGAGTCCGGCGCGGCGCGCTCGGCGCGCATGCGCCGCAACAGCTCCAGGTTGGCCTGGAAGTCGACGTAGTGCGGCAGCTTCAAGTGCTGCACGAAGCCGGACGCCTCGACGTTGTCGCTGTGATACAGCACGAACTCGTGGTCGTTGGCCGGCGAATCGGCGCGTTCACCCAGTTCCTGCGCCTTCAGGGCGCGGTCCACCAGCGCCATCGACATGGCCTTGCGTTCGCCGTAGCCGAAGGTCAGGCCATAGCCGCGGGTGAACTTGGGGCCTTCCTCGGCATTGCCGGAGAACTGGCTCACCATCTGGCATTCGGTGATCTCGATCTCGCCCACCGTCACGGCGAAGCCCAGTTCCTCGATGTGCATCTCGACTTCCAGGGAGCCGTAGCGGATCTCGGCGGCGAACGGATGCGTGTTGCCGTAGCCGCGCTGCGTGGAATAGCCCATCGACAAGAGAAAGCCTTCGTCGGCGCGCGCCAGGTTCTGCAGGCGCGCCGCGCGCGAGGCCGGAAAGTCCAGCGGCTGGCGCGTCAGGTCGAAGGGCTCGGGATCGCCTTCGGGCACCGGCTCGGCGTCGATCAGGTCGTCGTGCGCCAGCAGGTCCGTCACGCGCGGCATGGCGCTGTCCAGCGGCTCGCCGGCCGCCGGCAGGGCGTCGGCCTCGCGCTCGGCTTCCAGCGAGAAGTCCAGCAGGCGCTGGGTGTAGTCGTAGGTCGGCCCCAGAATCTGCCCGCCCGGCACGTCCTTGAAGGTCGACGAAATGCGGCGTTGCAGGCGCATGGCGCCGGTGTCGATGGGCTGGGTGTAGCCATAGCGCGACAGCGTGGTGCGATAGGCGCGCAGCAGGAACACCGCCTCGATCACGTCGCCGG
Organism: Achromobacter xylosoxidans; assembly: GCA_040396375.1. Classification (GTDB taxonomy): domain Bacteria; phylum Pseudomonadota; class Gammaproteobacteria; order Burkholderiales; family Burkholderiaceae_B; genus Achromobacter; species Achromobacter xylosoxidans_D. The sequence goes on from JBEBOQ010000031.1 coordinate 7,794, forward strand.
CGGCCTGTTTCAGCGCCAGCGCCGCCAGTTGCGGATCGTAGAGCGAGCCTTCCGCCATCACGCGCGACACCGCCAGCGGCATCTGTTCGCGGATCTGGTCCAGGCTCAGTTCGGGCAGGGCCCGGTCGCCGCGCCGGTAGTCGTCCAGCATGCGGTAGGAATTGAGGATGGCGCGTTCGCCCCCTTTCACGGCCACGTACATGTCAGCTCTCCAGGCGCGTGCTGCGGGGCAGCGCGCACAGTTGTCGCCCGTGCGTCAGGAATACGTCGACGCCCAGCGGAAAACGTTGATGGTTCAGGCGCCATTCGCGCCAGAAGCCGTCCGGCAAACCGCTGGCGCGCAGCGCCTGGCGGGTCTGGATGCCGGGACCGGAAAGCGCAACCTCGGGCCCCAGATCCAGCGACTCGACTTCGATCAGCAGCGTGGTGGACAGGTCCGGGTACGCCGGGTCGCCGGGGTGGCAGGCCGACAGCGCCGGTGCCACGAAGCCCGTCGGCACGAACGCGAAGCGCGCCAGTGACGGCGAGGACACGAGGGGGCAGGCGCAATGAAAGCGCAGGAAATCCAACACACCGACATCCACGCCTTCCGGCAGCCACAACGGTGTATCGACATCGACCAGCGTCAAGAGCAGCGCCGTCAAGGCCGGCGACAGCCCCGTCGGCACACCGCTGACGGCAGCGGTTTCATAGACTCGGCCGGGATGCGCCATGGCGTCCAGCGCCGTGCGGAAGGTGGCCTGCGCGTCGTTCACCGGATGCGCGAAGCCCGGCAGCAACTTCCGGCTGGCAGCCGCCGCGTTCAAGTGTTCTTGCTGCATGTCAGTCCTCGCCTCGCACCATCGTGAAGAATTCGACCTTGGTCTGCGCGGCGACGCGCGCCTGGCTTTCGACGCGTTCGGCGCGTTCGCGCGCCAACGGCCGGATCAGTTGGGCCTGCACCGTGTCGTGCCAGTCGGGCAACTGGAGCAGCGCATCGGCCACCGCCGCCTGCTCGGCGTGCCGCAGGGACCGCCCCTGCACATAAGCGATGCCGACCACGCCGTTATCCAGGCTGACCGCGCAACGTGTCACGGTCATTTCGCCCAGGTTGAAACGCCCGCCCGTGCCGCCGCTACGCGCCCGCACCATGGCCATGCCGGTCTGGGCCGGCCGCAACATCTGATGGGACGGCAGGCCGCCCAGGGAGCCGAAAGCCCCGTCCAGCATGGCCGGATCGGCCAACGCCAGCACCCGCATCCAGGCAGCCCGCTGCGCGTTGGCCTCGCCTTGCGCTGTGTGTCGATGATCCATTATTTCCTCTAAACGTCTAGACGACTGGATGAAGTATGATCGCGTTCAGAACGAAGTTCAACAGCCTGGCGTGAAATTTTGATGACAGTTGCGGCAGGGACGCATCGCCTATCCCGCACCCGCCGCTTGGTGCACAATCACAGCCATTCTTGATGAAGCTGATATGACAGATCACAGCATGAGCACATTCCATGGTTGAACGAGGTTCCGGTATCGCCGTGTGGCGGCAAATCGGCGAGTCGCTGGCGGACGACATCCGCAACAAGCTCTACATGGCGGGCGAGCAATTGCCGTCCGAACCGGAGCTGGCCGCCAAGTTCTCGGTCAACCGCCATACCATCCGGCGGGCCATGGGCGAGCTGGAACAGAGCGGGCTGGTCCGCATCGAACAGGGCCGCGGCACCTTCGTGCAAGAGCACGCCATCGACTACGCCATCGGCAAGCGCACGCGCTTTTCCGAAAACCTGCGCAGCCAGGGGGTGCTGGGCCACCTTGAAACGCTGGGCAGCCAGACACTGCGCGCCGCCGACATCGCCAAGCACCTGGGCCTGGCGCGCACCGCGCCGCTGCTGCGGGTGCAACTGGTGGGCAAGGCCGAAAACCGCCCCATCAGCGCATCGGAACACTACTTCGACGAAAAGCGCTTTCCCGATTTCGTCGACAGGCTGACCGCCTTGAAGTCGGTGTCCAAGGTCTATGCCCACTACGGCATCGGCGACTACACCCGCAAGTGGTCGCGCATCACCGCCGCCCTGCCCTCGCCCGAAGTGGCGCGCCTGTTGGGCCAGCCCAAGACGCGCCCGATCCTGCAGGTCGAAGCCCTGAACGTCGACCAGGCCGGCGCGCCGTTGCAATACAGCATCACCCGTTTTGTCGGCGACCTGGTGCAGTTGATGGTGACTGACGAAAGCTGACACGACCCCGCGGCCAAGCCGCGGTGGCACGATTCCACTCATCTAGACATCTGGTTGTAATGCAACACCGCTAACTTTCCCATCATGAACCAAGCACACGCCCCCTCGCCCCTGGCCGGTGTCACAGGCCAACGTATCCTGACCCCGCGCGGCATCGAACACGCCAGCCTGCGATTCCATGGAGGCCTGATCGACGACGCCAGCAACGCGGCCGCGCGCGGCGCGGCCTGGTTCGACGCCGGCAACCTGCTGGTGCTGCCCGGCATCGTCGACCTGCATGGCGACGCCTTCGAACGCGCCATCATGCCGCGGCCCCGCGTCACCTTTCCGTACGACGGCGCGCTGTTCGACGTGGACCGCCAACTGCTGGCCAACGGCATCACCACCGAATTCCATGGCGTGACGCTGTCCTGGGAAGGCGGCCTGCGCGGCGAGGCCTACGCCGAACGCATGTTCGAAGCGCTGGAACGCATGCGCCACATCATGGGCGCGCGCCACTACGTACACCTGCGCTTTGAGACCCACCACGTCGGCGGCGTCGACACCGCGCAGCAATGGATTCGCGACGGGCGCGTGCGCTTCGTGGCGCTGAACGATCACCTGCCGAGCATGGCGCGCCGCCTGGGCGATGACCGCAAGCTGATGCAATACGCCGACCGCGCCGAATGCGACCTGGACACCTTCCAGGATCGCATCCGCCAAGCGATGGGCGCGGCCGATTCCGTCGCCGACGCAATGCGCGAACTGACCGCCTGCGCGCACGCCGCCGGACTGAAAGTGGCCTCGCACGATGATCCCGACGCCGCCACTCGCCGCTACTACCATCAGTTGGGCTGCGGCGTGGCTGAATTCCCGCTGACGCGCGAAGCGGCCGGCGTGGCGCGCGACCTGGGCAATTCCGTCGTGTTCGGCGCACCCAACGTGGTGCGCGGCGGCAGCCATACCAACGCCCCCAGCGCCACCGAGATGATCCGCGCGGGCCTGTGCGACATCCTGACGTCCGACTACTACTACCCCGCGCCGCTGGCGGCCGTGATGCGCCTGGCCAACGACGGCGTGTTGCCGCTGGAGCAGGCCTGGAATCTGGTGTCGCTGAACCCGGCGCGCGCCGCCGGCCTGCAAGATCGCGGCATGCTGGCCCCCGGCCTGATCGCCGACGCCATCGTGGTGGACGACCACGTACCCGGCTTGCCGCGCGTGTGCGCCGCGATCGTGGGCGGTGAGCTGCGCTACGCCACCCGCGCCTTCGGCGACGACCACAGCCAGCGCATGGCGGCCTGACGATGCCGTTGGCCCACCGCTACGCGCTGTACCTGGCCCCCACCGGCCCCTGGCGCGACCTGGGCAGCCGCTGGCTGGGCCGCTGCGCCGACACCGGCGCGGCCCTGCCGCCGCTGCCAGGCCAGCCCGAGGCCGCTCAAGACTGGACCCGCGCGCCGCGCAACTACGGCCTGCATGCCACGCTCAAGCCGCCGTTCCGGCTACGCGCGGGCACCGCGCCGCAAGACGTGGATGCCGCCGCGCGCAGCCTGGCCGACGCCGACAGCGCCTTCGCCATCGAACTGGAATGCGAACCGCTGCGCGGCTTCCTGGCCTGGCGCATCGCCGCGCAGGACGCCGACGGCCGGGCCCGCATCAACGCCCTGGCCGCCGCCGCCGTGCGCGGCCTGGACGAGCTGCGCGCCCCGCCCACGTCCGACGAACTGGCCCGCCGCCAGCCGCACGCGCTGCCGCCCGAACAGCAGGCCATGCTGGCGCGCTGGGGCTACCCCTATGTGTTCGACACCTTCACCTTCCACATCACGCTGACCGGCAAGCTGGACGGTGTGGCGCTGGAGCAGGCGCAAGCCGCGATAGCCGCCTTCGCCGACCCGCTGCGCGGCCAGGCGATGCCGGTGGCGGGCGTCAGCGTCTATGTACAGCCCGAAGCGGGTGCGGATTTCATCGCCGCGCGCCACTATGGCTTTGACGGCTCGCAGGTCGACGCCGTCGGCGCCGCCTACCTGCAAGGGCCCGCCGCGGCATGAACCCGCCCGCCCCCGCCAGCGGCGCCCGACTGGTCTACCTGATGGGTGCATCCGGCAGCGGCAAGGACACCTTGCTGCGGCTGATGCGCGCCCGCCTGCGCGGCGACGAGCCGGTGCTGGTGGCGCACCGCTACATCACGCGTGACAGCGGTGCCACCGAAGACGCCCTGCGCCTGACCGAAGCAGAATTCGCCCGCCGCGCCGCGCTGGGCTGCTTTGCCCTGCGTTGGGCCAGCCACGGCCTGCACTACGGCATCGGCATCGAAGTCGATACCTGGCTCGGCTGCGGCGCGGCCGTCATCATCAACGGCTCGCGCGCACACCTGGCCGAAGCGCACCGCCGCTATCCGGCGCTGACCGCGGTGGAAATCACCGTGGAACCCGCCCAGCTCGCGCAGCGGCTGGCAGCGCGCGGCCGCGAGAGTCCGGAACAGATCGCGCAGCGCCTGCTACGCGCAGCGCAGGACTTCGCGGTGCCCGACGGCTGCCGCCTGCTGCGCGTGGGCAACAACGACGCTCCGGAAGCTGCGGCCGCCGAACTGCTGGACATCGCACGGGGCCGGCTGGCCGCTTGATCCCGGCATTGCCGCCCCCGGCACGGCATCATTCCGGGCGTCACTTCGCAACGCCCGCCGCGCCGGTGCGGCCGGTCATCACGCCGGCAGCCGCGCGTCCGGCCCCAGATCCGCACACAGTTCCACCAAGATCGCCGAAAACCAGTCCTCGGCGGCCAGCGTCTGCTCGCGCCGCCGCCGGATCAGGTTGATGGGCGGCAGTTCCCACCCGAAATCCCACGGCGCCATACCCAGCTTGCCGCGCTGGCAGATTTCGCGCGCAATGTCTTCGGGCACCACCGACACCAGCGTTTCATTGGCGCTCAGCATGCCTTCGATCACGTCGGTGGAATAGGCCTCCAGCACCGGCGACGGCGAACGCAAGCCGGCGCGGATGAAGTGTTCGACGATCAGTTGGCGCGTGGGCGTATTGGCGGCCGGCAGCACCCAGTCCATCTCGGCCAGCGCGGCCCAATCCGGCTTGCGGCGGGCCAGGCGCTGCGCCAACCGGCTATGCGCGATCAGGCGCGGACGCTGGCGGTACAGCACCCGATGGCTCAGGTCGTCCAGCGCCACCGTCGACGTGGCGCGACTGATGATGCAATCCAGCTCATGCCGCCGCAGCATCGGCACCAGATGGTCGGTGGTGGCGCGGTGCAACGTCAACGTGACGCCGTGGCGCTGATGCAGCCGGCTGATCGCCGCCGTCAAGAGCGCGCTCGACACATACGGCACCACGCCCACGTGCAGGTGAGCGGCGCGGCCGTCGTGCATCGCTTCGACTTCGCGCGCCCACAGGTCCAGGTCGTTTTGCATGTGGCGGGCGCGCACCAGCGCCAACTCGCCCAGGGGCGTGGCCTGCATGCCGCGTCCGGTGCGCAGGAACAGCGGCGCGCCGAAGATATCTTCCAGTTCGGCCAGCGCCTTGGTCGCGGCCGGCTGGCTGATGCCGGTGGCCGCCGCCACGCGCGTCAGCGTGCCGTGCTTGGCGATATTGGCCAACAGGACCAGGTGCCGCTGCTTCAAGCGGTTGGCAAGGCGGGAGGCGTCCCAGATCACGGTGTTTTCCTATAACCAAATGGTTATTCAATTATGCCAACAAAGCATCTGGCAGTTATTTCATGATCCTATACTGGGGCCGTCCCTCCCCGCCCTCCCTGTGGCCCGCCCTTGCACCATCCCTGATCGCCCATGTCCTCATCCTTTACGACTCGACCTGAAATACGCGGCACCTTCGGCGTCGCCTCGTCCACGCACTGGCTGGCCTCGCAGGTCGCCATGAGCGTGCTGGAGCGCGGCGGCAACGCGTTCGATGCCGCCGTGGCCGGGGGCTTCACGCTGCAGATCGTGGAACCCCACCTGAACGGTCCGGGCGGCGAAGTACCGATCCTGTTCTGGAGCGAGGCCGAAGGACGCATGCGCGCGCTGTGCGGCCAAGGCCCGGCGCCCGCGCTGGCCACGCCCGCCTACTTTCGCGGGCTGGGCGTGGATATGGTGCCCGGCATCGGGCTGCTGCCCGCCACGGTGCCCGGTGCGTTCGGCGCCTGGCTGACCCTGCTGCGCGACTACGGCACTTGGGAACTGGCCGACGTGCTGCGGCCGGCCATCGACTACGCCCGCAATGGCTTTCCGATGGTGCCGCGCATTACGCAGGCCATCCTGGCGGTGCAAGCGCTGTTCCGCGGCGAATGGACCAGCTCGGCCGCCGTCTGGCTGCCCGACGGCCGCGTGCCCGCGCCGGATGCCCTGATGCGCACGCCCGCCATCGCCGCCACCTACACCCGCATCCTGGACGAGGCGCACGCCGCCTCGTCCGACCGCCGCGGCCGCATCGACGCCGCGCTGGACGTCTGGTATCGCGGCTTCGTGGCCGACGAAATCGACCATTACTACACTCACGAAGCGGTGCGCGACACCACCGGCCAACGCAACCGCGGCCTGCTGCGCAAGTCGGACCTGGCCGATTGGCGGGCGCGCTACGACGATCCGGTCACGCTGCAGTACGGCCGCTACACCGTGGCCAAATGTGGCGTCTGGTCGCAAGGCCCGGTGCACCTGCAACAGCTGGCGCTGCTGCGGCACCTGGGCGTGGACACACTGGATCCATGCTCCGCGCCCTTCGTGCACCGGGTGGCCGAGGCAGCCAAGCTGGCCTTCGCCGACCGCGCCGCCTGGTACGGCGACCCCGACTTCACCGCGGTGCCGCTGGCGGACTTGCTCAGCGAGGACTACGCCCGCGCCCGCGCCGCCAGTATCGGCCCGCAAGCGTCCGACGCGTTGCGGCCCGGCAGCCCCGGCGGCCGCGCGCCGCGCCTGCCCGACCTGGACGCCGCCGCGCGCACCCTGGCCGCGTCCGACACGCGCTTTGGCGTGGGCGAACCGACCTTTGCGGCGCTGCCGCCCGTCGCCGAATGGGCCGCGCGCGAGATCTTCGTGGGCGACACCTGCCAGATCGATGTCATCGACCGCGACGGCAATATGGTCGCCGCCACGCCGTCCGGCGGCTGGCTGTCGTCCAGCCCGGTGGTGCCGGGGCTGGGCTTTCCGCTGACCACGCGGTTGCAGATGACCTGGCTGGACGAAGGCGTGCCCGGCCAGCTGCAACCGGGCAAGCGGCCCAACACCACGCTGTCTCCGGGCCTGGTGCTGCGCGACGGCCAACCCTATATGGCGTTCGGCACCCCCGGCGGCGACCAGCAGGACCAATGGACCGTGGCGTTCTTCCTGCGCCACGCCATGGGCATGAACCTGCAAGAAGCCATCGAGGCGCCGTCCTGGCACATCGACCATTTCCCCGGTTCGTTCTGGCCACGCGCCCTGACGCTGAACCGCCTGACCGTGGAGGCGCGCATGCCCGACGCCACGTTGCAGGCGCTGCGCGACGCAGGCCATGACGTGCGCGTGGGGCCCGACTGGTCCGAAGGACGCATCAGCGCCTGCACCCGCGAACCTGCGGCGGGCGGCGGCCTGCTGCTACGCGCCGGCGCCAACCCGCGCGGCATGCAGGGCTACGCCGTCGGCCGCTAGAACCTCTGTCAACACGCCATCGATTTCCATCCAGCCGGCAACCAGACCGGCCACTTCACAAGGGGTAAACACCATGAACACCATCCAACGACTGCTACGCGCATGCACCCTGGGCCTGGCCCTGGCCGCGCCGGCACTGGCGCACGCCGCCTGGCCCGAAAAGCCGATCACCCTGATCGTGCCGTGGGCGGCCGGCGGGTCCACCGACATCCTGGCGCGCGTACTGTCCGAAGGCCTGACGCAATCGCTGGGCCAACCCGTCATCGTGGAAAACCGCTCGGGCGCATCGGGCAACATCGGCACCACGTTCGTGGCCCGCGCCAAGCCGGATGGCTACACGCTGCTGGTGGGCTCGATGAGCACCCACACGATGAACCAGGCGTTGTATTCCAACATGCCGTTCGACGGGGTCAAGGACTTCACGCCCATCGCCGAGCTGGCGCTGGTGACCAACACCATGGTGGTGCACCCGTCCGTGCCGGCCGCCAACCTGAAGGAATTCATCGCCTACGCCAAGGCGAACCCCGGCACGGTGGCGTATGCGTCGGCCGGCCAGGGTTCCACCAACCACCTGAGCGCCGCCCTGTTCGAAAAAGCGGCCGGCGTGAAGATGATGCACATCCCCTACCGCGGCGGCGCGCCCGCCGTGATGGACACGGTGGCCGGACGTACCCAGGTGCTGTTCAGCGCCGGCACGCAGACCTTGCCGCATGTGCAGACCGGCAAGCTCAAGCTGCTGGCCGTGACCGAAGAGCAGCGCTCGCCGCTGCTGCCCGACGTGCCCACGGTGGCCGAAACGCTGCCCGGCTATGAATTGTCGGTGTGGTACGGCGCGTTCGGCCCGGCCGGCATGCCGCCCGAACTGAGCGCGCGGCTCAACCTGGAGATCAATCGCATCCTCAAGCGACCCGACGTCATCAAGAAAATGGCCGACATGGGCGTGCTGCTGATGGACACCACGCCGGAGCAATTCTCCAAGGTGCTGGCGCGCGATGCCGACAAGTACGGCAAGCTGATCAAGGAACTGGGGATCACCGCCGAATGAGCGCGCGCCAGGACACCCCTGCCTGCGTCCTCGAACGCCTGGCCCAGGCCTATGCCGAAGCGTCGGCGCAAGCCGCCTTCGCCGCGGTCGACGCCCACGCGCACGGCGTGCTGGGCCACACGCTGTGCACCATCAACCGCCACGACGCGGCGCAGATGCGCGTGGTGCGCCTGTATAGCTCCAATCCCCAGGCCTATCCGCCGGGCGGCAGCAAGGACAAGCGCGGCACCGCCTGGGGCCGCCACGTGCTGATCGAGCGCAAGCTGTTCGTCGGCGAAGGCGAGGACGCCATTCGCGAGTTCTTCAACGATCACGACGCCATTCGCGAGCTCGGCCTGCAATCGGTGATCAACGTGCCGGTGGTGTACGACGGAGCCTGCTTGGGCACCGTCAACTTCCTGATGCCGCGGGCCGCGCTGTCGGCAGGCGACATCGCCGCCGCGCGGCTGGCGGGCCTGTTGGCGCTGCCCGCCTTCCTGACGTTGGCGCCTAGCGCCTGAGACCGCGAATGCCGGGGCCGCGGCCCCGGCGAAGTCCGCCTAGATCAGCGCGCGCCGGATACGGGACGACGCCATGTCGATCACCACTACGAACGCCACGATGATGATCATCACCGCGCAAGTTTCGGCATAGCGGAAGCTGCGGATGATTTCCCACAGCACGGTGCCGATACCTCCCGCGCCGACGATGCCGACCACCGAGGCCGAGCGCACGTTGGACTCGAAGCGATACAGCGAATACGAGATCCACAGCGGCAGCACCTGCGGAATCACGCCGTAGACGATTTCCTCCAGCGCATTGGCGCCCGTGGCGCGCACGCCTTCGACCGGCCGCGGGTCGATGGCCTCGACCGCTTCGGAAAACAGCTTGGCCAGCACGCCGGTGGTGTGCACCCACAGCGCCAGCACCCCGGCGAACGGACCCAGGCCCACCGCCACGATGAACAGCATGGCGAACACCATTTCATTGATGGCGCGGCAGGCATCCATCAGGCGCCGCATCGGCTGGTAGACCCAGGCCGGCACCATGTTCGACGAACACAGGATGCCCAGCGGCACCGCCAGCACGATCGCCAGGAACGTTCCCCACACGGCGATCTGCACCGTCACGACCATCTCGTCCAGGTACATGCGCCAATCACGGAAATTGGGCGGGAAGAAGTCGGCGGCGAACTGCGCCATATTGCCGGAATCCCGCAGCAGATCCAGCGGCCGCATGTCGGCGCCGCGCCAGGACATCACCAAGAGCGCCAGCACGATGGCCCATACGAGCAGAACCGGCAGCGACGAGCGCGGCGCGGCGAGAGAACGGGAAGTGGGCACGGCCAGGGTCATATCGATTCCAAATAAGAAGTCCGATGAACGCGCGCCGACGCCTGGGAGCCAGGCGCCGGCGCGGGCGGCATCGTTACTGCTTGGCCGTGGCCGGTTGGCCCAGGCTGGCCAGCTTGCGGTCCAGTTCGGCCAGCTGCTTCTGCTTTTCGGCCTGGCTGATGGTGGCGTCGCCTTCTACCTTGGCCTTTTCGCGGGCCAGTTCGATCTGGCGGATCGGCACCAGTTGCTGGTTATCCGAGGCGCGGAAGCCCTGGTAAGTCAGCGCCTTCAGGTTGGCCATCTCACGCTCGGCGTCCTTGCCCTTGCCATAGTTCACGAAGAAGTCGCGGATCTTGGCCTTCATGTCGGCCGGCAGGTCGGTGCGCATGACCAGCGGATCGGCCGGGATCAGCGGCGACTTCCACAGGATGCGCACGCTGTCGTTGGCGTCCTTGCCGGTGCTCAGGCGATAGCGCTCCAGCGCCTCGGTGTTGTTGACGGCCACGTCGACCTGCTTGTTGATGACCGACAGCAGATTGGTTTCGTGGTTGCTGGCGCGCACCGTCTTGAAGAAGGTCTTGGGTTCGATCTTGTTGGCGGCCCACAGGTAGTAGCCCGGCACGGCCGTGCCCGAAGTCGAGTTGGGATCGCCCGCGCCGTAGCTGAGCGCGCCGCCGCGCTTGAGCACGTCGTCCAGCGTCTTCAGGTCGCTGTCCTTGTTGACGATCAGCAGCGACCAGTAGCCCGGGTTGCCGTCCTTGTCGATCACCGAGGCGAACACTTCGCCGCTGGCGCGATCCACCGCTTCGATGGCGGCCTTGTTGCCGTACCAGGCCACCTGGACCTTGTTAAAGCGCATGCCTTCGATGATGCCGGCATAGTCGGACGCGAAGAACGGCTTGACCGGCACGCCGATCGCGCGGCTCAGGTCGTCGATGACCGGCTGCCAGACCGACTTCAGGTTGGTCGACGATTCCGTCGAGATGATGCCGAAGTTCAGCGTCTTGGCGTCTTGCGCATGGACTTGCGTGGACAAGGCGGCAGCGGCGATCAGGGCAACAAAGGTTCTGCGTAGCATGGAAAGCTCCGGGTAGGGAACGGGTAAGGTCAGGCCGCGCAGGCCTGTCGGGAAAGCGGCGCCAGGCCCGGCATGGGCAGGACCTGCGGCGTGTATTCGGGAAGCAGCTCGCTCAATTCCGAGCCGTACAGGTCGCGCAGCATGGCCGGCGTCAGCTCGGCCGAGGGGCCGTCGTAGACCACCTTGCCATGGCGCAGCGCCACCACCCGCGGGCAGTAGCGCAGGGCGACATCGACCTGGTGCAGCGAGACCACCACGGCCACCTTGCGGCTGCGATTGATCTGCGCCAGCGTGTCCATCACGCGACGTGACGATTCCGGATCGAGCGAGGCGATCGGCTCGTCGGCCAGGATCACGCGGGCGTTCTGCACCAGCGTGCGGGCGATGGCGGCGCGCTGCTGCTGGCCGCCGGACAGCGTCGAGGCGCGCTGAAATGCGTAGTCGTCTATACCAACCTGGGCAAGCGCGTCGAGCCCCTGGCGCACTTCGGCCCGCAGGAACACGCGCGTCAGGCTGCGCCACATCGGCACGCGCGGCAGCAGGCCGGTCAGCACGTTGGTGATCACCGGCAGGCGGCCCACCAGGTTGAATTGCTGGAACACGAAGCCGATGCCGGCGCGGGCGCCGCGCACATTGCGCGACAGGCGGCCGTGGCGCTGGATCAGCTGGCCATTGACGGTCACGCTGCCCTGCCCGGCGTCGCCCACCACGAAGCCGGCCAGGTGGCGCAGCAGAGTGGACTTGCCGGAGCCCGAGGCGCCCAGCAATGCCACCATCTCGCCGTCGGCCACGCGCAGGTCGACGTTGTCCAGCGCCCGCGCGCCGGGATGGAAGGACTTGCTCAGCCCCTGTACTTCGATGGCGTAGGTCATCGTTGAATCCCCTTGGTCTGGTTCATTCGCGCATTCTGTTTTCGCGGCATGACAACGCGATGACCCGGGGATCGAATCATTTGGCGGAAAATAGGGGCCATGGCAACCAACTGAAAGACATCCGTCATATATGGCCGCGCCGCTGTCGCGGGCCCCGGGTATATTCAAGGCATCCCCTCTTCCCGACAGGCGGTCATCATGCTCAACGGTTCCTGCCTCTGCGGCCGCGTTGCCTACCAGATCACCGGCCCGCTCACCGACGCCCTCAATTGCCATTGCGCCATGTGCCGCAAGTCGCACGGCGCCGCGTTCCGCAGCCGCGCCACGGTGCAGGCCGCCGACTTCGCCTGGACCAAGGGGGAAAACCACGTCACCTGGTACTGCTCGTCGCCCGGCAACTACCGCGGCTTCTGCGAGGCCTGCGGCACGCCGCTGCTCAGCCGCTTCGACCAGACGCCCGACATCTACGGCCTGCCGCTGGGCGCCCTGGACGACGACCCGGGCATCAAGCCGGCCGCGCATTGCCACGTCGCCAGCAAGGCGCCGTGGTTCGACATCACCGACAACCTGCCGCGCTATCCGGGGGCCTATGAAGATGCCGAAGCGGCCTTGCCCCACGCGGTTACATAAAATTCAACCAAACAGTTGAATTCGATATGAGCGGCAGGCTATATTCAACCCTATGGTTGAATCAATGCCTTCCTCCCTCGATGCCGTCTTTCGCGCGCTGGCCGACCCCACGCGCCGCGACATGCTGCAAAGCCTGGCGGGCGGAGACCGGACCATCGGTGAACTGGCCGCGCCCCTGCGCATGAGTTTCGCCGGCGCCTCCAAGCACGTGCAGGCGCTGGAACGGGCCGGCCTGCTGCGGCGCACCGTCAAGGGCCGCAGCCACGTGTGCAGCCTCGACCCGGCCCCCATGGCCGAAGCCATGCAATGGCTGCGTTTCTACGAACATTTCTGGTCGGGCAGGCTGGACGCGCTTGAAGCCGCGCTGGCCGCCCATGCGCCCCCGACCGGCCCCCAAGGAGAGCTACATGAGTGAATACGGCGTCGTCACCGGCCCCGAGTCCCTGACTTTCACCCGCGTCCTGCCCGGCAGCGTCGAACGGGTCTGGGCCTTCCTGACCGAATCCAGCAAGCGCGGCCAATGGCTGGCGACCGGCGACATGGACCTGCGCGAAGGCGGCGGCGTCACGCTGCGCTTCGTGCACGCCGACCTGTCGTCCGTGGCCGAGCCCACCCCCGAACCCTACAAGCCCTATGAAAATGGCGTCACTACCCATGGCGTCATCACCCGCTGCGAACCGCCGCGGCTGCTGGCCTACACGTGGGGCGGCTCGCGCGGTGAACCGTCGGAAGTGACGTTTGAACTGTCGCCCCAGGGCCATGACACCCTGCTGGTGCTGACCCATCGCAAACTGACCTCGCGCGAGGACATGGTCGACGTGGCTGGCGGCTGGCATGCGCACCTGGGCGTGCTGTCCGCCCGCCTGGCAGGCCGCAGCCCGGGTCCGTTCTGGTCCGCGCTGCAGCGCTGGGAAGCCGACTACCAGAAGCGCATTGCGCCGCGTTGATCACCATACCGCGCCCCCTGCCCCCCACCCCGCCGTCAAAACCGCCCGCGGCCTGCTTCGACCAGCCGCGAACGCGCGGGGGTGCGCCTCGGCCGAGTGCGGCCTAGCGGAGTGCCGCCCAGCGGACTGCCGCCCAGTCGTTCAATAGCAACTATCGCGCCGCTACGGCGGATAAAAACTGGCTAAATATTGCGCTTTGCAGTAACATCAATCCGTGATTTTTCCGCAAAAACCGGGCTTCTGTCACTCTGCGTGCCAACCTGCGGTTGCGGGTCGATCCAGGCCTTGCCTGGCTTGCCTCGCGGAACTGCAACCGGTTTTCTTGGGTGAAACCTGCCACTGTCCCGTAGCGCATCGCAGCACCCCGCGCCGCCCGGCACTGCAGCAGACGCTCCAACCCGCTTCTTCCGGCTACGCGCCACAAGCGCCGAACCGCGACCAAGCCGCGCACCGCGCGCACACAGCCCTCGCGGCGCGAGTATCCGTCATTTCAGACATCCACTCGGGATGCCGTGGCCCCTACCGCGCTTGCCCGGACGTTTTACGTTCAACCGCTGGACCTGGCTTACAGAGTCCAACGCGCCCGCCGCCCCTGCGGCGCGCCATGCCGCGGGCATGGCGGCGCGTAATGATCAAGGAGTAAAGAATGGCTAAAGAAGAACTCATCGAATTGGATGGCATCGTTGACGAAGTGCTGCCCGATAGCCGCTACCGCGTCAAACTGGACAACGGCATCGAAGTCGGCGCCTACGCCTCGGGCCGCATCCGCAAGCACCGCATCCGCATCCTGGCGGGCGATCGCGTCACCCTGGAAATGTCGCCGTACGACCTGACCAAGGGCCGCATCAACTTCCGCCACAAGGATGAGCGCGGCCCCGCCCCGAGCCGTCCCCAGCAGCATCGCCGCTGAGAAACCGCGGGGCCGGCATGTGCCGGCCTTCCGCCCCGCCCTGGCGCGCCACGCGGCCTTAAGCCCGCCCGCGCGCTGCCGTAGTAATGCGCAAGACCCCGGTTCGTGAAAGAATGGCGCTCCGCCCGGCGCCCGGCCCGGCGGCAACGCATACGCAGCAAGATGGATCTGACCCAGGAACTGAAGGAAGCCGCCGACCAGCTCTCCCTGACGCGAAGACGCTTCGCCAAGGGGGAAGAAGGCCTGCGCCTGCTGCATCAGTCGCGCGAGGCGTTCATCAACAGCCTGCGCAATACCGGCCTGACCTACGCCGAGGCCAAGACCAAGTACGACAACTGCCTGGATGACCAGGAAGTGCAGTTGCACGACATGCTGGAAAAGATGCGCTACGCCGAGCGCATGCACCAGTACATCCTGCACCGCATCGCGCTGCAGCAGTCGCAGGATGCCGCCGCGCTGCGGCCCGAGCAGGCCGCCGCCCCCGCCTGAGGACGGCGCCCCCGTCAGGGCTTGAAGGCGCCGATGAAGATCGCGGGATCGACCCGCGCATCGTTCAGGCTGACATTCCAGTGCAAGTGCGGCCCCGTGGCGCGGCCGGTGGCCCCGACCTTGCCGACCACGCCGCCGCGCGCGACGCTATCGCCCACCTTCACGTCGATCGCCGACATGTGGCAGAACATGCTGACGAAGCCCTGGCCATGGTCCAGGAAGACCGTCTTGCCGTTGAAGAAGTAATCCCCCACCAGCGACACCACGCCCGCGGCCGGCGCCTTGATCGGCGTGCCGGCCGGCACCGCGAAATCCAGCCCGGAATGCGGATTGCGCTCTTCGCCGTTGAAGAAGCGGCGCAGGCCGAACGGACTGGACAGGCGGCCGCCGCTGACGGGCCGGTCCAGCAGCACGTTGCTGGGCGTGACGCCAGCGCGGTAGGCGCGGTTGGCCGCGCTCTGCTCGGCCATTTCGCGCTCGATGCGCTTCATGTCGTCGGGATCGGGATTGACCTGGCGCGGGTTCTTCAGCGTGATGTGCTGCGCCACGTATTCCTTGGCGCCCACCGTGAAGGGCAACTGGCGCGAGCCGCCGGCGTCGCGCACGGTGACCTCCTGCGGGCCGGGCTTGACCGCCAGCGGGATGCCGACCACGGCGATCCATTGCTTGCCGTCTTCGCGCACCACCAGCACGCGGCGGTCGCGGTAGGTGACCTCGGGCGCCGTCGCGGCGTCGCCCAGCGCCAGCACGGCCACGCCGCCCGGCACCGGCGCATTGAGCTTGCGGCTGATGTAGCCGCCCGCCTGCGCGGCGGGCGCCTGTCTGGCGCGGGCCGGCAGCGCCAGGCATACCGCCGCCGCGGCCAGGCCCAGCCGCAGCATGTCTCGGCGTTGCGGCATCACTGTTGCAGGCAGAGGTTGGCGGGTTCGATCAGGGTCTGGTCGCGCCGCGCGATGCGGGTCGACAGGCGGGCCTCGGTCTTGCCCTTCCAGGTGGTGGTGGTCAGCACCGCCTCGACGCCCAGGCTGTCCGACTGGATCAGCTCGAAGCCGTTGCGCACCGTCTTGCGTTCGAAATTCACGTCCAGGCTCTTCCAGGCCTCGGCCACGCAGTTGGTGTAGTCCTCGGCCGTGCGCTGGGTCGAGCCGTAGAACACCGGATCACGCTGGCGGACGTCTTTGACGTTGGCGCACGCCGACACGGCAAGCACGGCGGCGGCAAGGGACAAGGCGGTACGGACCTTCATATCGGGACTCTCTGGCAATGAATGGAAAGAGGCGGCCAACTATACCGCAGCGTCCGGCGACGGTTGCGGACGGCGCGCCGACTTGGGGCGGAAGGCCGCGATGACCTCGGGATGGGTCTCGGCGTAGGGGCCGCCGATCAGATCGATGCAGTAGGGAATGGCCGCGAAGATGCCCGCCGCCAGCACCGTGCCGTCATCGGCCTTCAGGCCTTCGAGGGTTTCGCGGATCGCCTTGGGCTGGCCCGGCAGGTTGACGATCAGGGCGGCGTGCGATGGCCGTTCGCGGATGACGGCGACCTGCCGCGACAGGATCGCCGTGGGCACGAAGCGCAGGCTGATCTGGCGCATCTGTTCGCCGAAGCCCGGCATTTCCTTGGTGCCGACCGCCAGCGTGGCCTCGGGCGTGACATCGCGCCGCGCCGGGCCGGTGCCGCCGGTGGTCAGGACCAGGTCGCAGCCGCAGGTGTCGACCAGTTCGATCAGGGTGTCGGAAATGCGCCCCGCCTCGTCGGGAATCAGCCGCTCCACGGCCTGCCACGGCGAAGCCAGCGCCCCGCCCAGCCATTCGCGCAACGCCGGCAACCCCTGGTCCTGGTAGGCGCCGGCCGAGGCGCGGTCGGAAATCGACACCAGGCCGATGATCAGTTCGTCGGGGTGACGGCGGGCGATGCGGGTAGAGGTGGTCATGACAAGGATGCTATCGCATTCTCCGCCGGCCGGGCCGGCCGCAACCGGCCCGCCCTTGCGCCCGGACCTGTGGCAAAAAGGGGAATCCGGGGCCACCCCAGGGTTTGCGCGCTTGTCGCGGCCATGGGGGCTGGATAACATCCGCTCACATTCATTTCCCTCTTTCCAGACGCGCGCCGCGCTTTTCGGCTTCCTCATGTTCAAACGCACCCTTGGGCAACATGCGCTGGCGGCGGCGCTGGCCTTGTCGGTCGCCCTGGCCGCGGGCTGGAGCGCCTGCCACTCGCTGGCCCTGCGGACCAGCCCCGCCCCCACCGCGCCGGCGGGTGTCTACATCCATAACCTGGGCAACACCCTGCAGGACCAGACCCGCAACCTGTCGCGACTGAGCCAGGCGCTGCGCACCGGCGACCGGCTGGTGGTGTTGGGGTCGTCCGAACTCACCAGTACCGATCTGCGCTTCGTACCGTACCGCTTCCTGGCCGACGAGCTGCAGATGCCGGTCATGGCCTACGGCCACTCGGGCTTCCAGTCGCTGGGCATGCAACTGGTGCTGGCCGCCCTGGCGGACGACCTGTCGTCCGCCTCGCGCGTGGTGGTAATGGTGTCGCCCGGCTGGTTCGATGGCGACGGCGGCCTGGGGCCGGACGAATTCCGCGAGCACGCCAATCCCCTCTTGCCCCGCCTGCTGCGCCAGCCCGAGGGCCGGGAACAGGTGGCGCGCTGGCTGCAAGACAAGGGCGACGCCCGGGTGGCGTGGTCGATGGCATCCGAGCAGGCCTATGTATTTCGCCAGCGGCTGGTCGACCTGTGGACGCCGGCCTACGCCGCGCCCGCTCCGGAAAGCGAACGCGCCGGGCCTGGCGCCGCCGCGCGCGTGGTGGATTGGGACGCCCTGGCGCGCGAGGCGCAGGACGCCGAGCAGGCGCAGATGGCGCACAACCGCTACGCAGTGCGCGATGATTTCTTCGACAAATACCTGCAGACGGTTCCCGCTGGTGGCAAGACTGCGTTCCAGCCCCAGCCGCTGACCGGCAAGGACGAATTGCGCGAACTGGCCGCGCTGATGCAGTTGCTGCACAACCATGGCGTGAACGCGCTGTTCGTGATGCAGCCGCTGCACCCCATGGTGTTCAAGGACCTGGACCGCTTCGCCCCGATACAGCGCGACGTCAACGCCCTGTGCGCCCGCTACGCCATGACCTGCATGGACATGTACGGCGCGCCCTACGAGATCGGCACCCTGCGCGACGTGCAGCATCTGGGCGAACTGGGCTGGCTGCGGGTGAACCAGCGCATCGCCGAGGTATTCCGCCCATGACGCCCCCGCATTCCCTGCTGTCCCAATGGCCGGTGCCGCCGTTGCCCGCCCAGGAGCGCCCGCGATGAAGAAAACCTTGTGGCTCTGCCTGCTGTACCTGGGGCTCCTGGCGGTCATGCTGATCCAGGCCGACACCTCGGCCAACCTGGGCAAGCCGATCGAGATCGAATTCCAGTACCAGAAGTTCTAGCCTGCCTGGGTAGGTGCGACCGGCCAGAGCGATTGGCCCTGTGCGGCAGTCCCCGTGGCCTGACGCAGGTCACGTCAACAGCATCGGCGAAGTTGCGGCAAGCAACCGGGGACAGGTCACAAATCTGTAATAATCTGGGCCTCGCCGGAACCTCCCCCCGCCTCCATGTTCTCCCTCTTCCATGGCCTAGACCTCTGGGTCGGCCTCAGCCTTGCGCTGGCCCTGACGTTTGTCCTGGCCTTCGAATTCATCAACGGCTTCCACGACACGGCGAACGCCGTCGCGACGGTCATCTATACCAAGGCCATGCCGCCGCACCTGGCGGTAGTGCTGTCCGGCATCTTCAATTTCCTGGGCGTGCTGTTGGGCGGCGTGGGGGTGGCCTACGCCATCGTCCACCTGCTGCCGGTGGAACTGTTGATCAACGTGGACACCGGGCGCGGCCTGGCCATGGTGTTCGCCATGCTGGCCGCGGCCATCGCCTGGAACCTGGGCACCTGGTACTTCGGCATCCCGGCGTCCAGCTCGCACACGCTGATCGGCTCGATCCTGGGCGTGGGCCTGGCCAACGCGCTGATCACCGACCTGCCGCTGGCGGACGGCGTCAACTGGGGCAAGGCCATCGACATCGGCCTGTCCCTGGTGGTGTCGCCGGTGGCCGGCTTCCTGATGGCGGGCGGCCTGCTGCTGGCGCTCAAGCGCTGGCTGCCGCTGTCGAAGATGCACAAGACGCCGGAACAGCGCCGCGCCATCGACAACAAGAAGCACCCCCCGTTCTGGAACCGCCTGGTGCTGGTGCTGTCGGCCATGGGCGTGAGCTTCGTGCACGGCTCCAACGACGGCCAGAAAGGCATCGGCCTGATCATGCTGGTGCTGATCGGCATCGTGCCCGCCAACTTCGTGCTGGACACCAACAGCACCACCTACCAGATCGAGCGCACCCGCGACGCCGCCACCCACCTGAGCGCTTTCTACCAGCGCAACGAAGCCATGCTGGGCGACTTCCTGGCGCTCAAGCGCGCCGGCTCCGCCTCGGACCTGCCGCGCAATTTCCGCTGCGACCCGCAACTGACCCTGGCCACCATCGACGCGCTGCAGGCCGACCTGCGCGGCGTCAGCAACTACGCCGACCTGTCCGCCGCCAAGCGCATCGACGTGCGCCGCTACCTGCTGTGCCTGGACGACACCGCCAAGAAGGTGGCGCGCATCGAGGGCCTGCCGGCGCGTGAACGCACCGACCTGCAGCGCCTGCGCGCCGACCTGACCGCCACCACCGAATACGCGCCCTTCTGGGTGATCGTGGCGGTGGCGCTGGCGCTGGGCGCCGGCACCATGGTCGGCTGGCGCCGCGTGGTGCTGACGGTGGGCGAGAAGATCGGCAAGCAGGGCATGACCTACGCGCAAGGCATGTCGGCGCAGCTCACCGCGGTCGGCGCCATCGGCCTGGCCAACGTCTTCAGCCTGCCGGTCTCCACCACCCACGTGCTGTCCTCGGGCGTGGCGGGCACCATGATCGCCAACAAGAGCGGCCTGCAGGGCGGCACGGTGCGCAACATCCTGCTGGCCTGGATCCTGACCCTGCCCGCCTCGATGCTGCTGGCCGCCGGCCTGTTCTGGATCGGCGTGCAGATCGCCGGCTAAGGGTCAAGGGCTAAGCACTCAGGCCCGCGGCCGCGCGATCCGCGCGGCCGGCGCAACACTCTGGGTACCGCGCCGGGCTATTTCCGGCGCGGGCGCGCCACTACCATGGCGCCATGGCTACCCCACTCCCCACCCTGCATTACATCTACGATCCGCTTTGCGGCTGGTGCTACGGCGCCGCGCCGCTGGTGGAGGCCGCCCGCGGCATCGCGGGCCTGACGATCAACGCCCACGGCGGCGGCATGATGACCGGCAGCAACATACAGCCCGTCAGCGACGCGCTGCGTCGCTACGTCATGCCGCACGATGAGCGCATCGCCGGCCTGACCGGCCAGGAATTCGGACCGGATTATTTCGACGGCCTGCTGCGCGACAACGGTGCGGTGTTCGATTCGGCGCCGCCCACCACTGCAATACTGGCGGCCGAGACGCTGGCCGGCCGCGGCCTGGACCTGCTCAAGCGCCTGCAGCGCGCGCATTACGTGCAAGGGCTGCGCATTGCCGACCCCGCCGAACTGCAACGCCTGGCCGAAGACATCGGCCTGGATGCCGACGCCTTCCGAGCCGCCTACGCCGCCGCCGAGGGTGACGCCACGGCCCGCCACATCGCCCAGAGCCGGGCGCTGTTGACCCGGGTGGGCGGGTCGGGCTTTCCGACGCTGGCGCTCGAACGGGATGGCGCCTACACGCTGCTGGAACCCAGCCGCTATCTGGGCCGCCCCTCGCAATGGCAGGCGGACCTGCGCGAACGTATCAAATAGCGCCCGTCGCCTGCGCCGCACCGCGGTTCAGGCGTCGCCGATGTCGCCGTCGCGCTGCAGCGCGCGGTGCATCGCCGGCCGCGCGGCCAGCCGTTCGGCGTAGGCCGAGAACACCGGGTTCTCCGGAATCACCTTCACTTGCATCATGAACTGCAGCGCGCCGCCCAGCACGATATCGACTGCGCTGAAATGGTCGCCCAGGAAGTACGGCCGCGTCTGCAGCACGTGCACCAGGACCTGCTCGACCTCATCGGCCGAGCCCCAGCCCATCGTCCCGCTCTGGTGCGCCGTCTTGAAGGCGCGCTCGGTCATCGCCGGCTCGAACACGCCGGTGGAATAGGCCAACCAGGTCAGGTAGGGGCCGCGCTGCGGATCCCCGATCACCGGGCCCAGGCCGGCCTCTGGATACAGATCGGTCAGGTACAGCGCGATGGCGGGGGTTTCAAAGATCGGCACATCGTCGTGCACCAGCGCCGGCACCTTGCCGTGCGGATGGATGTCGATGTAGTCGGGGGAGATTTGGCCGGAGCCGTCGCCGCGGCGGATCGACACCATCTCGGTGTCGTACGGCACGCCCAGTTCTTCCAGCAGCCAGAGTATCCGGAACGACCGCGAGCGCGGCGCGTGATAAAGGGTCAGCATGGGGGGTCTCCTGGCGCCGGGAGGCG
Organism: Achromobacter xylosoxidans; assembly: GCA_040396375.1. Classification (GTDB taxonomy): domain Bacteria; phylum Pseudomonadota; class Gammaproteobacteria; order Burkholderiales; family Burkholderiaceae_B; genus Achromobacter; species Achromobacter xylosoxidans_D. Next base: position 29,407 of record JBEBOQ010000031.1, read on the forward strand.
CCAATCGTCCGACCATTTTGCCGCAGGCCACCCGGCCACGGCCAGCGCCATTGCGTTGCTGCTTCCGTCAAATGATGACCAACCGCCTCGCCCTGGCGGCAGATGACAGGTCTGGGCGAGGCGGTGTCCGGAGCCCCCCCGGGCCTAGTCGCTAGCGCCTCCCAGCGCGCGCAGTTGCGCCTTTAACCGCCGCACTTCCTGGCTCAGGTCCAGGATCAGGGCCACGGCATCCAGGCCGGCGCCGAAATCGCGTTCCAGGCGCCGCGCGTCCAGTGCGCGTTGCAGGTCCAGGCTGTAGAAGCGCCATTCGGCCGGTTGCGGCCCACTGGCCTCGACGATGCCGACTTCGACCAGTTGCGCGACCCACTCCACTTCGGCGCCGCAGGCGCGGGCCAGGTCGTCGGCGCTGAGCGGCTGCGATTTGCCCACCACGGTGGCGCTGGTGATGACGAGTTTCTTCATGGTCAGACCCCCAGGTGGCGCCGTGGGTTGAACGGCAGATCTTGCTGCAGCTTGCGGTAGGCCTCCTTGGCGGCCTCGGTGTCGGCGGGCGGCAGCGCCAGCTCGAGCACCAGGTACAAGTCTCCGGGCGGATCGCCCGGAATGCCGCGGCCGCGCAACCGCAGCTTGCGGCCGTTGCCCGAGCCTGCCGGCACCGACACTTCAACGGTGCCGCCAGGCGTGGGCGCGTTGACCTTGGCGCCCAGCGCCGCTTCCCAGGGCGCCACGGGCAGCGTCATGTACAGGTCGCGGCCTTCGACGCGGTAGCGGGCGTGCGGCTTGAAGCGCACTTCCAGGTACAGGTCGCCGTTTTCGCCGCCGCCGTAGCCCGGCATGCCCTGCCCGGCCAGGCGGATGAATTGCCCTTCGCGCACGCCCGGCGGAATGCGCACGCTGAGCGTGCGCGTCTGCGTTTTTGGGCGGCCCTGGTCATCCAACTGAATGGACCGCAGGCTGATATCGCGCGTGGCGCCCTGCAACGCGTCTTCGAGATCGACCTCGATCGCCGCGTGGTGGTCGTCGCCGCGGGCGCGGAATTCCTGCTGCGCGCCCTGGCCCGCCCCGCGGCGGCCGCGGTCGCCGAACAAGGACGAGAAGAATTCGCTGAACTGGGCTTCGTCGCCGGGCGCCGCGCCGCGATGGAATTCGAAGCCTTCGTCCCAGCCGGGGGGCGGTTGGAATCCGCCGCCGGGCGACACGCCGGCGGCGAGGTTGTCGTAGGCCTCGCGCTTTTCCTTGTCGCGCAACACGTCGTAGGCCTCGTTGACGTCGCGCATGCGCACCTCGGCGTCGCTTTCCTTGCTAACGTCGGGGTGGTATTTGCGGGCGAGTTTGCGGTAGGAGCGCCGGATCTCATCGTCGGAGGCGCCGCGCTCCACACCAAGAATGCTGTAGTAGTCCTTGAACTCCATTTCCCAGCCCATGGTAAGGGTTGCAGCCAAAGGCGGCTCGCGCCGGATTCGGCCCTGAATGGAAAGAAGATAGGGGTTACGGTGCGATTTTTCAATGCGTTTCGTCAGCCGCGCGGCTTCGCGCATAATGGACGGTTGCCGCGCCCGCCGCCGGGCCCGGCAGGCCATCGCCAATGAACAGGAACCGATCGTGCTGGAAATCATCGACGTCGACTTCAACAACCCGGAACACGGACAGCAGGTGCTGGCCATGCTGAACGAATACGCCAGCGGCCCTATGGGCGGCAACACGCCCCTGCCCGAGCACACCCAACGCAACCTGATCCCGGAACTGGCTCGCCGCCCGACGGCGCGCGCCCTGCTGGCGCGGGTGGACGGCGAAGCGGCCGGCGTGGCCATCTACCTGGAAGGCTTTTCCACTTTCGCCTGCCGCCCGCTGCTGAATCTGCACGACCTGGGCGTGTCGCCCCGCTTCCAGGGCATCGGCGTAGGCAAGCAACTGCTGGCCGCGCTGGAGACCCGCGCCCGCCAGATGGGCTGCTGCAAGATCACGCTGGAAGTGCTGGAAGGCAACGACGTGGCGCAAGGCCTGTATCGCAAGCTGGGCTATGAGGGCTATTCGCTGGACGAAGAAACCGGCCGCGCCATGTTCTGGCAAAAGAAGCTGGCTGCCTGACCCACCCCGCCCACGATTTGCGCGCGGCGCGCCAAGCGCCCGCCCCCAAGGATTCCCCATGAAGATGAGCAACATCCCCTTCGGCACCACCGACTGGTCCGAAGTCGAAGCCACCGAACACCCCGGCGACACCGGCATGGCCTACTGGCGCACCCGCCAGTTTGGCGAGCAGCGCGTGCGCATGGTGGAATACACCGCCGGCTACCTGGCCGACCACTGGTGCAGCAAGGGCCACATCCTGTTCTGTCTGGAAGGCGAGCTGCACACCGAGCTGGAAGACGGCCGCCGCTTCGTGCTGACCCCGGGCATGAGCTACCAGGTGGCCGACCAGGCCGAACCGCACCGCTCGTCCACCCCTACCGGCGCCAAGCTCTTCATCGTCGACTGACGCGCCGGCGCGACACGCCAAATTTCAATTGCGTTACGCTTTGCGGTACGCACCGATTAGTGCGTACCCACTATCAACCGCCAGACCGGAGAAGCACTTGGGCGCCCCGTTTACGCTGTTTGTCGATTCCCAGTTCCTCAGCCCCTACGCCATGTCGGCCTACGTGGCGCTGACCGAAAAACAACTGCCCTTCGAAGTGCGCCTGATCGACCTGGACGCGGGTGAGCAGCGTATGCAGCCCTACCAGTGCCGCGCCCTGACCGCGCGCGTGCCCGCGCTGACGCACGCCGACTTCAACCTGACCGAATCCACCGCCATCGCGGAATACCTGGAAGACCTGCATCCGGCGCCGGGCTGTACCGCGCTGTATCCGGCCCTGCCCCAGGAACGCGCCCGCGCGCGTCAACTGCAAGCCTGGCTGCGCAGCGACCTGGGCGCGCTGCGCCAGGAACGTCCCACCGAAACCGTGTTCTACAGTCAGCCCGGCCAGCCCCTGTCCGATGCCGGCCACGCGGCCGCAGCCAAACTGATCCATGTGGCCAGCGCCCTGATCGGCGCGGGCCAGACCTCGCTGTTCGACGAATGGTGCATCGCCGACCTGGACCTGGCGGTGGCGCTGCGGCGCCTGTGGCTGGACGGCCTGCCCGATTCGCTGCGCGACTATGCCGAGGCGCAATGGCAGCGCCCGTCGGTACGCAAATGGCTGGAGCACAACGCGGCCGCCCGCGCGTAGCCGACTCGCCGGAGCCGCCATGCAATTGCTGGATCACGTCTCCATCAGCGTCGCCGGGCTGGACTCCGCCCGGCCTTTCTACGACGCCGTCATGCAGGCGCTGGGCGCGGCCAAGGTCTACGACCGCGCCGAGGCCCTGGGGTATGGCGAACGCTGCGGCCCCGGCGATGCCGGGCACAGCTACCTGACCATCCACGCCGATGCCGAGGCGCCGCCCGCGGCCTCCGCGCGGCGCCACTGGTGCTTCAAGGCCGCCAGCCGCGGCGCGGTGGACGCGTTCCATGCCACGGGTCTGGCCCACGGTGGACGCGACGACGGCGCGCCAGGGCTGCGGCCGCATTACCATCCGCATTACTACGCGGCGTTCTTGCTGGACCCATCGGGCAACCGCATCGAAGCCGTGTGCCACGACGCGTCTTGAGACGCCAGCAGGCTGAAATATCAAGAGGGACGCATAGTTCCCCACGCGTTTGACTTGCATCAACCCCGCCCATGTTGCGATGCAACATCCATTCAGGTGTAATGGGGGGGTCAAGTCAGCTGGTTCCACTTGAGGAACCGGTCCGGTAGCACCCGCTGCCGGGTGCTACCTATAGGAGATCGCCATGGCCGGATCCGGCAACGATCGCGTCCCCGCCCCGTCCTTCAACCCCTGGACGGCCGCCTATGAATACGCTGTGGACGCCTGGCAGCGCGGCGTGCTGTACGCCGATGTGATGCGCCAGCGCGGCAACCAGTACCACGACCACATGGCCAAGCGGGCCCCCAACGTGCTCAGCATGGAGTACGAACTGGTGCTGGACGGCCGCGAACTGCCGCGCCCGGTCAACTACGGCCTGCTGCGCATCAAGCCGCCCGAGGGCGTGACGGTCGACCCGATCAAGCGCCCCTTCCTGGTGGTCGATCCGCGCGCCGGCCACGGCCCCGGCATCGGCGGCTTCAAGCCCGAGAGCGAGATCGGCGTGGCGGTGCGCGCCGGCCATCCCTGCTATTTCGCCACCTTCCTGCCGCAGCCCGTGCCCACCCAGACCGTCGAAGACGTGATGAAGGCCGAGGCCCATTTCCTGGAAGAGATCATCGCGCGCCACCCCGACGCCGAAGGCAAGCCGGTGGTGGTGGCCAACTGCCAGGCCGGCTGGCAGATCATGATGACCGCCGCCGTGCGCCCCGAGCTGTTCGGCCCCATCATCATCGCCGGCGCGCCGCTGTCGTACTGGGCCGGCTGGCGCGGCATGAACCCGATGCGCTACGCCGGCGGGCTGCTCGGCGGCAGCTGGCTCACCGCGATGACCAGCGACCTGGGCAACGGCACCTTCGACGGCGCCTGGCTGGTGCAGAACTTCGAAAACCTGAATCCCGCCAACACGCTGTGGTCCAAGCAATACAACCTGTATTCCAAGGTCGACACCGAAGCCGGCCGCTACCTGAGCTTTGAAAAATGGTGGGGCGGCCACGTCTTTCTGAACGGGCCGGAAATCCAGTACATCGTCGACAACCTGTTCGTCGGCAACCGCCTGTCGACCGCCGGCCTGGTGACCTCGGACGGCATCCGCATCGACCTGCGCAACATCCGCTCGCCCATCGTGGTGTTCTGCTCCAAGGGCGACAACATCACGCCGCCGCCGCAGGCGCTGGGCTGGATTCCCGATCTGTACCAGAACGAAGCCGAGGTGCTGGCCCACGGCCAGACCATCGTCTACGCCGTGCATGAGAGCATCGGCCACCTGGGCATCTTCGTGTCCGGCAGCGTGGCCCGCAAGGAGCACCAGGAGTTCACGTCCAACATCGACATGATCGACGTGCTGCCGCCGGGCATCTACCAGGCCGAGATCGCCGACAAGACGCCGGACACGCCCAACGCCGACCTGGCCTATGGCAACTACGTGCTGTCGTTCGAGCAGCGCCGCATGGACGACGTGCGCGCCATCGTCGAACGCAAGGAAGACGACGACCTGCGCTTTGCGGCCGTGGCCCGCATCTCCGACATCAACCTGGGCATGTACCGCAGCTTCGTGCAGCCCTGGGTGCGCGCCCTGGTGACGCCGCAATCGGCCGAATGGAGCCAGCGCCTGCATCCGCTGCGCCTGCCCTACGAACTGGTGTCCGACCGCAACCCGCTGATCGCGCCCATCGCCCAGGTGGCCGAGCAGGTGCGCGAACATCGCCAGCCCGTGTCGCCCGACAACCCGTTCCTGCTGGCCCAGGAAATGTTTTCCAAGCTGGTCGAGACCAGCCTGAACATCTTCCAGGAACTGCGCGATTCGGCCGACGAGCGCACCTTCATGAGCGTCTACGGCTCGCCGCTGGTGCAGGACCTGGCCGGGCTGGGCGGCAAGGATGGCCAGCCGCGCCGCCACCCCGGCGTGTCGCCCGAACACCGCCGCTTCATGGAAGAACGCGCCGCCGAACTGCGCTCGCTGCTGCAGGAAGGCGGCCTGCGCGTGGCCGCCATCCGCATGCTGCTGTACGTGGCCGGCGCCGAGGGCGGCCTGGACGAACGCAGCTTCGCGCTGATCCGCAAGATGCGGGCCGAGGCCGGCAACGCCATGACGCTGCAGGAATTCAAGGACATCACCCGCGACCAGGCCATGATGATGCGGCTCGATTCCGCGGCCGTGCTGCAGACCATGCCGAAGCTGCTGGAAGGCTCGTCGCCCGCCGCCATCCGCGAGGCGCTGGAGGCGATGAAACACGTGCTCGAGGCGGCCCAGCCCCTGAGTCCGGCGGCGCGTGACAGCCTGGCCGAGATGGAACGGATCTTCGAGACCGCCGCGCGCCGCGCGCAAAAGCATGAGCCGGCGCCGGGCGCGCGCAAGGCCGTGCGCGCCGCCACCGCGAAACTGCAACCGTCGCCGCCGGCGCCGCCCGCCGCCCGTGCGCGCCGCGCCGCCACGGCGGCCGCCGCCAAGTCCACGCCGCAGGCCGCGGTCAAGGCCGCCGCCCGCAAGAAGGAAGCCGCGCCCGCGCGCGTCCGCAAACCCGCCACCGCCAAGGCCAAGCCGGAATGAGCCTGCCCACCTCCACGCACTACGACAAACTGATCGCGCGCGCCCAGACCCTGGCGCCCGCGGCCTGCGCCATCGCCCATCCCTGCGACGAACCGTCGCTGTCGGCCGCGCTGGAAGCGCGCGACCTGGGCCTGCTGCGCCCCATCCTGGTGGGGCCGGAACTCAAGATCCGCGACACGGCCGCGCAGCACAAGCTGAACCTGGGCGACGCCCGCATCGTCGATGCGCCGCACAGCCACGCCGCGGCCGAGACCGCCGTGGCGCTGGTGCGCGGCGGCGAGGCTTCGCTGCTGATGAAGGGCAGCCTGCACACCGACGAACTGATGCACGAGGTGGTGGCGCGCGCCACCGGCCTGCGCAGCGGCCGGCGCATCAGCCATGTGTTCATCATGGAAGTGCCGACCTACGCCGAGCCGCTGTTCATCACCGACGCGGCCATCAACATCTTCCCGGACCTGGAAACCAAGGCCGACATCATCCGCAACGTGATCGACCTGCACCACGGCCTGGGCCTGGGCGAGCCGCGCGTGGCGATCCTGTCGGCGGTGGAACAGGTCACGCCCAGCATCCCCAGCACCATCGAGGCCGCCGCGCTGTGCAAGATGGCCGACCGCGGCCAGATCACGGGCGGCCTGCTGGACGGTCCCCTGGCGCTGGACAACGCCATCAGCCCCGACGCCGCCCGCATCAAGGGCATCCGCTCGCCGGTGGCGGGCGTGGCCCAGGTGCTGGTGGTGCCCGATCTGGAAGCCGGCAACATGCTGGCCAAGAACCTGACCTTCCTGGCCAACGCCGAGGCCGCCGGCATCGTGCTGGGCGCGCGCGTGCCCATCATCCTGACCAGCCGCGCCGACAGCCCGCGTTCGCGCCTGGCGTCCTGCGCGGTGGCGGCGATCTACGCGCACCACCTGGCCGCGCAGCAGGCGCGCCCGCTGGCTTAGGCGGGCCGACAGGCCGTGAATGAGCGGCGGGGCCCCGGCCCCGCCTTGTCCCTTGCATCAAGAGGCGATCGACTCCATGTCCGACACCATTCTCGTCATCAACGCCGGCAGTTCCAGCATCAAGTTCTACCTGTACGACATCGACGGCAAGCAGGCCCTGGCGCCGCGCCTGGGCGGCCAGCTCGAAGGCATCGGCACCGGCCATCCGCGCCTGCGGGTGCGCGACGCCGCCGGCCAGACGCTGGTGGAACGCGACATCGCGCCCAGCCACGCGCCCGACGTGCCCAACGGCCAGGAAGTCGTCGGCACGTGGCTCAGCGGCCACCTGGGCGGTGCGCCGCTGGCGGTGGGACACCGCGTGGTGCACGGCGGCCCCGATCTGTCCGAGCCGGTGCTGATCGACGACGACATCCTGGCCCGGCTGGAAGCCTTCACGCCGCTGGCGCCGCTGCACCAGCCCAACAACCTGGCGCCCATCCGCGTCATCCGCGAACGGCGCCCGTGGATCCCGCAGGTGGCTTGCTTTGACACCGCCTTCCACCGCAGTCATTCCGACGTCGCCGACCGCTACGCCCTGCCCGAGAAGCTGTACCAGCAAGGGGTGCGCCGCTACGGCTTTCATGGCCTGTCGTACGAATACATCGCCCAGCGCCTGCGCCAGGCGCTGCCCGACATCGCCATGGGCAAAATCATCGCCGCGCATTTGGGTTCGGGCGTGTCCGCCTGCGCCATGCATGAAGGCAAGAGCGTGGACAGCACCATGGGCTTTACCGCCCTGGAAGGCCTGCCCATGGGCACGCGGCCCGGCCGGCTGGATGCCGGCGTGGTGCTGTGGATGATGGAACAAGGCATGACGCACGACGAGATCGAGCACGTGCTGTATCACGACTGCGGCATGAAGGGCCTGTCCGGCATCAGCAACGACATGCGCGAGCTGCTGGCCAGCGACGCGCCGTCGGCCAAACTGGCGCTGTCGTACTTCGCCTGGCGCGTGGCCGAAGGCATGATCGGCCTGGGCTGCGCCATGAACGGCATCGACGGCATCGTCTTCACCGCGGGCGTCGGCGAGAACTCGGCCGAGATCCGCCAGGCCATCAGCGAGCATTGGGGCTGGCTCGGCATCAAGCTGGATCCCGAGCGCAATGCGCATCACGGGCCGCGCATTTCCAGCGACGACAGCCGCATCGGCGTGTACGTGGTGCGCACCAACGAAGAACTGATCATCGCGCAGCACACGCTGGCCCTGGTGAAGCAACGATGAGCGCCGCCCTGCCTCTTGCCGGCAAGCGCGGCCTGGTCACCGGCATCGCCAACGCCGACTCCATCGCCTGGGGCTGCGCCAAGGCGTTCCGCGCCATGGGCGCGGAACTGGCCGTGACCTACCTGAACGACAAGGCCCGCCCGCACGTCGAACCGCTGGCGCGCCAGGTCGACGCGCCGCTGCTGATGCCGCTGGACCTGCTGCGCGAGGGCGAGCTGGAGGCGGTGTTCGAGCGCATCGCGACCGAATGGGGCGGCCTGGACTTCGTGCTGCATTCCATCGCCTACGCCCCGCGCGACGACCTGCACGGCCGCGTCACCGACTGCTCGCGCGCCGGCTTCCTGACGGCCATGGACGTGTCGTGCTGGTCGTTCATCCGCATGGCCAAACTGGCCGAGCCGCTGATGCCGACCGGCGGCACCTTGTTCTGCATGAGCTACTACGGCTCGCAGATGGTGGTCGAGCACTACAACATGATGGGGCCGGTGAAGGCCGCGCTGGAATCCGCCACCCGCTACCTGGCGGCGGAACTGGGCCCGCAGGGCATACGGGTGCACGCGATCTCGCCCGGCCCCTTGAAGACCCGCGCCGCCTCGGGCATCGCCGAGTTCGACGCGCTGCTGGACCGCGCCCAGGCCAAGGCGCCCACCCGCAGCCTGGTGTCCATCGACGACGTGGGCGAGGCCACCGCCTGGCTGGCCACCGATGCCGCCCGCCGCATGACCGGGCAGACGATCTACATCGACGGCGGCTATCACATCATCGACTAAGCCCTGCGCAAGGCGCGTGGCGCGGTAAGCCGCCCTTAGCCCAGCGCGGCGGGCGGTGCCTGGCGCCAGCGCTCGATCGCCTCGACCGCCTGTTCAGGGCTGCCAAAAATCTTCTCGCGGCCGATCTTCTTGACCAGGCCCGATCGCTCCAGCGCGGTGCGGAACTGACCGTGCCCGCCCGCGACCAGCAGCGTAATGCCGCGTTCGTCGAGCTCGCGCTTGAGCTCATACAGCGCCTCGACGGCATCGGCATCGGCCTGCGTCATGGCTTCCGCGTCCAGCACGAACCAGCGCACATCGCCCGCCTGCTCCATGACTTCACGGGCGCGCCGGCGGAAGGTGTCGGCATTGAAAAACCAGACCGAGGACTCAAACAGCCAGATCACCGTGCCCGGCACCGGCTGCGCTTCGGGGTTCAGATGCAGCTTGCCCAGCACCGACTCCCCAGGCAGCCGGCCCAGCAAGGCGTCACGCGGATTGCCCGACACGTACATCGCGTACAGCAGCGTGGCGCCCACCGACACCGCCACGCCCTGCAGCACGCCGAAGCCCACCACGCCCACCGCCGCCAGAATGCCGAAGGCCAGCTCGATGCGGGAAATGCGCGCCAGCCGCAAGAACGCTTGGCCATCGAACAGGCTGGTGGCCGCCAGTAGCAGAATCGCCGACAGCACCGCCTGCGGCAGCCAGTAGAGCGGCGCACTAAGCAAGCCCACCACCACCGCCAGGGCCGCCGCCGCGCTCACGCCCACCAGCGGCGACGAACCACCCGCCGCCAGGCCCACCGCCGTACGCGAATCGGCGCCCGTCACCACGAACCCCTGGAACAGCCCGGCCATCACGTTGGCCGCGCCAAACCCCACCAGTTCACGGTTCGGGTCCACATGCTCGCCCGTGCGCGCCGCGAAACTGCGCGCCGTCACGATGCCGCTGGAGAAACTCACCACCAGCACGCCAGCTGCGCCCAGCAAAATATCGTCCACGCCCTCCAGCCGCACTGGCAGGCTCAAGGCCGGCAGACCCGCCGGCACCTCGCCCACCACCGCGATGCCCAGGCTGGGAAAATCAAACAACCACGACAACAGGCACGTGCCCACCACCAGCAGGATCGGCCCAGGCCAGGTCGGCCGCCAGCGCTTGACCGCCACCAACAACAGGCACGACGCCACGCCCAGGCACAACGTCGGAATGCGGATCTCGGACACGCGCCGCGACAGCTCCAGGAACGGATGGATCAGCCCGCTGTTGCGCAGCCCCACCCCGGTCAGCCCGCTCAACTGCGACAGCGCCAGCGTCACCGCCACCCCCGCCATATAGCCGATCAGCACGGGCCGCGACAGCAGATTGGCCAGCACCCCCAACCGCAACACTCGCGCGATCAAGCAGCCCACCCCCACCGTCAATGCGATGCCCGTCGCCGCCACCAGCCGATCCTCGGGCGTCGTCAACGCCATCCCCGTCAGCGTCGCCGCGATCAGCGTGCACGTCGCCGTATCCGGCCCCACGATCAGCGTGCGCGACGAGCCGAACAACGCGTAACCCAGCATCCCCGCGATCGCCGCCCACAGCCCCGCCACCGGCGGCACCCCCATCATCGCCGCATAGGCCAGCCCCACGGGCAACGCCACCGCCGCCACGCTCAGCCCCGCCGTCACATCACGGCCCGCAGACTCCCGCGTGATGCCGCGGAAATTATTCAGGCCAGGAAGAAATCGTAGATTCATGGAACGGAAAAGCTGGCGGGAAGCAGGAAAAACCGCGGTGGGCGGGCGAGCGACAAGGCTACACCAGTCCACGTCCCCAATACCCGTTGCCAAATCAAACCGCCCTCAACCCTTCATTCCAAAAAGGAATCGATTTCCTTAACTATTTATCCCTTTTTATCAACTTACCGATTGCGTAGAGTCGTAGGCACAACAAACGCGGCGTCACTGCCGCATCCAGGGCCGCCAGACCGGCCCCGGAACAACAGCGCGGCGCCCACCTGCCGGCCCGCGCACCAGGAGACTCCATGCCCCACGCATTGCTGCGAGGCGCCACGCGCGCGCTCGCCTTGGCCACGCTTGCCCTGGCCGCCGCCACGCCCACCCAGGCCCAGGCCCAGGCCTACCCCGACCGCCCCATCAAACTCGTCGTGCCCTGGCCCCCTGGCGGCGCCACCGACGCCCTGGGCCGCATGCTGGCCCAGCGCCTGTCCGAACGCCTGGGCCAGACCGTCATCGTCGACAACAAAGCCGGCGCCGGCGGCAACATCGGCACCGCCTCCTTCGTGCGCGAAAAACCCGACGGCTACACCCTGCTGGTCGCCACCAGCTCCACCAACGCCGCCAACCCGCACCTTTACGCACGCCTGGGCTTTGACCCCATCAAAGACTTCACCCCCGTCGCCTTCGTCGCCGAGATCCCCAACATCCTCGAAGTCCCCAAGCAGTCCCCCTACCAGTCCGTACGCGAACTCATCGACGCCGCCCGCGTCGCGCCCGGCAAACTCAACTACGGCTCCGGCGGCGTGGGCTCGTCCCAACACCTGGCCGGCGCCATGTTCAAATCGCGCACCGGCATCGACATCCTGCACATCCCCTACAAAGGCAGCGGCCCCGCCGTCTCCGACCTGCTCGCCGGCCAAGTCGACATGATGATCGACACCGGCTCGCTTGCCCAAGTCCAGGCCGGCGCCCTGCGCGCCCTCGCCGTCGCCTCGCGCCAACGCCTGCCCGCCCTGCCCGACGTCCCCACCTTCGCAGAAGCCGGCGTCGCCGACATGCACGCCTCCGCCTGGTATGGCATCGTCGCCCCCGCCGGCACCCCCACCGCCATCGTCGACCGCCTGAACCGCGACATCAACGCCATCACCGCCACCCCCGACATGCGCAAACGCATGGAAGCCATGGGCGCCCTCGTCCCGGAAGGCCAAACCCCCGCCGCCTTCGGCGACTTCATCCGCACGGAAATCGACCGCTACGGCGCCATCGTGAAGCTGTCGGGTGCAAAGATGGAGTAACGGCGCAAGCAGTAGCGAACCGCCAGCCGCCGCCCTGGCGAAGCAGGCCGCCAAGCAGCGCTTGTCCTCGTTCAGATCAACGCTCCTGGCAAGCGCGCAGCGACCACCGCCCCGGCGCCCCACCGCATGTATGCCAGGACCGGCCGCCCGCGTGGCCGGTCCTGGCGGGCCCCGCAAGACTCTGCCTATGCCGCTGACCTAGCAACGCCACAGGCCAAGACGCCCGTAGCCCCTCTGCGACAAACCAAGACAACGACCAAACAAAAAAAAGCCGCTCCCAAAAAGGAGCGGCTTTCATCCAGCAGACACCAAGCAAAACCTTACTTGGCCCGCTCCTGCAGCACAGCCACCGCCGGCAAGGTCTTGCCTTCCAGGAACTCCAGGAACGCGCCGCCACCGGTCGAGATATAGCCCACCTGCTCCGAAATCCCGTACTTCGCAATCGCCGCCAACGTATCACCGCCGCCCGCGATCGAAAACCCGTCGGAATCAGCAATAGCCTGCGCCACCACCTTCGTCCCGTTCGCGAACTGATCAAACTCGAACACGCCTACCGGCCCGTTCCACACGATCGTCCCCGCCTGCTTCAGAATCGCGGCCAGTTGCTCCGCCGTCTGCGGACCGATATCCAGGATCATGTCGTCTGCGTCCACCGCGTCGGCCGCCTTCACCGTCGCCTGGGCATCCGGTCCGAACGACTTCGCGCACACCACGTCCACGGGAATCGGCACATCCGCGCCGCGCTGCTTCATCAGCTCGATCACTGCGCGCGCCTGGTCCACCTGCTCCGGCTCCGCCAGCGACTTGCCGATCGACAGCCCCGCCGCCAGCATGAACGTATTGGCAATGCCGCCGCCCACCACCAGCTGGTCCACCTTATCGGCCAGCGACTGCAGAATCGACAGCTTCGTCGACACCTTCGAGCCGCCCACGATCGCCACCAGCGGACGCTTGGGTTCGTGCAGCGCACGACCCAGCGCGTCCAGCTCGGCTTCCAGCAGCGGGCCGGCGCACGCCACCGGCGCAAAGCGCGCGATGCCGTGCGTCGTCGCCTCGGCGCGGTGCGCCGTGCCGAACGCATCGTTCACGTACACATCGCACAGCGCCGCCATCTTGCGCGACAGCGCCTCGTCGTCCTTCTTCTCGCCCACATTCACGCGGCAGTTTTCCAACAACACCACCAGGCCCGGCTCGACCTTCACGCCGTCCACCCAGTTTTGCACCAGCGGCACCGGCATGCCCAGCAGCTCGGACAGGCGCTGCCCCACCTTGGCCAACGAATCGGCCTCGGTCAGCACGCCTTCTTTCGGGCGGCCCAGGTGCGAGGTGACCATCACCGCCGCACCGGCATCCAGCGCCAGGCGAATGCCAGGCACCGACGCACGGATGCGGGTATCTTCGGAAATGCGGCCGGCATCATCGAACGGCACGTTCAGATCGGCGCGGATGAACACGCGCTTGCCGGACAGGGCGCCGGCCTTGGCCAGCGCGGACAGGGTATTGACCTTGGACATATGCTTTGCGTCTCCTAGAGTTGGCGAACGAAGGGGACGAACCCGCTTTCCGCCGTGGCGGAAAACCTGTTCGTCCCCTTCGGTTCGACAGCGATGCTTACTTGGCCGACATCAGCGCGACGGTGGTGTCGAGCATGCGGTTCGAGAAGCCCCACTCGTTGTCGTACCAGGACGAGACCTTGACCAGGCGGCCCGAGACCTTGGTCAGCGACGCGTCAACGGTGCTGGAGGCCGGGTTGTGGTTGTAGTCCACCGAGACCAGGGGTTCGGTGTTGTAGTCCAGGATGCCCTTGAGCTCGCCTTCCGAGGCGGCCTTCAGGATGCCGTTCACTTCTTCGACGGTCGTGTCGCGGCTGGCCACGAACGACAGGTCGACCAGCGACACGTTGATGGTCGGGACGCGGATGGCGTAGCCGTCCAGCTTGCCGTTCAGTTCCGGCAGCACCAGGCCCACCGCGGCGGCGGCGCCGGTCTTGGTGGGGATCATGCTCATGGTGGCCGAACGGGCGCGGCGCAGGTCTTCGTGGTAGACGTCGGTCAGGACCTGGTCGTTGGTGTAGGCGTGGACGGTGGTCATCAGGCCGTTTTCCAGGCCCAGCTTGTCGTTCAGCGGCTTGACCAGCGGGGCCAGGCAGTTGGTGGTGCACGACGCGTTCGAGATGACGGTGTCGGAGGCCTTCAGCACGCCGTGGTTCACGCCGTACACGACGGTGGCGTCGACGTCCTTGCCGCCCGGAGCCGAGATGATGACCTTCTTGGCGCCGCCCTTGATGTGCGCGCCGGCCTTTTCCTTGGTCGTGAAGAAGCCCGTGCACTCCAGCACCACGTCGACCTTCAGCTCGCCCCAGGGCAGTTCGGCCGGGTTGCGGTTGGCCAGCACGCGGATCTTGTCGCCGTTGACGACCATGAAGTCGCCGTCGACTTCGACGGTGCCCGGGAACTTGCCGTGGGCGGTGTCGTAGCGCGTCAGGTGCGCGTTGGTCTTGGGATCGCCCAGGTCATTGATGGCGACGATTTCGATGTCGTGCTTCTTGCCACCTTCGTAGTGGGCACGCAGGATGTTGCGGCCGATGCGACCGTAACCGTTGATGGCGACGCGAATGGTCATGACTAAGCTCCTTTTTACAAAACTTGCTTGACGGTCTCGGCCACCTTGTCGGCGGTCAGCCCGAAGAACTTGAACAGCGCGCCGGCCGGCGCCGATTCGCCGTAGCGGTCGATGCCGACCACGGCGCCTTCCAGGCCCACGTACTTGTGCCAGAAGGCGGTCACGCCGGCCTCGACGGCCACGCGCGGCAGGCCCTTGGGCAGTACCGATTGCTTCCAGGCGGCGTCCTGGCGGTCGAACACGTCGGTGCTGGGCATGGAGACCACGCGCACGGCGATGCCGTCCTTGGCCAGTTGCGCCTGCGCGTCCAGCGCGATGGCGACTTCCGAGCCGGTGGCGATGATGACGGCGCGGGCGCCTTCGGCGTCGCGCAGCACGTAGCCGCCGCGGGCGATGGCGTCCACGGTGGCGGCATCGCGTTGCACGAACGGCAGGTTCTGGCGCGACAGCAACAGGGCCGTCGGGCCGCCGTCATGCACGTCCATGCCGATGCTGGTGGGGCGCGTCACGGCGGCATTCCAGGCCACGGCGGTTTCGGCCGTGTCGCAGGGGCGCCAGAGCGACAGGTTGGGAATCAGGCGCAGGCTGGCGGCGTGCTCGATCGACTGGTGGGTCGGGCCGTCTTCGCCCAGGCCGATGGAGTCGTGGGTGAACACGTGGACCACGCGCTGCTTCATCAGCGCGGCCATGCGGATGGCGTTGCGCGAGTAGTCGGAGAAGGTCAGGAACGTGCCGCCGAACGGCAGGTAGCCGCCGTGCAGGGCCACGCCGTTCATGATGGCGGCCATGCCGAATTCGCGCACACCGTAGTTGATGTGACGGCCAAACTGGATGCCCTTGTCGCCGGCGCGCACGGCGGCCACGCCCTTCCAGTCGGTGAAATTGGAGCCGGTCAGGTCGGCCGAGCCGCCCAGCATTTCCGGCAGCACCGGCGCCAGCGCCGTGATCGCGAACTGCGAGGCCTTGCGGGTGGCCACGGTTTCGGCGTTTTCCAGCGTGGCGTCCAGGAACGACTTGAACTGTTCGGCGTAGCCGGCGGGCATGTCGCCCTTCATGCGGCGGGAGAACTCGGCGGCCTCAGTGGGGAACGCAGCGGCATAGGCGTCAAACGCCGACTGCCATTCTGCTTGCGCGGCGGCGCCGGTCTTGCGGCCATCCCAGCCGTCGTAGACGTCTTGCGGAATCTGGAAGGGCTCGGCCGACCAGCCCAGCGCGGCGCGGGTCGCGGCGATTTCGTCCTTGCCCAGCGGGGCGCCGTGCACGTTGTGGGTGCCGGCCATGTTGGGCGAACCCTTGCCGATGACGGTGCGGCAGACGATCAGCGTGGGCTTTTCCGATTGCGCGCGGGCGGCCTTGATGGCGGCGTCCACGGCGGCGGCGTCGTGGCCGTCGATGCCGCGGATGACGTTCCAGCCGTAGCCCTCGAAGCGCTTGGCGGTGTCGTCGGCGAACCAGTGCTCGACGTGGCCGTCGATGGAGATGCCGTTGTCGTCATACAGCACGACCAGCTTGCACAGCTTGAGCGTGCCGGCCAGCGAGCACACTTCGTGCGAGATGCCTTCCATCAGGCAGCCGTCGCCGGTGAAGGCGTAGGTGTGGTGGTCGACGATGGTGTGGCCGGGCTTGTTGAACTCGGCGGCCAGCAGCGCTTCGGCCAGCGCCATGCCCACGGCATTGCCCAGGCCCTGGCCCAGCGGGCCGGTGGTGGTTTCCACGCCCGGGGTAATGCCCACTTCGGGGTGGCCAGGCGTCTTGGAGTGCAGCTGGCGGAAATTCTTCAGTTCTTCGATCGGCAGATCGTAGCCAGTCAGGTGCAACAGGGCGTAGATCAGCATCGAGCCGTGGCCGTTGGACAGCACGAAGCGGTCGCGGTTGGCCCAGGCGGGATCCTTGGGGTTGTGACGCAGGTTGCCGGCCCACAAGGCTTGGGCGATTTCCGCCATGCCCATGGGAGCACCCGGGTGCCCGGAGTTCGCTTGTTGCACGGCGTCCATCGCGAGGGCGCGGATGGCATCCGCCAAGGCAAGTTTAGGGGCGGTCGGATTGCTCATTCGGAAGGCTCTTTGAAGCTGGCGCGCCCATGCAGGAAATGGGGGCCAGTTGAGTAGGTTGCGAAGCAAAAGATTTTAGCATCCGGGGCTTACCCCCCCGCCATCGGGCGCCCAGGCGAGGCAAATGGGCGCATTCTCGGGGAAATGAGCGGGTGCAAGCCGGAAAATGATGGGGTAGAAGCCACAATTGTGACGAGGGGGTCCGAGATTCATGATGGCTACCTCTATCTGTACCGGAAGCCCTCTAAGATGAACCGCATGTTGAACGTCACCCTGCCCGTCGAAGGCATCATGGCCTTGCGCAACGCCCTGGGCGAAGAGCGGGCCATTGCCATTGCCCATTCCCTGGAACTCGCCCAGATCCGGGGCGAGGCCGAACTGGCAGCCACGTTGCGGCAAGAATGGCAAAAAGAAGCGGTTACGTTGCGGCAAGAGTGGCAAAAAGAATCGGCCACGTTGCGGCAAGAGTGGCAAAAAGAAGCGGCCACGTTGAGGCAAGAATGGCAAAAGGAACTGGCAAACGCCGTCGCCCCCCTCGCCCGGCGCGAGGAAATACAGGAACTGCGCCGCGAAATCGCCAAGCTGCCCAACCGCGAAGAACTCAAGCGCTTCGCCACTCACGAAGACCTGTCAGAACTGCGCAGCCAATTCCTACGCCTGGACAAAAAGATGACCGTGGGCTTCCTGGTCCTACTGGCGCTCAATCTCACTTCCAACACCCCGCTCTTCATCGAATGGGGGACCAAAGTGGTAGGCTACGCGCTCAAGTAGCCCCGGGGATACCGTCACCTGAAATATGCCAGGTCGTCGCCCCTGCCCTTCGCCCGTTTCCGTTGCTGCAACGCCCATGTCCGCCCCCCGCTTCTTCTGCGATGCCCCCCTGTCCGCCGGCGCCCGCATCGCCCTGCCGGACGCCCTGGCCCACCACGCCCTGAGAGTGCTGCGCCTGCGCGCCGGGGAATCCGTCATTCTGTTCAACGGCCAGGGGGGTGAATACCCCGCCGTGCTGGAAGTCGAGGGCAAGGCCGGTTTCGCTCAACTGGGCGCCTTCGAGCCCCGCGAAGCCGAGCTGGCCGGCCGCATCACCCTGGTGCAGGGCCTGCCGTCCGGCGACAAGATGGACTGGGTGGTGGAAAAAGCCGTGGAACTGGGCGCCGCCCAGGTCTGCCCCATCGCCGCACAGCGCAGCGTGTTGCAGCTATCCGGCCCACGGCTGGACAAGCGAGTGGCCCATTGGCAGCGCATCGCGCAATCGGCCGCCGAGCAATGCGGCCGCAACCGCCTGACGACCGTCGACGCCCCCCGCACCCTGGCCGAATGGCTGGCGCTGCCCGCCGACGGCCTGCGCCTGTTGTGCCACCCCGATGCCGACACCGATCTGGCCGGCCGACTGGGCGCCACGCCCGGCCTGTCATCATTGACGCTGCTGGTCGGCCCCGAAGGCGGATGGTCGGACAAGGAATTGGCCCAGGCCCGCGAAGCCGGCGTGCAAGCCGTCAAGTTCGGCCCGCGCGTGCTGCGCACCGAAACGGCGGGCCTGGCCTTGATCTCCGCGGCTGGCGCCCTGCTGGGCTGGTAGGCAAAAAGGGGAAAAGGGCGTCATCGGCATCCGCCGGCGCCTGCGGCAACCCGACTGGGCTGCCGCTACCGAAATCAGTCGTTTTCGCCGTAAGGCGCGGCCGCTACGCCGGGTTCGGGATCCGGGTGCTTGCCCGCGTGTTCCACGACATACGCAAAGGTACGGCCATTTTCGTGCGCGAACTCGGCCGCGTCGGCGCACACCGATTCAATGCGAGCAGCGTCTTCTTCCAGGGCAGGGTCGCCCGAATGCAGTTTGTAGAGCCACAGCACCACGCCGGTCTTGTGATCCAGCACGGTATCGCACAGGCAATCGTAGAGCGCGTCCAGGTTGCCACCGAAATACTCGGGGAAGTCCACCGCCTTGGCGATGGCGCGCAGCACCGCCGAACGGCTGCGGGCAGGGTCGCAATTGGCCACGAACAAGGCCAGGCCGAGCTCATGCGCAGCTTCGACCACGGCCTTTTTGTCCAGCCCGTCATGAGCCAGCGCTCCACCTCGCTTCAACTGCCGCTGCAGGGTAGATTGGGCATTGCGCGTCATGCCTGTGCCTCCTTGAAAAAGGCGAT
>JBEBOQ010000032.1:0-47569 GCA_040396375.1 Achromobacter xylosoxidans
GTGGTGTTCATGTCGATGGTGGCCATGCCTTCGGTGGCGTCGGCCGAGCCGCGGGCGGCGGCGCTCAGCGTGAAGTCCAGCACGCTCATCAGGGTGCCGCCGTGCACGTCGCCGCGGCTGTTGGTCAGGTCCTGGCGCCAGGGCAGCGAGGTGCGGGCGTAGGCCGGCGCGATGCTTTCGGGGACCAGGCCGATGAAGCTCATGAAGGGAATCGCCAGGCCGAAGTATTCACCCGGGGCGGGGGTTGCGGTTGCAGTCATGGATGCCGGTACGCTGGGAAGGAGTAAGACGGGAATTTGCCGGTCATAATATCCATTTTTCCGGGGCGCGCATCGTCCGGCGCCCAGAAGCGTCCGATAAGCGTCCGGTTACCGAACCCGTTTCAATGCCTGCATTGCCAGCGCCCGTTTTGCCAGCGACATGAGCGAGCCCAGCCGCAAGATCGTACACATCGACATGGACGCCTTCTACGCGTCCGTGGAGCAGCGCGACAACCCCGACCTGCGTGGCAAGCCGGTGGTGGTGGCGTGGACCGGGCCGCGCTCGGTGGTGTGCGCCGCGTCCTATGAAGCGCGCCGCTTCGGCGTGCATTCGGCCATGTCGGCGATCCGTGCGCAGCGGCTCTGTCCGCAGGCGGTGTACGTGCCGCCCGATTTCAACCGCTATCGCGACGTATCGCGCCAGATCCGCCAGATTTTCGCCCGCCACACCGACCTGATCGAACCGCTATCGCTGGACGAGGCCTACCTGGATGTGACCGTCAACAAGTTCGGCCTGCCGTCGGCCACCGAGGTGGCGCAGGTGATCCGCCAGCAGATCCGCGCCGAAACCGGCCTGACCGCGTCGGCCGGCATCGCGCCGAACAAGTTCCTGGCCAAGATCGCGTCCGACTGGAACAAGCCCGACGGCCAATTCGTGATACGCCCGACCAAGGTGCTGGAATTCCTGCAGCCGCTGCCGGTGCGCAAGGTGCCGGGCGTGGGCAAAGTGACGCAGGCGCGGCTGGAGCAATTGGGTATCCATACGGTGGGCGACCTGGCCACGCATGGCGCCGAGGAACTGGAACACTACTTCGGCCGCTACGGCCGCCGCCTGTACGAGCTGGCGCGCGGCATCGACGAACGCGAGGTGCAGACCGACCAGCCGCTGCAACAAGTGTCGGCCGAGACCACATTTTCGGAAGACATCCGGCTGGACGCGCTGGGTGACGCCATCGACCGCATGGCCGACAAGGTCTGGGACCAGGCGCTGAAAAAGGGCGCGCTGGGACGCACGGTGGTGCTCAAGCTCAAGACAGACCGCTTCCGTATCCTGACGCGCAGCCAGACCAGCCCCAATCCGCCGTCGTCGGCCGCTGAATTGGCGGCGGTGGCACGGTTGCTGTGCGAGCGGGTGGAGTTGCCGGCGGACACGCTGTACCGGCTGGCGGGGGTAGGCATGAGCAATTTCGCCGACCCGGCCGAGCAGTCGCGGCAGCCCGATCTGTTTGGCGGCGCGTTCTGAATGACTGCGGCGACGCGTTCCGAATCGGTGCGTCGGCCTGGCCTGAATTACGCCGGATCCAGCTCGCGCTTGATGGAATTGTGCTTGATGGCCTTGCGGCAGCGCGCCACGTAGGCCTTGTCGCGCGAGGCTAGCCCCAGTTCCAGCAGCAGCCAGTCACGCAGCCGCGCGTCGCCGTGCTTGAGCTTGGGATCCATGGCGTCGACCCGCTCGAACAGCGCATCGAATTGCGCCGAGTCTTGCCCGGCGCCGGGCGTCGCGGCGGCCTTTTTCTCGTGCTGGCAAAAGGCGGGCACCAGAAAGCGCAGGCCGTCGCCGCTGTCGGCGGTGACCAGGCCGGGGTGCTCGGCCAGCGCGGCCTGCACGACGGCGTATTGCCCCGCGTCCACGGCCGGCTGCAATGCATGTTCGCGGTAGGCGGCGCCGATACGCTTGTGAGCGCACAGGTCCAGGGCCGCCTGCAGCCCGTCGCGGGCACTGACCGCAGCTACCAGCCGGCTTTTGATGATGTCAATTTCGTCGCGGTCGCTGCGCGTGTTGCAGTGGGGTAGCAGCTTGATCGCCGCGTCTGCGTCGCCGTGGTCGGCGGCGTCGCGCAGCAGGATGCGGTAGCCCTGATAGCGGTTGTCTTCTTGGCGGAAGATATGGGTGGGGCGCAGCAACGGGATGTACGGTTCGGCGGCGGCGGCGCGAGCCGCCTGGCCGGCGCCGTCTTGCGCGGCCAGGGCCAGCGCGTCTTCGATGATGTGCAGGACGAGATGGTTGAAGACGATGTTGTCTTGAACCGCCGCGACCGCCTGCGCCATGCCGGCCGGCGACAGCCGCGCGGCCTGGAACAGCAGGTGGAGGCAGCGGGTGTAGTCCAGCGCGCCGTCGGCGTCATGCACGTTGGAATGGCTGCCGCGCCACAGGCCCAGCGTGACCTTGCGCGCCTCGCGGTAGCCTATCGGCGACCCGCCACCGGAGCCCCAGCCGTAGCCGTTGTCCGGCGTGGCGGCCAGGCGTTCGATTTCAGGGATGATGGCGTCCGACAGCCGGCGCAGGGCCGCGGAGTCCGCTTTCAGCGGGTCGGCGATGGCGGTGTCGTAGCGGGCTTCGAAATGTTGGCGGCCGATATTGATGGCCGCGACACAGTCGCGCATCGCCCCGCGCAAGGGCGGGGCGACGGCGTCCAGCGCGATGGCGCTGGCGGGCGGCTTCAGGCGAGCCGCCCTTTGACTTGCTGCGATAGCGCGGTCATGTCGGCGCGGCCGGCCAGCGATTGCTTGAGCAAGGCCATGACCTTGCCCATGGCGGGCGCGCCGGTGATGCCCTGGGCGGCCACGTCAGCCAGCGCGGCGTCGATGGCGGCGGCCACTTCTTCGGCCGTGGCGGCTTGCGGCAGGAATTCCTGCAGCACGACCAGTTCGGCCTTTTCCAGTTCCGCGGTCTCGGTGCGGCCGGCCTGCTCGAACGCGGCGATGGACTCGCGGCGCTGCTTGACCTGCTTTTCGATGATGGCGGTGATTTCGGCGTCGTTCAGGTCTCGGCGCTCGTCCACCTCCTTTTGCTTCACCGCGGCCAGCAGGAAGCGCAGGGTGGCAAGGCGCTCGCTCGCCTTGGCGCGCATGGCGTCCTTGACGGAGTCGGACAAACGGGTCTTGAGCGTAGAGGTGCTCATGGTGGAACCTTTGTGGTGTTGCGGCAAAGCGGAAGTTTACCTGTGGGCGGCTATCCGTGGGATGCCCTCTTCAGTGGCGCCACTCTGCCGGACCGATATCCTCGCGCGCCGGGCCGCGGCACGGAGCGGGGGGCTGGCGGTTCAGCGAAGCCGGTTTTGCGCGTCGCACTTAAACATGTATTATTAATGCATGTTTAAAACAGGATGCCCCGGCGACCGCGTCGGCGCCATCCGCAGCGCAAGGAGCAGTCGATGTTGAGCCCGCAAATCCGCACCCTGGTCAAGGCCACGGCCCCGGTCCTGAAGGTCCATGGCGTGGCGTTGACCCGCCATTTCTACGCCCGCATGTTCCAGGGCAATCCGGAACTCAAGCACGTCTTCAACCAGGGCCATCAGGCGGGTGGCGAGCAGCAGCAGGCGCTGGCCGGCGCGGTGGCGGCTTACGCCGAGCACATCGACGACCCCTCGGTGCTGGCGCCCGTAGTGACACGCATCGTCCACAAGCACGTCAGCCTGGGCATCCGGCCCGAGCATTACCCAATTGTCGGCAAGCACCTGCTGGCCTCGATCCGCGAGGTGCTGGGCGAGGCCGCCACCGACGAATTGGTGGACGCCTGGGCCGCCGCCTACGGCCAACTGGCCGACATGCTGATCGCCGAAGAAGCGCGGCTGTACGCCGAATCGGCCGCCAAGCCGGGCGGATGGACGGGCTGGCGCGCCTTTCGCGTGGTCGGCAAGCAGCCGGAAAGCGTGGATATCACCTCGTTCTACCTGGCCCCGGCCGACGGCGGCGCCGTGCCGGCCTACCGGCCCGGCCAATACGTGTCGGTGCGCATCTACGTGCCGGAACTGGGCTTGATGCAGCCGCGCCAATACAGCCTGTCGGATGCGCCCGGGCAAGACCGCCTGCGCATTTCCGTCAAGCGCGAGGCCGCCGGCGCGCAGACACCGGCGGGCCGTGTTTCCAACGCGCTGCACGATCGCCTGCAGGAGGGCGGCGTGCTGGATGTGGCCCCGCCGCAGGGCGATTTCCACCTGCGTGAAAGCAGCGTTGCGCCCGTGGTGCTGCTGAGCGGCGGCGTGGGCCTGACGCCCATGGTGTCGATGCTGAACCACCTGGTGGCCACCGACGACCCGCGCCAGATCCGCTTCGTGCACGGCTGTCGCAATGGCGCGGCGCACGCCATGAAAGACCACGTCAACGCGCTCGCCCAGGCGCGCGGCAATGTGCGCAAGGCCGTGTTCTATGAAGAGGTCGCCAGTGGCGATCAACCGGGCCGCGACTATGACTACGCCGGCCGCGTCGACCTGCACGCCATCCGCGACCAGGCCATCGTGGCCGACGCCGACTACTACCTGTGCGGCCCGGCCGGTTTCATGCGGGCCCAGCGCGAGACGCTGCTGGCGCTGGGCGTGGCGGCGGACCGCATCCACGCCGAGGCCTTTGGCAGCGGCGGCGCACCCGCCTGACCGGTGTATCCTGGCGCCCATGCAACTGACCCGATTCACCGACTTCGGCCTGCGCGTCCTGATGTACCTGACGCAATGCCGCGACCGGCCCGCGGCGGTCACCATTCCGGAGATCGCCACGCGCTTCGACCTGTCGCGCAACCACCTGGTCAAGGTGGTGCACTTCATGTCGCAGCGCGGCTGGGTCAGCACGTCGCGCGGCAAGGGCGGCGGCCTGGCGCTGGCGCGTCCACCCGCCGACTACCGGCTGGGCGACCTGGTGCGTGAACTGGAACAGCAGGGCCCCCTGATCGATTGCCGCGAGCCGCCCTGTGCGCTGGACGGCGCTTGCCGCCTGGCGGGCGTGCTGGCGCAGACCCTGCAGACTTTCTACGACGCGCTTAACGCCCACACGCTGGCCGACCTGGTGCGCGACCCCACGGCGGCGGCCATCATCAAGCTGCACCGCGCCGCCTAGGGGCCGTGCGCGGGGCCTTTCAGGGGCGACCGGCCCCATAGGTTGCGACGGCCATGAGCCTGGGTTATGGCTGCCCCGGGCTTGGTGATTTGCTACGGTTTGCCCCGCGCTTCAGAATAGAACGGTTGCCAATCTCTTATTTGGATGCAGGTATGCGCGTTTGCGTGATCGGCGCCGGGGTCGTGGGCGTGACGTCGGCCTATTTCCTGGCGCGCCAGGGGCATGAGGTGGTGCTGGTGGACGCGCACGCGCATCCGGCCGAGGTATCCAGTTATGCCAATGGCGGCCAGCTCAGCTATAGCTACGTGGCGCCGCTGGCCGGCCCGGGCGTGCTGCCCAGCGTGCCCGGCTGGCTGCTGCGCGAAGATTCCCCCTTGCGGTTTCGGCCACGGCTGGATCCGCACCAGTGGCGCTGGTGCCTGCAGTTTGCGCTGGCCTGCCGCGCATCGGTGGCGCGCGACGCCACGGCGCAGTTGCTGGCGCTGTCCTATCTCAGCCGCGACGCGATGCATGCGCTGCTGGACCAGGAAAACCTGGAATTCGGCCACCTCAAGAACGGCAAGCTGATTGCCTACCGCAGCGCGGCCCTGCTGGACAAGGCGCGCGCGCTGGTGGCCTACCAGGCGGCCCACGGTTCCGATCAGCAGGTGCTGGACGCCGCCCAGACGCTGGCGCGCGAACCCGCGCTGGCCGGCATGGGCGCCAGCCTGGCGGGCGCCATCTATACCCCCAGCGAAGAAGCTGGCGACTGCCGCCAGTTCACGCAGGCGCTGTTTGACCGGCTGCGCGGGATGGCCAACGTGCAATGCGCCATGTCCAACCCCGTGTCGGGCCTGCAGCGCGAAGGCCGCCGCATCGTGGCGGTGCATACCCGCGACGGTGATATCGGGGCCGACGCCGTGGTGCTGGCCACCGGCATCGGCACGCGCGCCTTGCTGCGACCGCTGGGGCACGACGTGCCGCTGTATCCGCTCAAGGGCTACAGCCTGACCGTGCCGCTGGCCGCCGACGACGCCGTCGCGCCGCGCATCAGCGTCACTGACTACGAACGCCGCATCGTCTATGCGCGGGTGGGCGGGGTGCTGCGCATCGCCGCCATGGTCGACATCGGCAGCGCCAACGCCGACATTGATCCCGCGCGCATCGCACTGCTCAAGCGCCAGGTGGCCGAGGCCTTTCCGGCGCTGGACCTGAGCCAGGCGATTCCGTGGGCTGGCCTGCGCCCGGCCACGCCGACGGGCAAGCCGCTGATCGGGCCCAGCCCGGCCGCGAGCAACCTGTGGCTGAACATCGGCCAGGGCGCGCTCGGCTTCACCCTGGCCTGCGGCAGCGCCGCGCTGCTGACGGCGCAAATGGCAGGGCTGGAGACGCCGCTGGACGCCGCGCCGTTCCGGCCCTGAGCGCGCGGGCACGCGGGTTTCAGGCTCTGGCGGACGCGCTCCGGTTTCTGGCGTCGACCCCGTCCGCCAGCCCTTTGGGGTTGACGCGGGCGGCACGGAGAAATGTCCATTTTCCGATAGTCCGTGTCTCTTCATCGGCAGACGGACGTCCGGGCGCTCAATAGGATAGCGGTCATCCGCCCATGCGGCGCACGCGCCGCGGCGGACTTGTCGATTCCTATCCTGCGAGTGAACCCATCATGTCCTACCTGTTTCCATTGTTCGCCATCCTGTTCTGGGCGGGCAATGTCATCGTTTCCAAGATGGCGGCCAGCGCCATCTCGCCCACCGCCATCACCTTCTACCGGCTGATCCTGGCGCTGGCGATCATGGGCCTGTTCACGGCCGTGCCGGTCTGGCGCAACCGCAAGACCATCCTGCGTCACTGGCCCAAGCTGGCACTGTATGG
This sequence comes from Achromobacter xylosoxidans, assembly GCA_040396375.1. Lineage (GTDB taxonomy): Bacteria > Pseudomonadota > Gammaproteobacteria > Burkholderiales > Burkholderiaceae_B > Achromobacter > Achromobacter xylosoxidans_D. The sequence continues at coordinate 6,939 of JBEBOQ010000032.1, forward strand.
CCTGCTGTCGTCGGCGCTGTTCCAGGCCTTGTCGTACCGCGCCGCCGAAACCACCACCGCCACCAATATGGCGATCCTGACCGCGTTGATTCCCCTGCTCAGCATGTTGCTCAGCGTGGTGATCCTGCGCGATCCGCTGACGTTGGGCATGGCGGTCGGTGGCGCGCTGTCGTTCCTGGGCCTGTTGTACCTGGTGGGCCAGGGCGACATGCTCAGCGTGTTCCAGCACGGCATCCACGTGGGTGATGGCCTGATGCTGCTGGCCGCTTTTTCCTATGCCTTGTATGGCGTGCTGCTGCGCCACTGGAAGGTGCCGGTGCCGGCCTGGCAGTCCACCTTCGTGCAGTCGATCTTCGCGCTGTTGTATATGCTGCCGCTGTACCTGCAGGTGCCCGCCGGGCAGGCCGCGCTGGACATGAAGACGATTCCGCTGATCCTGTACGCGGGGATTTTCTCGTCGGTGTTGCTGTCCTTTTTGTGGATCGAGGGCGTGCACCGCCTGGGGCCCACCCGTTGCAGCATCTTCATCAACTTGCTGCCGCTGTTTACCGCGCTGGCCGCCTTCGTGATGCTGCGCGAGCAATTGCACACCTACCATCTGCTGGGCGGCGTGGTGACGTTGGCGGGCGTACTGCTGGCGCAGACCGTGCAGCGGCCCCTGTTCGGCCGTAGCCGAGCGGCTGCGCTGGCCGCCGGCAAGGCTTGAGGGGCAGGGCAGTCAAAGCCCAATGTGCGGTGAGGCAAGGCCTGATCCCGCAGGGTCGGCAGGGCCCCCGCCGGATCACCGTGGCTGCGAGACCTTGGACCTGACCGGGCGCGGCCGCATTCACTCCTGTTCAAGACAGGCCCGCGCTGCCCGCTCATAGTGGCTCTCTTTGAACGGAGAGCCCATGAGCCTTTTCCAGAAAACCGCCATCGCGCTGGCGCGCAGCCCGGGCATCGGGCGGTCCATGCGGGCGCTGGCCACGCGCACCTCGTTGGCGCGGCGCTTCGTGGGCGGCGCCGACATCGCCAGCGCGGTGCGCACGGCGGCCCGGCTGCGCGAAGCGCACGGCATCCGCGCGTCGCTGTTCTATCTGGGTGAATACGTCGCCGACCCCGCCGCTATCGAACACAACACCCGCCAGGCCATGCAGGCCTGCGCCGCCTTGGGTGAGGCGGGGCTGGACGTGCATGTGTCCATCGACCCTACCGCCGTGGGCTACATGCGCAGCGACGCCCTGGGCCACGAGAACGCGGTCCGCATCGCCGACGCGGCGCGGCGGGCGGCCACCGGTGGCCGCGACTGGGTGGTACTGGATATGGAAGACTCGGGCATTCGCGACCGCACCTGCGCGCTGCATCGCGAGCTGCTGCAAGCGGGCTTGCCCGTCGGCCTGACGCTGCAGGCCCGTCGTCGCCGCACGCCCGAAGACCTGACCTGGGCGATCAGCCAGCGCACGTCGCTGCGGCTGGTGAAGGGCGCCTTTCCGGAACGCGCGCTGGACCACCAGGGCCGCGCCCGCATCGACCAGGCCTATCTGGACGCCGCGTCCATCATGCTGTCGCCGGCCGCGCACGACGCCGGTTTCCTGCCCGTATTCGGCACTCACGACGATCGCCTGGCCGGCGCCATCATGACGCTGGCCCGCGAACGCGGCTGGGCGCCGGACGAATTTGAATTCGAGATGCTCTATGGCGTGCGGCCCGACTGGCAGCTGGCGCTGCGCCGGCTGGGCTATAACGTCAGGGTGTATCTTCCGTTCGGCGCCGATTGGTGGCCCTACGCCATCCGCCGGGTGGGGGAAAATCCCCGCAATGCGTGGCTGCTGGCACGCTCGTTGGCCGCGGACGGGGAGTATTTCGGGTAGCTCGCGGTGGGGGCTGTCCTCGGTCCCTTTCCAGGCGGTTTTTCCATGGCGGTTTCCCAACATATCTGGCATTGCGGCGCGGGCCTGCCCGGCGACGTGCTGATCGCCGACCTGCGCGCCTACCGCTTTGAGGCGCACTTCCACGACGCCTGGTCCATCGGCGCCATTGCCCAGGGCCGCTGCGTCTTCACTGTGCACGGCCGCGCGTTCGAGGCGGGCGAGGGCGATCTGGTGGTGATCGCGCCTGGGCAGGTGCACACCGGTGGCACCTCGGCGGGGTTGTTGGCGTACCGCATGGCGTATATCGAGTCTGCCTGGTTCAAGGATCATGCCCTGGCGCTGCGCGACGGCGGCCTGAGCCTGCCGGGGCCTGTGATCCACGACGTGACGCTGTGTGGCCAATGGTTGGCGGCGCTGGCGCCCGACGCAACGGACGATGCCCAGCGCCGCGGCCGGCTATCTGCCGCGCTGTTCGGCTTGCTGGCGGCGCATGGGCAGCCGGTGGCCGATGGGGTGGGCGAGGGTGGCGGAGTGGCGGGCGCGATGGTCGATCCGGGTGTGAACCAAGCCGAGGGGCCAGGCATGCCCGACGTTTGCGCGTTGCTGTTCGAGCGCATGCGCGCCGACCCCGCTTGCGCGCCCGACCTGGACGCGCTGGCGCGGGCCGAGGGCAAGCATCGCAGCACGCTGGTCAAGCAATTCGCACGCCGCTATGGCTTGCCGCCGCAGGCGTGGCTGCGCAACTGGCGGGTGGCGCGCGCTCGCGCGCTGCTGCGCGGCGGCCTGCCCCTGGCTGACGCCGCCGCGGCGGTGGGCTTTGCCGACCAGGCGCACCTGACTCGGGTGTTCAAGCAGGTCTATGGCAGCCCGCCAGGGGTCTTGCGCAAATCGGCAGCGCGGGCAATTGCATCCTAGGCATTCCTAAAAGTCATGTAATGCGCGACGAATAATCGGTTGAAAGTCAGTGTTTACCTGGCTCTAATCAAGATGTTCGGGTGGTTATTCAGCCGCATCGGTTGCCATAAGGGAATGTGAAAATGGAAGCTCAACGGATCACGCTGCGCGCGGCCGACGGCATGGCGCTGGGCGGGTATGTCTGGCGTCATGCCGATGCGGGCAACGCCGAGCCTGACGCGGCCTGGTTCGACGCGATCCGTCCCGACGCGGCGCGGCCAGGCGAGGTCTTGTGCGACCCAGCCCGGTCTGACGCAGCCCGCCTCGGGACGGCCCGCCCCGTGGTCATCATCAACGCCGCGACGTCGGTGCGTTGCCGCTACTACGCGCGCTTCGCCGCCTACTTGCACCAGCACGGCTTCGACGTGGTGACCTACGACTACCGCGGCATCGGCGAGTCGCGGCCGGCGTCCTTGCGGGGCTTCCAGGCGTCGTGGATGGATTGGGGCGAGCAGGATTTCGAAGCAGTGCTGCGCTACGTGGCCGTCCATTTTCCGGGCCAGCCGGTGGACGTGGTGGCGCACAGCATCGGCGGTTTCGTCACGGGTCTGGCGCCGTCGGCCCAGCACGTGCGGCGGATTTTCAGCATGGGCGCGCAGTACGCCTATTGGCGCGATTACGCGGCCGGAAAGCGCCTGCGCATGCTGGCCAAATGGCACGTCGCCATGCCGCTGCTGGCCGCCTGCCTGGGTTATTTTCCTGGGCGTCGGCTGGGTTGGCTGGAGGACACGCCCCAGGGCGTGGTGCGAGACTGGAGCTTCATGGGGCCGCGCTTTGAAGCGCGCAGCGGGCAGGCCGAAGCCGCCCGCCGCGTAGCCGCGATGGCGGCGGTGACGGCGCCGATCCTGGCGCTCAGTGTGACCGACGACGAATTCGGCACCGAGGCCGCCATCGGCCGGTTGCTGGCGTATTTCTCGGGCAGCGCCCGCACGCACTTGCGGCTGGCGCCCGCCTCGCTGGGGCTGGACAGCATCGGCCATTTCGCCTTCTTCCACGAACGCTTCCGCGACACGCTGTGGCCGATCGCGCTGGATTGGCTTAACGGCGGAGAGCGGCCGCTGGCGGGGACGACGCCCATACGTTGTGACTGCGCGGTGTCTCTAGCCGGTAGTCCGAGTATTTCCGCGTAAAGAACTCGGCGCCCAACGTTTCGGCCGCCAGCAAGGGATTGCGCGGGTCCGCCGCGACCTCGCCGCGGCTGTTGCCGGCGCCGTGCACGTAGCCCACGAAATCGGCGTGCGTGTAGCGCGCGAATTCCTGGAGTTGATGCACCACGCCCAACACCGCGCCGGGATAGGTCTCTTCCGAGGCCACGGCCAGGCCCAGGCGCTTGGCCGCCATGGCCGCCTTGACGCGCTCGGGTTCGGGGCCGGTGCCGGCGTAGTGGCTGAACGAGCGGTCGAAAAACGCCTTGGTCTGCGCCGACATGCCATACCAATAGAGCGGCGTGCAGAACAGCACGCCGTCGGCCGGCAGGAAGTGTTCCAGGAACAGCTCGGCGTAGCGGTCGTCGGGGGCGGGCGCATGGCGCAGGTCCGGCAGGAAACTCTTGATGTAGTCGTCCAGCACCAGCAGCGTGGCCGCCGTGCCCGCCGCCAGCGCACCGCGTTGGGCCGCCGCGCCCAGCGCCATGCTGTTGCCGTCGCGCCGCGGGCTGCCCACCAGGATCAGCAGTTTGGATTGGTGATTTGAATTCATGTGAAATACCTCGTCAAAAGGGGAGAGTCAGGGCTGAAAGAAAAATTCATCGCCGTATCTGCAAATCTACGGAGACCCGGCACCTGCGACAAACGAGGATTTCTTGGCTAAGATGAATTCAATTCATCTGCCAGGGCTCGCCATGTTCGCCTCTTTGCCCGTGACATCGTTGCGCGCCTTTGAAGCCGCCGCACGACTGCGCAGCTTCAAGCTGGCCGCGGCCGAGCTGTCAGTCACGCCCACGGCGGTGTCGCACCAGATCAAGGCGCTGGAGCGCCATGCGGGCGTGGCGCTGTTCGACCGGGTGCCGCAGGGCGTACGCCTGACCGACAGCGGTGCGCGCTTATTCGCCAGCACGCATGGCGCCTTGCTGGATATCGCGCAGACCCTGGACGCCTTGCGCCCCGCCAGCGCGGCCGGTGCGCTGACCTTGTCCACTACCCATTCATTCGCGGCGCTGTGGCTGGTGCCACGGCTGGGCCGCTTCTATCAGGCCTATCCGCAGTACCAACTGCGCCTGCTGGCCCAGGCCGAAACCATCGACCTGTTGCAGGACGCCAGTGTCGACGTGGCGATCCGCTACAGCAGTCGGCGCTATCCGGCGCTGCATGCGGCTTGCGCGTTGCAGGAATCGTTTGGCGTCTACGGCGCGCCCGCAGTGGTGGCCCAGGCGCACCGCACCGGCCGGACCAAGCCGGCGCTGGTGACCGTGCGCTGGCGCGACTCGGCGCTGTACGAAGACGGGTGGCGGGATTGGTGCGAGGCGGCCGGCCTGCCGGGGTGGCGCAAGCCGGCGTCGGTGCACGCCTACACGGAAGAGCACTACGCGTTGCAGGCGGCCATCGCCGGGCAGGGCTTGGTGCTGGCCAGTTCGGTCATGGTGTCCGACAGCGTCAAGGCCGGTACGCTGGTGCCGCTGCGGCCGCAGGTCAGCGTGGCCGGCTCGGCCTACACCGCGCTGTGCGCGCCGGGCCGCGAGCGGCACCCGCCGGTGAAGGCGTTCCTGGCGTGGCTGCGGCAGGAGTTCAAGGCTTAGGAATTGTGGTTCAGCCCCGCGCGGCTCGGGGCAGCAAGGGCAAGGCCGTCAACATGGCCGCGCCCGCCACCAACCAGGCCAGCGGCCAGGACGACACGGCCACCAGGTGGGGCAGGGCCAGCGGGGTCAGGAACAGTCCCAGGTAGACGCAGGTATTGGCCAAGCCCAGCGCGGTGCCGGCCCGCTGCGCGCCGGCCAGCGTGGCCAGTTCGGTGTAGGCCACGCCGTGCCAGGCGGACACGCAGATGCCGGCCACCGTCAGCAGCAGCGCCACCAGGGTCAACGCCCCGGTACCGGTCGGCGCGCCGCGCACGACCCAGGCCGCACCGGCCAGCACGGCGAACAACACAAAGCCCAGCCAGACGCAGCCGCGCAGATAGGCGCCCCGGTTGCCGCGGCGGTCGGTCCAACGGCCGCTGGCGATGCGCGCCACCATGGCGCCCAGTTGCACCGCCACCATCACGCCGGTCAGGGTGGCGATACCGGCGCCGCTGAAGTCGTGCAGGAACACGGTGGCGAAGGTCAGCACCGCGAATTGCGGGCAGCAGAGCAGGCCGATGGCCACCGCGGCGCGCCAGACACGGGCGTCGCGTAATGGGCTGGATGGTACAGGGCTGGACGACACGGGGCTGGACGGCACGGCGCGGGCGGGCGCCACGTTGGCGCGAGGGTGTCCGGATGCGTTCGCCGCGCCGCTGCGGGACGCCGGGGCGGCGGGCTTGCGATCAGGCTCACGCAGCCAACGCAGCGTCAACAGCGCGGCGCCCGCGCACAGCGCACCCAGCAACCCGAACACCGCGCCGAATCCGACCCGCGAGGCCAGCCACGGCAGCGCCAGCGCGCCCAGGCCACCACCCAATGGCACGGCGGTTTGGCGAATGCTCATGGCCAGGCCGCGTTCACCTTCGTCGAACCACGCCATGACCGCACGGCCGCTGGCGCCATTGACGCTGCCGCCCAGGACACCCACCAGCAGCAGGCCCAGCGCCAGCAGCCACAGGGCGGGCGCCGCGCCGTCGGCAGGCGCCGCATACAGGCTCATCCAGGCCAGCGCCGCCGCGGTCGCGCCCAGGCCGGCCAGCAGCACGGGCCGGTCGCCCCAGCGGTCGGCCAGCATGCCCCAGGGCAATTCGAACAGGGCCACGCCCAAGCCCATCAGGCCCAGCGCCAGGCCCAACTGATCGTTGTCCAACCGATAGCCGGTACGCATGAATACGGCGGTGGCCGGCAGCCCGGCGGCCGCTGCCGAAAAGGCCGCGTTGGCGGCCACGCCCACGGCCAGTACCTTCCAGCGATGGGCGGAGCGGACGGCCGGCAAGGCGGCGGGGGCGGCTAGGGTAGTGGGGGACATGGCACGTTCCAGGCAGGATTGACGCGTTGTAGTCTGCGCCCGTAACATGGTTCTGAAAATCAGGAAATATTCAATTAAAGGTTTTGAAAAACAGGACAATCATGCGGCCTGTCACCTTCGACCTGGATGTGCTGCGCAGCTTCGTGGCCGGCGTGGAACTGGGTAGCTTCGGCCGCGCGGCCGACCGGCTGGGCCGGTCCACGTCCGCCGTCAGCGCACAGCTGAAAAAACTGGAAGAGCAAGCCGGTGTACCGTTGCTGCGCAAGGCGGGCCGGGGCCTGGCGCTGACTGACGCCGGCGAGACCATGCTGGCTTACGCACGCCGCCTGCTCGAACTGAACGACCAGGCGTCGGTGGCGGTGCGTGGCGCGCAGTTGCAGGGCCGCGTGCGCCTGGGCCTGCAAGAGGATTTCGGCGAGATCCTGCTGCCGCAGGTGCTGGGCCAGTTCGCGCGTACGCATCCGCAGGTCCGGATCGAAGCGCGCGTGGCGCGCAACACTGACCTGCTCGAACGCGTCGCTACGGGCGAGCTAGACCTGGCGCTGGCCTGGGACCACGACGCGGCGCGGCCCCACGGCGTCCGGTTGGCCGAGTTGCCGTTGTGCTGGATCGGCCCGGAGGGGGCGTTACCCACTCGCGACGCCGACGGCGCCTTGCCGCTGGTGGCGTTCGAGGCGCCGTGCCTGTTCCGCAGCCGCGCCACCGACGCACTGGACCGCGCCGGTATCCCCTGGACCTCCGCCTTCATCAGCCCGAGCCTGGCGGGCTTGTGGGCGGCGGTCAGCGCCGGCCTGGGGTTGATGGTGCGCACGCCGCTGGGCCTGCCCGCCAGCCTGCGAGTGCTGGCACCGGGCGAACAGGGCCTGCCGTCGTTGCCCGGCCTGCCGTTGTCGTTGTATTACGCCCAACCCCGGCCCGACCCCGTGGCCGCCGCGCTGGCGGGCATCGTGCAGCAGTGTGTGCGCGACAGCGTCGCCGCCTTGCCCGCCACCCCCGGCCTGCCGGCCCGCATCGTCGCCACGGAGGCCGCAAGCCTTGAACCGGTTTCATGAAATGAGTGTGTTCCTGGCGGTGGCCGAAGCGCAAAGCTTTGCCGCTGCCGCCCGCCGCCTGGCCATGTCGGCGCCTGCGGTGACGCGCAGCGTCGCGGCGCTGGAGCGGCGGCTCGGCACGTTGCTGCTGGTGCGCACCACCCGCAGCCTGCGCCTGACCGAAGCCGGCCAGCGCTACGCCGCCGACTGCCGCCGCATCCTCGAAGACGTCGAGCAAGCCGACGATGCGGCTGCCGGCGCGATGGCCGCGCCGCGCGGTTCGCTGCATATCACCGCGCCGTCGCGGTTCGGCGAACTGCACGTCATGCCAGCGGTGCTGGGGTATTTGCGCGAACATCGCGAGGTCTCGGTGCGAGCCCTGCTGGTGGACCGCGTGGTCAACCTGATGGACGAGGGCGTGGACGTGGCGGTGCGCATCGGCGCGCTGCCCGATTCCTCATTGACGGCCATTGCGGTGGGGCAGGTGCGGCGCATGGTGTGCGCATCGCCCGATTTCCTGCAACGCTTCGGCACGCCGGACACACCGGATGCGCTGGCGCAGTTCTGCACCATCACCGCAGCCATGGAAGGGCGCGGAACGCAATGGCGCTTTTGGCAGGACGGCCAACCGCGACGCCTGCCGATGGCATCGCAATTGACCGTGACCTCGTTCCAGGCGGCGGTCAAGGCTGCGTGCGAAGGCTGGGGGCTGACTCAGGTAGTGTCCTACCAAGTGGCGCGCCACCTGGCCAGCGGCGCGCTGCAAGTGGTGCTGCGCGACTACGAATTGCCGCCGCTGCCGGTCCACGTCGTCTACCCCGAGGGTCGTAAAAGCTCGGCCAAGGTCCGCAGCTTCGTCGACTTCTGTGTCGACGCCCTGCGCCGCGATTTGGCCGCGTTGCCGGGGTAGGCGGTTCCCCAGGCCTCCTCGAGGGGCAGCTGGCGCGCGGCGGACGACGGCGGGGCCTCCCCCTGGGCTGCCCTCCGTTTTTCGCAATAGTGTCTTGTCCTTTCTGGCGGTTCTCCGGCGCCCCGCGCCGGTTCAAGATGGAGCCTTGTTTCCATTTCTGAGATGCCGCCATGTCCCCCGTTCCCCTGACGTTCTACAGTTTTCCCCTGTCCGGCCACGCCCATCGCGTTGCGCTGATGCTGTCCCTGTTGGACGTGCCGCACCGCGTGGTCGAGGTGGACTTGCGTGGCGGCGCGCAAAAGCAGCCCGATTTCCTGACGCTGAACGCATTCGGCCAAGTGCCGGTGATCGATGACAACGGCGTGGTGGTGGCCGATTCGACCGCGATCCTGGTGTACCTGTGCAAGCGCTACAACGGCCAGGCCTGGCTGCCCGAGGACGCGGTGGGCGCGGCTAGTGTGCAGCGCTGGCTGTCGGCGGCGTCCGGCCCGCTCGCGGGTGGCCCGGCCGCGGCGCGACTGGTGACGCTGTTCGGTGCACCCTACGACGTGCAGGCCACGCTGACCCGCGCGCATGCGCTGCTGGCGGTGATGGAGCATGAATTGGCCGCGACCGGCTACCTGGCGGGCGCCGCGCCCACCATCGCCGATGTGGCCTGCTATGCCTATGTGGCGCACGCGCCCGAAGGCAATGTGTCGCTGGCGGCGTATCCGCGGGTGCGCGCCTGGCTGACCCGGATCGAGGCGTTGCCTGGGTTCGTGCCGATGGCGTCCTCGCCCGTCGGGCTGCTGGCCGCCTGACACGGGCCGATACAGCTGGACGGCGCTGACGGCACCGCCGTGCGCAAGGAGCAAGACATGACCCCCACGACAATGAACCCGGCTTCGGCCGATACACCGGCCCCCGCCGCGCCCTGGCATGCGGGCGAACGCCAATTGCAGGCCCGCGTCGGCATGGCCGACCGCCTGGCGCAGATCGGCGCCAAGGTGATCCGCGACCACATGCCCGACCAGCATCGGACCTTTTTCGAGCAACTGCCGTTTGTGGTGGTCGGCGCGGTCGACGGCCAGGGCGATCCGTGGGCGGGCGTGCTGGAAGGCGAGCCTGGTTTTCTACGGTCGCCGGACCCGGCGACGCTGCGGGTGACGATCCTGCCCGATGCCGACGACCCGCTGCTGGCGGGATTGGGTCCGGACCAGGCCGTGGCGCTGCTGGGCATCGAGCTGCACACTCGCCGGCGCAACCGCATGAACGGGCGCGTCAAGGCCTGGGACGGCAAGCGCTTCGAGATCGGGGTGGGGGAATCGTTCGGCAATTGCCCGCAGTACATCCAGGCGCGCGAGTTCTATTTCTCGCGTTCGCCCGCGCTGCGTTTCCCCGGCGCGCCACAAGCCCGCACGCGGTTGGACGACGCGGACCGCGCGCTGATCACGCGGTCCGATACCTTGTTCGTGGCCAGCTATGCCGACACCGATAGCGACACCGATAGCGGCGCGGACATCGCTGCGAATGTCGGCAATGCCGGCCGTCGGGTTGACGTGTCGCATCGCGGCGGCAAGCCGGGGTTCGTACGGGTCGACGGCGATACGCTGACGATTCCGGATTTCTCCGGCAACCGTTTCTTCAACACGCTGGGCAACCTGATCGTGAACCCGCGCGCCGGCCTGCTGTTCATCGACTTCGAGCGAGGCGACGTACTGCAGGTGTCGGGACGCACCGAGGTCGTGTTGGACAGTCCGGAGATCGACGCCTTCGAAGGCGCCGAGCGCCTGTGGCGAGTGCATGTGCAACAGGTGCGCGCGCGTCCGGGTGCGCTGGCCTTGCGCTGGCGCTTCGGCGGCTATTCACCGACCGCCTTGGCGACGGGTCAATGGCCGCAGGCCGCCGCGGCATAGGGCGCCCGCCAGCCCGAGGGCTACCGCCCCTGCGTTTCACGGGATCAGCCGTCGACCTTCTGCACCACGGTGTCGTCCGGCCCCAGCAGGCGGCCGTCCTGGGCGTGGATTTCCAGCCGCTTGACGGGCTGGCCGCGCTTGCGGTCGATCAGCAGGGAATGGGCTTCGGCTGGGCCGTAGTAGTGGTCTTCACCCCATTGGCGCAAGCCGACGATGACGGGAAACAGTGCCTGGCCTTTTTCCGTCAGCACGTATTCCTGGTAGGCGCTGCCGTTCGACGCCGGCACGGTGGCCAGGATGCCGTGCGCAGCCAGCGTGCGCAGGCGGTCGCTGAGGATGTTCTTGGCCACGCCCAGGCTTTTCTGGAATTCGCCAAAGCGCCGCAGGCCGTCGAACGCATCGCGCACGATCAATAGCGACCACCAGTCGCCGATGGCGTCGAGCGAGCGCGCCACCGGGCAGGAGGCGCCTTCAAGGCTGGTGCGTTTAACCATGTCGTGCAGACCTTTGCCGGCCAAGCCGGCGGTGGGGCCACGGGATCGCCCGTTGGCAGGCAACGGACACGCCAAATTGTAGTTGCATTATAAAACCTTAGCGCCTAGCATTCTAGTTTCGTTATGAAACCAACAGAGAGCACCATGCCCGACCCTTCCGCCTTGCCTGATCCCGCTTCGCCATCCGTGTCCCCCGCATCCGCCCAGACCGCCGGACGCATGCCTACCTCGCTGGTGATGTTGCTGGCCGTGGCCTGCGCGTTGAGCGTGGCGAACGTGTACTACGCCCAGCCCCTGCTGGACGCGATGGGACGTGAATTCGGCCTGGACCAGGGCGCGGTGGGCATCGTGGTCACCGCCACGCAGGTCGGATGCGCGATCGCGCTGCTGCTGGTGGTGCCGTTGGGCGATCTGCTGGACCGGCGTCGCCTGATGCTCGGGCAGTTGGGGCTATTGGTACTGGCGCTGGCCGCGGTGGCGGGGGCCACGACCTCGCCGTGGTTGCTGGCCGGCATGCTGGCGCTGGGCCTGTTGGGCACGGCCATGACACAGGGCCTGCTGGCGCTGTCGGCCGCGCTGGCCGCGCCCGCCGAGCGGGGACGGGTGGTGGGCGCGGCACAGGGCGGGGTGGTGATCGGTCTGTTGCTGGCGCGCACGCTGGCCGGCGCGGTGGCCGACCTGTGGGGGTGGCGCGCGGTGTACTTGGTGTCCGCCGTCCTGGCCGCCGCGCTGGCGTTGGTGCTGGCGCGCTGGCTGCCACGCCGCGACTTGCCCGTGGCCGGCCTGCGCTACGGGGCGCTGCTGCGCTCGCTGTTCACACTACTGGCGACCGAGCGCGTGCTGCAGGTGCGCGGCATGATCGCGCTGCTGATGTTCGCCGCCTTCAGCGCGTTCTGGACCGCGCTGGTGCTGCCCTTGAGCGCGCCGCCGTACTCGCTGACGCATACCGCCGTGGGCGCATTTGGCCTGGTCGGCGTGGCCGGTGTATTGGTGGCGGCGCGGGCTGGACGGCTGGCCGACCGCGGCTATGGCCAGCGCACCACGGCGGGGGGGCTGGCGCTGCTGTGCCTGGCCTGGATACCGATCGCATTCCTGGACCAAAGCCTGTGGGCGCTGGCGCTGGGCGTGCTGGTGCTGGACATCGCGGCGCAGGCGCTGCACGTGACCAATCAGGCCATGATTTTCAACATCAGCGCGCAGGCGCACAGCCGGCTGGTGGGCGGCTACATGATGTTCTACGCGGTGGGTAGCGGCCTGGGCTCGATTGCGTCGACCTATGTCTATGCGCGGGCCGGCTGGCTGGGCGTGTGTGTGCTGGGTGCGAGCCTGGGCCTGGCGGCCACGGTGTTCTGGGCCGTGACGCTGCCGCGCAAGGCGGCGATGCCAGCGGCGTGTGCGACGCCCAGGGCTTGAATCAGGAGTGTGCGACGGCCGTACGCGGTGGCGTTCAGACTGCGACGGCGCGCCGCAGGGGGCGTCTGCCGCCTTGGTTCAGTGATGTTCCAGCGTGTGCGAGATTGCCGCTACTTGCCGCGCAAATGCCGGATCCGTCCGGTCGCGCGGACGCGGCAGGTCGATGTCGTAGTTGCCCGCGATGTTGGCCGGGCGTCCGCCCAGCACCACCACCTTGTCGGCCAGGAACACGGCTTCCTCGATGTCGTGGGTGACGAACAGCACTGCTGCGCCTGACGCCTGCCACACCCGGATCAGCTCTTGCTGCAGGTTGCGGCGGGTGATGGCGTCGACCGCGCTGAACGGTTCGTCCATCAGCAGCAGGTCGGGCTTGACCGCCAGCGCGCGGGCGATGCCCACGCGTTGCGCCTGCCCGCCCGACAACTGGTGCGGCCAGCGGCGGCCATAGTCGCCCAGGCCGGTCAGTTGCAGCGCCGCGTCGATGCGGTGCTGGCGTTCCTGGCGGTCCAGTCCCAGGCCTTCCAGGCCGTAGCCGATGTTGCCGCCGACCGTGCGCCACGGCATCAGGCGGCTATCTTGAAACACCACGGCGCGGCTGCGGCGCCCCGGGCGCGTCGGCGCCTGGAAACGCACCTCGCCGCCAGCCGGCTCGGCCAGTCCGGCGGCGGCGCGCAGCAGCGTCGACTTGCCCACGCCCGATCCGCCCACCACCGCCACGAAGCTGCCGGCCTCGATCGCCAGGGACAGGCCCTGGATCACGGGCGCGTCGGCACCGGGGTGCTGGTACGAGAGTTTGGAGAATTCGATTACGGACGCCATTGCAGCACCTTGCTTTCGACGGCGGAAAACGCCATGTCGCAGATCGTGTAGACCAGCGAGATGATCAGCATGTAGACCACCACCGCATCGTAGGCGCCCACGCCAGCGGCCGCGTTCATTTCCTGGCCCATGCCGGGCACGCCCAGCAGTTCGGCGGCGATCAGTGTCATCCAGGCCTGGCCGATGCCGGTGCGCACGCCCGACAGGGCGCCGGGGGCGATGGCCGGCAGCGTCACCGTCAGCGCGCGCGCCAGGTAGCCCCCATGGCCAAAGGCGCGGGCCAGTTCATAAAAGCGCGGGTCCACATTGCGCACCGCGCTATAGGTGGCGAAGTAGTTGACCCAGAACACGCCGATGGCGATCACAAAGGCCGCGCCGGCATGGCTGACCTTGAACCAGGCGATGGCGAACACCACCCAGGCCAGCGGCGGAATCGGCCGCAGGATGCGCGCCAGATACGCCTGCATCAGGTCAAAGCGTGGCAGCGTGGCTGCGGCCAGGCCGACGCCAAAGCCCAGCGCGGTGCCCGCGGCCAGGCCCCAGAAATAATGCACCAGGCTGGAGCCGATGGCGGGCAACAGGCGGCCCGACTGCCATTCCTGCGCCAGCGTGCCGGGCAGCGCAAACGGATCGGGCAGGGTGCCCGGGGGCGCCCATTGCCAGATCAGCGCCGCTTTCCAGATGCCGATAAAGATGACCAGCCCCGCGATGCCGTAGGCGGCCCGGCGCGCGGAGGCGTGCCAGGGCGGCGCCGCGCCGCGCTGCTCGGCCGCCGGAGCGGCGTAGGCCTGGGCGGTCTGGCTCATGGCTTGGCGGCCTGGTCGTAGTAGCGCGTGTCGAACAACTGCTTCACGTCCACGGGCGGGGCTTCGACCGTGCCCAGGCTGGCCTGGAAGGTCTGGAGCTCAGCGGTCGCGTTGAAGATGGCGTGGGGGTCGGCCACGAACTGGTCGTGCGAATTGCGGATGGCCTTTTCGACCAGGGCGCGGTCCAGGCGGCCGCCGCCCACGTACTTCTGCACATGACCCGCAGCGCGCGCCGGATCATTCTTGAGCAGGGCGGTGGCGGCCAGTTGCGCGTTGACCAGCTGCTGCACCACCTCGGGGTGTTCGGCGATCAGCTTGTCGCGCACCAGCAGTACCGCGCCGGGCTGGTTCGGGAACAGCTGCGAACCCCGCGCCACCACGCGCGAATCAGGGGCGCGCGTCAGCACCGTGGTCACGGTGGGTTCCAGAATCGCGGCGCCGTCGATCGCACCGGTCAGCAGCGACTGCTGAATCTGTGCTTCGCCTTGATAAATCAGTTCCAGGCTGGCGGGGTCGGCCTTGATCTGGTTGCGCAGCCAGTATTGCAGCGCGGCTTCGGGCACGGCGCCCTTGGGGTAGCTGGCGATGACGGGCTTTCTGCCCTTGTCCTTGGCAAAGCGGGCGAACGCGGTGGCCGCATCGCCCGAGGCGAAATACGGCGCCAGCGCGCCCAGCGCGACCACGTTGACCTGCTCGACGATGTTGGAGGCCACCACCTTGATGCCGGCGCCCTTGGCGCTGGCCACCAGCGCCGGGCCGATGCCGACGTAGGCGACGTCCAGTTGCCCGGCCAGCAGCGCCTGGGTCAGCGCCGGACCGCTCTGGAACGACACCAGCTTGGGGGCCGGCGCGCCCTTGGCCTGCAAGGTGCCTTCTTCCAGCGCCACGAACAACTGCGCGTCCGGCAGGATCGGCAGGTAGCCGATTTCGAGCGCGGGCGGCGCGGCGTGGACGGGGGCGAAGGATGTGGCGGCGGCGACGAGCGCGGCGGTGAACAGCTTGCGGAGCATGAGGGAAATGTCCTGAACGACGGCGCCTTGGTGCGGCTGGCGGCTTGCCCGCGGGGCCGGGTTTCCCGGATCCGCTTAATAATTTTAGATATGTTTATGTCTTTTCATTATTCTTTCTGGTTATATGCTTAACGGGGCCGTGTTCCATGAAAAAAGACCGCCGTGGCGGTCTTTCAGAAAGGAAGCCAGGGTCGCCGTCGCGGCGACCGGCGCGGCTTCAGGGCTGCACGGCATACTCGATCGAGCCGGCCACCACCGCCGCCAGCCCCGGCGCCTGGGTCAGCTTGTGCAGCGCGTAGGTCTGGGCCGTGGCGATCTTGGCCTGGTGGAAGGCCGGGTCTTCGTCCAGGTGGTCCAGCGACGCGAGCAGCGCGCGCGCCATCTGCCAGCCGGCCAGCACCGTGCCGGCCAGCAGCAGGTAGGGCACGCCCGAGCCGAACACCGCGTTGGGATGCGCGGCGGCGTTGGCCACCACGAAGTCGACCGTGTTGGCCAGCGCCAGGCGGCCCTGGCGCAGCGGCGTCAGCACCAGGCGCGCGGCCGGCTCGCTGCGCGCCTGCAGCGCTTCCTCGGTCTTGCGGATTTCCTCGATCAGCGCCTGCGCCACCGCGCCGCCGTCGCGCAGCGTCTTGCGGCCGACCAGGTCGTTGGCCTGGATCGCGGTGGTGCCTTCGTAGATGGTGAGGATGCGGGCGTCGCGGTAGTACTGGGCCGCGCCGGTCTCTTCGATGAAGCCCATGCCGCCGTGCACCTGCACGCCCAGGCTGGCGACGTCGATGGACATCTCGGTGCACCAGCCCTTGACGATGGGCACCAGGTATTCCTGTACCGCCAGATGGCGCTTGCGGGCCTCGGCGTCGGGGCTGGCGTGCGCCAGGTCGGCGTGGCCCGCGGTGTAGTACGCCAGCGCGCGGCCCGCTTCCGTCAGCGCCCGCATCGTGCCCAGCATGCGGCGCACGTCCGGGTGATGGATGATGGTTACCGCGTCGCGCGACGATCCGTCCACCGGCCGGCTCTGCACCCGGTCCGCGGCATAGGCCAGCGCGTGCTGGTAGGCACGGTCGGCCACCGCGATGCCCTGCACGCCCACGGCAAAGCGCGCTGCGTTCATCATGATGAACATCGCGTCCAGACCGCGGTTTTCCTTGCCCACCAGATAGCCCAGCGCGCCGCCCGCATCGCCAAATTGCAGCGTGGCCGTGGGGCTGGCCTTGATGCCCAGCTTGTGTTCGATCGACACGCAGGTCACATCGTTGCGCGCGCCCAGCGTGCCGTCGTCATTCACCAGGAACTTGGGCACCAGGAACAGCGAAATGCCTTTCACGCCTTCCGGCGCATCGGGCAGGCGCGCCAGCACCAGATGCACGATGTTCTCGGCCAGGTCATGCTCGCCGTAGGTGATGAAGATCTTCGTGCCCGAAATCCGGTACGTGCCGTCGCCCACCGGTTGCGCGCGGCTGCGCAGCAACGCCAGGTCGGACCCGGCCTGCGGCTCGGTCAGGTTCATCGTGCCGGTCCATTGGCCCGAGATCATCGGGCCGATGTAGCGCTCGCGCAGTTCCGGCGATCCGGCGGTCAGCAGCGCCTCGATCGCGCCATTGGTCAGCAGCGGGCACAGCGCAAACGACAGGTTGGCCGCGTTCAGCATTTCGGCGCAGGGCGCGCCCAACAGGCCCGGCAGGCCCTGGCCGCCGTATTGCTCGGGATGCGTCATGCCCTGCCAGCCGGCTTCGGCGTATTGGCGAAACGCCTGCTTGAAACCCGGCGAGGTCGTTACCGCGCCGTCGCGCCAGGCGCTGGGCTCGCGGTCGGCGGTATGGTTCAGCGGCGCCAGCACATCGGCGGCGAACGTGGCGGCTTCCTCCAGCACCGCCTGGGCGGTGTCCGGTGTGGCGTCGGCGTAGTCGGGCAGCGCCGCCACCTGCGGCAGGCCCGCAAGGTGGTTCAGCACGAACAACATGTCTTTCACGGGGGCTTGGTACGTCATGGCGTGGAGCTCCTGGCGTGTGGAAGGGGAATCAGGTGGCGTCAATGGCGCGGGTGGAACCCACCGCTGCCCGCAATTCGAATTTCTGGATCTTGCCGGTGGAGGTCTTGGGCAGCTCGCCAAAACGCACCGCGCGCGGCACCTTGAAGCCGGACAGCAGCAACTTGCAGTGCGCGATGATCTCTTCGGCGGTGGCGGTGCAGCCCGGCTTGAGCTCGACAAACGCGCACGGCGTCTCGCCCCACTTGGGGTCCGGCATCGCCACCACCGCCACCGCCGCCACGGCAGGGTGGCGGTACAGCGCGTCCTCGACCTCGATGCTGGAGATGTTCTCGCCGCCCGAAATGATGATGTCCTTGCTGCGGTCCTTGATGCGGATATAGCCGTCCGGCGTCATCACGCCCAGGTCGCCCGTGTGGAACCAGCCGCCACTGAAGGCCTCGTCGGTGGCGCGCTCGTTCTTCAGGTAGCCCTTCATGCAGATATTGCCGCGGAACATGATTTCGCCCACGGTCTTCTCGTCGGCCGGCACCTCTTGCATCGTTTCCGGGTCGCGCACCGACACCCCGGCCTGCAGGTGGTAGCGCACCCCCTGGCGGGCGGTCAGCGCGGCCAGTTGCTCGTCTTCCAGCGCGTCCCAGGCTTCCTGCCGGGCGCAGACGGCGGCGGGGCCATAGACCTCGGTCAGCCCGTAGACGTGGGTCAGCTCAAAGCCGATTTCCTTCATCTTGGAGATCACCGATGGCGCGGGCGCCGCGCCGGCCACCATGGTGCGCACCGTATGGTTGATGCCCGCCCGCATCTCGGCCGGCGCATTGGCCAGCGCGCTTTGCACGATGGGCGCGCCGCAGTAATGCGTGACCCCTTCGCTGCGGATCAGGTCGAACACCGTCTGCGGATCGAACTTGCGCAGGCACACATTGACCCCCGCGCGCGCCGCCACCGTCCAGGCGAAACACCAGCCATTGCAGTGAAACAGCGGCAGCGTCCACAGATACACCGGGTGCTTGGGCATATCCCATTCCAGGATATTGCTGACCGCGTTCAGATAGGCGCCCCGGTAGTGATAGACCACGCCCTTGGGGTCGCCCGTCGTACCCGACGTGTAGTTCAGCGCAATCGCGTCCCACTCGTCGGCCGGCGGCTGCCAGTCAAAGCGGGCAGCGGCCGCCGCCAGGAAGTCCTCGTAATCGGTCGCACCCGGCAAGGTCGCCGGCGCGCTGTCCAGGTCATGCACCGAAATCACCACCAGGTGCGGAAATTCCGCCCGGGCGCGCTGCGCGACGTCAGCGTATTCGGTATCCACGATCAGCGCGCGCGCCTCGCCGTGGCCCAGCATGAACAGCACGCTGGGCGTATCCAGCCGCGTATTCATCGTATTGAGCACCGCGCCCAGCATCGGCACGCCAAAATGCGCCTCGACCATCGCGGGAATATTGGGCAGCATCACCGCCACCGTGTCACCGCGCTGGATGCCGGCGGCGGCCAGCGCCCCGGCCAGGCGCTGCGCGCGTTCGTAAGTCTGGGCCCAGGTGCGCCGCACCTTGCCATGCACGACCGCCAGGCGCTGGCCGTAGACTTGTGCCGCCCGGGCGATGAAATCCACCGGGGTCAGCGGCTCGTAATTGGCGTCCCGGCGCGCCAGGCCGTGTTCGAACATGCTGCTCATGGTTGTCTCCTGTCGGGCATCGTGCGTGCCCGGATAGCCTATATGCGGCAAGCCTTGATCTGGATCGCGGGTCTTGCTGCCCGCGTCGGTCCGGTCGCTTGCTGGATCCCGCTGCTTGCGAGAAGCTTATAGGTCGCCGGAAAATGCTGTCTGTCGCCTGCATGACAGACCTTGCACGCGTGCCAATTCCCAGTTTTACACGGTTCTTTCCATGTCCGATGTTTCAAACGCTGTTTCCCCCAATGAACTGGCCAGCCTGTTTCGCGCCTGTGCCTGGTTCGGCGCGTTGGATGCACCGCACCAAGACCTGGTGCTGGCCACGTCGCGCGCTGAACACGTCGCCAGCGGCGCCTGGATCGCGCGCCGCAACGCGCCGTCGGATTACTGGCTGGGCGTGCACGCCGGCCTGCTCAAACTGGCGATCTACAACGAGTCGGGGCGCAGCTGCACGTTTTCCGGGGTGCCGCCGGGCGGCTGGTTCGGCGAAGGCAGCGTCATCAAGCGCGAGCTGCGCAAATACGACGTGGTCGCCATCCAGCCGTCGCTGGTGTTGCGGGTGCCGGTGGATACCTTCCATGCGCTGCTGTCAGCCAGCCTGCCGTTTTCGCATTTCGTGATCGGACAGTTGAATAACCGGATGGGCGAGTTCATCGCTTCGATCCAGAACCATCGGCTGCTGGACGCCGATGCGCGCGTGGCGCAATCGCTGGCGCAGCTATTTAATCCGCAGCTGTACCCGTCCACCGATTTGACGCTGGCGATTTCGCAGGAAGAATTGGGGTACTTGACCGGCCTGTCGCGCCAACGGGTGAATCAGGCGTTGCAGACGCTGGCGGATCAGGGAATTCTGGGGCTGGCCTATAACCAGATCCAGGTGCTGGATCTGGGGCGGTTGCGCGCGTTTGGGGCGGATCAGCTTTGAATGCCGCTACAGGTATTTCCGTATTAGAAAGCTTCCCAGCAGGCACAGCCCGGCGGATAGGGCGAGCGTTCCCGTCAAGCAGATGAACCAGATGCGGTTGGCTTCCTGTTGCCGGTTTCCTGTTTGCTGGCTGCGCTTCTTCAGGCCGAGCCGCTGATAGAGCAGGGCCACGCCGCCCACCAGCAGGAAGCATCCGGCCAGGGCCAGAACCATCAGGAATTCGACGAGACGAAAGGACAGGGCGCCCAGTCCGCTGCCTTGCAACCAGGCTAACAGGCGATCCAGGTGGGAAATCGGGCCAAACGCCAGCACCAGCAATGCGCCGCCCGCCAGGATGAGGCCCAGGCGAACGATTGAAACAGTCAGCGAGGACCTGGGCGGCGTCTCAACGGGCTCCCCAGCAGGCTGAGCCGTCGGCAATCTGAAATAAAGGCGGTATTGGTGACGAAAACTGCGATGCTGAATCCAGGGCAAGGCAACGCAGGCGATGCCAAATACCAGCACGTAGTTCAAGACTTCCTCGGCTGTGATGGCGGCATCCGGCCAGAACCGGTTGACCAGGATCAGGGACCCCAGGAAGACACCCAGCGTCAGCGCGGTGGCGCATAGCACCAGCAGTATTTCTTGCGCCCGCGACATTCCCGTGCGTTGCGGGGAAGATATCGGTCCACCTGGCATCGTTGTCCTTGTCTTCGAAGGGCTAGTGTGATGCCCCGCAGATACGCCCGCACGAAATGCGGACGCATCTGGGGGGAGTTCGCTAGGCCGCGTATTCCGGCCAGCGCGCATCAGCAGCCGGCCACGCCCCGGCTTCTTGGTGCGGTATCAACCATGTTTGCCGAAACCGCCGCTGGCCCACTCCGATGCACGCTGCACGCTCAGCTTATAGGTGGGTGCAACGTGGGTCTGGGCCAGTTGTTCGCCGGACTCATCGTAGGCGCTCAGTACGGCATAGGGCTCGTCTTCGTCGGGCACGATATCCAGCTTGACGGTCAGGCGGCCGGCGGCGGCATCGATCTTCACGCTCTTGTGCAGCGTCGCGTGCAATTGTTGCTCGTGGCGGCGCAGGACTTCATTGGCGGTCTTGACCAGCGTGATGAAGGCAGGCGAGTCGAGCGGCTTGGGGTTCTTCTTGTCGCGGCCCATGGTCCAGGGACCCACCAGGGCCGGCTCTGCCTGTCCGTCCAGGGTCATCTCGACGGCCCAGCCGTCGTCGTCCTCGTTCTTGATGATGCGCGCGGTCCAGCCGTCATCGCGCCAAAGTCGGGCTTCCTGTTCCTTGCGGTCTTCCGTATCTGGCGTGGGGGTGTCGTTCACTGCGGTACTTCTCCTGCATGGTTTGGCTCGCGGGCCCGCTGCTGGGGCCCGGGGGGCGACGGTCGCCCGATCAGACCGTTGCGATCATCGGGCAGGGCGGTCCTTGGGAACGCAAAACGTCGCCAGACCCTGAACTGTAGCCCAACGGTCGCGAGGTTTCCTGGCGGATGGGATCTTGAGCGACAGTTTTGGCATGACTGCCGGGGCCGACCCAGTTGTTACACCATGGCGGGTTTAGCGTGCTCGGCGGAAATACTCTGAGGAACGTCGGCCAATTCGATCCGGTTGCGCCCAGCCGCTTTTCCACGGTAGAGCGCGGAATCGGCTTGTCGAAGCGCATCCTCCAGGCCATGGGCGCCCTGGAAATGCGGCGAAATTCCAATGGTGATCGTGCAACGCAGCAAATGATCAGCACCCGTAACCCTGATCGCTTGGCTTTCAACGCCAGCACGCAGACGTTCCGCCATGTCTATGACACCCACACCGTCAGTGTCCAGGAAGATGGCCACAAACTCTTCTCCGCCAATACGACCAGTCAAGTCGCCACGACGCACCGTGGAGCGAAGCAAATCCGCAACGTGGCATATGACTTCATCCCCGGCTTGGTGGCCATAGGTATCGTTGATGCGCTTGAAATGATCGACATCCAGCAGCAGCAGGCAGGCAGGGGCGGCATTGCGATTCTTGAAGTACCGTTTCAGCGCATCCATAAGCCCTCTGCGATTGAGCAGGTCGGTCATGGGATCACGCGCCGCCATGTTGCGCAGGCTATCTGTCAGCCGTCGCAGCACCAGCCAGACAATGGCGGGCGGCACGATGGTGGCCAGAGTTGACATGTAGATGTAGAAAATCATCTGAAAGCGGCTATCCATCTGCAGCGCATCCAAGCCATCATCCACAATCTTCATGAACTTCAGCGCATTCAGCACACAGATACCGCCAATCAGAAACGAGAAAAAAATCATCTCGCCATACAGGTCTTTTGCAAAAGTGCGCACCCCGTAGATCACGGTTATGGTCATGGCCAGGAAAAGCACGGCCGCCATCGCCGCAAGCATGGCGTAACGCGCGGTGGGCCCAGCGTTCCACTGCACCAGCCATTGCGCAATGCCATAGGCCACGGAAAAGGCAATCAACGGACGCCACAGTCGAACCTGACGCCCAAAAAAACGCATGGCGCCGAGCCAGTAGGCGATGGGGGCAGCCAGCGTGAGGGTGTGGTTGACGACGCTCATCACGCTCCAGGCGGGGCCCCCTTCAATCAGTTGCAGGATGTAGGCCGACGCCAGCAAGAGGTTGCCCACGGCAAAAAAATCCATCCCCATCCTGTTGCCAGGCAGGCGACGACTGATCAGTAGAAACATGCCCGAAAAGCACAACAGGTGTGCGCACAGCATGGCGACGAGAGTGGATGCAACCATAATAGGGAGGTTCGTGACGCATGTTGATGCAGGACCCCGTCTGGGCGGTCGCTGATATCAGGCGTACGGATCGATGCCACGAAGGAAACGCATCATATTGATAAAGCGCCTGCTTCGCCAATCTGGCATTGGGCTTTCCGACGGCTTGACCTTCCAACCGTGGCCACCTTTACGCTGGTGGTCAAGGTTTGGGTTCCATTCGCACCGCTTGGGTGCGCAAGGATATTCAAGCCTGGACAGACAAGTAAGGTGCCCCGATATGCCAAAAATCACCGTTCTACCTCACCCCGATCTCGCGCCTGCCGGCGCCGTTTTGGAAGTACGGGCCGGAACCACCCTTTGTGACGCGCTGCTCGATCACGGCATCGAGATCGAGCACGCCTGCGAGCAAAGCCGTGCCTGCACGACGTGTCATTGCATTGTGCGCAAGGGCTTTGAAGCGCTCAACGAGGCCGGAGAGGACGAAGAGGACTTGCTGGACCGTGCGTGGGGGCTGGAGCCGCAGTCGCGATTGAGTTGCCAGGCGATCGTCGGGGAAGCGGACCTGACGGTGGACATTCCCAAGTACACGATCAATCACGCGAAGGAGAACCACTGACGCGGTGTTCCAGCGGCCAGACCTCAACGACGCCGTGCGCGACCGCACAGGGCGTTTGCGAGACGATGGCTATGGCCGCGGCCAGATCGGCCGCTTCGATGATGGAAAAGCCGGCAACGGGCAAGGGCGATGTCATGTACGGCGCGTTCGTCGTTTCCACCCGAGCCGCGTCGGTATTGCGCACTTGCACAGGCTTGCCGGCAACGCCCATCACCACGCCTGCTTTCTGCAATGCCGCGTCATGCGCATGCGCGGCGTCACGGATGGCTGCCGGCGTTCGGTCGTAGCCGGCCTGGTCGCCATATCCTATCGCTACAAATTTTGGCATCGGTCATTTCCTCCAGAAGTCGGACAGCCATGGATGTCACGAACCCTGTCCGGTAGCGGCGCCGGAAATATGTTTGAAAATGTTTTCAGACTGGGATGGAACCGGCTTGAAATTGTAGTCTGGCAAGATGTTGGCCTGTCGCATTGATGGTGCGGCCGGGTTTATCTTGTTCGTATAGGAGATGTAGTAGTGGTTCTATCCGCAACGGTAGTGTCGATCGCTTTCCTGCTTCGCAAACATGCCGCCAGCCAGTGGCGGCATCGGCGAGGCAGGCCGTGGCAGGCCCTGCTGCTGGCGATGATACTGAGTTGCTTGTCCTTCTCCTGGCAGGTTGATGCCATGGCGGCAGCGCCGCAGCAACCGGCCACGGCCACGGCTTCCGCTACCACGCTGTCTCCGGCCGCGCTGGCCGATCTGCTCGACAATCCCGACGCGCGCAAGGCCCTGGTGGATGCGCTGCGTGCGCAGGCGGCCGGCACCCCGCCTGCCGCGCCGCGTCCCGCTGATTCCCAGGCGCCGCCCGGATTGCAGCAGCGCATGGCCGATGACGTGCAGCGCTTTCTGACCGGCGTGGCCACCGACATGGGGCAGGGGGTGGAGGACTTGGTCGCGCTGGCCTCGGGACACAGCCTGCGCATGGACCGCGGCACGGCGGGCCATGCCTTGATGCCGCTGTTGCTGGCGGCCGTGGCGACGATCATCGCCTTCATTCTGCTGCGGTTGATCGCCCTGCGCATCTACACGCGCATTGACCATTGGGTCGCCGAGCAAGGCAGCAAGATAGGCGCCCCGTCCGCGCGCGGCACGCCGGTGCCTATCCGGGTGCTGGGCCGGCGGGCGGGCGCAATCGTGGGGGCGTTGGCCATCGATGTGGGCGTCGTGCTGCTCGCCGCGATGGCGGGCGGCGCGGCAGCCCTGTGGGGCACGCCGGGGCGCGGTGAACTGGATGCGCTGGCAGCCGTGTTCCTGCGGGCCTTTGTCTGGGTGGAAATCATCAGGGTGTTGATCCGCATGGTGTTCGCGGTGCGGCATCCGCACCTGCGGCTCTTGCCGATGCTGGATGCGTCTGCCAAATACTGGAACACATGGCTGGTACGCATCGTGGCGGCAGCGGGTTATGGCATGTTGCTGGTCGATCCGGTGCTGTCGGCCGCGTTGTCGCCGGCGCTTGGCCGGCTGGCCAGCATGGTGATCATGCTGGCGGTCTACGTGTACGCCGTGCGCACCATCTGGCACAACCGCCAATCAGTGCGCGAGCATCTGGACCGCCGCGCCGCGGGGGCGGCTACGTTCCTGGGCTCGCGGCTGCATTTCTTGTCGCGCGTATGGCATGTGCTGGGCATCGGCTATTTCACCGTGCTGCTGGTGGTCAGCCAGATCGACCCGACCAACGCGTTGCCGTTCATGGCCCGGGCCACGGCGCAGACGCTGCTGGTGATCGGGGTGAGCAGCCTGTTGATCGTGCTGCTGAACGCCATTCTGGCCAAGCCCATCCGTTTGTCCGACGACCTGCGGCAGCGCCTGCCGCTGCTGGAGGCGCGTGTAAACGCCTATGTGCCGGCCATCCTGAAACTGGTCGGCTGGATCATCCGCATCGTGGCGGTGTTGCTGATCCTGGACGCCTGGCGCGCCTTTGACCTGTCGCGCTGGCTGGCATCGGACGCCGGGGGCGCGGCGATCAAGGTGACGCTCAATATCGTCATCGTGCTGTTGATCGCGGCGCTGGCCTGGACCGTGATCGCCAGCATCATCGAGCATCGCCTGAGCCAAAGCGAAGGGCGGGGCATGCCCAGCGCACGCGAACGCACGCTGCTGTCGTTGTTTCGCAATGCGGCGCTGATCGTCATCGTGACGATGACGCTGATGGTGCTGTTGTCGCAGATCGGCATCAACGTCGGGCCGCTGATCGCAGGCGCTGGCGTGGTGGGCCTGGCGATTGGCTTCGGTGCGCAGAAGCTGGTGCAGGACATCATCACGGGGGTGTTCATCCAGCTTGAAAACGGCATGAACGAGAACGACGTGGTGCAGGTCGCGGGCGTGTTCGGCACGGTCGAGAAGATGACGATACGGTCTGTCGGCATACGCACGCTGGACGGCGGCTACCACTTGGTGCCTTTTTCGTCGGTGGACGTGGTGGCCAACCACATGCGCGACTTCTCGTACCATCTGGGCGAATACACGATCGCGCACCGCGAAAGCGTGGACGACGCCATCGAGCATCTGCGCGCGGCTTTCGCCGAGCTGATGACCGATACGGTGCTGGGGCCGGAGATCCTGGAAGAGATCACGGTGGCGGGGGTGACGGCCGTCAACGACAAGGGCGTGACCATCCGGATCCTGATCAAGACCACGCCGGGGATGCAGTGGGCCGTGCAGCGCGGCTACAACCGGCTGTTGAAGAAGCACTTCGACGCCGCAGGCATCGAGCTGCCGTACCCGCACACGGTGGTGTACTTCGGGCAGGACAAGCGCGGCTACGCGCCACCGGCCAATGTGGCCATGCAGGCCGGGCGGCCCGACGAGGGCGGCAACGCCCGGGCGGCGGGGCACACCCGTCGTCCCCTGGTGCCGGAAACTGGCGCCGGGGATTCCGCTGAGGTGCTGGGCAATGAGCTCGAGGCGCGCCTGGATGCGGACGCCGAAGCGCCGCGCACGTAGCGTGAACTGGGCAGGGGGGGCGTCAGGCGGGCTGCAATGCCCGCCGCAACGCCGCCCTTGCCAGGAGGCGGGTGGAATCCAGCGTCGGCAGCACGCAGTTGTCGTCGTTCAGCACCAGCGGCAATTCCGTGCAACCCAGCACCACCGCGTCGCACCCCGCATCCCGCAGCCGCTCGACCACGCCTTGCAGCAACGCTACCGATGCGGGCCGGAAATCGCCGTAGACCAGTTCATCCATGATGACGCGCGCCAGCAGGTCGCGGTCGGCCTCTGAAGGCCGTACGAATTCCAGGCCTTGGGCGGCGAGCTTTTCGGGGTAGACGCTGCTGTCCACCAGCCAGCGGGTGCCCGTGATGCCAATGCGGCGAAAGCCGCGCTTGGTCGCCTCGGCGGCGACTTCTTCGGCGATATGCAGCCAGGGCAGGGGCGATTGCGGCAGCACGTGGCCCAGCGCCTGGTGGATGGTGTTGTCGGGGCAGATCAGGAAATCCGCGCCGCCGCGCGCCAGTTTTTCAGCCGACGACAGCATCAGCGCGCCCACGCCGGCCAGGTCGCCCTGGTCCAGGCAAACCACGTACTGCGCCAAGGAATGGGTATGCAGCGAGACCTCGGGATGCGCATGCGGGCCCATCCGCTGCGCGCCTTCGGCGCAGATGGTGCGATAGCAAAGGGCGGCGCCTTCGGCCGAGCAGGCGACGATGCCAATGTGCAGGGATGGGCGGTCGGACATGGGGACTTCCTCCTTGGGCTATTCAGTAGTGCTCTTGGTCAACGCTCGCACATGCCGGGCAATTCCGCGAAACTGTTCGGCCATCGCATCCTGTTGCGCCTGCGGCAACCGCGACAGGAACAGCTCATCAATGGCCGGTCCGTAAATCTTCCACATCTTGCGGCGCAGCGCCAACCCTTCCGGCGTGATCCGCGCATAGGTGGCGCGGCGGTCTTCATCGCTACGAAACCGCTCTACCAACCCGGCCGCTTCGATCCGGTCCATCAACCGCGTCAGGTTGTAGCGCGCAATGACCATGCGTTCGGCCATTTCGAACATGCGGGCGGTGCCTTGCGGCGCGCGTTCCAGCGCCCACAACGCGTCGTACCACGCCAGCGGCGGCAGGTCGGCGGCGGACAGTCTTTTTTCGATCTCTTCCACCACCAGCGCATGCGCGGTCAGAAAGAGGCTCCACGCGTCGGGCTTGCCCGTGGCCATGCGGTCGGTTCCTTGTCTTGAGATTTTGCTGCCGCGATTGTAGAGGCGGCGGCCGGCAAATCCCTTAACGGTTGCACTTGCAATTGTTCGGGAACCTTCATACGATTGCAATTGCACATTATGCAATTGCAATTCACGATATGAAATGAAGGCGCCGGTGCTTTCCGTCCAGGCGCCGCTTTCCCCAAAGGAGGATGCCCATGGAAACCGAGATCGACCTGATCGACGCCGACCCGCAGGAAACCCAGGAATGGCTGGATGCGATGCAGGCGGTGCTGGCCCACGAGGGCCTGCCGCGCACGCACTATCTGCTGGACCAACTGATCAACCAGGACCGCGAGCGCCTGGGCGGCTATGCAGCGCCGGGCGCCACGCCCTACGTGAATTCGATCGGCCCGGCGGCGCAGACGCCGTTCCCGGGTGACTTGGGCATCGAGTCCCGGCTGGATGCTTACTTGCGCTGGAACGCGATGGCCATGGTGCTGCGCGCCGGCAAGACGTCGGGCGTGGGCGGGCACATCGCCACGTACGCATCGGCAACGACCCTGTATGAAACCGGCTACCGGCATTTCTTTCGCGCGGCCACGCCGGACTACCTGGGCGACATGCTCTATATCCAGGGGCACTCGGCGCCGGGCATCTACGCCCGCGCCTATCTGGAAGGCCGTATCTCGGAGCAGGAACTGGACCGCTTTCGCCGCGAGATCGGCGGCGGCGGGCTGGCCTCGTATCCGCACCCGCGCACCATGCCGGGGTTCTGGCAGTTTCCGACGGTATCGATGGGCCTGGGGCCGCTGATGGCGGCGTACCAGGCGCGCTACATGCGCTACCTGGAAGACCGCGAGCTGATTCCCGTGCAGAATCGCCGGGTGTGGGGTTTTCTAGGCGACGGCGAGCAGGACCAGCCCGAGACGCTGGCGGCCGTGGCCATGGCCGGGCGCGAGAAGCTGGATAACCTGATCTTCGTGGTCAATTGCAATCTGCAGCGGTTGGATGGCCCGGTGCGCGGCAACGCCAAGATCATCCAGGAACTGGAAAGCGTGTATCGCGGCGCAGGCTGGAATGTGATCAAAGTGGTGTGGGGCGGCGGCTGGGATGCACTGCTGGCGCAAGACCACGACGGCCGGCTGCGCCGCCGCATGATGCAATGCGTGGACGGCGAATACCAGGTGTTCAAGGCCCGTGGCGGCGCCTATGTGCGCGAGCATTTCTTCGGCGCGGACCCGGTGCTGCTGGAACGGGTGGCGCATCTGTCAGACGACGAGATCGGGGCGTTGAACCGCGGCGGGCATGATCCGGTCAAGGTGCATGCGGCCTATGCCGCGGCGCTGGCGCATCGCGGCCAGCCTACCGTGATTCTGGCCAAGACGGTCAAGGGCTACGGCATGGGCGCGGCGGGCGAGGCGGCCAACACCAACCACCAGCAAAAGAAAATGGCCGATCCTGCGGTGCGGGCGTTTCGCGATCGCTTCGGGATTCCAGTGGCGGACGAACAGCTTCCCGAGATTCCGTACATCAAGCCGGCGCCTGGCAGCGCCGAGCAGGCGTATTTCGACGCGGGCATCCAGCGCGCGGGCGGCCATTTGCCGCGCCGCCCGGCCGGCCCCGGGCCGCAGGCCATGCCGGCGCTGGCCGCGTTCGCGTCACACTTGAAGGGCAGCGACGGGCGCGAGTTCTCCACGACCATGGCGTTCGTGCGCATTCTGGCGCAGTTGCTCAAGGACCCCGACATCGGCGCGAAGGTGGTGCCGATCGTGCCGGATGAATCGCGCACGTTCGGCATGGACGGCATGTTCCGCCAGGTCGGCATCTATTCGCACGTGGGCCAGCTGTATACCCCGCAGGACGCGGATCAGCTCAGCGTGTACCGCGAAGACCGGCGCGGGCAGATCCTGCAGGAAGGCATCAACGAGTCGGGCGCGATGTCGTCCTGGATCGCGGCGGGCACGGCCTACAGCACGCATGGCGTGGCCACGATTCCGTTCTATATCTTCTATTCGATGTTCGGTTTCCAGCGCGTGGGCGATCTGGCCTGGGCGGCGGGCGATATCCGCGCGCGAGGCTTTTTGCTGGGCGCCACGTCGGGCCGGACCACGCTGGAAGGGGAAGGGCTGCAGCACGACGACGGCCACAGCCAGGTGCTGGCGTCGGTGATCCCGTCTTGCGTTGCGTATGACCCGGCCTACGCCTACGAGATCGCGGTGATCGTGCAGGACGGCCTGCGCCGCATGTACCAGGAAGAGGAAGACGTTTTCTACTACCTGACGCTGATCAACGAAAAGACCGCGCATCCGCCGCTGCCGGAAGGCGCCGAGACCGGCATCCTGAAGGGCATGTACCGCCTGCGCGAAGGCGGCGCGGGCGAGGTGCGCGCGCAGTTGCTGGGCAGCGGCGCGATCCTGGCCGAAACGCTGGCCGCGGCCGAGTTGCTGCGGCAGGACTACGGCGTGGCGGCGGACGTCTGGAGCGTCACCAGCTATTCAGAATTGGGGCGCGACGGGCAGGAGACCGAACGCTGGAACCGCCTGCATCCGCTGGACGCCCCGCGGCGCGGTTTTGCCGAGACCAGCCTGGCGGATAGCGCCGGGCCGGTGGTGGCCGCAACCGACTATATGAAGACGGTGGCCGAGCAGATCCGTCCGTTCCTGGCCGGCCGCCGCTATGTGACGCTGGGCACCGACGGCTTTGGCCGGTCGGATACGCGGCAGGCGCTGCGGGCGTTCTTCGAGGTGGACCGCCACCACATCGTGCTGGCGACGCTGAAGGCGCTGGCCGATGAGGGGGCGCTACCGCGAGAGCAGGCGGCGGATGCGATCCGGCGCTATGGGCTGGACCCGCAGGCGTTGTCGGCGGCGTTGCCCTGACAGGCAGTGCCGCAGCATGGTCCGGGCGGTTGCGCTGACGTGCCTTCTTGATGGAGGCTCCAGGGTGTTGCCTGGCTCAGCGCAGGACGGCCGGCGCAATGTGTGCCGGCCGTCTTGGCCCTTCAGGCGTAGAAGCCTTGGGGCTGCGCGGGTATCAGGCGCGGCGCGCCAGCAACGCCCAGATGCCGGCGGCGGACAGCAGCGTGCCGCCGCCCAGGTTGAAGCCGCGCTGCGCTCGCGGCGACGCCAGCAGGCGGCGGGCCGATCCGGCGAACAGCGCATACAGGGTGGCGTTGATGCCGGCGCAGGCCACGAAGGTGGCCGACAGCGTCCACAACTGGCGCGTGACGTCGCCGGTCGGGTTGATGAACTGGGGCAGGAACGCGACAAAGAAGATGATGCCCTTGGGGTTCAGCGCCGTGACCAGGTAGGTGTTGGCGAACAGCTTCCAGCGCGAGCCGGCCGCGCCGGCCTGCGGCAGCGTGGCGGGCGACACACCGGCCCGCAGCAGCTTGAAGCCCAGATACAGCAAATACAGGCCGCCCACGGTCTTGACCACCGTGAACCAGAAGGCCGATGCCGACAGCAGGGCGCCCAGGCCCAGCAGCGACAGCGCCAGCGCGGTGGAATCGCCCAGCGCCACGGCCAGCACGAGCGGCAGGCGGGCGCGCTTGCCATGGGTAATGGAATAGCTGATGACGGTCAGGATGGTGGGGCCGGGTAGCATCACGAGCACGGCGGATGCGCCCAGAAAGGCGAGCCAGGTTTCCAACGACATGGGTGTTGCTCCAATGAGAGGGGCGGCGACGTCGCCCAGGGGGTCAATGTATCCCAAGGCTCGATGCTTGGGCAGTGGGGCGGCCCATCCCGGCAGGCACCCCCGCCGTGGTGCAAAATACAGGTTTCCCGGACAGTGAGCGCGGCCCCGGAAGGTGGCAGCGAAGGAAACACCATGGCATTCGATTTTGACCTGTTTGTGATCGGCGCGGGCTCGGGCGGCGTGCGCGCGGCCCGTTTTGCGGCCGGTTTCGGCGCCCGCGTGGCGGTGGCCGAAAGCCGCTATCTGGGCGGCACCTGCGTCAACGTGGGCTGCGTGCCCAAGAAGCTCCTGGTCTACGGCGCCCACTACAGCGAAGATTTCGAGCAGGCGCACGGCTTTGGCTGGACCGCCGGCCAGCCCAGTTTCGACTGGGCCACGCTGATCGCCAATAAAAACCGCGAAATTCAGCGTCTTAACGGCATTTACCGCAATTTGCTGGTCAATAGCGGCGTGACGCTGCTGGAAGCCCACGCCCGCATCAAGGACCCGCATACCGTCGAGGTCGACGGCAAGTCCTACACCGCCGCGAATATCCTGGTGGCGACGGGCGGCTGGCCGCAGGTGCCGGACATCCCTGGCAAGGAACACGCCATCACCTCGAACGAGGCGTTTTTCCTGCCGGCGCTGCCCAAGCGCGTGCTGGTGGTGGGCGGCGGCTACATCGCGGTGGAATTCGCCTCTATTTTCAATGGCATGGGCGCGCAGACCACGCAGGTCTACCGTGGCCCGCTGTTCCTGCGCGGCTTTGACGGAGCGGTGCGCGAGCATCTGCGCGACGAGCTGACCAAAAAGGGCATCGACCTGCGTTTCAATGCCGACGTGGCGCGCATCGACAAGCGCGCCGACGGCACGTTGGCCGCTACGCTGAAGGACGGCACGGTGATCGAGACCGATTGCGTGTTCTACGCCACCGGCCGCCGTCCGATGCTGGACAACCTGGGCCTGGAAAACACGGGCGTCAAGCTCGACGCCAAGGGCTTCATCGCCGTGGACGACGAATACCGCACTTCCGAGCCGTCGATCCTGGCGCTGGGCGACGTCATCGGCCGGGTGCCCCTGACGCCGGTGGCGCTGGCCGAGGGCATGGCGGTGGCGCGCCGCCTGTTCCGCCCCGAGGAATACCGCAAGGTGGACTACAAGCTGATCCCGACCGCGGTGTTCAGCCTGCCCAATATCGGCACGGTCGGCCTGACGACCGAAGAGGCGCGCGAGGCCGGTCACGAGGTCAAGCTGTTCGAAAGCCGCTTCCGTCCGATGAAGCTGACGCTGACCGAGTCGCAGGAAAAGACCCTGATGAAGCTGATCGTGGACGCCAAGACCGACCGCGTGCTGGGTGTGCACATGGTGGGCCCGGACGCCGGCGAGATCGTGCAGGGCATCGCCATCGCGCTGAAGGCGGGCGCCACCAAGCAGGTGTTCGACGACACCATCGGGATTCACCCCACGGCGGCCGAAGAGTTCGTGACGCTGCGTACTCCCGTCGCCAACTGAGCGGAGGGGCCGGCGTTTCTGCCGGCTCGTGTCGGCAGGCCGGTCCGATGCGCCGACTGCGCGAACCGGCCCGTCCGGGCGCCGCTTACGCTATAGCCGTTCGATCATGGCGCGCGCCGCGGCCGGCGCGCGCTCTTTGGCGCCGTTGATGAAAAACGCAAAGACATCCTGCGGCCGCGCCGCGCCGGCGGCTTTGCGCGTGCTGACGCGGGGCAGGTCGGCCGGGTCCGCGCCGCGCGCCCAGGTGCGTAGCCGCTCGGCCCAGGCGTCCAGCACCTTGGGCGCGTAGCCGGCCTTGAAGGCGGTGCTGGCGCGCATCAGCCGCGCATAGACGAAGGCGCCGGTGCGGTCGGCCAGCGACGGGTAGTCTTCGCTGTCGGTGTAGACGGTGGCCGCGCCATGGCGACGGGCCAGGTCCAGGTATTCCTCGCAGGCAAAGCTGGGGTGGCGCACGTCCAGTACGTGGCGCAACGGCAGGCCGTCGACCGCGTCGGGCAGCAGCGCCAGGAACGCACCGAAATCCTCAGCGTTGAATACTTTGGTGGGCGCGAACTGCCACACGATCGGCCCCAGCTTGGGACCCAGTTCGGCGATGCCGCCATGCACGAAGCGGTGGACGGATTCGCCGGCGCCGGCCAGCTCGCGGCGATTGGTGGCGTAGCGCGAGGCCTTGAGCGAAAACACGAAGCCGTCGGGCGTTTCGTCGCGCCATTTGGCGAAGGTGGCTGGCTTCTGGCTGCTGTAATAGGTGCCGTTGATTTCGATGGCGGTG
Organism: Achromobacter xylosoxidans; assembly: GCA_040396375.1. Classification (GTDB taxonomy): domain Bacteria; phylum Pseudomonadota; class Gammaproteobacteria; order Burkholderiales; family Burkholderiaceae_B; genus Achromobacter; species Achromobacter xylosoxidans_D. Next base: position 40,260 of record JBEBOQ010000032.1, read on the forward strand.
AGTTGTCGGCTGGCGTATTCGAGCTCGCGGGCGTGCGGCAGGTCTTCGGGGTAGAAGGCGCCGCGCCAGGGGGCGTAGGTCCAGCCGCCGATGCCGACCCGGATGGCGGCGGGCTTGTGCGCCGAAGGCGATTGGCGTAGCGGCATGTGCGGAGTCCTCCCTGGTCAGTGCCCCTCAGCCACTCTATTCCTGTCTGGCCCAGGCTCCCATCCGTCCACATTTAAAAGCGGCGGCTGTCAGCGTTTATTCAGCCGGGGTGTTGCCCGCAAGCCGCGTCCGCCGCACGAATCGGCTGCGACGCGAGAAAAATATCCGCTGTTCCGATACAGATTTCGGATAACGTGCAGAGCATTCTTTCACTGCCGTCCGGCGCTCGCCGGCTCATCATGCCTGACATAGCCAATCTCTTGACGTTCGCCCTGGTCGCGTTGGGCATGGTCCTCACGCCCGGACCCAACATGATGTATCTGGTGTCGCGTTCGATTTCGCAGGGCCCCAAGGCCGGGCTGATTTCGTTGGGCGGGGTGGCGGCGGGATTCGTGTTTTACGTGCTGTGCGCGGCGTTCGGCATTACGGTGCTGTTGATGGCGGTGCCTTATGCCTACGACGCGCTGCGCTTTGGCGGCGCGCTGTATCTGCTGTATCTGGCCTGGCAGGCGGTGCGCCCGGGCGGGCGTTCGCCGTTCCAGGTGCGCGAGCTGCCGCCCAGCAGTCCGCGTGCGTTGTTTTCGATGGGTCTGGTGACCAACCTGCTCAATCCCAAGGTTGCGGTGATGTACGTGTCGCTGCTGCCGCAGTTCATCCAGCCCGACCACGGCAGCGTGTTGACGCAGTCGATCGCGCTGGGCATGACGCAGGTGGCGGTCAGCCTGTCGGTCAATGCCGTCATCGCGATCATGGCGGGGTCCATCGCCGGTTTCCTGGCGGGCCGTCCGTTCTGGATGGTGGTGCAGCGCTGGCTGATGGGCACGGTGCTGGCCGGCCTGGCGCTGCGCATGGCGCTGGATTCGCGGCGTTAACCAGGCATGTCGCCGCTTCGGCGCCGGGCTTCCAACGCCTGGTTCCGGCGGCGCCGCCCCTTTCGAGGACGCATCCATGGACTCCCTGCATTCGTATCTGCCCGGCATGCTGCTGGCCTATTCCGCCTTCGTGCTGGCCACGGTCAGCCCGGGTCCGGCGGTGCTGGCGACCTTGGGCACCGCCATGGGCGCGGGGCGTCGCGCCGGCGTGATGCTGGGGCTGGGCGTGGCGATGGGGTCGTGCAGCCTGGGCGTCTTGACCGCGCTGGGCCTGTCGGTGGTGCTGGCCTCGTACGCCGGCGCGCTGGTCGCGATCAAGATCGCCGGCGGCTTGTATCTGTTGTGGTTGGCGGTGAAATCCCTGCGTTCGGCCGCTCGGCGTCACACCCTGCCGGCGATGGCGGGCAGCGCACGCCACGGCGCGTTCGGCTATTTCGTGCGCGGCTGGGCGGTGCAGATCAGCAATCCCAAGGCCATCCTGGCCTGGATCGCCATCATCTCGCTGGGCCTGAAGCCCGGCGCGCCGCAATGGGTGGCGCCGGCCATCGTCATCGCCTGCACGCTGACCGGCATGGCGTTCTACAGCCTGTGCGCCGTGGTGTTTTCAAGTCCGGCCATGGCGCGTGGCTACGCGCGGGCGCGCCGCGCCATCGACGGCGTGTTGGGCGTGTTCTTCACGCTCGCGGCCGTCAAGCTGTTGACCAGCAAGACTTAGGCGGCGGCATCACGCCCGCAGCGCCTTTGCCAGCTTGCCCAACTGCTTGACCAACGCCGGAAAGCGATCGGCGCTGGTGTTGCCATAGCCGATCACCAGGCCGTTGTCCTGCGGCTGCGGCGTGATGGCAAAGGTGGACAGGGCGTTCGGATTCATGCCGAGCTTGCGCGCTTGCTCGACGACGGTGCGATCCGGGATGTCGGGCGGTAGTCGCACGGTCAGGTGCAGGCCGCTGTGGCCGCCCAAGACCTCGTGGTCCATGCCCAGATGCTGCGCCAGCGCCTCGCGCAGCGCGGCCTGGCGGTCACGGTACAGCCGCCGCATACGGCCCAGATGACGCGAAAACTGGCCGTTTTCGATGAAGGCGGCCATGGTCAATTGTTCCAGCCGGTGCCCGCCGCGCAGCATCTCGACGATCGACGGCATCGCCGGTTCGGATATCGCTTGTGGCAGCACCAGGAAACCCAGGCGCAGGGCAGGGAACATGGTCTTGCTGAAGGTACCCACATACAGCACTGGCGCGTCGGGCAGCAGGCCCTGCATGGCGGCAATCGGTTCGCCCTGATGGCGAAATTCGCTGTCGTAGTCGTCTTCGATGATCCAGGCGCCGGCAAGCCGGGCCCGTTCCAGCAGGTCCAGCCGGCGCGCCAGCGACAGTACGGCGCCAGTGGGGTACTGATGCGTGGGCGTGGTCTGGATCAGGCGCGGCGGCTGCTTGTCCCAGGCGTCTTCAGCAATGGCGAGGCCGTCGGCGTCCACCCGCATGGCCACGACGTTCAGGTCGCCCGCATGGAAGGCGGCCTTGGCGCCTCGGTAGCCGGGTTCTTCCAGCCAGGCGGTGTCGCCCGGGTTGGTCAGCAGTTGCACGCACAGCGCCAGGGCGCCTTGCGCGCCTTCAGTGATGACGATGCGCTGCGCGTCACAGCGCACGCCTCGGGACACGCGCAGGTACTGGGCGATGGCTTCGCGCAGCGCCGGTTCGCCCACGGGCGGGCCGTAGCCCAGCGTGGCGGCGGGGGCGGCCTGCAGCGCACGGTCTTGCGCGCGGCGCCACGCGTTGATGGGAAATTGCGTCAGCGCCGGCGTGCCGGGGGTGAGCGGCAGCGCGCCATCGTTGGGGGCGCGGGTGGCCACGATGCGCGACAGCCGCTGGGCGGTGCGAAAAGCGGGGGCGGCGGGCGGCATGGCCTGCTTGGCGGCGCTGGCCGCAGCGGCGGATAGCGGCGCGACCCGGGTGCCCTGGCGGTCGGCGATGACGTAGCCTTCGGCCGTCAGTTGTTCATAGGCGATCAGCACGGTGTTGCGCGAAATCGCCAGCTCGTCGGCCAGCACGCGCGAGGCGGGCAGCTTGCCGCCCGCCGGCAACTGGCCGGCCAGGATGGCCTGCTTCAGGCGCTGGATCAGTTGGCGCTGGCGCGGCAGTGCGCCGGGTCCGCGCGCCAGGGGGCTGGACAACAAACCGGCACCGTCTATCATGGCTCTATTAAATTCAGGGATCGTGGTGCTTTTTATCATGCCACGATTTCGATATCGTGAGGACATGCCAGGGCTCATGCAATTGCAACGGCCCTGCTTGCGTCGCCATCGCCGGCGGCGTTTTCCAACCTGGATGAGGTCCGCAGCATGCAACCCCGCGTCAATGCATTCCAACAACCCGTCGGCCCCGACTTGCCTGACTGGACGCCGCGCCCGCGTCCGCCGGTGACGCCCATCGTGGGCCGTTATTGCCGGCTGGAGCCCCTGTCGGCCGAGCGCCACACGGCCGACCTGTTCCACGCCTTCAGCCAGGCGCCGGACGGCAGCGACTGGACCTACATGACCGCCGGCCCGTTCCCCGACGAGGCGTCCTATCGCAAGTTCGCCGAACAGCATCAGGCGCAGCCAGGCAGCGACCCGCTGCACCACGCCGTCATCGACCTGGCCAGCGGCCGCGCCGTGGGCTCGCTGTCGCTGATGCGCATCGAACCGAATCATGGCGTGATCGAAGTGGGTCACGTGGCGTTTTCGCCGCTGCTCAAGCGTACCCGCATCGCCACCGAAGCCCAGTACCTGCTGATGCGCCGGGTGTTCGACGAACTGGGGTATCGCCGCTATGAATGGAAGTGCGACAGCCTGAACGCGCCGTCGCGCGCCGCCGCCGCCCGCCTGGGTTTCCAATTCGAAGGTATCTTCCGCCAAGCCATCGTGTACCGCGGCCGCAGCCGCGACACGGCCTGGTTCTCGATCATCGACAGCGAATGGCCGGCCCTGCGCGCCGCCTACGAGCGCTGGCTCAGCCCCGACAATTTCGATGCCGAAGGCGGCCAGCGCCAAGGCCTGGCGGACCTGATCGCCCAGGAAAAGGCCGCGTGCGCCTGATCCCTGTTGCGTTGGCCCTGTTCTGGGGCCTGAACTGGCCGGCGGTGAAGATCGTGCTGTCCATCTGCCCGCCGTTCACCCTGCGCCTGTTGGGCCTGGGCAGCGGCGCGTTGCTGCTGCTGGCACTGGCGCGGGCCAAGCGGCTGCCGCTGTTGCCGCCGCGCGGCTCGTGGCTGGGCATTGTGGTGGGCGGCATCCTGGCCGTGGCGGTGTTCAACCTGGCGGTGGCCTGGGCGCAGCTCAGCACCAGCACGTCGCGCGCGGCGGTGCTGACCTTCACCATGCCGATGATGTCGGCCCTGCTGGCCTGGGCGGTACTGGGCGAACGCCTGGATCGCCGCCGCGGGCTGGCGCTGCTGCTGGGCGGGTTGGGCGTGGCGGTGCTGGCCTGGCCGGTGCTGCGCGCCGTTTTCGGCGAACACGATCTGGCCGCCGCGCGCGGCCTGGTGTTTCCGCTGACCGCCGCTTTCGGGTGGGCCGCCGGTACGGTCTACCTGAAGCGCTGGCCGGTGGCCGGGCACCGCATCGTGATCACCGCCTGGCAGTTGGCGGTGGGCGCGGCCTGCGCATTGGCCGGCGTGCTGTTGGCGGGCGAGTCGTTTCCGCGGCAAGGCTGGGACGGCCGGGTGGCGGCGGCGCTGACCTTCCATATCGTGCTGGGCACGGCGGTGGCGTACTGGCTGTGGTTCGTGCTGAGCGAACGGGTCAGCGCCACGGTGGCGGCGCTGACCACGCTGATGGTGCCGGTGGTGGGGGTGCTGGGCGCGATGGCGCTGGTGGGCGACCGTCCTGCCGCGGCCGACTGGTGGGGCTTTGCCTTGGTGCTGGCGGGGGCGGCGTTGATCGTGCTGAACCTGGGCGCCAAGAAAAGTTAGCGCGGACGCCGCAGCTTTTCCCGCAGCAAGCCCGCGCCGCTGACCAGCGAGATCCCGGCCAGCACCATCGCGGCGCCTGCGACGAAGGCGCCGTCCAGCGGTTCGTCCAGGATCAGCACGCCAAACGACACGCCGAACAGCGGCGTCATGAACGACAGGATGGACAGGCGCGACGCCAGGTAGCGGCGCAGCAGCCAGAACCACGCCAGGTAGCTGGACAGCGCCACCACCACCGACTGGAACGCCACGCTCAGCATGGCTGACTGCGTGTAGCGGATGGCGGCGTTGCCGGTGGCCGCGGCGTAGCCCAGCAGCAGCACGGCGGCCACCGCCATCTGATAGAACAGGGTCTTGGACGGCGCGGCTTCCGATAGCGCGGTGCGCCGGATCGCCACCGTGGTGGCGCCCCATAACGAGCCTGCCAACAGGCCCAGCCCGTCGCCCAGCAGCATGTCGCTGCCGCCGGCTTGCGGATGGCCATTGCCCAAGAATGCCACGGCGATGCCGCCGAACGCCACCGCCACGCCCAGCCATTGCAGCGGTGTCATGCGTTCTTCGGGCATGCCCCAATGCAGGCCCAGCGCGGTGAAGATGGGTGCGGTGTAGAGGAACACCGACATGTGCGAGGCTGTGGTGTACATCAACCCCTGCGCGACGGCCAGGAATTCCAGGCCGAACAGCAGGCCCACCAGCAGGCCGGCGCCCAGCGTGCCGTCGCGCAGCGCGCGCGCGCCTTCGCTGCGCCAGACGACGACGGCCAGCACCAAGGCCGCGAATGCGGAGCGCAGGCCCACCTGCATGATCGGTGAAATATCGGTGGCCACCAGCTTGATGGCGATCTGCTGGAAACCCCAGCAGATGCACAGCAGCAACATGACGCTGGTGGCCAGCGAATCCAGCGGGCGGCGCAACGGTGTCATGACGCGGGCCGCCTCAAGGCAGTTCGGCGGGGTAGCTGTCCAGCGCCAGTCCGATCTGCTGGCGCAGGTCCCATTCGGCCAGGGTGGATTGCACCGGGCCGAAGAAGGCGCCGTCGCGCGTGACGAACATGGCGGGCAGGTGGAAGACCTCGTAGCGCTGGACCAGGCCGCCGTTGTCGCCAGCATCGACCCAGCACACGCGTTCGACCGGCAGGTCCAGTTTGGGCAGTTGCTCGCGCGCGATGCGGCAGGTGGCGCAGGTGCGGCTGTGGAACACCAGCAGCGTCAGCCCGGGGGTGTCCAGCAGGTAGCGGTCGGCTGTGCTGTCGTTCAGTTCTATCTGTTCCATGGCGTCAATATCGTCCTGGTTGGCGCAAACGTTAGCGAGACAGTACCCGGTCCAGTTCCAGTACGGTCTGGTACAGCACGCGGGTGCCGTCCAGCAGTTGGGCGGGTTCGATCCATTCTTCGGGGCAGTGGCTGCGGCCGTTCAGGCAGGGGATGAAGATCATGCCGATGGGGCCGGTGGGCGCCATGTAGACCGCGTCGTGGCCCGCGCCGCTGGGCAGGCGCATGTTGGCATAGCCGAGCTGATCGGCGGCCGCCTGGACCGCGTCCATCACGAGCGGCGTGCAGTCGGTGGGCTGGGCGCGGCTCAGCTGCGTGAAGCCGGCAGTCAGGCGCAGCGCCTTCAGGTCGTCAGCCACCCCGGCCATCAGGGTTTCCGGAAAAGCGTCCAGCACGGCGTTGCTGTCGCTGCGCATTTCCAGCGTCAGTTCGACGCGGCCGGGCACGGCGTTGGCGGCGTTGGGCGTCATGGCGAGCTTGCCGACGGTGGCGACCACGTAGTGCGGATTGCCGCTGGCGGCGCTGGCCTGGCGGCTGGCGGCGTCGATGATGCGGGCCGCGCCCACCAGGGCGTCGCGGCGGATGTCCATGGGCGTGGTGCCGGCGTGGTCGGGCTGGCCTTCGACCGTGATCAGCACGCGGCGGATGCCGACGATGTTGGTGACCACGCCAATGGGCAGGTGGCGGCTTTCCAGCACGGGGCCTTGTTCGATATGCAGTTCGACAAAGGCGGCGGTGCCATGGGCGCCGCGCAAGGGCGCGTTCAGGGCGGTGGGATCGCCGCCGATGCGGGCGATGCCTTGGGCCAAGGTTTCGCCGTCGGCGTTGCGGGCGGCCAGCATGTCGGCGCTGAGTTGGCCGCTGAGCGCGCGGCTGCCGACACAGGAAATGCCGTAGTCGCTGGGTTCTTCGGACAGGAAGTCGATGACTTCGAAGTCATGCTCCAGCGTGATGCCGTGCTCTTGCAGTGTGTGGGCCACTTCGATGCCGGCCAGCACGCCGATGATGCCGTCGAACCGGCCGCCGCTGGGCACGGTGTCGCAGTGCGAGCCGGTGGCGATGGGTTTGTTCGCCG
>JBEBOQ010000033.1:0-46837 GCA_040396375.1 Achromobacter xylosoxidans
GACGAAGGCCTTGTTCTGCGGCACGTCCAGGTCATGCGCCCACTGCGCGGTGTTGTACATGCCCAGCATCGGCTCGCCCACGGCCTGGATCACGTCTTCGTCGGCCGAGAAGCCCGGGCCGATCAGCTTGACGCTTTGCGACAGGCCGGCCGAGACGAACTGCTTGACGAAGTTGATGCCCATGCCGCCCGGCAGGAAGATATAGACGGCGTCCGGCTTGGCAGCGCGGATCTGCGCCAGTTCGGCGGCGTAGTCGATCTGGCCGAGCTTGGTGTAGACCTCGTCGCCCGGGGCGGTCTTGTAGCCGCGCTTGAAGCCGGTCAGCGCATCCTTGCCCGCCGGGTAGTCCGGGGCCATGATGAACATCTTCTTGAAGCCGCGGTCGGCGGCAACCTTGCCGGCGGCTTCATGGAAGGCGTCGTTCTGGTAGGACGAACCGAACCAGTAGTTATTGCACTGGGCGCCGGCGAACTGGCTGGGGCCCGGGTTGTTGGACAGGTAGGGCACCTTGGCCGCGAACAGCGCGGGGCCAACGGCCAGCGCCACGTTCGAGCCGATCGGGCCGGTGAAGAAGTCGACCTTGTCGCGCTGGATGTAGCGCGTGACCAATTGGCGGGCCTGGTCGGGGTTGCCGCCCATGTCGGTCTGCAGGAATTCGGCGGGCTGGCCGCCCAGCTTGCTGCCCAGTTGCTTGATGGCCAGGTTGAAGCCGTCGCGGGCTTCGGCGCCCAGGGCCGAGAACGGGCCGGAAATGTCATTCGCGATGCCGACCTTGACCGGATCGGCATGCGCCAGTGCCGGAACCAACGCGGCGGCGGCAACGAGGGAAGTGATGAAACGCATGGTGGTGTGCTCCGTGCGCGAGCCGCGCAGAGGGTGTTTTTCTGGGATTGCGATTCGAAGGACTTCTATGCCCGGCCTGCCGGCCCGTTCAGGCGGCGCGTCAGACCGGCGCCCGCAGCAGCCGATCCCGTGGTACGGCAAGGGGAGAACTGGCGTGGTTCATAGTTTAGGTTTAAAGTATCCGGCAAAACAAGTCTAGGGTTTTTACCAGTGACTCACGAATACAGACCTCTCCACGCATTCCCGGTAACCTCCCGACCATGACAGACGCCCCCGACCTGGAATCCCGCGCCGCCCCCGACGATCACCACGCGCTGCGCCTGTGGCTGCGCATGCTGACCTGCGCCAATCTCATCGAAGGCGAGATCCGCAGCCGGCTGCGCAATGAGTTCGACACCACCCTGCCCCGCTTCGACCTGATGGCACAATTGCAGCGCGCGCCCAAGGGCATGAAGATGGGCGAGCTGTCGCGCCACATGATGGTGACCAACGGCAATATCACCGGCATCACCGACCAGCTTGAAAAAGAAGGCCTGGTGGTGCGCACCAAGGTTGAATCCGACCGCCGCAGCTCGCTCATCAAGCTGACGCCGCAAGGCAAGAAGAGCTTCGCCAAGATGGCGCGGGCCCACGAGTCGTGGGTCAAGTCCATGTTCGGCGAGCTGCCCGAGGCCAGCCGCAACGCGCTGTTCCAGGCGCTGGGCGAGCTCAAGCTGCAGGTCGTGGCGACCCGCTCGGCAGCGGCCAAGGGCTAGGGCCGGCCTACAGCCAGGCCCTGGCCGGCGCCATGCGGCGCCGGCCAGCAGCGCGAGACGCCCTGGCACCCGGCCCGATCGGCAGTTCGCCGCGCCGGAAAACGGCATCGGTTTGGCGCATAATTGCCGCCATGATTCCGGTATCTCTTCCTGGCGGTAATTTCTACGTGTTGATGGTGGTCTCGCTGGCCTGCCTGTCCACGCTGCTGACTTGGCTGGCCGTGCTGGCCACCAGCCGCGGCGCCAGGCTGTGGCTGGGCGAACACCGGCGCGGCGGCGCGATCCTGCTGGCCTTCCTGGCCGTGATCGGCGGCATCTTCCCCTACCAGCAGCTCAGCCAATGGCTTGCCGCCCAGCGCGAAGCCCGGCTGGATGCCAGCCTGAACCGGGTGCTGAACCAGCCCACCCGGCTGGCGGGCGTGGACATGCCCGCCGGCACGGTGCTGCGCGTGGCCGCCCCCGACGACCTGGCCTCGTTCGACCGCGCCACCTTCCCCGACGGCCACCTGGCGTCGGTGCAGGGCCTTGGCGCCACCCGCTTGTTCCATTACCCGGCCACCGCCCGGCAACCCGAAACCCTGTCGGTCGAGATCGCCCGCGACCAGGCCCAGGACGGCTGGCTCTGCGGCCACGGCCACCGAGTCGAATTCGTGATGCTGGGCGGCAAGCCGCACTTCGCCAGTTGCCACCTGGCCATCGGCAACACGCTGAACCAGCAGCCGGTGCCGGCCGGCGTCTGGCTCAAGGTCGACGACGCCGCCCGCGCCACCGCCCCGGATCCGGCCAGCCCGGCGCCGCGCTGGCGGCTCAGCGCCGAAGGCAGCGACCCTTTCACGGTGGCCGGGATGCCGCTGCTGAAAGTGGACATGACCCTGGACGCCCAACGCCGCCTGCTGACATTCGAAGGCCTGTTGGCGCGCGAGAGCACGCTGGGCGCCATCACCTACCCCACCGGCACCCGCATGCTGACCGCCGGCCCGCGTGTGCCCGGCGTCCAGGCCGGCGACCTGCTGTTTTCGCCCTCGCGCGGCCGCTCGGCCCGCCAGGCCGACGGCAAGGAGATCGCCGCGGGCATGTCGGTGCTGCAAGCGCCCGACGGCACCGTGCGCAGCATCCTGTCCAACCGCGACGCCGGGGTGCTCGACGTCGCGTCCATGCGCACCGCTCCCTGACAGGGGGCTTTCGGGCGCCGCCCTCCCCCTGTCGCAAAGCAGTGGGATAATACGAAGCTTTCCCCCGCGCGCCGCCTAGCCCTGGCGGCGATTCCGTCCTGCTCATTCATGAGACGAAGTCATGGCCGTTAACCTGCAGATCCCCTCCGAGTCCGAAATTTTCCCTGTTGCCGGCGTTGAAATCGGCGTCACCGAGGCCGGCATCCGCAAAGCCAACCGACGCGACCTGACCGTATTCCGCCTGGCCGAAGGCAGCAGCGTGGCCGGCGTGTTCACCCGCAACCGCTTCTGCGCCGCCCCCGTGCAGGTCTGCCAGGCCCACCTGGCCGACGGCGGCCCGATCCGCGCGCTGGTCATCAACACCGGCAACGCCAACGCCGGCACCGGCGCCGAAGGCCTGAAGAAAGCCCAGGACACCTGCGTTGAACTCGGCCGCCTGCTGGGCGTGCCCGCCGCGCAGGTGCTGCCGTTCTCGACCGGCGTGATCCTCGAGCCGCTGCCCCTGGACCGCCTGTTCGCGGGCCTGCCCGGCGCCATCGCCGACCTGGGCGCCGACCACTGGTCCAGCGCCGCGCACGGCATCATGACCACCGACACCCTGCCCAAGATCTCGTCGCGCCGCGTCCAGATCGACGGCAAGACCGTCACCTTCACCGGCATCAGCAAGGGCGCCGGCATGATCCGCCCCAACATGGCGACCATGCTGAGCTTCCTGGCCACCGACGCCGGCATCGCCCAGCCGCTCTTGCGCAAGCTGGCGGTCGAGATCGCCGACGCCTCGTTCAACCGCATCACCGTGGACGGCGACACCTCCACCAATGACTCGTTCATCATCGTCGCCACCGGCAAGTCGGGCGTCGAGGTCAATGCCGAATCCGACGCCGCCTACGCCGCCGTGCGCGAGGCCCTGACCGCCGCCGCGCTGGAACTGGCGCAGAAGATCGTGCGCGACGCCGAAGGCGCCACCAAGTTCATGACCATCCGCGTCGAGGAAGCCGGCAGCACCGAGGAAGCCCTCAAGGTGGCCTACGCCGTGGCCCACTCGCCGCTGGTCAAGACCGCCTTCTTCGCCTCGGACCCCAACCTGGGCCGCATCCTGGCCGCGGTGGGCTACGCCGGCATCGACGACATGGACGTGTCGCACATCCGCCTGTGGCTGGACGACGTGCTGGTCGCTACCGGTGGCGGCCGCAATCCCGACTACCAGGAAGCCGATGGCCAACGCGTCATGAAGCAGGCCGAAATCGTGGTCCGCATCGCGCTGGGCCGCGGCCAGGTCAATGACACCGTCTACACCTGCGACTTCTCGCATGAGTACGTGACGATCAACGCCGATTACCGTTCCTGATCGCTTTACCCCCGCCCGCCGCCCGGCTGACCCCGGCTGCGGCAGGCGGCAGCAGTGAAATCCAGTGGCTGTGCCTTACCCATCGCCTGTCACTGCCCCCCGGCGGCCCGCGGCATCACCGCGGCCCCGGTCGGTGACAACCGTTGAGCGGCGCGCGTTCCAGGACGCCTTGCGGCGGAACGCGCCCCTCTCCCGACGATGCCCGCGAATGCGCTGCGGGCCCGACGCCAGGGCCCGCCCGTTCGCTCTCCCAGGACTACACCGTGACCGCAAACGAATTCACCACCCTCATCCAACGCGCCGAGCGCGTGCTGGCCCAGCTTGAAGCCTGGCTGCCGCCCGCCCCGCCCGACATCGACTGGAACGCGCACGCGTTCCGCTGGCGCAAGCGCGGTTCGCGCGGCTGGCTGGACGCCGTGCGCCACGTGGCCACCATCGATCTGCAGGACCTGCAGCACATCGAACGCCAGAAGGCCACCATCGACCGCAACACCCTGCAGTTCATCGCCAAGAAGCCGGCCAACAACGTGCTGATGACCGGCGCCCGCGGCACCGGCAAGAGCTCGCTGGTCAAGGCCATGCTGGCCGCCTATGGCGACCGCGGCCTGCGCCTGATCGAAGTCGACAAGTCCGACCTGGGCGACCTGGCCGACATCGTCGAACTGGTAGCTGCCCGTCCCGAACGCTTCATCGTGTTCTGCGACGACCTGTCGTTCGAAGAAGGCGAAGCCGGCTATAAAGCCCTGAAGTCGGTGCTGGACGGCTCGGTGTCGGCCTCGGGCGACAACGTGCTGATCTACGCCACCTCCAACCGGCGCCACCTGATGCCGGAATACATGAGCGAGAACCTGGCGGCCAAGCACCAGCCCGACGGCGAGATCCATCCCGGCGAAACGGTCGAGGAAAAAATCTCGCTGTCCGAGCGCTTCGGCCTGTGGCTGTCGTTCTACCCCTTCAAGCAGGACGACTACCTGGACATCGTCTACCACTGGCTGCGCGAGCTGGGCTGCCCCGAAGCGCAGATCGAGCCGTCGCGCACCGAGGCGCTGCAATGGACGATCGAACGCGGTTCGCGTTCGGGCCGCGTCGCCTACCAATTTGCTCGCGACTGGGCGGCCCGCCATGTCTGACAAGATCATCGATGTCGCTGCCGGCTTGATCCTGCGCCCGGACGGCATGCTGCTGCTGGGCCAACGGCCCGAAGGCAAGCCCTGGTCGGGCTGGTGGGAACTACCCGGCGGCAAGCTGGAGCCCGGCGAAACCGTGCTGCAAGCCCTGGCGCGCGAGCTGCAAGAAGAGATCGGCATCCGCGTAACGCAATCGCGGCCGTGGGTGACCTATGTGCACGCCTACCCCCACACCACGGTGCGCCTGGCGTTCTGCCACGTCACCGCCTGGGAAGGCGAGCCGCGCAGCCTGGAGAACCAGCGCCTGGAATGGGTCGACCCGGCCCATGCCGCGGCCGTCGGCGACCTGCTGCCCGCCACCCTGCCGCCGCTACGCTGGCTGCAGCTGCCCACGGCCTACGGCATCAGTTCGATCGGCTCGCGGGCCGGCCTGTCGGCCTTCCTGGGCCGGCTGGACGCGGCCTTGGCGCGTGGCGTCAAGCTGGTGCAACTGCGTGAACCGCAATGGCCGGATGGCGCGGCCTCGGCCTCGCTGCATGATGCGCTGCAACAGATCGTCAAGCGCTGCCGCGCCGCGGGGGCTCGAGTGCTGGTCAACAGCGCCCACCCGGCAGCCTGGTGGCGCGAAGCGGACGGCGTGCATCTGCGCAGCGCCGATGCCGCTCGCCTGGCCACCCGCCCCGACCTGCCGGCCGGCGCGCTGGTCGGCGTGTCTACCCACGACAACGCCCAGGTCGTGCATGCGCGCGAACTGGGCGCTGACTTCGCGGTGCTGGGCCCCGTGCTGGATACGCCCAGCCATCCTGGCGCGCAGGTGCTGGGCTGGGAAGGCTTTGTCGAAGGCAACCGCGACGCTGGCATTCCGGTCTTCGCGCTGGGCGGGCAATCCACCCAGACCGTGTCGCAGGCCTTGCGCCACGGCGCGCATGGCATCGCCGGAATCCGCGGGCTGATCTGACGCCCATTGGCCGGCGCCCTGCGCGCCGGCCCACTACGCCCCGCTTGGGCGTGCCCGCTTTCCCTCCGCCGAAAGCGTATCGATTCAACCGCGCTTTGCAGGGTGCCTAGGGAAACTCCCCCCTTGCTGGCCCCTGCGCGAAAGCAATATCTTCATCCCTCATGTGACCACATAGTCACATATCGCGTTGCCATCTGGCCGGCCACTGCCGCCGCGTCAGCGCCGCGCGCTCGTCGCACTGTTTTTGCTGCACCGTTTTTGCTGCACCGTTTCTTTGTCGTCGTCTCCACAACAAGGAAGTCCAGCATGCCCCAGCACCCTTTTCCCGATCCCCATGCCGGCGCCGTCCCAAGCGCCACCGGCCTGGACCGTCGCGACTTCCTCCTGCGCAGCGCCGCAGGCCTGGCCGGCGCGGCCGGGCTGGCTGCCGGCGGCTGGCCCCTGCGGGCGCTGGCGCAGCAGGCGTCACCCCTGACCTTCGCTTTCTGGCCCTGGGGCAGCGAAATCGTGCAGCAAGGCGCGGCCCGTTTCACCCAGGAAAGCGGCGTGCCGGTGAACCTGTCGCCCATCCCCGGCGACTACGCCGCGGTGCTGGAAACCCAACTGGCGGCCAAGGCGCCGTTGGACCTGTTCTACGCCCAGCGCGGTCAGGCATCGCGCTGGTACGCGGCGGGCTGGATCCGCCCCATCGACGACATGCCGGGCCTCGCCGACATCCAGAAGCAGATGTTTCCCGGCATCGTCGACGACGCCAAGGCGACCGACGGCCGCTACCTGGGCCTGACCTACTACAACGGCGGCCCCTACGCGCTGTTCCGCAATGAAAAGATGCTGGGCGAGGCCGGGTTCGGCGGCACCGCCAACGCCGCCGACTACCCGCAGGACTGGGCCACCGTCGAAAAGCAGGCGCGTGAGATCAAGAAAAAAGGGCTGGCCGAGCACCCCATGCTGATGCCCTGGTACAACGCCTGGACCGGGCTGCCGTGGGCGCTGATCGCGCAGTGCTTCGCCGAGGGCGAACGCTTCGTGGACGGCGAGCTGCGCGCCACCTTCGGGCCCGACACGCCGCTGGTGAAGGTGCTGACCGACTGGAAACGCTGGTGGGACGACGAGCTGGTGCAGCGCGCCGTGCTGACCTGGTCGGGCACCGAAACGTCCAGTTCGTGGATGAAAGGTCAACACGCTTTCCACCTGAACATCGACTACTACAGCTTCAACTACAACGATCCGACCAAGAGCCAGATCGCCGAATACTCCAGCTATAACCCGGTGGTGCCCGGCGCTACCCACGACACCGTGCTGGTGGGCCACGCGCTGCTCTGCATGTCGACCCGCAAGCGCAGCGACGCCGAGCAGGCCGCGCTGTGGGAACTGGTCAAGTATTTCGGCTACCGCGACCGCGCCGGCCAATTGACCACCCACAAGAACTGGATCGCCAAAGCCAACCTGGAAGTGCCCTTCCCCGAGCTGTATCGCGACCCCGACAGCCGCGCCGCCATCATGAAATGGATGTACCCGGCGCAGAAGGACCAGGTCTATCAGTGGCTGTTCGAAGGCCGCGAAAAGGCCGTGGCCGCCAACATCCTGAAGGCGCCCTGGTACCAGGAATGGGACACCGGCATGCACGAGATGATCGCGCAGGACATGCTGATCAAGGGCACCCGCACACCCGCGCAAGTGGCCACCGAGCTGCGGGCGCGCTGGGATGGCCTGTACAAGAAGTACGCCAAGATCCTGAAGCGGAGTTGATATGGCCAGCGTCTCCCTGCAAGGCATAGAGAAGTCCTACACCCGCTTCACGGCGGTGCGCTCACTGGACCTGGACATCCGTGACGGCGAATTCGTGGTGCTGCTGGGGCCCTCGGGCTGCGGCAAGACCACCACGCTGAACATGATCGCGGGGCTGGATACGCCCACCGGCGGCCAGATCCGCATCGACGAGCGGCGGGTGGACCAGGTGCCGCCGCACCGGCGCAACGTAGCCATGGTGTTCCAGAGCATCGCGTTGTATCCCCACATGACCGTGCGCGAGAACATCGGTTTTCCGCTACGCATGCAGAAGATGCCGGCCGCCGAAGTGCGCAGCCGCGTCGACCGCGCGGCCGCGCTGCTGCGGGTCGAATCGATGCTGGACCGCAAGCCCTACCAACTGTCCGGCGGCCAGCGCCAGCGCGTGGCGATCGGTCGCGCGGTGGTGCGCGACCCCGACCTGTTCCTGTTCGACGAGCCGCTGTCCAGCCTGGACGCCAAGCTGCGCACCGACATGCGGGTCGAGCTCAAGCGCCTGCATCGCAGCCTGAACGCGACCTTCATCTACGTCACCCACGACCAGGTCGAAGCCATGACGCTGGCCGACCGCATCGCGGTGATGTCGGGCGGCAACCTGCTGCAGTTCGCCGACCCCGACACCATCTATCGCCGGCCGGCCAGCATGGAGGTGGCGGACTTCATTGGCAACCCCGGCATGAATTTCCTGCGCGGCACGCTGCAAGCGCAAGACGGCGCGCCGGCGCTGCGCACCGCCGGCGGCACCTACGTGCTGCCGCCCGCGCTGGCCGCAGCCGCGCGCGGGCTGCCCGCCGGCAGCCAGGCCGCCCTCGGCATCCGGCCGGAAGCCATGGCGCCCGCGCCGCTGGCCGGCGACGGCCTGCTGCTGCAAGGCCACGTCTGGGCGGTGGAGCCGGTGGGCCCGGACCAGTTCATCGACGTGGTCACGGCGGGCGAAGACGGCCCGCGCCTGCGCGCACGGCTACCGCCGGAACGCCGCTTTGAGGTCGGCGCACCCATCGCGCTAGCGCTGCCCGAGGCCCGCCTGTACCTGTTCGACGCCGCCGGCCTGCGCGTGCACGGCGGCGAGGAGCCGCGCACATGAGCGCCGCCAGCCTGCCGCATACGTCCGCGCCGCGCGCCGCCCGCGGCGGCAAGGAGATGTCGGACCTGCGCTTCGCGATGACGGTCATCATCGCGGTGTACGCGCTGAACACGATCATTATCGGCGTGCCGCTGGGCTATTCGTTCTGGTTGAGCCTGCACGACACCAACGCGATCCTGCGGACCGAGGAATTCGTCGGCGTCGATCTCTACGGCGAAGTGCTGTCCGACCCCGCCGTCACCGACGCCATCTGGCGCAGCCTGGGCTTCGTGGCGATGTGCGTGGTGGGGTCTTTCGTGGCGGCGCTGGGCATCGCGCTGGTGCTGAACGAAGAGATGCCGCTGCGTGGCCTGGTGCGCGGCCTGGCGCTGCTGCCATGGGCCATGTCGCAGGTCGTCACGGCCACGGTGTTCTCGTTCCTGCTGAACCCCAGCTTCGGCGCCCTGACCGGGTTGCTGACGCCGCTGGGGCTGGCCGGCCCGGGCACCGTCTGGCTGGGCAGTGACTGGGCGCTGTTCTGGGTGGCGCTGGCGTTCGTGTGGCACATCGCGCCGCTGGGCAGCTTCTTCTACCTGGCAGCGTTGCAGACCATTCCGCGCGACCTGTACCGCGCGGCGCGGGTGGACGGCGCAGGCCCCCTGGCGCGCTTTCGCTACATCACGCTGCCGCACCTGAAGCACACCACGCTGATCGTGCTGGTGGTGATGACGGTCGAGGCCGTGCGCCAATTCGACCTGCTGTTCTCGCTGACGCGCGGCGGGCCCGGCACGTCGACGCAGATCCTGCCGCTGCTGATCTTCCGCTACAACTTCGAGTTCTCGAAGTACGGCCTGGCCTCGGCCGCCGCGTTCCTGCTGACGGTGCTGTCGCTGCTGCTGGCCACCGCCTACTTCATGCTGATCCGCAAGAAGCGCCCGCAAGGAGGCAACCATGCGCAATGACGCGGCCCGCGTGGCCGGCGAAGGCTGGCGCCCCTGGCTGGTGGGCGCGGGCGTGGCCCTGGTGGCGTTCTGGTGCCTGTTCCCGCTGTACTGGACGCTGAAGGCCTCGTTCATGGACGAGTCGGCCATCATCATGGGGGTGGCGCACCATGCGGGCGGCTACACCTTCGAGAACTACCTGCGGGTGCTGGGCCTGTCCAGTTCCGATTCGATCTTCGGCGGCCAGACCCGCGCCATCATGGCCGGCTTCGTCAACAGCGCGCTGGTGGCGCTGCCGGCCGCGGCCGCCGGCACCGCCATCGCCACGCTGGCCGGCTACGTGCTGGGGCGCTTCGAGTTTCCGTTCAAGGGACCGCTGCTGTACGTGCTGCTGGCCTCGCGCACGCTGCCGCCGATCGCGCTGCTGATTCCTTACTACGTGTTCTTCGCCGCCATCGGCCTGGCCGGCAGCCTGTTCGGGCTGTGGATCGTCTACCTGACCGCCGTGATCCCGCTGCTGTCGTGGGTGCTGATGGGCTATTTCGCCTCGCTGCCGGTCGAGATCGAACGGGCCGCGCGCATGGACGGCTGCACCCGCTGGCAGATGCTGCGGCACGTGACGCTGCCGATGGCGCTGCCGGGCATCGCGGCGGCCTTCATCATCGCCTTCCTGGTGGGCTGGAACGACCTGCTGTTCGCCATCGTGCTGACCGGCGGCACCTCGGCGCAGACGCTGTCGGCGGCGCTGCTGGGCCTGTCGCCGCTGATGCCGGGCTTTCGCGCCGACCTGGGGCTGTTCGCCGCCGCCAGCATGCTGGCCGCCCTGCCGCCGCTGGCGCTGGCCATGCTGTTCCAGCGCTTCATCACCAACCTGAACATCGTCGATCCCGTGACGAGCAACACGGACTAGGAACCAGGCATGACCATCGGCATCGCGGCTTACGGACCGAACGCCGGCGCGGCGGTACGCGCCGCCGCCCTGGGCGCCGAGCTGCTGGGGCACGGCGCCATCGGCGGCTTCGCCGTGTTCGCGGTGCTGGACGAGCAGGGCCGCGCGCGGCACGCGACCGTCCAGCGCGGCGGCGTGACCGCGCTGGACCTGCCGCCGGATTGGCTGCGGGCGCGCCATGCCGCCCTGATCGAAAGCGGCCCCGACCGCCCCGAACCGCTGGCGCAGTTCCTGCCCGGCGCCGACGGGGTCGGCCTGGTGACCGGCCACCGCCTGCCCAACCGGCCCGGCGCCGACGGCGTGCCGCTGAACCAGGCCGTGCTGCGACGCCTGGCGGCGGGCGAGGCCGCGGGGGTCGCCGTGGCCGAGGTGCTGCGGGCCCATCCGGAAGTCGACGCCGGCCTGATCGCGCTGTCCGCGGCGGGCCAACTGGCCTGGGGCAACAGCGCCCGCGTGGCGCGCCGGCCCGACCAGGGACAGGCCTGGCGCGACGACGGCGCCTGCCGGCTGGCGGTCCTGCACAATTCGATCTTCCCCTGCCCGCCCCTGGCCGAGGCCATGGCCGATCTGGCCTGGCACCTGCTGACCGGCGGCGTCGGCGCCTACCGCGCCCTGAGCCTGCGCGCGCCCGTGGCCATCAGCGCCGGCCCGCGCGACCGGGTGCTGGTGGACGACCGCCTGCGCGTCACCGGCATCGAACAGGCCGATCCGTCGCTGCCGGCGACGCGGCGGCGCGCCAATGCCGTCTACCTGGGCAGCGAAGTCTGGCAAGATGGCAGGCATATCGGCCATACCGTCAGCGAACTGGTTGTGGACATGGCCGACGGTCGGGTGTCCGGTCTGCCGGACCCCGCCCGCTCCCTCCTCATCATGAAGGAACCGGCCAATGTCCCGACGTGAGAATACCGAGCGCCAGATACTGCAGGCCCTGGAAGACCAGATCAAGGAAACCGGCATGGGCGGCGTGGGCATCAACGCCATCGCCAAGCGCGCCGGCGTCAGCAAGGAACTGATCTACCGCTATTTCGACGGCATGCCCGGCCTGATGCTGGCCTGGATGCAGGAACAGGACTTCTGGACCCGCAACCCCGGCCTGCTGGCGGCCGACGAATCCAGCCAGCGCAGCCCCGGCGAACTGGTGCTGTCGATGCTGCGCGCGCAGATCGACGCGCTGGCCGGCAACGAGACGCTGCGCGAGGTGCGGCGCTGGGAACTGATCGAACGCAACGAGGTATCCGCGCCGCTGGCCGAACGCCGCGAACGCGCCGCGCGCGGCTTCATCGACCGCGTCGACGGCCTGACCGACGACATGGACGCGCCCGCCGTGGTCAGCGTGATGCTGGCGGGCGTGCTGTACCTGATGCTGCGCGCCAAGACCGAAAGCCACTTCCTGGGCGTGCCGCTGCGCACGCAGGAAGGCTGGGACCGCATCAATGGCGCGCTCGAACACCTGGTCAAGCACGGCTTTCCCGACTCGCTCAACCAAGAATCCCTGGCCAACCTGGAAGCGCGCCGCAAGAAACCCCGGCCGCCCGCCGACACCGAGACCTGACACCCCCATGCCCGCGCAACCCGACCCGCAGGAATACGACCTCATCATCAGCGGCGGCCTGATCGCCGACGGCCTGGGCGGCCCCGCGCGCCGCGCCGACGTGGCGATCAACGGCGAACGCATCGCCGCCATCGGCGACGGCTCGGGCTGGCGGGCGCGGCGCCGCATCGACGCGAGCGGCCGGGTGGTGGCGCCGGGCTTCATCGACTGCCACACCCACGATGACCGCGCCCTGCTCGGCTCGCCGCTGATGCGGCCCAAGGTCAGCCAGGGCGTCACCACCGTGATCACCGGCAACTGCGGCATCAGCCTGGCGCCGGTGCACGCGCCCGGCGATACGGTGCCGCCCCCATTGAACCTGCTGGCGCAGCACACCGGCGAACTGTACGCCCGCATGCAGGACTACGCCGCGGCCCTCGACGCCAGCCCGGCGGCGGTCAACAGCCTGGCGCTGGTGGGCCATTCCAGCCTGCGGGTGTCGGCCATGGAGCGCCTGGACCGCCCCGCCGACAAGCGCGAGATCGCCGCCATGCGCCATGCGCTGGACCAGGCCATGGCCGCCGGCGCGGCGGGCCTGTCCACCGGCCTGTACTACCCCACCGCGATGCACGCCAGCACCGAAGAGGTGATCGGGGTGGCCGAGCCGCTGGCGTCCTGGCAGGGCCTGTACACCACCCACCTGCGCGACGAGGCCGACCACGTCTGCGATGCCATGGAAGAAGCCTTCCTGATCGGCCGCGCCGCCGACGTGCCGGCGATCCTGTCGCACCACAAGGTCACCGGCAAGCACAACCACGGCCGCACCGCCGAAACGCTGGCGCTGTTCGACCGCGCCCGCGCCGACCAGCCGCTGGGCATGGACGTCTACCCCTACGCCGCCTCGTCCACCATCCTGGAGCCGCGCCGGGTACCCGCCGGCGAAAAGATCATCGTGACCTGGTCGCAGACCCGGCCCGAGATCCAGGGCGTGGACCTGCGCGAGTTGGCCGCGCGCGAAGGCAAGGATCCGCAGCGCCTGGCCGAGGAACTATCACCCGGCGGCGCCATCTACTTCTCGATGGACGAAGACGACGTCAAGCGCGTCATCGGCCACAGCCACGTGATGATCGGCTCTGACGGCCTGCCCCATGACCAGCGGCCGCACCCGCGCCTGTGGGGTGCGTTTTCACGGGTGCTGGGGCGCTATGTGCGCGAAATGCGGGTGCTGGGCATGGAAGAGGCGATCCGCCGCATGACGAGCCTGACCGCGGCCCAGTTCGGCCTGCGCGACCGGGGCGTGCTGCGCGCGGGCTGCTACGCCGACGTGGTGGTGTTCGACGCTGCCGCCGTGGTGGACCTGGCCACCTTTGCCGACCCGCTGCAGCCGTCCGCCGGCATCCAGGCCGTGCTGGTCAACGGCCAACTGGTGGAAGAAAACGGCGCGCCCACCGGCGCGCGGCCCGGCCGCTTATTGCGCGGCGACGACCGCGCAGCGCCTGGCTTCGATACGCCAGCCTGGGCTGGCGCGGCCGCCTGATTCACCTGCACCGCGCGGGCCGTCCCGGCTGCGCGCGCTATCCCCTCCATCCGGCGCCGCCGTGCAGGCGGCGCCCCCTCCCCGGAGCATCATGCGCACAATCGTCATCGGCGCGGGCGTGGTCGGCATGGCCACCGCCTACACCTTGCACCGCGAAGGCCACCAGGTCAGCGTGGTGGACGCAGGCCCTGGTCCGGGCCTGGTCACCAGCCGCGCCAATGGCGCCCAACTCAGCTACAGCTTCGTCGCGCCACTGGCCGACCCCGCCGTGCTGCCCAAGCTGCCGGCGTGGCTGCTGGGCCGCGACACGCCGCTGCGCTGGCGCCCTCGGCTGGACCCAGCGCAATGGCGCTGGTGCCTGGACTTCCTGCGCGCCTGCACCCGCTCGCAAAGCCGCACCACCACCCGGGAATTGCTGGCGCTGGGGCTATATAGCCGTCTATGCGTGCACGAGCTGGTCGGCCGCGAACAGCCGGCATTCGATTTCAGTTCCACCGGCAAGCTGCTGGTCTACCAGGACGCGGCCAGCTATGGCCGGGCGCTGGCGCAAATGGACTACCAGGCTTCGCTGGGTTGCGAGCAACGCGCGCTGGACCGCCAGGCCTGCCTGGACCTGGAGCCCGCGCTGGCCGACATCGGCGCCAGCATCGCTGGCGCCATCTACACCCCAACCGAAGACGCCGGCGATTGCCTGCGCCTGTGCGACGAACTGGAACGCATCCTGCGGGCCGCGCCCGGCGCCGTGCGTTTTCACTTCAACACGCCGGTATCGGCCCTGCGCACCGAAAACGGCCGCATCGTGGCGCTTTCCACTTCCGACGGCGATCTACAGGCCGACCACTATGTGCTGGCCGGCGGCATCGGCGCCCAAGCGCTGGCGCGGCGCATCGGGCTGGACCTGCGCATCTATCCGCTCAAGGGCTACAGCCTGACCTACGACCTGACGCCGGACAGCATCGCGCCCGTCTCCAGCATCAGCGATATCAGCCGCAAGGTGGTGTATGCGCGGTTGGGCCAGCGCCTGCGCGTGGCGGGCATGGTCGACATGGGAGCCAAGGACGCCGCGATCGATCCGCGCCGCGTGCAGAGCCTGCAGGCCGATGTGGCGCGCTTCTTTCCGCGCCTGAACCCGGCCGGCGCACCGCAAGCCTGGGCCGGCCTGCGCCCGGCACGGCCCGACGGCAAGCCGCTGATCGGCGCCACGCCGTGGCGCAATCTGTGGCTGAATGCGGGCCATGGCGGCCTGGGCTTCACGCTGGCCGCCGGCAGCGCGCGGATGCTGGCGGACTTGATGCGAGGCCGGCGCCCGGCAGTCGATCCTGCCGCGTTCGCGCTGGCTGCGTGAAGCGCCGAGAAAACGGGCGCTGGGTGCGATGACGCAGGGCGGGGCCTGCCGCGGCCTCGCAGCCTCAATCCACCTTGATACCGCGGCTTTGAATCAGCTTGCCCCACTTGTCGCGTTCCTTCACTTCGAAGGCCGCGAGATCCGCGCCGAACAGGTTGCCCGGGGTTGCCCCGCCCTGCGCCAGCGACTGCTTCAACGCGGGCGATTGCAGCGCCTGCTTCATCGCCGCGATCAGCTTGTCCACCACCGGCGCGGGCGTGCCGCGCGGCGCATACAGGCCCGACCAGGCCGTGACCTCAAAGCCCGGCAAGCCGGCCTCGGCCATGGTGGGCAGATCAGGCGCGGCGGAGCTGCGCTCGGCCGACGTGACCGCGATACCCCGCAGGCGGTCGCCGGCCTTGAGCGACGCCATCGAGCTGGGCAGGTTGTCCATCAGGATATCGACCTGCCCGCCGATCACCGCGGGAATCGCGGCCGACGAGCCCTTGAACGGCACATGCAGCATCTGCAGGCCGGCCATCGATTCGAAGTAGGCCCCGGTCAGGTGCACCGACGAACCGATGCCCGGCGACGCATAGGAATACTTGCCGGGGTCTTTCTTCACCGCCTTCATCACGTCGTCCAGCGTGCGCCAGGGCGAGCCCGCTGCCACCGCCATGACGTTGGGCGTGGACGCGATCATGCCCAGCGGCACCAGGTCGGTGGCCGGGTCAAAGCCGATGTTGCTGTACAGGAACTGGTTGACGCTTTGGGTACCCACCGAGCCCAGCACGATGGTGTAGCCGTCCGGCTGCGCGCGCGTCGCGGCGGCCACGCCCAGGTTGCCGGCCGCGCCCGGCTTGTTCTCGACCACGATGGACTGGCCCAGCGCTGGCCGCATGTGTTCGGCGATGGTGCGCGCGAAGATATCGGTAGTGCCGCCCGGCGGGAAGGGCACGATCAGGGTGATGGGCCGCTCGGGCCATGCTGCGGCGGCTGGCGCGGAGGCTGCGATTGCGCCCGCCGCCATGGCCAGCCCGGCCACTGCCAGGCGCGCGGCCGCGCCGCCCGCCCTTGCACGAAAAAACCTGCCCATCCTCATTCCCCTTCATTGGAAGTGTTCGTTTGATCAAACGGAATCCGGTGCAACGGTACTTCGCGATGCGGACGGGCCGGCCAGGCTTGGCGCAAGCGGCGTCCCGGGCTTGCGCCCAGAGTGACCATATGGTCACTTTTGACGCATTAGGAACCCGGGGCCGTGCCTTGTCAATCGGGCTAAGGAGAGGTTAGGCGTTATCCCTAGGGCTGCGCGGCAGGTGCGGAAACGGGCGCCGCTGCCGGCGTCGGTGCTGCCGTAGCGGCAGGCGCGGCGCCCGGGACGGTGGCCGGCGTACCGCCAGTCCCCGGCGCGGTAGCCGTGGCGGCCCCCTGCGGCCCCGCCAGCCCGTC
Organism: Achromobacter xylosoxidans; assembly: GCA_040396375.1. Classification (GTDB taxonomy): domain Bacteria; phylum Pseudomonadota; class Gammaproteobacteria; order Burkholderiales; family Burkholderiaceae_B; genus Achromobacter; species Achromobacter xylosoxidans_D. The sequence goes on from JBEBOQ010000033.1 coordinate 16,786, forward strand.
CCAACCGCCGCCCAAGGCGACGATCAGGTTCACGCTGGCCACCAGCCGGTTGCCATACAGGCTGAGCGCGCTGCGCTCGTTGCTGAGCGCGGTGGCATCCAACACGGCCACGCTCAGGTAGTCCACCAGGCCGGCCTTGTACTGGTTCTGGATCAGCCGCAGCGATTCGCGCGCCGATTCCAGCGCGCGGCGCTGCACGGTCTGTTCGTTTTCCATCACGCGCAGTTGAATCAGGTAGTCCTCGACCTCGCGCAGCCCGACCAGCGCCGCCTGGCGGTAGGCCGCGGCCTGCGCGTCGTAGGACGCACGGGCTTGCTCGACCTGCGCCTGGCGCGCGCCGCCGTCGAAAATGGTCATCGCCAACGCCGGACCCAGCGACCAGAAGCGCGCCGGCGCCGTCAGCAGCTCGGCGAACTGGCCGTTGCGGAAACCACCGTCGGCCGACAAGGTCAGGCTGGGGAACCAGGCTGCCTGCGCCACGCCGATCTGCGCATTGGCCGCCGCCGCGCGGCGCTCGGCAGCTGCCACATCGGGGCGGCGCTCCAGCAGCTCGGAAGGCAGCCCCACCGGAATCTGCGGCAGTTGCACATTGAAGGTCGCCGGCGGCAAGGTGAAATGCGACGGCGCCTGGCCCATCAACACCGCGATCGCGTGCTCATACTGCCCACGCTGCCAATCCAGGTCGATGGACTGCGCCCGCGTGCTTTCGACCTGCGTACGCGCCACGGCCACGTCCGATTGCCCCGCCACGCCCACGTTGTAGCGGTTTTGAGTCAGCTGCAGCGACTTCTCGTACGCCGCCACAGTGGCGTCCAACAGGCGCTTCTGCTCGTCCAGCACCCGCAGTTGCAGATAGGCCTGCACCAGCGTGGCCTGTGCGCTCAGGCGGGTCGCGGCCAGGTCAGCCAAGCTGGCCGCGGCGCTGGCCTCGGACGACTCGACGCTGCGGCGCACGCGGCCCCATACGTCCAGTTCCCAGCTGACGCTGCCGGTCAGCGAATACTGGTTCGATACGTTGCTGCCGCCGGAAGAAAACGATGACGACGACGACCCGCCGCTGCCCCCGCCGCTGCCCGAGCGGGTCAGGCCCGCGCCCGCGCCCACCGTGGGAAAGAAGCCGGCGCGCGCACCGCGCACCAGGCCCAGTGCCTGCCGGTAATTGGCCTCGGCCTGCGCGATGGTCTGGTTCGACGCGTTCAGGCGCGTCACCAGATCGTTCAGCGTGGCGTCGTCGTACACAAGCCACCATTGGCCACGGTCGGCGTCATCGCGCGGCTGGGCCTGCTTCCAGCCCGGCACTTCGCCCTGCCCTTCCTTGTAGTCCGCCCCCACATCCAGCGCCGGGCGTTGGTAATCAGGGCCGACGGCGCAGGCGCTCAGGGCGGCGCACAGCGCCAGCACCGCGCCCGCGCGCGGCAGGATTGCGTAGGAAATAGGCTTGGCGTTGCGGATCATATTTGTTCTATGGATGCGTCGCCGCTCGCGCGCCGGTTGCGCCCGCGCGCAGCCCAGAGACGGAAACGGTCTAGGTAAAGATAAACCACGGGCGTGGTGTACAGCGTTAGGATCTGGCTCAGCACCAACCCGCCCACGATGGTAATGCCCAGCGGCTGGCGCATCTCGACGCCGGCGCCGGTGGCCACCACCAGCGGCAGCGCGCCGAATATCGCCGCCATGGTGGTCATCATGATCGGGCGGAACCGCGTCAGGCAGGCCTGGAAAATGGCCTCGCGCGGCGCCATGCCCTGGTTGCGCTCGGCATCCAGCGCAAAGTCCACCATCATGATGGCGTTCTTTTTGACGATGCCGATCAATAGGAACACCCCGATCAGCGCGATCAGCGTGAAATCGGTGCGCACCAGCAGCAGCGCCAGCAGCGCCCCCAGCCCGGCCGACGGCAGCGTCGACAGGATGGTCAGGGGATGCACGAAGCTCTCGTACAAAATGCCCAGCACGATATACATGGTGACCAGCGCCGCCAGAATCAGCCACGGCTGCTGCGCCAGCGTCTGCTGCAGCGCCGCTGCGGTGCCCTGGAAGCCGGCCTGGATCTGATCCGACGGCAGGCCGATGCGCGCCACTTCGGCGTCGATGGCGGCGGTGGCCTGCCCCAGCGACACGCCCGGCGCCAGGCTGAACGACACCGTGTCGGCCACGAACAGGCCTTGGTGCTGCACGCTGAGCGGCGCGTTGGCGTTTTCAAAGCGGGCAAACGCCGCCATCGGCACCCGTGTGCCCGCCGAGGTGATCACTTCCACCTGCTTGAGCGATTCGATGTCCTGCGCGAACGACGGGTCCACCCCCAGCACCACGTGGTACTGGTTCAGCGGCCCGTACATCACCGACACCTGCCGCTGGCTGAAGGAATTGTTCAGGACGGTCGAGATGGTCGACATGCTCACGCCCAGCCGCGTGGCCGCTTCGCGATCGATCACCAGATTGATCTCGCGGCCCTTGTCTTCGACATCGGTGTCCACGTCAGTGATCTCGGGGATCTTCGACATGGCCTGCTGCACCTTGGGCATCCAGCTGCGCAGCAGCGCCAGGTCGCCGGACATCAGCGTGTAGTCGTACGACCCCTGGCTCTGGCGCCCGCCAATGCGGATGTCCTGCTGCGATACCAGGAACATGCGCGCCCCGGGCATGTTCTGCAGTCGCGCGCGCAGGCGGTTGATGACCTGGTCGGCCGACACCTTGCGCTCTTCCAGTGGCTTGAGCTGGATCTGCATGAAGCTGCTGTTGCTGCCGCCACGCCCGCCGGCATAACCCGTCATGCTTTGCACGGCGGGGTCCGCCAACACTACCTTGCGCAGCGCGTCCAGCTTGGGGATGGTGGCCTGGAACGAGGTGCCCTGGTCGACGCGGAAAAAGCCCAGCAACTGGCCGGTGTCCTGCTGCGGGAAAAAGCCCTTGGGCACCACCGTGTACAGGTACACGTTCAGGCCCACGGCCGCGGCCAATATCAGCATCATCAGGCGGCTATGGGCCAGCGCCCACGCCAGGCTACGGCGGTAGCCGTCCTGCATCCAGGCAAAACCGCTTTCGGCCCAGCGCGCCAGGCGGCCGGGCGGTTCGGGGTCCTTGGGTTCAGGCTTGAGCAGGCGCGCGCACATCATCGGCGTCAGGGTCAGCGACACCACCAGCGACACCATGATGGACGCCGACAGCGTCACCGCGAACTCGCGGAACAGCCGCCCCACCACCCCGCCCATCAGCAAGATGGGAATGAACACCGCCACCAGCGACAGGCTCATGGACAGCACCGTGAAGCCCACCTCGCGCGAACCGCGCAGCGCCGCCCGCATGGGCGACATGCCGTTCTCGACGTGGCGCATGATGTTCTCGAGCACCACGATGGCGTCGTCCACCACGAAGCCGGTGGCCACGATCAGCGCCATCAGCGAAATGGTGTTGAGCGTGAACCCGCACAGATACATGATGCAGAAGGTGCCGATCAGCGACACCGGCACCGCGACGCTGGGAATGATGGCCGCGCGCCAGCGCCGCAGGAACAGCAACACCACCAGCACCACCAGGCCCACCGCGATGATCAGCGTCAGCTCGGCCTCGTGCAGCGAGGCGCGGATGCTGGGCGTGCGGTCCTGCGCCACGGTCAGCTGCACGTCGGCCGGCATCAGCGCCAGCAGCGTCGGCAGTTGCGCGCGCACCGCGTCCACGGTCTCGATGATGTTGGCGTCGGCCTGGCGCCGCACGATCATCAGGATCGCGTTGCGCTGGTTGTAGAAACCGGTCTGGAACAGGTCCTCGACGGAGTCCTCGACCTTGGCCACGTCCGACACCCGCACCGGCGCGCCGTCGCGCCAGGCCACGATCAACGGCCGGTATTGCTCGGCGCGGCTGAGCTGGTCGTTGACCATCACCTGCCAGTGGTAGCGGTCGTTTTCCACCACGCCCTTCGGGCGGTTGGCATTGGCATTAGCCAGCGCCGTGCGTACGTCGTCCAGCGACACCCCGCGGTTGGCCAGTGCGCCTGGCAGCACGGTCACGCGCACCGCCGGCAGCGAACTGCCCCCCACCGTGACTTCGCCCACCCCATCCACCTGCGACAGCTTCTGCGCCACGATGGTCGACGCCAGGTCGTACAGCTGACCCTGGCTGAGCGTGTCGGACGTCATCGCCAGCGTCATGATGGGCGCGTCCGACGGATTGGACTTGTGGTACGTGGGATTGCTGCGCAGGCTGGTGGGCAGCAGCGAGCGGGCGGCGTTGATGGCCGCCTGCACGTCGCGCGCGGCGCCGTTGATGTCGCGCGACAGGTCGAACTGCAGCGTCACGCGGGTCGAGCCCTGCGAGCTGCTGGAGGTCATCTCGGTCACGCCGGCGATGCTGCCCAGCGAACGCTCCAGCGGCGTGGCGACGCTGGACGCCATGGTCTCGGGGCTGGCGCCCGGCAGGCTGGCCGACACCGAGATGGTGGGAATGTCCATCTGCGGCAGCGGCGCCACCGGCAACAGGAAGAACGACAGCATGCCCGCCAGCACGACCGCCAGCGACAGCAGCGTGGTCGCCACCGGCCGGACGATGAAGGGGGCCGACAGGATCATGACGCATCCCCGGCGCGCGCCTCGCGCATGCCGCGCCAGCGCCGCGACATGCGGTCAAACATCAGATAGATCACGGGCGTGGTGAACAGGGTCAGCACCTGGCTCACCAGCAGCCCGCCCACCATTACCAGGCCCAGCGGCTGGCGCAGCTCGGCGCCGGTGCCGGACGACAGCATCAGCGGCAGCGCGCCAAAAAGCGCCGCCAGCGTGGTCATCAGGATCGGCCGGAACCGCAGCAGCGCCGCCTCATGGATCGCCGCGCGCGCCGACAGGCCGCGCTTGCGCTCGGCGTCCAGCGCGAAGTCGATCATCATGATCGCGTTCTTCTTGACGATGCCGATCAGGAGAATGATGCCGATGATGCCGATCATGTCCAGCTCGGTGCCGCTGATCAGCAGCGCCAGCAGCGCCCCCACCCCGGCCGACGGCAGCGTCGACAGGATGGTGATCGGGTGGATATAGCTTTCGTACAGCACGCCCAGCACGATGTACATCGTGACCACGGCGGCCAGGATCAGCCACAGCGTGCTGGACAGCGAATTCTGGAACGCCAGCGCCGCGCCCTGGAAGCGGGTTTCCACGCTGGCGGGCATGCCGATCTCGGCCTCGGCCGCGGTGATGGCCTCGACCGCGGCGGACAGCGACGCGCCGTGCGCCAGGTTGAACGACACCGTCACCATCGGAAACTGATCCAACCGGTTCACGGCCAGCACCGTCTTGCCTTCGGTGATGCGGGCAATCGACGACAGCGGCACCTGCGCCCCGGCCGACGTCGGCACGTGGATCTGCCCCAGCGACGCCGGGTTCATCTGGAACTGCGGCTGCACCTCCAGCACCACGCGGTACTGGTTGGACTGGGTGAAGATGGTCGAGATCAGGCGCTGGCCGAAGGCGTCGTACAGCGCCTCGTCCACCACCGCCGCCGTGATGCCCAGGCGCGAGGCCGCGTCGCGGTCGATCTCGACCCAGGTCTGCAGGCCGTCGTCCTGCAGGTCATCGGTCACGTCCTTCAGGCCCGGCACCTGGCGCAGCCGGTCGATCAGCTTGGGCGTCCATTCGCTCAGCACCTTCAGGTCCGGATTGGACAGGGTCATCTGGTACTGCGTGCGGCTGACGCGGTCCTCGATGGTCAGGTCCTGCACCGGCTGCATGTAGACGGTCAGGCCGTCCTGCTTGCCGAAGGCTTGCTGCAGCCGCGCCATGACCGTGCGCAGGTCGCCGTTGCGCTCGGCCTGCGGCTTGAGCGCGATCTGCATGCGGCCGGCGCTGAGGGTGGCGTTGCTGCCGTCCACGCCGATGAAGGACGACACCGCCTGCACGTCCGGATCCTCCAGCGCCAGCCGCGCCGCCGCCTGCTGGCGCTCGGCCATGGCGGTGAACGAAATGGACTGCGGCGCCTGCGTGATGGCCTGGATCAGCCCGGTATCCTGCTGCGGGAAAAAGCCCTTGGGAACCAGGATGTACAACAGCACCGTCAGCGCGAAAGTGGCCAGGGCCACCAGCAACGTCAGCGGCTGGTGGCGCAGCACCTTCTGCAGCATGCGGTCGTAGGCGGCGATGGTGCGGTCGATGAAGGCGCCGGTGACCTGGTGAAAGCGCCCGTGCTTCTGCTCGGATTCGGCGCGCAGCAGGCGCGCGCACATCATCGGCGTCAGCGTCAGCGACACCACCAGCGAAATCAGGATGGACACCGCCAGCGTGATGGCGAATTCGCGGAACAGCCGCCCCACCACCTCGGTCATGAAGAGCAGCGGGATCAGCACGGCGATCAGCGAGAACGTCAGCGAGATCAGCGTGAAGCCGATCTGCGCGGCGCCCTTCAGCGCCGCCTGCAAGGGCGTTTCGCCCTCTTCGATGTGGCGGGCGATGTTCTCGATCATGACGATGGCGTCGTCCACCACGAAGCCGGTGGCGATGGTCAGCGCCATCAGCGTCAGGTTGTTGATGGAGAAGCCGGCCAGGTACATGATGCCGAAGGTGCCCACCAGCGACAGCGGCACCACCACGCTGGGAATCAGCGTCGCGGTCAGGCTGCGCAGGAACACGAAGGTCACCATCACCACCAGCGCCACCGCCAGCAGCATCTCGAACTGCACGTCGGCCACCGAATCGCGGATGGTCTGGGTGCGGTCCGACACCACCGCCACGTCCAGCGTGGCCGGCAGCGCCGCGCGCAGCTGCGGCAGCAGCGCCTGGATGCGGTTGACCACGTCGATGACGTTGGCGCCGGGCTGGCGCTGGATGTTCAGCAGGATGGCCGGCTTGTCGCCGGCCCAGGCGGCCTGGCGCGTGTCCTCGGCGCCCTCGACCGCGCGCGCCACGTCCGACAGGCGCAGCGGCGCGTTGTTCTTGTAGGCGATGATCAGGTCGTTGTAGTCGGTGGGCGACTTGAGCTGGTCATTGGCGTTGATGGTGGTCGAGCGCAGCGGCCCGTCCAGGTTGCCCTTGGGCTGGTTGACGTTGGCGCCCACCACCGCGGTGCGCAGGTCGGTCAGCCCCAGGCCGTTGGCCGCCAGCGCCTGCGGATTGACCTGCACCCGCACGGCCGGGCGCTGCCCGCCCGCCACGCTCACCAGGCCCACGCCCGGGATCTGCGACAGCTTCTGCGCCACCCGCGTATCGACCAGGTCGCGCACCTGCGGCAGCGGCATGGTGGGCGAGGTGATGGCCAGCGTCAGCACCGCCGCGTCGGCCGGGTTGACCTTGTTGTAGGTCGGCGGCACCGGCAGGTCGCTGGGCAGCAGGTTGGATGCCGCGTTGATGGCGGCCTGCACCTGCTGCTCGGCCACGTCCAGCGGCAGCGTCAGGTTGAACTGCATGGTGATGACCGAGGCGCCGCCCGAACTGGTCGACGACATCTGGTTCAGGCCCGGCATCTGGCCGAACTGCCGTTCCAGCGGCGAGGTCACCAGCGACGTCATCACGTCCGGGCTGGCGCCCGGGTACAGCGTGGTCACCTGGATGGTGGGGTAGTCGACTTCGGGCAGCGCCGACACCGGCAGCAGGCGGTAGGCGATGAAGCCGGCGATCAGGATGGCCACCATCGACAGCGTGGTGGCCACGGGCCGCAGGATGAACAGGCGCGACGGGCTCACGGGGCGGCCCCTCGATCAGCGCGTGGCGGGCGTGGTGCCCGCCGGCGCGCCCCCGCCCAGCGACTTGTCCTTGGCGGCGGGGATCACCTCGCCCCCGCCCACCACCTCGACCTTGGCGCCGGCGCGCAGGCGGTCGGTGCCCTCGGTGACGACCCGGTCGCCCGGCTGCAGGCCTTCGTTGACGGCCACCATGCCATTGTTGATGGCGCCCAGCTTGACCTGCCTGACCTGCACGGTATTGTCCGGCTGCACCAGGAACACGAAGGCGCCGGCCGAGCCCTGCTGCACCGCCGCCGTCGGAATCGCGGTCACGCCCTTGCGCGTCAGCACGTGCAGGCGCACGTTGACGAACTGGTTGGGAAACAGCGCGTCGTCCTGGTTGTCGAACCTGGCCTTGAGCTTGAGGGTGCCGGTGGTGACGTCGATCTGGTTGTCCAGCGTCTCCAGCGTGCCGGACGCGATGCGGCGGGTGTCGGCGCGGTCATAGGCTTCCACCGCCAGCGTGCGGCCCTCTGCCAGTTCGGCGCGCACTTCGGGCAATTGCGTCTCGGGCAGCGTGAACACCACCGAGATCGGCTGGGTCTGCGTGATCACCACCAGGCCGTTGGTGTCCGAACTGGACACCAGGTTGCCGCGGTCGACCTGGCGCAGGCCCAGCCGGCCGCTGATCGGCGCGGTGATGCGGGCGTAGTCCAGCTGCAAGCGGGCATTGTCGACATTGGCTTGGTCGCTCTTGATGGTGCCTTCGTATTGGCGCACCAGCGCGGCCTGGGTATCGACCTGCTGCTTGGCGATGGAGTCTTGCTTGAACAGGGCCTGGTAGCGCTGCAGGTCGCGGCGCGCGTTCTCGAGCAACGCCAGATTCTGCATCTGGGTGCCGCGGGCCTGGTCCAGGGCCACCTGGAAGGCGCGCGGGTCAACCTGGGCCAGCACGTCGCCGGCCTTGACCATCTGGCCTTCCTGGAACGGCACGTCCACCAGTTCGCCGCTGACGCGGCTGCGCACGGTGACGGTGTTGTAGGCGGTGACGGTGCCCAGCGACTTCAGGAAGATGTCGATGTCCTGCGTCACCGCGGTGGCCACCCGCACCGGCACGGCCAGGTTGGCCATGGCCGCCGCCATGTTGGGCCGCCCGCCCCCGCCTGGGCGTCCGCCGCCCGCGCCGCCCGGCTTGGCCGCCGGCCGCAGGGCAAACCAGGCGATACCGGCCACGACCAGCAAAAGCACCACTAACCCGATGATTCTGCGGCGGGTCCAGCGGGAGGGCGGGGAAACGGGACGGCTATCGGGCATGGGAAACGGTTCCGGCACTGACGGAGAAAGCCGTATTGTGTACTAGACAGCCGATATTTCAGCGATTGGCCGTTATGACTGAAATAGCCCGCAACAGGAATCGGGGTGCGATGACCCCGGGGCGCACGTACCCTGCGACCCGTCCGGGCTAGGAATTGCAGAGCGTGATCTGGAAGGGGATGTCGCGGGCGACCTGCTGCGGCTTGAATTCGCCGTCCTGGGTCGAAAAGCGGATCCAGATCATGTACTTATTCGCACTGATCTCGGGAAACGCCCCCTGGGCCGGGTCGACCCAAACGCGCAGCAACTGGAACTGCTTGCCGGCCAGCATCTGTTGGTAGGCGCCCTGTTCGGCCACGATGTCGGCCTTGCGGCCGGATTCGCGCAACAGGCGCAGGGCCAGGGTCAGGCCGTCGTGCAGGGCAATGAAGGGCGCCAGCCAGGCCTGCAGGTCGGCGCAGCGCGCGGCCTCCGGCTTGTGCTGCCAGGCGTAGTACGACGGCATGTCGACCTGGGTGGCGCCGCCCGGCACCGACAGGCGGCCCCGCAGGCTGGTGAGCCATTCGTTCTCGCGCAGCGACTGGCCGGTCTTGCCGGGCGCCGCCAGGGCCGCCACCACTTTCTCGAGTTCGCGCAGCATGCCTTCGAGCGCGTCCTGCGCCACCCCGGGATGATCGCGCAACCCCACCAGCGCCACGCGCTGGCGTTCGAGATCCTGCAGCACCGCGCCTTTCACGTCGGTGCGTTCGCACACGTCGAGCAGATCGAACAGCGAACTGACCGCGACCTGGTGCTGCCGTGAATCCCCCTCGCGGGCAAAGAAGAACAACCTGTCGAACAGGTATTCAAGCCGCAGGTAAGCGCGAATGCGCTCATTGAAGGGATATTCGAAAACGATCACGCTGGTAAACAGGCCCATCGGAGGTCGGCCCGCGGGCCGAGATTATTCAGGGGTGCCGGCCAAGCCCTGGGCTTGCCGGCCCGTCGTGGCCGCCAGCGCCAGCCAGCGATCATGCAGGGTCTTCGCCTGCGCGCGCAATTGCTCCGGCGATGTCGCGCCGTCGTTATTGATGACGTCGTCCGCGACCGCTAACCGGCTTGCCCGCGCAGCCTGTGCCGCCATGATACGCCTGATGGCAGAGTCCGTCAGCCCGCTGCGCGAACGCACGCGCGCCACTTGGGTTTCGGGGTCGCAATCGACCACGCAGATGCGGTCGACGCGGTCGCGCCAACGCGCGATCGACTCCACCAGCAGCGGCACCACAAACACCAGATATGGCCCGCGCGCGGCAGCCGCCTGGCGCTCGGTTTCCTGGCCGATGACCGGATGCAGCAAGGCTTCCAGGCGCAGACGCACCTGCGGATCGGCGAAGGCGCGCTCGCGCATCCAATCGCGGTTGAGCGCGCCATCCGGCGTCAACGCGCCAGGACCGAACTCGCGCTCGATGGCGGGCATGGCGGCGCCGCCCGCCGCGGTCAGTGCGCGAGCGATCTCGTCGGTGTCGACCACCGACGCGCCCCATTCGGCCAGCAAGTCCGCCACGCGCGACTTGCCGGAGCCGATGCCCCCCGTCAGACCGATATTGAACATGTGCGTCATTCCTTACTGACCTGCATCAACGCAGCAACCATCCCAGGCCCTGCTCGCCGCCCATCAGCAGCACCACCACGCCCGCCAGCGCCAGATAGGGTCCGAACGGCAGCGCCTGGCCGCGATGAGCGCGGCCGCTAAGCGTCTGCGCGCCGCCGATCACCACGCCCACCACCGATGCGCCCAACAGCAGCATCGGCAATGCTCCCACCCCAAACCAAGCGCCCAGCGCCGCCAACAGCTTGAAATCACCAAAGCCCATGCCTTCGCGGCCCGTCAGCAGGCGGAATGCATGAAAGATAACCCACAGGAACAGATAGCCGGCTACCGCCCCCACCACCGCCATCTGCAAGGTGGTGAAGGCGTCGAACAAGTTGACCAGCAGGCCCGCCCAGGCCAGCGGCAATGTGATGGAATCGGGCAGCAGGGTGGATTCCAGGTCGATCCAGGCCAGCGCCACCAGCGCGGCCGACAGACCCATGGCGCACAGCGCGATGGGGGTGGCGCCGAAACGCCAGGCGCAGGCGGCGAACAGGACACAGGTGGTCAGTTCGATGGCGGGATAGCGCCAGCCGATCGCGCCGTGACAGACGCCACAGCGGCCGCGCAGCGCCAGCCAACCCACCAGCGGCAGCCGGCGCCAACCCGCCACGGGCGCCTCGCAACGCGGGCAGTGCGACGGCGGCGCCAGCAAGCCGTAGTCGGCGGCCGGCCGGGCCTTGCCCACGGCGTCCAGGCATTGCGCCTGCCATTCGCGTTCCATCATGCGGGGCAGCCGGTAGGTCAGCCGGGTCAGCCAACCGCCAACGAACAGCCCGACCAACGCGGCCAGGCCGACGAACGCCGCCAGCGGCACCGGAAAGACATGCCATAGGGTCGTCATGCGAGTCCCCGCGACGCGGCCCGCACTGCCCAACATCCGGCATTTGCGGCAAAACGGCAGACTAGCCGCCTGGGACCGTGTCGTAATTTGTGCATAAAAGGCGAACAGTGTCTTTCGAGGTATGGGGGAACGTATCGAATCTTCGCATAAGTGCGTAAAATCGGAGACAGACTCAACTTACGGATTAGCTGCCATGGCCGCGCGCGTCGATATCCTCTCCCGCCCCCGCAAACTCAGCATCGTGGGGCTGCTGCTAGCGGGCACGGTACTGGGCGCTGCGGGCTGCGCCCAGCAACGCACCGAAGGCTATTACGACCCCCCAGCGGAAAGCACCGTCACCGATGCCCAATACCAGGGTTCCGGCGCCGGCTACCGCACCGTGCTGCGGGCGCCGTCGCAAGTGCAAATCGCGCTCAAGCCCGACCAAAAGAAAACCCAAGCCCAATCCGGCCAGGCAGCCCAGGGCGCCAACACCACCGAAGACGGCCAGGCCGTGCCCGAAGGCGCTGACAGCAGTTCGGCGTCGGCCTCCGGGTCGGCTCCGGCGCCGGTCGCGGCCCCCGCCGGCGGCGCCACGCAAAGCGCCGCCGCCAACAGCTTGGTGCCGCAACCGCAAACCTACATGGGCACCCTGCCGTGTTTCTCGCCCGCCATGCAATGCACGGCGCAGCGCGTTACGCTGACCCTGGCGCCCAATGGCCGCTGGCGCGGCCGCACGGCCTACCTGGAAGACGCCGCCAAAAAGGCCGCGCCGGTCGTGGAACAAGGCTGCTGGGACGCCACCGACGAACGCCCCCCGCGCGTCATCCTGCTGGATGGCCAGGGCAACGTCCGGGTGGAATTCGTGGTGGCCGCGAACAATGTGCTGCGCGTGCGCTCCATTGGCGGCCAAACGCCCAACCTGAACTACAACCTGACCCGTCAACCGGATCTGGACCCGATCGACGAGCTGGCCAAGGCCAACGCGCTCCAGTGCCCTTGAGCCTGGCCGGCCGGGCATCCACCCCGGCCTGATTCGATAGCATCCCCAGGGCCTGCCGAACGTGCCGTTCGCCAGGCCCTGAGTTTTGGTCCATCGGAAATAGTAATGTAAGTACACACTTACTATATAGCCCAGTATTTATCGAGACTTACACGCCCACCTTGGTTTGCCGCAACGTTGCTTGCGCGACCCGAGCGCCCATGCCTGGACGCTTGCCTGCCTCAATCGTCTGGGTCGTCTGCCCTTGGCGGCGCATCCGGGGTGGCAGGGTCCGGTGGGGCGGCCTGGGCGGCATACCGGGCGCGGGCGTCTTGGGGTTCGTGGAGCCAATACGACGGCAGCGCCTGCGGCGTTGCAGCCCATGCCGGCGCCTGCCCCAACGCCGGCCCGGGGGCATCTTCCAGTGTGAGGCCCAACACCGGCGACGCCCCCGAACGGCCGTGGGCGCAAAGCCGGCAGGCCAACTGCATGGCGTTGCGCGCCCGCAGCTTGGCGAAGATTCGGGCGCGGTGGGCTTCGACGGTGCGCAGCGAAATGCCCAGGTCGATGGCGATGACCTTGTTGGGCCGGCCGGCCGCCACGTAGGCGACGATCTGCCGCTCGCGCGGGGTCAGGGCGGACAGGACGGCGTTGAGATCGGGACGGGGTGTTTGCATGGGGCGGCTCTGCTCTGCAATGAAGGATTGCAGTGAGTCTGCCCGGCCAACTATGGCGGCGTAAGCTGGCAATTCTGCTAGGGGTGCGCCTGGACAAGCACCCGCCGAAGACGCCTTACGCCGCCCTCTGCCCTACACGGTGTAGGACAGTTCCAGATTGTCGATCAGGCGCGTCGCGCCCAATTTGGCGGCGGCCAGCACCACCACGGGCTCGCCGGCCTGCAAGTCGGCCGCTTCCGGGCGCTTGAGATCACGCTGGCGGCGCAGGGCGATGTAGTCCACATGCCAGCCACGGCCATTCAGGGCGTCGGTGGCATCGCGCTCCAGCGCGGCCGCATCGCGTTCGCCGGCCGCCAGGCGGCGCTCGATGTTGCGCAGTTCGGCGTACAGGACGGGGGCCTCAGCGCGCTCGGCGTCGCTCAGGTAGCGATTGCGCGAGGACAGCGCCAGGCCATCGTCGGCGCGCACGGTCTCGTGCGCCAGCACTTCCACGGGCAGCTGGAACTGGCGGCACATGTTGCGCACCACCATCAGCTGCTGGTAGTCCTTTTTGCCGAACACGGCCACGCGCGGCTGCACGCAGGAAAACAGCTTGAGCACCACGGTGCTGACGCCGGCGAAAAAGCCCGGGCGGAACTCGCCTTCGAGGATGTCGCCCAGGTCGTCCGGCGGTTGCACGCGGTAATTCTGCGGCTCGGGGTACATCTCGCGCTCGTTCGGCGCGAACAGCACGTAGACGTCGCGTTCGCGCTCAAGCTTTTCGATATCGGCGGCCAGGGTGCGCGGATACTGGTCAAAATCCTCGTTCGGCCCGAATTGCAGGCGGTTCACGAAGATGCTGGCCACCACCGGATCGCCGTGCTGGCGCGCCAGTTTCATCAGCGCCAGGTGGCCTTCGTGCAGATTGCCCATGGTGGGCACGAACGACACGCGATTCTGGCCGCGCAGGTGATCGCGCAATTCCTGGATGGTGTGTACGACTTTCAAGGGATTTCTCCGGGGTTGGGGGCAGCCCGGTCAGGATCAGGCCGCGACCGCCGCCACGCTGGTATAGGCCAGGCGCACATAGATGGGAGCATAGGGCTCGGCCTGCGTGATTTCCAGCAAGGACTCGCGGGCCAGCTCCAGCATGGCGATGAAATGCACGACGACCACCGCCGCGGGCGCGCCCTCGCGGACGCGCTCCATGAAGAGGTCGCCGAATTCCATGAAGCGCACGTCGTTCAGGCGCCGCAGGATGTGCGTCATGTGATCGCGCACCGACAGCTGTTCGCGGGTGATGTGATGGTGCTGGTTGAGCTTGGCCCGCTTCATGATGTCGGCCCACGCGGCGCGCAGGTCATCCACGCTGACGTCGGGCAGCATGCGCTCGACGCTCAGGTCGGCGACCGCGTGGCTGCTGACGAAGTCGCGGCCCAGCTGCGGCATGGCGTCGAGCTTCTGCGCGGCCAGCTTCATCTGTTCGTACTCGAGCAGGCGGCGCACCAGTTCGGCGCGCGGATCCTCGGGCTCTTCGCCGGTGTCGGTCTTCTTGACCGGCAGCAGCATGCGCGACTTGATCTCGATGAGCATGGCCGCCATCAGCAGGTACTCGGCGGCCAGCTCCAGGTTGTGGATGCGGATCTGCTCCACATACGACAGGTACTGCCGCGTGACATCCGCCATGGGGATGTCCAGCACATTGAAGTTCTGTTTGCGGATCAGGTAGAGCAGCAGGTCCAGCGGCCCCTCGAACGCCTCGAGGAAGATTTCCAGCGCGTCCGGCGGAATGTACAGGTCCGTCGGCATCTGGAACAGCGGCTCGCCGTACAGACGCGCGAAAGCCACGCTGTCGATCGTGTCAGGGGTGCTGTCGACGGGCGGTTCCACTAGCGCGGCCAGGGCAGCGCCCGGGACGGAGGGGGTGTGGGCCATGGCTGCCGCAACGGGTATCAGTCAGCCTGATACACGTACGGCTTTTGCGGCACGCGGGCCGCACGGAAGCCTTCGAGCAGTTCCGCGTCTTGCGGCTTGTCCCAAAGACGACCGCGGCCTTCGCGCTGGCGTTCTTCGGTGCCAGGATGCGACTGCTTGAAGTCTTTCAGGAAAAGGGTGATCTCGGATTCGTAGTTGGTCGCCATGGCACCAATTTCAATGGGTTTCGGATCCCTGGAGTTTACTTCACGCGGGGACTGGGCCCGGCGTTACAATCTTTTCGCTCCCAACGCCCCCTCCCGCCATGTCCGCAGAATCCGCAGCCGCAGCCAATCCCGCTCCCCCCTCAACCCCGGACGCGGTGCGCGCGGCGCGAATGATCCCCTTCATCGTGGGCTGTGCGCTGTTCATGCAGATGCTGGACGCCACCGTGGTGGCCACCGCCCTGCCGGCCATGGCCCGGGCCCTGGGGTCGACCCCCGTGCGGCTGAACGTCGCCATTACCTCGTACCTGCTGTCGGTGGCGGTGTTCGTACCCGTCAGCGGCTGGGCGGCCGACCGCTACGGGGCGCGCCGGGTGTTCGTGGCCGCCATCGGCCTGTTCACGCTCAGTTCGGTGGCCTGCGCCCTGTCCCAGGACCTGCCCCAACTGGTCGTCGCCCGCGTCATCCAGGGCATGGCCGGGGCCATGATGGTGCCGGTGGGCCGCATCATCCTCTTGCGCACCGTGCCCAAGCAGGACCTGCTCAAAGCCATGTCGTTCCTGTCGATCCCGGCGCTGCTGGGGCCGGTGATCGGGCCGCCGCTGGGCGGTTTCATGGTCACCTACATGTCGTGGCACTGGATCTTCCTGATCAACATCCCCATCGGTATCCTGGGCATCGCGCTGGTGCTGCGTTTCGTGGCCGAGATCAAGGAAGAGGCCGCCCCGCGCCTGGACTGGCTGGGCTTCCTGCTCAGCGCCGTGTGCCTGGCCGCGTTGGTCAGCGGCTTCGAGGCCATCGGCCGCGACGTGATGCCGCTGCCTGCCCTGCTGGGGCTGATCGCGCTGGGCGCGGCCTGCGGCCTGGCCTACGGTTGGCACGCGCGCCGCATCGAACACCCCATCATCGACCTGTCGCTGATGCGCATTCCCACCTTCGCCATCTCGACCCTGGGCGGCAACCTGTGCCGGTTCGCAGTGGGCGCCACGCCCTTCCTGTTGGCCATGCTGCTGCAAGTGGGCTTTGGCCTGTCGCCGTTCTCGGCCGGCCTGATCACCTTCGCCAGCGCGGCCGGCGCCCTGCTGATGAAATTCGTGGCCACGCCCATCGTGCGGCACTTCGGCTTTCGCCGCGTGCTGACCGTGAACGCGGTGCTGACTGGCACCTTCATCATGGTCTGCGCGACCTTCACGGCCTCCACGCCGGTGTGGCTGCTGATCGCCATCCTGCTCATCGGCGGCTTCTTCCGCTCGCTGCAGTTCACCGGGGTAAATACGCTAACCTATGCCGACATCCCCCCGGCCAAGATGAGCCGCGCCAGCAGCTTTGCCGCCATGGCGCAGCAACTGGGCATCAGCCTTGGCGTGGGCGTGGCCGCGGTAACGCTGAACGTCAGCATGACCTTGCGCGGCGCCGACACGCTGGCCGTGCGCGACGTGATCGCCGGCTTCATCGTCGTCGGCCTGCTGTGCGCGGCCTCGGTCTTTTCCTTTAGACGCCTCGATCCGCTTGCCGGGGCACAACTGAACGGCGCCAAACAAAGTGACGACGAATGAATTTGTCCTAGCCCTGGACCAGGGCACGACCAGCTCCCGCGCCATCGTGTTCGACCGCGATGGCGTGGTGCGCGGCATCGGCCAACGCGAATTCCGCCAGCACTACCCACGGCCGGGCTGGGTCGAACATGACCCCGCCGAAATCTGGAACAGCCAGCTGGACGTAGCCCGCGAAGCCCTGCGCAACGCCGCCGCCAGCGCCGCCGACGTGGCCGCCATCGGCATCACCAACCAACGCGAAACCACCCTGATCTGGGACCGCGCCAGCGGCCGCCCCCTGGCCCGCGCCATCGTCTGGCAAGACCGCCGCACCGCGCCGATGTGCGACCAGTTGCGCCAGGACGGCCACGCCGACTTCCTGCAATCGCGCACCGGGCTGGTGCTGGACGCCTATTTCTCGGGCACCAAGCTTGCCTGGCTGCTGGATCACGTACCGGGCGCGCGCCAAAAGGCCGAGCGCGGCGAACTCGCGTTCGGCACCATCGACACCTGGCTCGTGTGGCAGTTGACCGGCGGCGCGGTGCACAGCACCGACCCCAGCAATGCGTCGCGCACGATGCTGTTCGACCTGCACACGCAAGACTGGAGCGACGAGATCCTGGCGCTCTTGAACATCCCGCGCAGCGTGCTGCCGTCCATCGCGCCCAGCAGCGCGGTGGTGGGCGAGGCCCTGCCCGAATGGCTGGGCGGCTCCATCCCCATCGCCGGCGTGGCGGGCGACCAGCAGGCCGCCACCTTCGGCCAGGCCTGTTTCAAACCCGGCATGGCCAAGAACACCTACGGCACCGGCTGCTTCATGCTGATGAACGTGGGCGACAAGCCGGTGCAGTCGCGCAACCACCTGCTGTCCACGGTTGGCTGGGGCCTGCCGGTCCAGGGCCAATCGGGCTGGCGTCCCACCTACATGCTGGAAGGCGGCGTGTTCGTGGCCGGCGCCGCGGTGCAGTGGCTGCGCGATGGCCTGGGCATCATCCAGCGATCGGAAGAAATCGAATCCCTGGCCGCCAGCGTGGCCGATACCGACGACGTCTTCATGGTGCCGGCCTTTGCCGGCCTGGGCGCGCCGCACTGGGACCCCTACGCCCGCGGCACGCTGGTCGGCCTGACGCGCGGCACCACCCGTGCCCACATCGCCCGCGCCACGCTCGAATCCATTGCGCTGCAAAGCGCCGAACTGCTCACCTGCATGAATGGCGACAGCGGCATCGCGCTGACCGAATTGCGGGTCGACGGCGGCGCCGCGCGCAATGACCTGTTGATGCAGATGCAGGCCGACCTGCTGGGCGTGCCGGTGGTGCGCCCGCGCGTGCCGGAATCCACCGCGCTGGGCGCGGCGGGCCTGGCCGGCCTGGCGGTCGGCTTTTGGTCGGGTCAGGATGAATTCGCGTCCAAGTGGCAAGCCGAACGCACGTTTGAGCCGGCCTGGCCGCAATCGGTGCGCGACGCCCGCATGCGGCGCTGGCGCCAGGCGGTGGAATTGTCCAAGGGTTGGTCCAACACCGCCCAGTAGGCCCCGGTAACGGCAGCGCGGGCCGCCATGGCTGCGCTGCCGGATCCCTCTACTCTCAGAATCCAGCCCCGCAGCCGTTGGCGCATCAGCGCCGCCGCGCCTGGGCCTGCATCACGCGCCGCGCCATCCGGTAACCGGCGAACACGTAGAACGCATTGCTGTTCATCAGCAGCCAGGCGCCCGCGCCGCCCAGCAGGGCGACCACCGGGCCCACGGCCCGCATATCGCCTTGCGACCAGACGATCAGCCCCAGCACGCCCAGCGTGGCCAACGACAGTGCAGTGCGCTTGAGCAGCACCAGGCCGAGCGCGTGGCCGCCCATGAAGGCCACCACGCCGATGGCCAGCGCCAGCGCCGTCACGGCGCAGGACAACACCAGCGCAAACGCCGCCAGCGCGGGCCCCGCAGGGTGCAGCAGCAGACTCAAGAGGCCGATGCCCACGCCGATACCGCCCACCATGGTCAGCACCGCCAACACCAGCGGCGACCACAGGCCCGGCGGCGCCTGACGCGCGTCCATGTCGGCGACGAAGTGGTGCATGGCGGCCGACGCGTTGGGGGAACGGCCCGCATCTTCTCGCAGCGCGGCTTCCAGCTTGCGGCACTGCGCGATCAGCGCATTCAGGCCCGGGCTGGGTGGCATCACAGCCTCGTCACGCCCGGCGCGTGTTCAGCCACCGTGTTGCGCAGGGCCGCCATGGCCTCTTGCACGGCCACCGGACGGAAGGCGTCCTCGCGCCAGTACATGGCCACCGAGCCAAAGCCCGACAAGCGCACGGGGATGATGCGCATCGCCTTCATCTGGGTAAAGCGCAGCGCGGCGCGGTGCGAGGCCACGCCGATCATGTCGCTGTTGTTGATCAGGGTGAGGTTGATGGTGACCGAATTGGATTCGACGTGATCGGCCGGCGGCGCCTGGCCGGCCGCGGCCAGCGCGGCGTCGACCGCGTTGCGGATCGGCGTGCCCTTGGGCCACAGGATCCAGCGGTACGACAGCAGCTCGGGCCAGCCCGGCTGCTCCAGCGCGAACAGGGGATGGCGCGGCCGCGCCACCAGATGGATCGGCTCCAGGTACAGGGCCTCGAAGCGGATGGCCGGATCATGATGCTCGGGCGCCGAGCGGCCCACCACGATGTCCAGGTCGCCCTGCGCCAGTTGCGCCAGCAGGCGGTCGGTGGTGCCCTCCACCAGCTTCACGCGGGCCTGCGGCATGCGTTCGAGCAGCTTCATCACCGCCAGCGGCACGGTGTCCGACGCCGACGCGCCGGACGCGCCGATCACCACCCGTCCGCCGCCGCCCTCGCGCAGCGCGGCCATGTCGGCGCTGGCGCGGTCCAGCTGCGCCTCGACCCGCTGCGCGTGCGCGATCAGCACGTCGCCGTGCGGCGTCGGCCGCAGGCCGCGCGCATGGCGCTCGAACAGCGGCAGGCCGATGTCGTCTTCCAGATCCTTCAGCCATTTCGACAGACCCGGCTGGGTCGTGTTGAGCATGGCGGCCGAGTGGCTGATGTTGCGCGTCTGGGCCAGGCTGAGCAGCATTTTCAGGTTGCGCAGCCGCAGGCGGTGGGTCCAGTCCATGGCGCCCTCTTGTCTCGTATGAAGTACCGCATGTATACGGTTATTGATATGGATAATAAGATAATTTCATTTCAAAACACATAGCTCGTTCCGCATAATCGTCTTCACATTGGGACCTGCCGCGCCTCTTGCAGCGGCGGGCCATGCCTAAAAGAGAGCCAGCCTCGATGCCGGCTCCACAGGAGACAAACATGCCCGACGGCCATCCCCCCGGCGCGGACCGCGCCGCCTATTACGCGCGCATCGCCCAGAAAAACATGGCGCCCTTGTGGGAGTCGCTGCACAACCTGGTGCCGCGCCAGCCCGCGCCGCGCTGCGTGCCCGCCCTCTGGAAATACGACGACGTGCGCGATGACGTGCTGGCCGCGGGCTCGCTCATCACCGCCGAAGAAGCCGTGCGCCGCGTGCTGATCCTGGAGAATCCCGGCCTGCCCGGCCAAGCCAGCATCACGCAAAGCCTGTACGCCGGCCTGCAGTTGATCCTGCCCGGCGAGATCGCGCCCAGCCACCGCCACACCCAGTCGGCGCTGCGCTTCATCGTCGAAGGCCGCGGCGCCTACACCGCCGTCAACGGCGAGCGCACCACGATGCATCCAGGCGACTTCATCATCACGCCGTCCTGGACCTGGCACGACCACGGCAACGCTGAAACGGTCGACGGCGGCGAGCCGGTGGTCTGGCTGGACGGCCTGGACATCCCGCTGCTGCGCTTCCTGGATGCGGGCTTTGCCGAAAACTACCCGTCGGCCACCCAGCCCGTTACGCGGCCGGAAGGCGACAGCATGGCGCGCTTCGGCCACAACATGGCGCCGGTACGGCACCGCGCGGCAGGCGGCACCTCACCCCTCTTCAACTATCCCTACGAGCGCAGCCGCGAAGCGCTGGACGCGCTCTACCGCCACGGCGAGTTGGACCCCTGGGACGGCGTCAAGCTGCGCTACCTGAACCCGGCCACCGGCGGCTACCCCATGCCCACCATGGCCACCTTCATGCAGCTGTTGCCCGCGGGCTTTCAGGGCAAGACCTATCGCAGCACCGATTCCACCGTGTACAGCGTGGTCGAAGGCCGCGGCACGGCCCGCATCGGCGACACAGAATTCCACTTCGGTCCGCGCGACGTATTCGTCGCGCCGTCCTGGCTGCCAGTGCAGTTGGCGGCGCTGGAAGACGCCACGCTGTTCAGCTATTCCGACCGCCCCGTGCAGGACGCGCTGGGCGTGTGGCGCGAAGAGCGCATCGCCTGACGCCGCGGGGCGCGCCGCTTTCGCGCTGACTTAAAGCCGCCCTGCCGGCCGCGCCCGCTTCCTTTTCCCCGTTCCGCCTTCAAAGGTTGATTCATGTCTTACGTGTTTGCTCCCGCCGACCCCGTCGCCGTGCCCGTCGCCGGCAGCCCGGATCGCTTCCCCGTGCGCCGCGTCTATTGCGTCGGCCGCAACTACGCCGCCCACGCCCGCGAGATGGGCTTCGATCCCGACCGCGAACCGCCCTTCTTCTTCTGCAAGCCGGCCGACGCCGTGGTGCCGGTGGCGCCGGACGCCACGCTGACGCTGCCCTATCCGTCCGAGACCGCCAACTTCCACTATGAAATCGAACTGGTGGCGGCCATCGGCAAGGGCGGCGCCAACATCGCGGTCGACGCCGCGCTGGAACACGTGTGGGGCTACGCCGTCGGCCTGGACATGACGCGCCGCGACCTGCAGATGAAGATGCGCGAAGCCGGCCGCCCGTGGGAACTGGGCAAGGCCTTCGACCAGAGCGCGCCGATCGGCCCGCTGGTGCCCGCCGCGCAGGCCGGCGACATCCACCGCGCCGGCATCTGGCTGCAGGTCAACGGCGCCGACAAGCAGCGCAGCGACATCGGCAAGCTGATCTGGTCGGTGGCCGAGACCATCGCCTACCTGTCGCGCTACTTCCGCCTGGAAGCCGGCGACCTGATCTACACCGGCACGCCCGAAGGCGTGGGCCCGGTGGTGCGCGGCGACACGATGGTCGGCGGCGTCGACGGCCTGGGCACGCTCAGCGTGCGGATCGCCTGAGGAAACCCGCCCATGCAACTGCACAGCTTCTTCAACAGCTCCACCTCGTACCGCGTGCGCATCGCGCTGGCGCTCAAGGGTCTGGCGGTCGACATCGTGCCGGTGAACCTGCGCAAACAGGAGCAGCGCGCCGCCGACTACGTGGCGCGGAACCCGTCGGCCGGCGTGCCGCTGCTGACGGAAGGCGATTTCCAGCTGTCGCAATCGCTCGCCATCATCGACTACCTGGACGCCACGCACCCCGAGCCGCGCCTGATCCCGGCCGCGCCGCGCGAACGCGCGCGGGTGCTGGAACTGGCCAACGCCATCGCCTGCGACATCCACCCGGTCAACAACATGCGCATCCTGCGCTACCTGCAGGAAGAACTGGGCGCCACCGAGGCGCAGAAGAACGCCTGGTACCACCACTGGATCCGCGAAGGCCTGACCGCGGTAGAGGCGCTGCTGGCGCGCCATGGCGGCGGCGCCTATTGCTTCGGCGACGCGCCGACGCTGGCGGACTGCTGCGTGGTGCCGCAGGTGGCAAATGCCCAGCGCATGGGCTGCGACCTGTCGGCCTATCCGCGCCTGCTCGGCGTGTACGACCACTGCCTTGCGCAGCCGGCCTTCCAGCAGGCCGCGCCCGGCAACCAACCGGACTACATCAAGTGACCTCGCAAGCATCCCCGGGCCGGGAGCCCGACACCCAGGGCGCGCCGCTGCGCGAATACACCGATCCGGCCTACCGCCCGCTGTGCGCCAACCTGGCCGAGGTGCGCGCCAACATCGACCGGCTGGACGACCAGATCGTGCGCCTGATGGCCGAACGCGCCATGTACGTGAAGGATGCCGCGCGCTTCAAGCGCGACGCCTTCCAGGTCAGCGCGCCGGCGCGCCAGGCCGAGGTGTTCGACAAGGTACGCCGTCTGGCCGAACGCCACAACCAGGGCTTCGAGAACCTGGACCAGGTCGTGGATGCCGCGTATCGGGCGATGGTCGCGGCTTTCATCGCCAATGAACAAACCTATTTCAACAAGATGAAGATCGCGGGAGACAAGCATGGCTGATTCCTTGACCCTGACGCGGACACGCGGGTTCGCTGCGCGTGCGCTGGCCCTGGGCCTGATCGCGCTGGCGCCGCTGGGCGCCGTACAGGCCGCCGACGCGTGGCCGACGCAGCCGCTCAAGGCGATCGTGCCGTTCGGCCCGGGCTCCAGCCCCGACCAGGTGGCGCGCATCGTCGGCGAAAAGGCCGGCGCCATCCTGGGCCAGACCGTGGTGGTGGAAAACAAGCCCGGCGCCAGCGGCAACATCGGCACCTTCGCCATCGCCAACGCCAAGCCCGACGGCTACACCTTCGGCGTCTCGATCACCGGCCCGCTGGTGAACAACACGCTGCTGTTCGACAAGCTGCCCTACGCCCCCGCCACCGACCTGTCGCCGCTGACGCTGGCGGTGCACCAGCCGAACGTGCTGGTGGTGCCGGCCAACTCCGGCATCGACAACGTCGGCCAGTTGCTGGAAGCCCTCAAGAAGAACCCCGACAAGTACAACTTCCCCTCGCCCGGCGCCGGCACCGTTTCGCACCTGGCGGTGGAACTGCTGCTGCAGCGGATCGGCGCGCGCGCCACGCACGTGCCGTATCCGTCGTCGCCGGCCGCGCTGACCTCGCTGCTGTCGGGCGACACGCAGTTCGCCGCGCTGCCGCCCATCGCCGTGATGTCGATGGTGAAGGACGGGCGCCTGAAGGCGCTGGCCGTCACGTCGTCCAAGCGCTCCACCCTGCTGCCCGACATCCCCACGCTGGCCGAAGCCGGCGTGCCCGGCATCGAGGGATCGGCCTGGATCGGGTTCGTGATCTCGTCCAAGGTGCCGGCAGACATCCAGAAAAAGTTGTCGGACGCGCTGATCCAGGCGATCCGCGATCCGGAAGTCGTGAAGCGCCTGCAAGCGCAATTCATGGACCCCGTCGGCAGCACCCCGGCCGAGTTCCGCACCTACATGGACGACGAACTCAAACGCTGGGAGCCCCTGATCAAGAAGCTCGGCATCAAGGGCCAGTAGCACCCATCGCTTTACGCAAGGAGACAAGCATGACCATTACCGAACCCGCCCGCCAGATCCCGCTCTACGGCGAATATGAAGTCGTGGTGCTGGGCGGAGGCCCCGCCGGCATCCTGGCAGCCGCCAGCGCCGCCCGCAACGGCGCCCGCGTGCTGCTGGTGGAGCGCTACGGCTTCCTGGGCGGCATGGGCACGGCGGCGGGCGTCTCCAACTTCTGCGGCCTGCACGCCAATATCCACGGCGACATCCAACAGGTCGTGCATGGCATCACGGACGAGCTGCTGGACCGCATGCGCGCGCTGGACGGCCTGAACGACCCGCACCTGATCCTGGGCAAGATCCACGCCCAGGCCTACGACATCGCCGCCTTCAAGTGCGCGGCCGACGGCATGGTGCAGGACAGCGGCGCACAAATCCTGTTCCACGCATTGGCCACCGGCCTGGCGCGCGACGCCGCCGGCAACGTCGACGCGCTGTTCCTGGAGACCAAGTCCGGCCGCTGCGCGGTGCGCGGCAAGGTCTTCATCGACTGCTCGGGCGACGCCGACATCGCGCAATGGGGCGGCCTGCCGTTCGAAAAGGGCGACGCGCAGGGCCACATGCTCTACCCCACGCTGATGTTCAAGGTCGGCAACGTCGACGGCGCCCGCGCCCAGGAGGCCTGGAAGACCATCCCGCAGCTGATGGACCAGGCCGCCGCCAGCGGCGAATTCACCTTCCCGCGGCGCGGCGCCATCGTGCGGCCGCAAAAGCATGACTACGAGTGGCGCGTCAACGTCACCCAGCTGGCCAACGCCGACGGCAGCGCGGCCGACGGCACCGACGCCGCCTCGCTCTCGGCCGGCGAGCTGGAAGGCCGCCGCCAGATCACCGAATACCTGAAGTTCCTGCGCGCCAAGGTGCCGGGCTTCGAAAACGCCTATGTGCTCGACATCGCGCCGCAACTGGGCATCCGCGAAACCCGCCGCATCGTCGGCGAGGCCATGCTGACCAAGGAAGACGTGCTGGGCTGCGCCGACTTCGAGGACAGCATCGGCGTGAACGGCTGGCCGCTGGAAATGCACACCGCCGGCGACGTGCAATGGCTGTGGCCGCCGATTCCCGGATCGCGCGGCTACAACCAGCTGCCGTTCCGCATGATGGTGCCGCGCCGCGGCCCGGGCGTGGCCGCCAACGTGCTGGTGGCCGGACGCTGCGCGTCGATGACGCACGAAGGCCAGTCGGCCGCGCGCGTCAGCGGCAGCTGCTTCGTCATGGGCGAGGCCGCCGGCACCGCGGCCGCCATGGCGCTGCGCGACGGCAACGCGCCTGCCGACGTGCCCGTGGCGGCGCTGCAGGCGCAACTGCAACGGCAAGGCGCCTTCCTCGGCCGCCAAGAGTGAACACGCAAGGAACCACGCAATGAACGCAACCCCCGCAAAGAACCCGCCCCAATCCGTCATCGTCGTGGGCGGCGGCATCGGCGGCCTGGCCGCGGCGCTGGCGCTGACGCGCCAGGGCATCGCGGTGCAGTTGCTGGAGCAGGCCGCGCACATCGGCGAGATCGGCGCCGGCATCCAGCTCGGCCCCAACGCCTTCGCCGCGCTCGATGCGCTGGGCGTGGGCCCCACGGCGCGCCAGCGCGCGGTCTTCACCGACCACATCATCATGATGGACGCGGTCGACGCGCGCGAAGTGGTGCGCATCGACACCGGCGCCGCCTTCCGCGAGCGTTTCGGCGGCCCCTACGCCGTGATCCACCGCGCCGACATCCACCTGTCCATCCTGGAAGCGGTGCAGCAGAACCCGCTGATCCGCTTTCGCACCTCGACCCAGATCGCCAGCGTCAAGCAGGACGAAAAACGCGTCGAGGTCACCGACACCGAAGGCAACCGCTACCAGGCCGACGCGGTGATCGGCGCCGACGGCGTCAAGTCGGTGATCCGCGAGCACCTGATCGGCGATCCGCCGCGCGTGACCGGCCACGTGGTCTACCGCGCCGTGGTCGAGCGCGACAACATGCCCGAGGAACTGCGCATCAACGCGCCGGTGCTGTGGGCCGGCCCGCACTGCCACCTGGTGCACTACCCGTTGCGCGGCGGCCAGCAATACAACCTGGTGGTGACCTTCCACAGCCGCGAACAGGAACAATGGGGCGTGCGCGAAGGCAGCAAGGAAGAGGTGCTGTCGTACTTCCAGGGCATCCACCCGCGCCCGCACCAGATGCTGGACCGCCCCACCTCCTGGAAGCGCTGGGCCACCGCCGACCGCGAGCCGGTCGAACAGTGGGGCCAGGGGCGCGTCACGATCCTGGGCGACGCCGCCCATCCCATGACGCAGTACATGGCCCAGGGCGCCTGCATGGCGCTGGAAGACGCGGTGACGCTGGGCGAAGCCGTCAAACGCTGCGACCACGACCTGGCAGCCGCCTTCCGCCTGTATGAATCGGTGCGCATTCCGCGCAGCGCCAGGGTGGTCTGGTCCACCCGTGAAATGGGCAGGCTCTATCACGCGCGGGGCGTCGAACGCACCGTGCGCAACATGCTGTGGACCGGCCGCAGCCAGTCCCAGTTCTATGACGCGCTGCAGTGGCTCTATGGCTGGAAGGTGGAGAACTGCCTCGCGGGACCCATCCCGACGTAGAAAAAAAGCAGGCACAGGAGGAGACAACCATGACAACAACATCTATTCGCGGCACCGCCGCCCTATTGCTGGCGCTGGCCGCGACGGCGGCCGCCGCGCAACAGAAGCCGGTGGACATCGGCTTCATCGGCACGTTGTCCACGCCCGCGGGCTACATCGGCGAGGACGAGCGCGATGCGTTCATGCTGGCGGTCAAGGAAGGCGGCGGCAAGCTCGGCGGCGTGCCGGTGAACGTGCGGGTCGAAGACGACGCGCTCAAGCCGGCCAACGCCAAGCAGATCGCCGACAAGATGGTGCAAGGCGGCGTGCGCCTGTTCACGGGCGTCAACTTCTCGAACGTCCTGGCCGCCGTGGCGCCGACCGTGCTCAACGCCGGCGGCTTCTATGTCAGCCTGAACGCCGGGCCGTCCAACTACGCCGGCAAGGCCTGCAACCCCAACTACTTCTCGGTGTCGTTCCAGAACGATTCGTACGCCGACACGGCCGGCATCGCCGCCAACGAGCTGGGCGCCAAGCGCGTCGTCGTCATGGCGCCCAACTACCAGGCGGGGCGCGACGCCGTGGCTGGCTTCAAGCGCACCTACAAGGGCGAGATCGCCGAAGAGATCTATACCAAGCTGGACCAGTCCGATTTCTCGGTCGAGCTGGCGCGCACCCGCTCGCTCAATCCGGACGCCATCTTCCAGTTCCACCCTGGTGGCGCAGGCATCAACCTGACCAAGCAGTTCGCCAACTCGGGCCTGTCCGACAAGATCAAGATGATCACGCCCATCTACTCGATGGACGAGCGCATGCTGGCCGCCACCGGCAACGCGGGCAAGGGCTTTTACTTGAGCTCGCTGTGGAGCGCCGATCTGGACAACGCGCAGAACAAGCACTTCGTGGAAGCCTTCACCAAGGCCTATAACCGCGCGCCCACCGCCTATGCGGCGCAGGCCTATGACACCGCCAACCTGATCGGCACGGGCCTGAAAGCGGTGGACGGCGACATCGCCGGCAAGCCCGACGCGTTCCGCGATGCGCTGCGCCGCGCCGACTTCCCCAGCGTGCGCGGCAAGTTCAAGTTCGGCCCCAACCAGCATCCCGTGCAAGACTGGTACCTGCTGCACATCGAGGCCGGCCCTGACGGCAAGCTGGTCTACAAGAACCTCAAGGTGATCGCGCGCGACCACACCGACGTACACGCGGCCGACTGCAAGATGTAGTGCTGCGCGGCCCGCGCCGCGCTGCGGCTGGCGCGGGCCCTAATCCTGCGATTCGCAGAACGTCAGCCGGTTGCCAAACGGATCGGTCACCTGCAGCAGCCGGCCCCAGGGCGCCTCTTCGATCCCGGGGCGCGCATAACCGTATTGCTTGGCGAGCAGCTCGGCCTGGTAGTCGTCCACGCCTTGCGTGCGCACGAATATCGCCGAGCCAGGCGTGGCGTCGCCGTAGTGCTCGCTCAGATGCAGCACCAGGTCGCCGCGGTGCACCTGTGCGTATAGCGGCAGGCCGGGCTCAAAGCGGTGTTCCCAGTCCCATTCGAAGCCCAGGAAATCCAGATAGAACTCACGTGCCTTTTCTTCGGAAAAGATGCGCAGGATGGGAATGGCGGGGGACAAATGCATGGTCTGGCCTTAGTATGCGAGGGTTGCGCACAGGACTACCGGTGCGCCGCGAGAACAGCACGCGCATCCGCTCAAGCATAAAGCAAACCGATCCTCATGCCCGACGCCCAAGCCGCTTCCTGGAAACACCTGCCCGCGCCCAAAAAGCGCGCCCCGCTGCCGTTTGACGCGGTCTACACGGCCGAGCAGCACGCGCGCCTGCGGCAAGGCCGCATCCCGCAGGAAATGGAAGACAAATGGTTCATCTACCTGGAAGGCGACGTGCTGCGCTTTCACCGCAGCTGGACCGGCATCTGGATCTACGCCCTGACCTTGCAGCCGCAGGACGGCCAATGGCGCGCCGGCGGCGCATGGGTCAACCGCGAGACCGACCAATACGGCTGCACCGACCTGGAAACCGACCGCAAGCTGCTGGTCCGGCTGGTCGACGGCCTGCTGGCCGTGCCGGTGGAATAAGGCGCACAAAGCAGAACGCCGCACCCAGGGTGCGGCGTTGCATCGAACTGACGGGCCCGTCGCGCCCGCCGGCTTGACGCCAGCGGGCGCGCGACCGACCCGCGCAATCGCTTAGTTCAGGCTGGCGCCGGAGATCTTCACGATCTCCTGGTACTTGGCCTTTTCGTTCTTGACGAACTCGGCGAAGGCTTCGGGCGTCATGGGAGGCGCTTCCGAACCCATCGTCAGCAGGCGCTGCTTGACGTCGGGCTGCTGCATCGCTTCCGAGTAGGCCTTGTTCAGCTTGGCCACCACCGGCGCCGGCGTGCCACCGGTCGTGAAGACGCCGAACCAGGTGCCCAGGTCGAAGCCCTTGATGCCCGACTCTTCCACCGTCGGCACGTCGGCCAGCAGCGACGAACGCTTGGCGGTGGTCACGGCCAGCGCCTTGACCTTGCCGTCCTTGATCAGCGGCGCCGAGGCCGCCAGGTTGTCGAACATGAAGTCCGACTGGCCCGACAGCAGCGCCAATTGCGCCGGGGCCGCGCCCTGGTAGGGAATGTGCTCGACGTTGATGCCGGCGCGCGCCTTGAGCAGCTCGCCCGACAGGTGGCCAGCGCTGCCGTTGCCGCCCGAACCGTAGTTCAGCTTGCCCGGATTCTTCTTGGCGTACTCGATCAGGTCCGACAGCTTCTCGATCTTGTTCTTGGCGGCAAATTCGACGTTCATCACCAGCACGTTCGGCACCGACGCCACGATGGTGACCGGGGCGAAATCCTTCACCGGGTCATAGGGCAGGTTGGCGAACAGCCAGGGGTTGATGGCGTGGGTCGCGACGGCGCCCATCACCAGCGTGTAGCCGTCGGCCGGGGCCTTGGCCACCAGGTCGGCGCCAATGTTGCCGCCGGCGCCCGAGCGGTTTTCCACCACGACGGGTTGGCCGAGCGAGCCGCGCACCTTCTCGGCCAGCATGCGGGCCATGGTGTCGAGCGGGCCGCCGGGCGGGTAAGGCACCACGAAGCGCAGCGGCTTGGTGGGGAAATCAGTGGCCTGGGCCAGCGCGGGCGCGCCGAAGGACAGCGTGGCGGCCAAGGCCGCGACGCCGCCCAGCAAGGCGCGACGCAGGGCGCTGCGGGGGGTCTGTGTCATGTCGTTTTCTCCTCTTATTGCATCATTGGCGGTCGGTAGCATACCGCAGCATCAAGAACGCCGTAACAAAGGGATACGAGGGGAATAGGCCCGAGTTCCAGCGAAAGGCCATCGCTTGCAGGCGATATTTCCGGAAGGCGGTGGGGCTGACGGACCCGCGAAAGCCTCGCGGCCAAATAAAAAACCGCCTTCAACGGAAGGCGGTTCTTGATCCTGGCGCCGAGTGCGGCGCCAGAGCAGGCGGCGGCAAGCGCTGCCCGCCATCCCGATCAATGCAAAATCTGGCTCAGGAACAGCTTGGTGCGTTCGTTCTGCGGATGATCGAAGAACTCGT
>JBEBOQ010000034.1:0-44405 GCA_040396375.1 Achromobacter xylosoxidans
ATGCAAAAACCCCCAAAGGTTGGATCTACGTCCAACTTTCGGGGGTCAGTTCACGCGGCGCCCGTTGCTTTTTCAACTGGCCATCGGCGCGTGGCGCGCCAGGTCGCCATGGGCATCGAGCAGGCGCTCGCGCCAGGCATGCACCGGGTCATCGCTCGCCAGCAGTTCCAGCGCGCTGGTGCAGCGCGCCCACATGAACATCCCGAATACGGCATAGTCCGCGTAGGCCGGCTGCGCGCCCGCCAGGAACGGCTGCTTGGCCAGCATATGCCGCAGCGGCAGCAGCGCGGCGCGTAGCAGCGCGATCTGGTCGGCGTAGCCGGCCGGCAGGTCTTCCAGCGGGCCAAAGCGCTTCTCGCGGCTGGTGCGGAAGTATTCCTTGTCGTCTTCGCGGATCAGGCCATGGATCTCGGGCAGCAGCAGCCGGGCCAGCACGGGCACCAGCGTGGTGTCGGCCCAGCCATTGACGAACAGGCTGAGCGCGCGGCCAGTGTCGCCGCCGAACAGCGACGGCCGCTCGGGAAACGTGTCTTCCAGGTAGCAAGCAATCTGCCAGGAATCACTGACCACGTGATCGCCATGCACCAGCACCGGCACCAGCTTCTGGCCAGAGAAGGCGATGGTCTCTTTTTCGGTGAAGCCCCAGGGCACGGTGCGGGCCGTCAGGCCCTTGTGCGCCAGCGCCATGTGCGTTTTCCAGCAATGGGGGGAAAAGCGCAGCGCCGGGTCGGCGCCGGCCAGGTCATAGAGGGTAAGGTCCGGGGTCAAAGCGGGGCTCCTGGGCGGTCCTGGAAAAGGTCCGCCTAGGATAACCCCCAGCGCCCGCCCGGTCAGGAACCGGCCGGGAAGGCGGGGGAAGTCCCAGCCGCCGGGTGGACAGCCCGGCGGGTTGCACGGGTTATTGCATTGCCGCGCCGGCCTTGCCCATGCTCATCAGGCGCTGCTTGAGCTGCGGGTCTTGCTGCACCGCGCGGCCGATGCCGTTGAATTCTTCAACGGACAGGCCGTCGGCCTGCACCAGCTTGACCATCTTGGCGTCGGCTTCCTCTACGACCTTCTGCTTGGCCGCGTCGCTCTTGGCGGCATCGACCTTGGGACGGTATTCGTCCACCACCCCGGACACCTTCTGCGATGCTGATGCGAAGCGCTGCAGCTGCTGATCAGACGGCTGTATGGCGGGGGGCGCCGCCTGCGTCTGCGCCGGACTCTGGCTGGCCGGGGCGTTTTGCGCCAGGGCAGGGGCACCGGACAATGCGGCTACCGCGAGGATGGCCGATAGGATTGCGGTCTTGGAACGCTGCATGAAACCTCCTTGTTCCGGATGAATGTCCAATCATGATGACAAGCGGTCGGAGGGGGTTCAAGTTTCGCAATGTGTTTTCCTGTGTCGGCAGACCACGACAGGGAAATCCCACGCAGGGGCGCGGCCCCGGGGGCGGTGCGGAAACGTTTTCGTGCAACTCTGTGACATTGAGAGATCACTGGCGTGGCCCGATCGCAGGGCCGCGGCGGTGTGATGCGCCGGGTGGGGTCGGACCCCACCCGGTACCGCCGTCTTACACCAGTTCCAGCGCGATCGCGGTGGCTTCGCCGCCGCCGATGCACAGCGTGGCCACGCCGCGCTTGCCGTTGGTGGCCTTCAGCGCGCCCAAGAGCGACACCATGATGCGTGCACCCGATGCGCCGATGGGGTGGCCGACCGCGCACGCGCCGCCGTGGATGTTGACCTTGTCGCGCGGAATGTTGTGCTCTTTCATGGCCGCCATCGTGACCGCCGCGAACGCCTCGTTGATCTCGAACAGGTCCACGTCGGCGGTCTTCCAGCCCACCTTGTCGTACAGCTTCTTGATGGCGCCCACCGGGGCGGTGGTGAACCATTCCGGCTCTTGCGCAAAGCTGGCATGGCCGACGATCTTGGCGATCGGCTTGCAGCCCAGTTTCTTGGCGGTGGATTCGCGCATCAGGATCAATGCGGCGGCGCCATCGGCATTGCCCGACGAAGACGCCGCCGTGATGGTGCCATTGGCGGCAAACGCGGGCTTGAGCGTGGGGATCTTTTCCACATTCAGTTTTTGCGGACGCTCATCGCGGTCGATGACCGTGTCGCCTTTCTTGGACTTGATGACGACCGGCACGGTTTCCCATTTCAGGGTGCCGTCCTTGGCGGCGGCTTGGGCGCGCGACACGGATTCCACCGCGAAGGCATCCTGCTCTTCCCGGGTGAAACCGTACTTGGCGGCGCAGTCTTCGCCGAACGTGCCCATCGCGCGGCCGACCTGATACGCGTCTTCCAGTCCGTCCAGCATCATGTGGTCGTACATGGTGCCGTGGCCGATGCGATAGCCGCCGCGCGCCTTGGTCAGCAGGTAGGGCGCGTTGGTCATGGATTCCATGCCGCCGGCCACCACCACGCCATAGGTGTCGGCGATGATGCCGTCGTGCGCCAGCATCGCGGCCTGCATGCCCGAACCGCACACCTTGGACACCGTGATGGCGCCCACCGACGACGGGATGCCCGCCTTGATCGAGGCCTGCCGCGCCGGCGCCTGGCCCTGGCCGGCCTGCAGCACATTGCCCATCAGCACCGCGTCGACCTGGTCGGGCTTGAGTCCGGCGCGCTCGAGCGCGGCGCCGATGGCGACGGCGCCCAGCTCGTTGGCGGAGAGGGTGGAAAATTCGCCCTGGAAGGCGGCCAGCGGGGTGCGCGCGGCACTCACGATAACGATGGGATCAGACATTTGAACGCTCCTTGTCGATGGGAACAACGTAAGGGGGGAGATGCTTCAATGGCCAATTTCCAAGGCAGTATAGACGTGGCCTTGTGCACTGCGATAGCCGCATTCAAACAGGCGACCCGGCCCGAATTCCGGCGTCGCGGCGCGCAGCAGGCGCAGTTCCAGGCACTGCCGCGCCGGATCGATCCGGGTGACGGAAACGTCGGCGAAATCGAACGCCACCCGCGTGAGCGGCTGCATGCATTTGTAGAACGCCTCCTTGGCCGAGAACAGCAGCGTGGCGAACTCGGCGCGGGTCAGCGCGCCGGCATCGAACGCGCGTTCCTCGGGCCGCATGCAGAGCGATTCGATCGCCTCCACGGCGGAGGGGTCGGCAATCGCTTCGATGTCGATGCCGACCGCGCGCACGTCGCTGTGACGCGCCACCGCCACGCCTACCAGCCGGCGGCTGTGGCTGATGGAGCCGACGTAGCCCGCGGGCCAGATGGGTGAGCGGTCCGCGGCCACGCCGACATCGGTGGCGGGCGCGCGCAGCGCCGCCAGTAGCGCCGCCGCCAGCCGCCGGCCGGCCTGGAACTCCGCCTGGCGGCGCTGTGCCGGCGGCAGGCCGCCGGCGGCGCTGGCGCCGGGCGTGATCCATTCCAGCCGCTGCGCCAGGCGGGCGCTCAACGGCAGCGAGGGCAGGGCCTCGGTCGAGTCGCCGGTCATGGCCGGCCGCCGCGGACAAGCGGCGCGAAAAAAGAGGTGGCGCGCAGGTGCATGAAAAGGAATGAAACGGGGTGGAAAAACCCGCCTGAAACCGCTGGAAAAAGCCCATTCCAGGTGCCGGAAGCTTCTTATACACTGGCGCCTCGAAGCCCGCACGGACAAGATGCGGGCCGCCAGAAAAGCGCGGTGGATTCCGCCGCGCAACGGCAAGACCGGCACGCTATCCGGGGAGACAATATGAGTGACTTTCACCTGACATTGCTCGCCTTCAAGGAATCCCCCGCGCCGCAAGTGGTATGCAGCGCGCGCAAGATCTCGGAATGCAATCACGCCTTCGCGAATTTGTTCGGTTACTCGCGCAAGGAGTTGGTGGGCAAATCGATTCTTCAACTTTATCCTTCCCAGTCCGACTTTCACCAGATTGGCCAACGCTGTCTCAAGCACCTGGAAAACAACTGCTACTACGAAGACGAGCGCTTCATGCAGCACCGCAGTCGCGAGGTCTTCTGGGCCCGGGCGCGTGGCATCACGCTGACGCCCGAAGATCCTTTCGACCTGATGGTCTGGAGCTTCGAGCGCATTGCGGATAACGGCCTGCGCACGGCGCACCTGACCCGCCGCGAACGCGAGATCTCGGCCTACGTGGCCAATGGCTTGAGCTGTAAGGAGATCGCCGTGCGGTTGGATATTTCGTATCGGACGGTTGAAGTCCATCGTGCGCGCATCATGCGCAAGCTGGACGCCAAGAACACCGCCGACCTGGTGTCCAAGATCGTCCTGGTCGAAAACCTTTCCTGAACTGCTCCCCCTGATCTCTTGCTGTATTCCTGTTGGGCCATCGCGCCAAGGGCCGCCTGCACGTGTCTGTGCAAAGCGGCTCTCAGGGGCTCTGGGCCGTGGGTTCGGCGCCGCGCAGCGCTTCGCGCAGCGCGGTCTTCAGGATCTTGCCGTAGCTGTTCTTGGGAAGCTCTTCATGAAAGACGTAGCGTTTGGGTTTTTTGAACGAAGCCATTTCACCGCGGCACCAGGCGTCCAGCTCTTCGGGCGCCAGGGTCGCGCCTGGGCGCGACACCACGAACGCCACCACTTCCTCGCCCCATTGCGCGCTGGGGGCGCCCACCACGGCGACTTCGCGCACGCCAGGGTGACGCGCCAGGGTCTCTTCGACTTCGCGCGGGTAGATGTTGGAGCCGCCGGAGATGATCACGTCCTTGCTGCGATCGGTCAGGGTCAGAAAGCCGGCCTGGTCCAGGCGGCCGATGTCGCCCGTACGCAGCCAGCCGTCGACCAGCGTCTCGGCGGTGGCGCTTGCGTTGCGCCAATAGCCCTGCATGACCGCGTTGCCGCGCACCAGCACCTCGCCGTCGGTACAGGACGGCACGGATTGCAAGGCAGCGTCGACCACCCGCAGTTCCATGCAGCTCTGGGCCGTGCCCACCGATGCCAGCCGGGCTGCCCGCTCGGGATGCGCGGCATCGGCGATCACTTCGCGCGACAGCGCGGTGATGGTCATGGGGCTTTCGCCCTGGCCGTAGATCTGCACGAACCGTTGGCCCAGCACCGACAAGGCGTCTTCCAGGTCGGCCAGGTACATCGGGGCGCCGCCGTAGATGATGGTCTTGATGCCACGGCCGTCATGGCCGCTGGCGCGGGCCTGCTCGACCAGGCGCTTGATCATCGTGGGCGCGGCGAACAGCGACAGTGGACCGGTCTGTTCAGCCAGAGACAGGATTTCCGCCGGTTCAAAGCCGCGAGATTCCGGCACGATATGCCGCGCCGCTTTACGTACGTACAGTACGTGGTAGAGACCCGCGCCGTGCGACATGGGCGCGGCGTACAGCATGCCGTCGCCGGCCTGCACCGTTTCCACGTCCACCGCGTAGCACAGGCCCATGGCCACCAGGTTGCGGTGGCTGAGCATGACGCCCTTGGGCCGGCCGGTGGTGCCCGAGGTATAGAACAGCCAGGCCAGCGCGTCGGCGGCCAGTTGTGCGGGCGGCGCCCAGGGGCCGGGCGCCTCGCAAGCGGCCGCGTAGCCGGGGCCGTCGATTTCCAGGTGGCGGCAGCCGCTGGGTAGGTGGCCAGCGGGCAGGTCGCCCAGGCGATCCGTGAAGATGATGCTGGCGCCGGCATTGTCGGCGATCCAGCTCACTTCCTTGGGATGCAGCTTGGGGTTGATGGGCACGGCCACCGCGCCCAGCCACCAGGCCGCATAGAGCAGTTCCAGGTATTCGGCGCGATTGCGCGCGAACAGGGCCACGCGGTCGCCCGCGGCCAGGCCGTAGTCGCGCTGCAACCACTTGGCCACCCCGGCGGCGCGGCGGGCGAAGTCGCGGTAGCTTGCGTGCAGCCGCGAGCCGGTAAATACGGCCGGCCGGGCACCATGCTCCAGGGCGGCCGCTTGCAACCAGTTTGCGATATTCATGCGTGTCAGGTCCGCACGGATTCAAGCACCGAGGCGTAATTCGCGACCGCCATCCCTCCCATGTTGAAGACCAGCCCGAGCTCGGCGCCGGGGCATTGCATGTCGCCGGCGCGGCCGGTGAGCTGGCGGTAGGCCAGGGCATGCATGGAGACGCCGGTAGCGCCCACCGGATGCCCCTTGGCCTTCAGGCCGCCCGACAAGTTGACGGGCAAATCGCCGCCGCGTTGCACCGTGCCGTCGTCCAGCACCCGGTGGCCTTCGCCCGGCGCGGCCAGGCCCATGGCTTCGTAGATCAGCAGTTCGGAAATGGTGAAGCAGTCGTGCACCTCGGCAAAATCCAGGTCCTGCAACTGGATGCCGGCCTCGGCATAGGCACGCTGCATGGCGCGGTGCGGGCCTTCGAAAGCCAGCAGGTCGCGGCCTTCCAGGGGCAGCGTGTCGCTGACGTGCGTGGCGGCGCGAAAGCGTACCTGGCGGGCGTGGCGCGGGGCCCGCCGTTCGCAGGTCATCACGATGGCGGCCGCGCCATCGCTGATCGGCGAACAGTCGGTCATGCGCAGCGGCGCCGCAATCATGGGGTTGCGCTCGGACACCGCGTTGCAGAAGGCTGTGTCCAGTTCGCGCCGCAACTGCGCCAGCGGGTTGCGCATGGCGTTGCCATGGTTCTTGGCGGCGATGGCGGCCATGACGGGCAAGGGGTCCTGGTAGCGCTCGGCATAGGCCTGCGCCACACGGGCGAACTGCTGCGGAAAGCTCAGTCCGCTTTCGCGCGGGTCGTTCTTGTAGCCCGCGCAGGCCAGGGACTCGGTGACTTCGGGGGTGGTGCGCGAGGTCATCTTTTCCACGCCGATCACCAGCACCGTGCGAGCGGCGCGCGACTGGATCGCGCGCAGGCCGGCATGGATCGCCGCCGAGCCCGAGGCGCAGGCGTTCTCGCAACGCACGGCGGGCTTGAAGCGCAGCGCAGGGTGCGCCTGGTGGATCAGCGACGAGGCGAAGGCGTCCGGCACCAGCCCCGCATTGAAATGCCCCAGGTACACCGCGTCGATTTCGGCGGGATCGACGCCCGCGTCTTCGATCGCTTCGCGAGCGGCCATCACGATGAGCTGCTCAAGATTCAATGCGTCCAGCCGGCCGAACGGCGTATGGCCGCTGCCCACGATCAAAACGCCCGTGTCATCGAACATGTTTGTCTCCCCTTGCGCGGCGGCGGTGTGCCCCTGCGAATCAAGTGTAGGGCGGCGCAAGTACGTATCTCTATACGTGCATCCACGTACGCGAATACGTAGCGTTCGACCGCAAGCCGTAGTCCGTACGTACAGGTTTTGAAGCGACAGGACGGCGCGAAAATTCGCGCAAAGATCGCACCGACCGACGTGGCGGATCAGGCTGCAAGGCGCGAATTGAAAGGCTTTCCGGAATCTGAACGGGCGCTGCAAGCACGCGCCGGCAACAGGGTTTCACAACGTACCGGCATGCGTATTTTTGATCGAAAAAAGCAGCCTATACGTACGTGATCGGGGCGGTGACGCGTCTGGAATTTTCGAATCATCTGTATAAGAATTCGTCGACGCGTGCAGACGGGCGACAGGCTACGCACTAGAAAAAAAAGGCTGTCGCCATGGTCAGAATAGTCTTTCAAAGGAAGATCAGATCATGACGAGTTTCGTATCGCTTTTGGTTGGAGACGGCAGTGTGCTGGTTCGTTGCGGCGAAGTGCTGATGGCGAAAGGACACCGCGTAAAGGCAGTGATTTCATCGGATTTGATTGTGCGCGCGTGGGCCGCCAAGGCGGGCATCCCGCAGTACGAACTGAGCGATGCCGTCAAGCACGAATCCCAGTTCCCGGTCGACATCATCTTCAGTATCGGCAACTACTCGGTCATCCCCGAGGCCCTGCTCAAACGCGCCCGGCGCATGAGCATCAACTACCACTACGGACCCTTGCCGGAATACTCGGGCCTGCATGTGCCGGCCTGGGCGGTATATGACCGCGCCACCGACTACGCCATCACCTGGCATCGCATCGGCGACATCATCGACGGCGGCGGCATCCTCAAGCGGATTGCCGTGCCCATCGAGTCCACCGACACCGCGCTGTCGCTGGGGTTGAAGTGCGACGAAACCGCCATCCACAGCTTTGGCGCGCTGGTCGACGAACTGGCCGCCGGCCGCGAACAGGAAACCCCGCAGGATCTGTCGCGCCGCCGCTATTTCTCGCGCCGTTCGCAGATTTCCGCCGAGGGCCTGATCGACTGGAGCCAGGACGCCGAACAGATCGCCGCCCTGGTGCGCGCCACCGACCACGGCCCGTTCAGCAGCCCGCTGGCCTGGCCCAAAGTGTTGATCGACGGCCGCATCCTGGCCGTGCGCCGTGCCAGTATCGAAGCCCGCGCGGCGGGCGCGGCGCCCGGCCAGGTGATTTCGGCCGATGCCTTCGGTGCGAGCATCGCCACCGGGAATCGGGCGATCCGCCTGGAAGCCCTGTGCACGCTGGAAGGCGCGGACGTGGCGATGGCCGACCTGGTCAATACGGGCGGCCTGCAAGCCGGTGCGCGCTTGACCTGGGCGGGCGAACAGGCCCGGGCGCAGGTCACGGCGGCGGGAACGACCGCCACCGCGTCCACCGAATTCTGGCGCGGCCAACTGGCCGACTACCAACCGTACCGCCTGCCTTATGCGCGGCCGGCAACGCCGGAAAGCAATACCGCGCCGATCGTGGGCAAGCTGCCCGCGGCTCCCAAAGGCGGCGACGCGGAAAGCGCCTTCATCGAACAGGCCGTAGGGGGCCTGTGCACCTTCCTGGCCCGCGCCTCGGGCGTGGCCGAGGTGCATGTGGCGATTGCCACGGCGCGCGCCGAGGTCGAGCCGGACTACCGCGACGTGTTCTGCGCCTGGGCGCCGGTGTTGGCGCGCGTCGACGCGGCGGCCCCGGTGTCGCGCAATCTGCAAGCCGTGGCCGACGCCTTGCGCCGCACGCGGGAGCATGGCCTGATCCGCCGCGACCTGATCGGTCGCGACGCCGGGCCGGCCGCGCGCGCGCAGCGGGGTGAATTGACGCCCGACGTGGTGGTGTCGAGCAAGACGCCCGCCGCCTACGCCCTGGACGAAGACCGGCCCGCGCTGGAACTCGTGCTGCTGCCCGGCAGCGATGCCTTCGAACTGCATTTCAATCCGCGCAAGATCGCCCGCAGAACCGCGGCGCAATTGGGCGCGCAACTGGCCGACTGGTGCCGCCGCCTGCCCGAGTCGGGTACCTGGCCGCTGCAGGACGTAGACGCCCTGTCGGTCAGCGAGAAAGAAGCCTTGCTCGAGCAGTTCAACCAGACCGGCAACCCGGCCGTGATGGGCGCCGTGGTGCACCAGCTGTTTGAACAGGCCGCCGACCAGCACCAGGACCGGGTGGCGCTGCGCTGCGCCGACCAGGCCATGTCGTATGGCGAGCTGAATGCCGCGGCCAACCGCCTGGCTGGCGTGCTGCGCCAACAAGGCATCAAGCGCGGCCAGTTGGTGGGTGTGTGTCTGGACCGGTCCATCGACATGGTGGTGGCGCTGTTGGCGGTACTGAAAGCCGGTGGCGCCTACGTGCCCGTCGACATGGCGTTTCCGGCCGAACGCATCCGCCAGATGCTCGATGCCGCCCGCCCCGCGCTGCTGATCGCGCCGCCTGCGGCGCGCACCGGTGCCTTGAGCGCCTGGGCCGATCGCTGCGTCGATATCGGCGAGGCGCTGGCGCAAGCCACCGATGACGTCGCCAATCCGGCCAACACCACGCGTCCCGACGACCTGGCCTACGTCATCTTCACGTCCGGTTCCACCGGCAAGCCCAAGGGCGTCGAGGTCACCCACGGCGCGCTCGGCAATTTCCTGCAGTCCATGCGGATGGAGCCGGGTTGCGACGCCACCGACAGCTTGTTGGCGGTCACGACGATTTCCTTCGACATTGCCGCGCTGGAGCTGTTCCTGCCGCTGATCAGCGGCGCCAGCGTGGTGATCGCACGCCAGCAGGAAAGCCTGGACGGCCAGACGCTGCTGGATTTGATGCAACGCCACGCCGTGACGATGATGCAGGCCACGCCCACCACCTGGCAGTTGCTGCTGCAATCGGGCTGGCAGGGCGCATCGCGGCTCAAGCGCATCCTGTGCGGCGGCGAGGCCCTGTCGCGCTCGCTGGCGGACGAATTGCTGGCCCGCGCCGAGTCGGTCTGGAACATGTACGGGCCGACGGAAACCACCGTCTGGTCCAGCGTGTGGCAGGTGCGCGCCGGTGAAGACATTGTCATCGGCAAGCCCATCGCCAACACGCGGCTGTATGTGCTGGACGCCCGCATGGCGCCGGTGCCGGCCGGGTTCGCCGGCGAGCTGTGCATCGGCGGCGCCGGCGTGGCGCGCGGCTATCACAAAGACCCGCAGCAGACCGGCGCCCAATTCGTGGCCAATCCGTTTGGCGCCGGCGCCCTGTATCGTACCGGCGACCTGGCCTGCTTCAAGGAGCCTGCCAAGCTGGTCGTGCTGGGCCGCAATGACGGTCAGATCAAACTGCGCGGCTTCCGCATCGAACTGGGTGAAGTCGAAGCCGCCGTGGCCAGCCACGACGACATCGGCCGCGCCGTGGTGGTGGGCCGCAACGACCAACTGGTGGCCTACTGCCTGCGCAATGGCGCGGCGGCCGGTGCCGATGCTGCCCAGGACCGCCGGGCCGAGAGCACCGCGGTGACCGAGTGGCGCGACGTCTGGGACCGCGCCTACGAGCCGGGTGCGGCAGACCCGACCTTCAACACCGCCGGTTGGCACAATAGCTATGACGGCCTGCCGTTCTCGGCCGACGAAATGCGCGACTGGCGCAAGCACACCGTGGATCGCATCTTGTCGACGGCGCCCGAGCGCGTCTTCGAGATCGGCTCCGGCACGGGGCTGGTGCTGTTCGAGGTGGCGCCCAAGGTCAGCCGTTACCACGCCATCGACGCCTCCAGCCAGGCAGTCGAAAAAATCAACCGCCACCTGGGTGGGCTGCCGCAAGCCGCTTGCGAGCACCGTTTGGCCAGCGACCTGCCCGAGGTTGAACCGGGCAGCTTCGACACCGTGGTCATCAACTCGGTGGCGCAGTATTTCCCCAATGCCGGCTACCTGCTGTCGGTGCTGGACTGGGCGACCCAGGCCGTAACCCAGGGCCGCATCTTCATCGGCGACGTGCGTGACCTGTCTCTGCTGGAAGCCTTCCACGCCGACGTGGCCAATTTCCAGGGCCTGTGCAGCCTGTCGCCCGACGAACTGCGCCGCCGCACCCAGCGCGGGTTGCGGTCCGAACGCGAACTGGTGCTGGCGCCCGAGTTCTTCGCCAACCTGCCGTCGGTGTATCCGCAGATCACGCGGGTCGAGGTGACGCTGCGCGACGGCAGCTACGTCAATGAAATGACGCGCTTTCGCTACGACGTGATTCTGCACATCGGCGCGTCCGTGCCGGCCACGGCCCGCGGCAAGGCGGCCGCCATGGCCACGCAAGACTGGAACAAGGACGGGCTGGACCTGCCGGCGCTGGCCCAGCGCCTGGCCAAGGGCGGCAAGGCGCTGACCGTGGCCAATATTCCCAATGGCCGGTTGGCGGACGTGCAGCAGCGGGTAGGGCATGTGCTGGACGCCGCACCGACGACCGGCCCGGGCCAGTGGGTGGACCCGCGCGACCTGCAACAGGCGGCGGAAACGGCGGGCTACCGGATGGTGATGGTACCCAGCCGCGACCGCAACACCTGGGCCTTCGACGCCGTGTTCCACAAGCTCGGCGAGCAGCCCGACCTGACCTGGCAAGCCGCGGTGCCGATGGATCGCGATGCGTTGGCCCAGTTCGCCAACCAGCCGGCCGCCGGAGCGCCGCCCCGGCCCGCGCTGCACCGCGTGCTGCGGCCATGGCTGCAGGCGCGCCTGCCGGGTTACATGATTCCGGACTTCTTCGTCGAACTGGACGAGTTCCCGCTCACGCCCAACGGCAAGATCGACCGCAAGGCGCTGCCCGAGCCGACCGAGGTGATGCTGGAACCGGCCGTGCAACCCACCAACGAGCTGGAACAGCAGCTGCAGGCGGTGTGGGCCGACGTGCTGGGGCACGACCGCATCGGCATCAACGACAGCTTCTTCAAGATCGGCGGCAATTCGCTGCGCGTGGTGCGGGTGCAGGCCGAATTGCAGAAGTTGCTGGGGCGGTCGGTGTCGACCTCGACCCTGTACGAGCACTTCACGATCAAGGACCTGGCCGCGCACCTTGCCGGCAACCGCAAGGCCGCGGTGCTCAATACGCCCAAGCGCCGCAATGCGCTGGCCGACGAGCCCATCGCCATCGTGTCGATGGCCTGCCGCCTGCCGGGCAACGTGAACAGCCCGGAAGACCTGTGGGCCCTGCTTGAACGCGGCGGCGACGGCATCGTGGAAGTGCCCAAGGAACGCTGGGACGCGGCAGCCATCTACGACGCCGATCCCGATGCACGCGGCAAGTCCTATTGCATGCGTGGCGGCTTCGTGGCCCCGATCGACCTGTTCGACGCACCGTTCTTCGGCATCTCGCCGCGCGAGGCCCGGGCGCTGGACCCGGCGCAGCGCATGATGCTGGAAGTCACGTCCGAGGCCATTGAACAGGCCGGGTATTCGATGGACCAATTGCGCGGCAGCCAGACCGGCGTCTTCATCGGCATCGGCAAGGGCTACCACGAGTACGGGCTGGCGCTGGCTGGCGGCCTGGCCGATCTGGACGGCTATGTGGGCACGGGTTCGGCTGGCAGCACCATGTCTGGCCGGGTCTCCTACGTGCTGGGCCTGGAAGGGCCGAGCATGACGGTGGACACCGCCTGCTCGTCGTCGCTGGTCACCACCCACCTGGCCTGCAATGCCTTGCGCCAGGGCGAATGCGACCTGGCGGTGGCGGCCGGCGTGACGCTGATGCTGTCGCCCGACCTGCACGTGGAATTCAGCCGCCTGCGCGGCATGTCGCCGGACGGCCGCTGCAAGTCGTTCTCGTCCAGCACCGACGGCACGGGCTGGAGCGAGGGCGCGGCGGTGGTGGTGCTCAAGCGCCTGTCCGACGCGCAACGCGACGGCGATCCGGTCCTGGCCATCCTGCGCGGCACTGCCGTCAATCATGCCGGCCACAGCGCCAGCCTGACCACGCCCAGCGGCCCCGCGCAACAGCGAGTGATCCGCCAGGCCCTGTCCATGTCTGGCTTGAAGCCGGCCGACATCGACTACCTGGAAGCGCACGGCACCGGCACCAAGCTCGGCGACCCGATCGAGGGCAATGGCCTGGCCGCTGTGTTCGGCGGCAGCCATGCGCCGGAAAAGCCGTTGTGGGTGGGCTCGGTCAAGTCCAATCTGGGCCACACCCAGGCCGCCGCAGGGCTGGCCGGGGTGATGAAGGCCGTGCTGGCCATGCACCACGACAAGCTGCCTGTCACGCTGCACGTGGTCGAGCCGACCCCGGCGGTGGATTGGGCCGCGGCCCAGATGGCGCTGGTGCAGCAAGAGCAGCCCTGGCTGCCGGGCGAGCGCCCGCGCCGCGCGGGCGTCAGCTCGTTCGGCATCGGCGGCACCAACGCCCACGTCATCGTGGAGGAGCCGCCCAAGGCCGCCGTCAAGGCCCGCGCCGGCAAACCCGCGGCGCCGCCGGAATCGCTGCCTTTCGTGCTGTCGGGCTTTACGGTGCCGGCGCTGCGGGCGCAGGCCGACAAGCTGCACCTGCACATGGGCATGAACATCGAGGACCGCTTCCTGGACGTGGCGTATTCCCTGGCCACCACCCGCACGCATTTCCGCAAGCGGCTGGTGGTGTTCGCCAAGGGCAAGTCGGACCTGCTGGATTCGCTGGCTTCCTACGGGCGCACCGGCGAACTGCCGGCCGGCGCCGTCAGCTCGGCGGATGACCGCGACAAGGAATGCCGCCTGGCGCTGCTGTTTACCGGACAGGGCAGCCAGCTGCCCGGCATGGGGCAGGGCCTGTACCGCTCCAACCCGGTCTTCAAGCAAGCCTTGGACGACATCGCGCAGCGCTTTGCCGACCTGGAAAAGCCGCTGTTGCAGGTGATGTTCGCCGAGGCCGGCAGCGCCGACGTGGCGTTGCTCAACCGCACCGATTTCACCCAACCCGCGCTGTTCGCGCTGGAAGTGGCGTTGTGGCGGGTCTGGGAAAGCTGGGGCGCGCAGCCGGACTTCCTGCTGGGCCACAGCATCGGCGAAATCGCCGCCGCGCACGTGGCGGGCATCTTCGATCTGGACGACGCTTGCCGGCTGGTCGCCGCGCGTGGCCGCCTCATGCAGGCGTTGCCGGCGGGCGGCGGCATGGCCTCGCTGGAGGCCAGCGAGGCCGAGGTCCAGGCCGCGTTGACCACGCTGGACCTGGGCGCCCGTATCTCGCTGGCGGGCCTGAACGCGCCGCAGCAGACGGTGGTGTCGGGCGACATCGACAGCATTGAAAAGGTGGTGGCGCACTTCAAGCAGCAGCAGCGCAAGGCCAAGCGGCTGGAAGTCTCGCACGCCTTCCATTCGCATCTGCTCGAACCCATGCTGGCCGAATTCCGCCAGGTGGCCCAGTCGCTCAGTTTCGCCGCGCCCAAGCTGACCCTGGTCAGCAGCCTGACGGGCCAGCTGGACAAGCAGGGCCAGATGACGCAACCGGAATACTGGGTGCAGCAGGCGCGCCAGGCCGTGCGCTTTAACGCCGGCATGCGTACCTTGCATGAGCAGGGCGTGAACACGTTCCTGGAACTGGGTCCGCAGCCGGTGCTGTCCGGCATGGGCGCGGCCTGCCTGGCCGATGACGGCCCGGTGACCTGGGTGGCCTCGCTCAACCCGGCCAAGGACGAGACCCAGACCATGCAGAAAGGCCTGGCCGAGCTGCACGTGCTGGGCGCGCCGGTGGACTGGCGCGGCTTCTTCGCCCCGTATGGCGGCGAACGGGTCAAGCTGCCCACCTACGCCTTCCAGCGCGAGCGCTACTGGCTCGAACCCATGCCCACGCGCACGGTCGGCGCCGGCCTG
Source organism: Achromobacter xylosoxidans (assembly GCA_040396375.1). Lineage (GTDB taxonomy): Bacteria > Pseudomonadota > Gammaproteobacteria > Burkholderiales > Burkholderiaceae_B > Achromobacter > Achromobacter xylosoxidans_D. Next base: position 14,887 of record JBEBOQ010000034.1, read on the forward strand.
AACGACGCCAATCACCAGTTGCTGGGCGGCGGCGTGCAGATCGCCGGCACCGACATGACGATGTTCACGACCGTGGTGGCGGCCGACGAGCCGGCCTGGGTGCAGGAGCACCAGGTGATGGACGCGGTGCTGATGCCGGGCACGGCGTTCTTCGAGGCCATGCGCGCGGCCGGTAACCACATCAAGGGCCAATGGGACCTGGCGGATGTGATCATCCTGGCGCCGATGGTGCTGACGCCCGGGGTGCCGCTGCGCATGCAGATCACGGTGGGCGCGGAATCGAACGGGGCGCGCACGGTGCACGTCTACAGCTCGCTGGAGTCCGATGACGCCGCCGATTGGCAGTTGCACGCCGAAGGCAAGCTGGTGCCCGCCCAGGTGGAACGCCAGGAATCGGCGCAGTTGCCGCCGCCGGACGGCGACCCCATCGACGTGGCCGCGCTGTACCAGGACCTGCATGAACTGGGCTACGGCTACGGCCCCACGTTCCAGGGCATCAATGCCGCCTGGCACGTGGACGGCGACGTCTGGGCCCGCGTGGCGCTGCCGGAGGCGGCCGCGCCATCGGCGATCCGCTACGGGTTGCATCCGGCGTTGCTGGATTCGTCGATGCATTCGCTGCTGTTGACGCAGCGCCTGAAGGACCAGGTGGGCGACGACGTCTTCGTGCCGTTCGAGGCCGAACGGTTGTCGGTCTGGAAGGACGGCCTGGCGGAACTGTGGGTGCGGGTCGCGGAATTCGAGATGGGCGAGGGCGAGTTCTGGGCTTCGCTGGACCTGTACGACACCACCGGCGAGCACGTGGGCCGCTTGCACCGCTTGCATGCCCGCCGCATTGATCGCGCGGCGCTGCGGCGCCTGGCGTCCGCTGGCGTGGACCGCTATCTGTTCCGCATGGAATGGTCACCGGTAGAAGCGCCTGAAGCCGTGTTCGGCGGCACCTGGGGCCTGCTGGGCGGCGCCGATACGGTGTGGGCGGACGAGGTGCGCACGCGGCTGGCGCAGGCCGGCGCGCAGATCGTCGACATCTCCCAACTGAACGAGGCCGAAGCGTGCGACGGCGTCATCCAGTTGTGGGGCGCGGGCAAGCAGGTGGTGGATCAGTCGCACCGCTATGCCGCCACCGCACTGCTGCAGGTGCAGGAGCTGGCGCTGGCCGGGTTCGCCAAGCCGGTGATCTGGCTGACCCGCGGCGCGGTCGGGACCAGCAGCGACGATCCCGTCGCTGATCTGGGCGCCAGCCCGCTGTGGGGCTTGATGCGCACCGCGCGTAACGAGCATCCCGAGCTGACCCTGCGCATCGTCGACCTGGGCGAGCAGGGGGCCGACATGGACCTGCTGGCCGCCGCGTTGGCGCTGGACGGTGAACCGGAGTGCGCGCTGCGCGGGGGCAAGATCCTGGCGGCGCGGCTCAAGAAGGCGCCGTCGACCGCGGGCCTGGTGCTGCCGGCCGAAGGCAACTGGCGGCTGGAGATCGCCACCAAGGGCCGCCTGGACCAGCCGCTGTCGGTGAAGACGATGGTGGACGAACCGCTGGCGGCCGGCGAAATCCGCGCGGCGGTCAAGGCCACGGGCGTGAACTTCCTGGACGTGCTGAACGCCCTGGGCATGGTCGAAATCCCCGCGCTGGGCCTGGAATTCGCCGGCGTGGTGACCGAAGTGGGCAGCAGCGTGAAGCACCTGAAGCCGGGCGACCCGGTGCTGGGGCTGGCACGCGGCGCCTTCGGCTCGTCCATCGTGGTGGACGCGCGGCAGGTGGTGGCCAAGCCCGACAACCTTAGCTTCGAAGAAGCCGCCACCATCCCGATGACGTTCCTGACGGCGTGGTATGGCCTGCACGTGCTGGGCAATATGCAGCCCGGCGAGCGCGTGCTGGTGCATGCGGCGGCGGGCGGCGTGGGCATGGCGGCCGTGCAACTGGCGCTGCTGCACGGCGCCGAGGTCTACGGCACGGCCAGCGAACCCAAGTGGCCGGCCCTGCGCAAGCTGGGCCTGCAAGACAGCCATATCGGCTCCTCGCGCAGCCTGGACTTCGCGCAGGCCTTCGCCGAAACGGCGCCGGGCCGCAGCTTCGACATCGTCCTTAACTCCCTGGCGCGAGAATTCATCGACGCCAGCTTCGCCATGCTCAAGCCGAGCGGCCGCTTCCTGGAAATGGGCAAGATCGACCTGCGCGACCAGACCTGGGTCGAGGCCAATCACCCCGGGGTGACCTACCGGGTCTATAACCTGCCGGAAGCGGGCGTCGAACGGATCCAGGAAATGCTGGGGTCGATCGCCGCGCTGTTCGCCCAAGGCAAGCTCAAGCCGCTGCCGCTGCGCACCTTCCCGCTCGATTGCGCGTCCGATGCCTTGCGCTTCATTGCGCAGGCGCGGCACGTGGGCAAGGTCGTGCTGGTGCCCGCCAAGCGCCGCAGCATGGTCGAGCCGGACGGCGCGGTGCTGGTGACCGGCGGGCTGGGTGGCCTGGGGCGTTATGTGTCCAAGTGGCTGGTCCAGAACCACCATGTGCAGGACCTGGTGCTGACCTCGCGCAGCGGCATGAAGTCGCCCGACGCGCAGGCCTTCGTGGCCGAACTGGCCGAACTGGGCGCCCGCGCCACGGTGGTGGCGTGCGACGCGGCCGACTACCAAGGTCTGGAACAGGTGGTGGGCGAGTTCAACGAAACCCGGCCGCTGCGTGGTGTCGTGCATGCGGCCGGCGTGCTGGACGACGGCATGCTGTCGGGCCTGACGCCGGAGCGCCTGGATACGGTGTTTGCGCCCAAGGTGGACGGCGCCTGGCACCTGCACCAGCTGACGCAGGACTTGCCGCTGGACTTCTTCGTGCTGTTCTCGTCGATCTCCGGCGTGACCGGCGCGCCGGGCCAGGGCAACTACGCCGCCGCCAACACCTTCCTGGACGCGCTGGCGCACCATCGCCGCGCCAAGGGCCTGGCGGCGACTTCGGTGGCCTGGGGCGCCTGGGACGGGCAGGGCATGGCCGCGCGCCTGAGCGACGCCGACAAGACGCGCTTCAGCCGCCAGGGCATGGAAGCGCTGGGCCCCACCGAGGCGCTGGACCTGTTCGAGGCCGCCGTGATGAGCGACGCGCCGATGGCCGTGGCCGCCGCGCTCGACCTGGGCCGCCTGCAGCGCACGCTGGAGGACAACAACGGCGGCAGCGCGCCGGCCCTGTACCGCGAGCTGTTCAGCCGCGCGGCGGGCGGGCGCGGCGCGGGCGGTGGCGCGGGCGGCGGCGCCGGCCTGCGCAAGCTGCTGGTGGAGACCGCGGTCGAACAGCGCGAGGCCGCGGTGCTGGAGGCGGTGCGCGCCGAGGTGGCCAAGGCGCTGGAGTTCGCCTCGCCGGAGGACGTGGACGTCAGCCTGCCGCTGCAGGATATCGGCATCGACTCGCTCACCGCCGTGCTGCTGCGCAACCAGCTCTCGGACATGACCGGCCTGGCGCTGCCCGCCAAGATCGCCTTCGACCATCCCAACCTGCGGGCGCTGAGCCAGTTCCTGCTGGAGAAGCTGACCGAGGCGGGGCTGGACAGCCAGGAGGCCCCGGCCGAGGCCGGCGCGGCGGCGAAGGAGGCGGCCGGCGGCCGTCGCCTGGACGACCGCGTGGCGCGTCGCGGCTACCTGGAGCCGGAACTGCAGTTCGACAACGTGCTGGCGATGGAGGCCGAGCCCGAAGCCGTGTTCGTCACCGGCTCCACCGGCTTTGTCGGCGCCTTCCTGTTGCACGAGCTGCTGCGCGCCAACATCATCGCCTACTGCCTGGTGCGGGCCGACGACGCCGAGAAGGCCATGGCGCGGCAGGTGGAGATCCTGCAGAAATACGATCTCTGGAAGCCGGAGTACGCGGCGCTGCTGAACCCGGTGGTCGGCGACCTGACCCAGCCGCTGTTCGGCCTGTCCGAGCACGAGTTCGACCAGTTGGCGAACCAGGTGGATGCCATCTGCCATTCGGGCGCGCTGGTCGACTGGATGCTGCCGCTGGACAACTACCTGGCGCCCAACGTGGTCGGCACGCACGAGGTGCTGCGGCTGGCCTCGCGCGGCCGCGGCAAGGCGGTGCACTTCGTCTCGACCGCCGCCACGCTGCCGCGCTACCTGGGCTACGAGGTGTCCAAGGACGAACGCGAGTACGGCTACCTCAGCTCCAAGTACATGGCCGAGCAGATGGTGGCGGCGGCGCGCTGGCGCGGGGCCAAGGCCTCGATCTACCGCCTGCCGTTCGTCGGCGCCAGCGCCAGCAGCGGCCATTTCCGGCTCGATCGCGGCGATTTCCTGCACAACCTGATCTCGGGCTGCATCGCCATGGGCAGTTTCCCGCTGCTGGGTTCGGACATCGGCGGCGTGCTGCCGGTGGACTACCTGGCGGGGGTCATCGCCCAGGTCATGACCCGCGACCAGGACCGCATCGGCCAGGACTACGACTTCGCCAACCCGCAGGCGCCTGGCTTCAACAGCCTGGTGCAGCACATCCGCGGCGCCGGCGCGCAGGTCGGCAGCCTGCCGTTCGAGCAGTGGCGGGAGGAAGCCCTGGCGTATGCGCAGGCCAACCCCAGGAGCGCCATCGCGCGCATCGCGGCGGTGCTGGACGGCCTGGGCGTGCAGAGCGACCTGGAGCAGATGTTCGACTGCTTCCCGGTGGGCCGGCAGGTGTTCGGCGGCGAGGTCTATCCCTGCCCGCCGGTCGATGCCCGGCACGTCCGGCCGTATGTGGAACGCATCCTGGCCGCCGCGCCGGCCGCCGCGCAAGCGCAGGAGTTGTCGCCGGTATCCCAGCCGGCTTGAGCAAGTTCGACCCGCCGCCGGGGCAGCGCCATGCAGGCGCTGCCCGCCGGGCGGCGTCCTCAGACCGATTTCCACGACCCGTGGAGGATTTGAATGACTACCCTCGAATTGCAAGAGCAACCACAAGCCGCCGCCCCCGAAGCCCAGGGCACCGGCATCTGGCAGAAGACCGGCACGTTCCTGAACGAGGCGGCCGGCGTGCACGCCCGCCACCTGGTGCGCGTGCTGGACCGCTACAGCGCCGACCCGGCCGCCGTGGCCTCGCGCCTGCCGCCGAACCGCGCGCTCAACACCTGCTGCTTCTATCCCGAGCACCAGCCCACCCAGGTCATCCAGATGAACGTGGACGCCGACCTGGCCGGCAAGCTGCGCCGCGAACTGCGCCTGCAGGCCAAGGTGGCGGGCAGTTTCTCGGACACGTCGGTGGGCACCTATTTCCCCTTGTCCACCATGTTCGAGAACAGCGCCTTGTTCATCCCGTCGGCCAAGCGCTTCTACGACCGCAACCAGGACAAGGTGATGGAGCATTTCCCGCTGGCGGCCACCACCGTGGTCAATGCCTTCGTGGTGCCCAAGGGCAAAAAGCCCTACGGCACGCACTCGGCCAGCGGCATCGCCCTGCAGATCCCGTCGCTGGTCAAGAAGGGGCTGGGCTTTCCCAAGCACTACAAGAGCTTTCACACGGCCTTGACGCCCACGCCGCTGACACGCCAGCCCTTCGTCATCTTCGAAGACGCCGAGGTCGAGGCGCCCAACCTGAACTTCGTCTACATGAAGATGCTGGACATGGACCTGGCGCCGGAAGAACGCGCGGCCATCGACAAGGCCCTGTACCTGTACGCGGAAGGGTTGCTGTCAGAGATTGACTTGCCCACGGTGCGTGACTTCCTGATGGCCAAGTACTGGGAAAAGAAGTACGCCGACAAGCCCTCGTCCGGCTGGTTCTGCGATTCCAAGGTGGGGCAGGCGCTGTTCTTTGACAACTACCGCGCCCACGCCGACAGCACCTTGCCGCAAGCCACCGAAGACCGCGTCACCATCGACTTCCGCTGCTTCTCCAAAGTGGAATATCCGGCCGGCATGACCAGCGGGCTGGACTTCATTGTGGACCCCAAGGAACGCGCCTACCAGACCAAGCGCAAGCGCGCCGGCATCGAATTCCTGCTGACGGCGCTGGGCTACCACGACATCGACGAGTTCCTGCGGATGATCTTTGGCACGCCCTACGGCCACATCAATCCGTTCGAACTGCTGACCGATCTGCAATTCGGCGTCTACAACAAGACCAAGCACCATCTGCTGGACCAGAACCTGGACGCCCATTACGAGCGGGTGGAAAGGCTGTACGAGCAGATCGAGCGCGACGGTGAATATGTGCTGCCGGAACGCGCCCGCCAGTGCCTGGCCGCCATGGCAGGGAGCTGACCATGACAGACGCCCGGCAAGATCCGGCCTTCGCCGCCATCCTGGACAAGTACTTCGCCATCACGCGGGTGCCCTACGACGAATTCACCCGTGCATTCCTGCGGCGCTGCCAGTCGTTTTCCGTCAAGGCCAACGACGGCGTCTACAAGTACTACCGGCGCGGCGCCGGTCCCACGGTGCTGCTGGCGCACGGCATCCACAGCCACCTGGGCAGCATGGTGCCGCTGGCCGAGCAGTTGCTGGACCGCGGCTACGAAGTGGTGCTGTTCGACATGCCGGCGCACGGCGAGGCTGCCGGCAACGGCACCGACCCGGTGCAGGTGCGGGACTTCATCCGCAAGGTGTGCAGCCGGGTGGGCGACATCCACGCCGTCGTCAGCCATTCGCTGGGCGGGCTGTGGGCCTTGTCGGCCCTGCGGCAGGGGGTGGCGGCCGAGGCCTTCGTGTCGATCTCCACCCCGTCGACCAGCCGCTTCCTGGTCGAGAAGTTCGTGCAGCTGAACCAGCTGGGCGGCGACGTGGAAACCGCGCTGTGCGACGAACTGCAGCACCGCTACGGCGCGGCGCTGTGGACGGATTATTCGCCGCACCACATCGTGGGCGCCCTGGACTTGCCCGGCCTGGTCATCCATGGCGGCGCGGATGACTTCGTGCCGCCGGCGCACGCCAATGAACTGCACCAGGCATGGCCGGGCTCGGCCCTGGAGATCGTCGATGGCGCGGGCCACTTCGAAATCCTGGGCCTGTCCGCCGTCGGCAAGCGGGTGACGACGTACTTGCAGGATCTGCCGGTGCACACCGCCATAGCGTGACGCCCGGCCCCTTGGCGCCTCTCGGGGCGGCGCCCAGGGGCCTTCTTACCAGACGCTTTTTACAGGACTCGGGATCTCTGATGAAACATGCGACTCAAGTAGAAACCCTGCGAAAAATGTTCAAGCTGCGCGAAGTCGATCGCGACGAGGACATGCTGGGAAAAGTGGTGCAAGTGCCGGCGCGCGTCTATATGGACAACGGCATCCTGGAACGCGAACTGGCAACCGCCTTTCGCGACTACCCGCTGGTGGTGGGCGCGTCGGCCCAGGTGCGTGAGCCCGGTTCGTACCTGCTCAGCCCTTGGGACAAGCTGCCCTTCGTGGTGGTGCGCGACAAGGCCGGCGTGCTGCGCGCCTTCCTTAACGTTTGCCGCCACCGCGGCGCGCGCCTGGTGTCCGGCAACGAGAAAGAGCTGAAGTTCTTCACCTGTCCCTTTCACGGCTGGGTCTACGGCCTGGACGGCGCCTTGAAAGGTGTGACCAAGCCTCACAACTTTCCTGACATGGACTGCCAGCAGCACAACCTGGTGGAACTGACGGTGACCGAACGTTTGGGCATGGTCTGGCTGCACCCCACGCCGGGCGCGACGATCGACCTGGACGCCAGCCTGGGCGCCGAAATGAGCGACGAAATGGCAGGCTTCAAGCTGGGCGACATGACGCTGCACAGCCGGAAGGTCAGCACCCTGAACGCCAACTGGAAGCTGCTGATCAAGACCTATCTGGAACGCTATCACGTGCCCATCCTGCACAAGAACACCATCGCGCCGGTGTTCGAGAAAGGGGTGATCGCGCACTTCGAACACGGCCTGCACATCCGCATCGCCGCGGCCAAGACCAACCTGATGGACGCGGCTGGCGTGGATCCGGCGTCGTGGCGCATCCTGGACTACGCGTCGGTGTTCTACACCCTGTTTCCCAATACCTTCCTGATCAACCACGCCAACATCGTGTCGCTCAATTCGTTCTATCCCATTTCACCGGACAAGACGATCTGGACGCACGACATGCTGTACCGCGATGCCGACTACGCGGGCGAGGAAGGGCAGGCCACGCTGGCGCAGCGCTTCGGCAATATCGACGCGGTCTTTCACCATGAAGACTTCGGCATCGTCGAAGGGGTGCAGGCCGGCCTGCAAAGCGGCGCCAACGAGCACCATACGCTGGGCCTGGAAGAAGGGCTGCTGGGCATGTTCCAGCACAACATTGACCGCGTGCTGACCTGACCATAGGTGTTCCATGACCGGCATTGATTTCGTCTTCGTCCTCGGCACCGCCGTCATCTTGCTGACGCCCGGGCCCACCAATACGCTGCTGGCGTCGGCGGGCCTGGCGCAGGGCGTGCGGCGGGCGGCGCCGCTGGTGGCGTTCGAGCTGGCCGGGTATCTGGTCGGCATCACGGCGTGGGGCCTGTTCCTGGTGTCGGCGCAGGCGGTCTATCCCTGGGTGGGCATCGTGGTGCGGGTTGCCAGCAGCGTCTATCTGGCCTATGTCGCGGTCAAGATCTGGAGCGCCGCCAGCGCCCAGGCTTCCGTGCGCAAGACGCCGATCGGCCCCGCCTCGCTGTTCGTGGCCACGCTGCTCAACCCCAAGGGGTTGGTGTTTGCCTCGACCCTGTTCCCGGCGCATTCGTTCGATCGCATGCAGACCTACGTGGGGTCGATCCTGCAGTTCGCCTGCCTGCTGGTGCCGATTGCGTTCATCTGGATCAAGTTCGGCGCGGTGCTGGGCGGGCAGCGGTCCCGCTTCATCAACCCCGAAAACCTGCAGCGCACCGCGGCCTTGGTAATCGGGGTATTCTCGGTGTCGATTGTTGGGTCCGCCGTTCGCTTGTCACTGCTACCAGGATAAAACGACGTATGACGACTGAAAACAAGATCCCCGTTCCCGTCGCCGCCGGCGACGCCGGCGCCACCAAAAAGCCCCGCAAAAAGCCCTTCATCGCCAGCGTCATCGGCGGCGTCTTCGGGTTTGCCGGCACCGTGGCGCCCGACCTGACCGCCCGGTTGGTCAAGCGCCTGATCTTCACGCCAACACGCCTTAAACCGTCCGAGCCCGGGCGCAGCATCCTGGGCCAGGCGCGGGTCGACAAGCTCTCCATCGATGGCCAGACCGTCTACCACTACGTGTGGGGCGACACCGGGCCGCGCGTGTTGCTGGTCCATGGCTGGGGCGGCGACGCCGCGCAGATGACCGCCTATGTCGAACCGCTGCGCCAATTGGGCTACCAGGTCGTGGCTATCGACATGCCGGCGCACGGCCGCTCGACGGGCAAAAGCGCATCGGTCCGGCATTTCGAACCTTGCGTGGCCAACGCGGCGCGGGTGTACGGCGAGTTCCAGGGCGTGATTGCGCATTCGCTGGGCGCGGCCGCCGTGACCTTCGCGATGTCACGCGGCTTTGCAGCGCCTCGCGCGGTGTTCCTGGGCCCCGTCAGCCGCTACGACAGCGTGTGGGAGTATTCCCGGCGCATGATGAACTTGCCGGCCAAGGTCATGCCCCGCGTGGTCAGGCATGCCCAGGATTGGCTGGGCATCACCTTCCCCGAAATGGAGCCCGCGCGGCTGGCGCCGGCCATGTCGACGCCGCTCTTGATCATTCACGATCGCGGCGACCGTGAAAGCCCGTTTGAAGACGCGGCCGTGCTGGCCGCGGCGTGGCCGGGCGCCGAGTTGGTCGCCACGGAAAAAATGGGCCACACCCGTGCGCTGCGCGATCCCGGGCTGGTCGCGCGGGCGGTGGCGTTTCTGTCGACGTAGCGGACCGCGGGTATCGGCTACGCCAGCACCATGCTCAGCATCACCAGCGCCAACAGCGCCACGTACACCCGAGCATGCAGCCGATCCGGAATCCGCGGAATCAGCGGGGCGGCCAACCGGATGCCCACCAGCGACCCCAGCGCCAGCGCGGCGAAGGCCAGCAGGTCCACATAGCCGATGATCCACGGTGCCAGCGGGGCAGCCAGTTCGCGCGCCGCCGCCATATAGGCCAGCGTGCCCACGATGGCCACCGGCAGCGTCAGCGGGTTGGCCATGGCCGCGGCCTTGGCCATCGGCAGGCCGCGACGGCGCAGCAGCGGCACGGTCATCACGCTGCCGCCCACGCCCAGGAACGTGGCGATCGCGCCGATCACCACGCCGCCGCCCACGATCACGCCCTGGCCCAGCGGCCGCGCGGCTTGCGTGTCCTGGTGCGCCAGGAAACCCTGCCGCAGCAGGCAATCCAGAATCGTCACGCCCAGGTAGGCGATGAAGGCATAGCGCACCAGGTCGCCGCTGGCCGACGTGGCTGCCCACGCGCCCAGCAGTGCGCCCACGCCGATAAAGGCCGCCAGCGGCCATACGTAGGCGCGCACGATGTTGCCATTGCGCTGGTGCTTGCGGGTGGCGGCGATGGAATTGACGATCATCACGCAGGTGGAGGTGGCCACCGCGATGTGCATCGCGGCTTGGCCGATGGCGTCGTTGGCGCCATGGGTGGCGGTCAGCACGCCGTACAGCACCGGCACCACCACGAAGCCGCCGCCAAAGCCGAACAGCACCGTGGTCACTCCGCTCAGGGCGCCGAATAGCGCCAACGCGACATACAGCATGTCAATGCATCCTTGATGGGGAAAACGCCACGATAGGCCGGTAGGCGGTGGCCTGCTTTCGAGGATTGGACAATAATATTCGCGTTTCGGCCAAACCAACGCCCATGCGCAATACCCATATCGACCAGCACGACCGCCTGGACCGCACGGTCGTCGCCATTGGCAACGACTATCCGCCCGGCCATCTGCTGCCCGCGCACTCGCACCGCCGCGCCCAGCTGCTATACGGCGCCACGGGTGTCATGCACGTGGTCACGCGCGACGGCAACTGGGTGGTGCCGCCGCAGCGCGCCGTGTGGATTCCGGCCGGCGTGGCGCACCAGGTCCGCATGCAGGACGTCAGTACCCGCAGCGCCTATATCGAGCCGGGTGCGGGGCGCGCCGCCAGTACGGCCTGCGAAGTGGTCGAGGTATCGCCGCTGCTGCGCCAATTGCTGTTGGAAGCGGTGGACATGCCGGCCGAATACGACCTGGCCGGTCGCGACGGCGCGTTGGCTACGTTGCTGTTGCACGAGGTGGCGCGCGCCCCGGTACTGCCGCTGCACATCCCGCTGCCGCGCGACAAACGCCTGGCGCCGTTGTGCCGCGCCTTCATCGCCGCGCCCGACGTGCGCCAGACGCCAGAGGCCTGGGCCGAACGCCTGCACATGAGCCCGCGTACCTTCAGCCGTCACTTTCGCCAGCAGACCGGCATGGCGTTTTCGGAATGGCGCCAGCGCGCCTGCGTGGTGCTGGCCTTGGCCCGGCTGGCCGCCGGCACGCCGGTAACCGCCATCGCCCTGGACTTCGGCTATCAAAGCCCGGCGGCATTCTCGACCATGTTCCGCCGGGTACTGGGGCGACCGCCTACCGGCTATTTGCGGGCGGAGTAGGGCTTACGCCGCGTACCACAGCACCGCGAAGAAATGGCACACCGTGCCCGCCAGCACGAACAAATGCCAGATAAAGTGGCTGTAGCGCCAGCGGTTGTCGAACACGAAGAACACCACGCCGCCGGTATAGGCCAGCCCGCCCGCCACCAGCCACCACAGGCCGCCGGTGGGCACGAGTTCCAGCAGTGGCTTGACGGCGATGATGACCAGCCAGCCCATGGCCAGGTACAGCCCGGTGGAGATGGCGGGGCGGTTCAGCCGCTTGCTGGCCTTCAGGCCCACCCCCAAGAGCGCCATGCCCCAGACCAGCCCGAACAGCGTCCAGCCCCAGGGCCCGCGCAGAGCGCCCAACGCGAACGGCGTGTAGGTGCCGGCGATCAGCAGGTAGATGGCCGAGTGGTCCAGCACGTTGAACAGGCGCTTGGCCCGGTTGTCGGGCAGCGCGTGGTAGATGGTGGACGCCAGGTACAACAGGCACATGGTGGCTGCGAAGACCGCCGCGCCGGCGATGAACGCGGCATCGCCCTGGCGCATGGCCGCGATGATCAGGATGGGGGCGGCGGCCAGCGCGCCGGCGGCGCCCAGGCCGTGGCTGATGGTGTTGGCGATTTCTTCGCCCAGGGTCTGGCGGCGGTCGTTCGGGAACATGGTTTGCTGAGGCAGGGGCTGAGAGTGGAACTTAGGGTTTCTACCATAGGCGTTTTAGGCCGCCGCCTCAAGCGGGATTGGTCCTAAGAGGAGGGCGCCTTGATCTGGTGCAAACCCACGGTTGCGCGGTCGTCCGAAATGCTGCGAAGTTAAGTTACTGTGTGATACATTTCACACGCTCATTTAACCGCCCGACAGAGGCGGCGCCTGGGCGACTTCTTCGCGTTAACGACGGGCGGCGCATCCGGCGTGCCCGCACACACTCTTCAAGGGGAGGCACTTATGATTCCGGCAATTGGCCTGATGGTTGGGGCATACATCGTCACTCGCATGACCGCGACGTTGACCCGACCCGATACCAACAAAGTCGTCAAAGTGCTTTCCATCATTACCATCGTAGTGGCGCTGGTGTCCTGTCTGGACCTCTTGACCAGCAGCGCGGCGATCCAATCCGGCCGGTTCTGACCGGGCGGGTACCAGGGCAATGGCGTCCGCTTCCGGCGGACGCGGCAGTCGGCGGGCCGCAAGGTGCGGCCAGGTGGTTTTCAAACGTCGTCGTGGAGTTAAAAGAGGTTTACTGGCCGAGGCCTGACAATGGCGCGCAGTTTTACCAGCTTGTTTTTCAACGCCGCAAAGAAATTCAGCAAACTCCAGCGCGCGGCGTTGCGCATGGCGGCGCCCAAGGCCGCTCGCAAGCGCACCGTGTCGGCGCGCAAGGCCGCCATCGCGCGGCAGGCGGCCAAGACCGCGGCCACAGCGGCCTCCAGCCTGGGCACCGGCCGCTGGGAAACCTCGCGGCAATTCTCCGATGCGCAGGGCCGACGCCTGACCTTTGCCCGCTATACCCCGGCCAGCGCGCCGCGCCAGGGCATGCCGCTGGTGGTGATGCTGCACGGCTGCCGCCAGACCGCGGTGGGATTTGCGCAGGGTTCGCGCATGAACCAGTGGGCCGACGCCGGTGGCTTCATGGTGCTGTACCCCCAGCAGTCCATGACCCGGCAGGTGCAACGCTGCTGGCGCTGGTTCCAGCCCGATGCCGAACACGGCGGGGCTGATGCCGACCTCATCGCGGCGTTGATCCAATCCGAAGTGACGCGCCACGGGCTCGACCCCGAACGCGTCTACATTGCCGGCCTGTCGGCGGGCGCCAGCATGGCCGCGCTGGTGGCCCTGCGCCATCCCGCGCTGATCGCCGCGGTGGCGATGCATTCAGGACCGGTGGTGGGCGACGCGCACACCGCCGCGGCCGGCCTGAACACCATGCGGCGCGGGTCGATCAAGCCGCTGCTGCCACTGGTGCAAAGCGTGGCCGACCCCGCCGTCTTCCAGCTGGGCATGCCCGCCATGATCCTGCAGGGGCAGATGGACCCGGCCGTGGCGCCGCGCAACGCCAAGCAATTGTTCGAGCAGTTCCGTGCGCTGAACGGCCTGGGCGCGCAAGACTTGCCGATCGAGCGGGTGCTGGGCCTGGGGACCGAAAAGGCCTATCGCCGCGTGGATATGCTGCGAGGCCGCAAAACGGTGCTGCGGCTGTGCGAGATCACCCGGGTCGAGCATGCCTGGAGCGGCGGCGACGCCTCGGTGCGCTACCACGCCCGCAGCGGACCCGATGCGTCGGCGTTGATCTGGCGTTTCTTCCAGGGGCAGCGACGCGTGGCTGCCGCGCCGTAGCGGCGGTGTGACAGCGACAAGTCGTGGTCGCGTCCAAAGCGCCACGCGCTGCCGTCGTCCTGCTTCAACCGATACGCAATGTCGCGACAGGGTGGTCGCGTCGCGCGGGGAACAGCGCTATCGTCGACAGCATGATTGTTCGGAAATCGAGGATAGATATGTCGCGGCCACCGCCGGCCGTTTGAAAGCGCTCGGCGCTAACATCGCCGCACGCCTGGAAATCCGGGGCCGCTTCGGGCCCTGGCCTGGCAAGTTCTTCGGAAAAAAACATCATGTCTCTGTCCATGTACCAGGCCTCCGTGCCTCTCTTCATTCGCGGCCTGACCGTGCTGGCGTCGCTGTTGGAAAAGGGCGCCGCCCACGCGGCCGCCAACGGCATCGATCCGGCCGAGCTCATCAACGCTCGCCTGGCCCCCGACATGTATCCGCTGTCGGGCCAGGTGCAGCGCGCCAGCGATGCGTCCAAGTTCGCCGTGCAGCGCCTGTCGCAAGTCGAAGCGCCCAAGTTCGCCGACGAGGAAGCCACCTTCGAGCAGCTGCAAAAGCGCGTCGCGGACACCATCGCCTACCTGCAATCGGTGCCCACAGACAAGCTGGATGGCGCCGAGAGCCGCAGAATCACGCTCAGCTTTGGCGAGTTCAAGCCCGAATTCCAGGGCGACGCCTACCTGTTGACCTTCGCGCTGCCGAACTTCTACTTCCACATCACCACCGCCTACGGCATCCTGCGCCACGCGGGCGTGCCGATCGGCAAGCTGGATTTCCTGGGGCCGTACACGGCCTGAGATTGCCCCTGACCAGACGCACGAACCGGCCGATTCTCACCGGCCGGTTCGTGCGCACCGCATTGCCCCGCGGATCAGCTTTTCTTTTGTGCCTGATCGCCGCAGCCGCCCATGTCGCCCATCTTGGCCATGTTCTGCTGGATTTCCTCGGGCGTCAGGTCCTGCTTGTGGGTCGCGAGGGACCAGCGGTGGCCGAACGGGTCCACCACCTGGCCGTAGCGGTCGCCCCAGAACATATCGGCTGCCGGCATGGTGAGCTGTGCGCCGGCCGCCACCGCCTGCTTGAGGGCGGCATCCACGTCCTGCACATATAGATGCAGTGTGATGGGCGTGCCTTTGAGCGCTTTCGGGCCCAGGCTGCCCCACTGCGGGAATTCGTCCGTCAGCATCATCACCGAATCGCCGATGCGGATGGACGCATGCATCACCTTGCCGTCGGGGCCGGGCAGGCGCGCCAGCTCCTGGGCGTTGAATGCCTTTTTGTAGAACGCGATCGCATCCGACGCACCGTCACAGATGATGTGCGCGGTCAGCGTGTGCATGCCGTCGGGAATCGCCTTGCTTGCTTGGGTAGCCATGTCGTGTCTCCGAGAATCAGGGAAGGGGTAAACCTGGGGTTGAAACCTTAGGGACGGATCGCTGCGCGGCGTGCGCGGATCCGCCTGTCCTTGTCCTACGACGAACGGGCGGCGTCGGTATCGACAGGCCGCCCTTTTTTTTTTATTTTTTTGCCGTCTTACCCACCAAGGTGGCAAAGCCACCCCAGCACATGCGTTTGAAATCGAACACGCCTTCGCAAGACATGTTCGACAGGCGCGGGTCGGCCATGACCTTGGCGTTGATGCGGTCGCGGTCGGCCTTGCTGGCGAACGCGATCCACGAAAACACCACCGTTTCGCCTTCGCGGGCGCCGGCTGCGGCGCTGAACGAAGCAAAGCCTTCGCCGTCGATGTCGTCCGCCACGCATTCGCGGAATTCCAGCGCGCCGTATTCCAGCCAGATCGAGCCGGCCGTTTCGGCCATTTTTTGATACGCGTCCAGGTTGGCGGTGGGCACGCTCAACAGGTAACCGTCTGTGTACTGTTCCATCAAATGCTCCTTCACTTCGTGTTGTTTTATGCGCTTGCCGAAGGCCCGCTAATCCCCCGGCAATCGCTACCGGCATCGTTGTCGGTAGATGCCACTGTAGCCAGATATACGGCGTTTTCAGATAGGCGATTGCGACATCTTCAGGGTGGATTGCGACAAGCGGCAGGCGTATGCTTGGCGGCATGAAAAACATCGCTTTTTTGCTGCCTACCGGCGCCAATATCGCGTCGCTGGAAACGGCCCGGCACGGCTTCCTGGTGGCCAACGAATTCCTGGTGGCACAAGGGCGAGAACCCCGCTTTGTGGTGCGCACGCTGGCCGCCACGCGTCAGGTCAGCCTGGACGATGGCCGGATCACGGTGCAGGCCGACCTGGTGCTGGACGAGGCGCAGGGCATCGACATCTGCATTGCGCCGCCACTCTTGGGCGCGGTGTCCGACGCGGTGCTGTCCAACCGCGAACTGATCGACTGGCTGGCTCGCCATTACCGCAACGGCGGCGAAGTCGCCAGCCTGTGCATGGGGGCGGCGCTACTGGCGGCAGGCGGCCTGCTGGACGGCCAGCAGGCCGTGGTCCATTGGGTCGCGCGCAACCTGTATGCCAGCTTGTTCCCATCGGTTGAATGGACCAGCGACCGCGTGGTCATGTCCGATAACGGCATTTACACCAGCGGCGGCGCGTTCTCGGCCGCGCACCTGGTGCTGCACCTGATCGAAAAATACACCGACCGCGACACCGCCATCTGGTGCGCCAAGTACTTCCAGCTGGACTGGAGCCGCCAGAGCCAGCTGCCGTTCTCGGTGTTCATGGGGCACAAGTCGCACGCCGACCAGGTGGTGCGCGCCGTGCAGGACGAGATCGAAACCCGCTACACCGAAAAGATCACCGTCGAAGACCTGGCCGATCGCCACGCCATGGGCCGCCGCACGCTGGAACGGCGCTTTCGCCAGGCCACCGGCAACAGCATCGTCGAGTACGTGCAACGCGTGCGCGTCGAGGCCGCCAAGAAGCGCCTGGAAAGCTCGCGCAAAAGCGTGTCCGAAGTCATGTACGAGGTCGGCTACAACGATACCAAGGCGTTTCGCGACATCTTCAATAAATACTGCGGCATGTCGCCGGTGGGCTACCGCGAACGCTATCAGTAAGTAGGTTTCGCGGGCCGGCGCTTGTTGGGCTCGCTACCACGCCCACCTGACCCCGACGCTGCCCGACACGCTGCGCTGGCGTTCACCGCCCAGGTTGGTCAGGCCGCTGGCGGCAGCGTACAGGCTGGTCGACTTGCCGACCTGCGCCGCCACACCCAGATCCACCTTGCCGGCCGTCTGGCCGACCGTGGCGCCCAGCACGGTGTCGCCGCCAAAGGTGGTGTGGTCGTTGTCGCCGAAGGTGCGCAGCACATTCAGCCGCACATAGGGCTGCCAGTTCACGCCGGACGACTCGAAGCGACCCAGCAGCCGCAGGCCTGCGCGGCCCAGGTAGGTATTGCCGCGGTTGAATCCCACCGTCGAGATGCCGTCGTCCAGGTCATTGAACGACAGGCGCTGCCACACTAATTGCGCCTGCGGTTCCAGTTCGACGTTGCCGCCCAGCGGAATCGGCAAGCCGGCTTCGACCGAACCGGTGATGGCGCGGCCGTGCGTCGTGTCGCCAATGCCGTCGCGCGACAGCGGCTTGGCATCGAGCGTGCTGCCCATCAGCACCACGTCCGTGTACCAGCCGCCCGGGCCGATGTGGGTCCAATAGGCGCCCAGGCTGTAGGCATTGACGGCCAGGTGGCCAGCGTCCAGGCCGTTCATGCCTAGCGCAAAGCCGTTGACGTCGCCGGTGGCCCGCGCGAAGCCGGCGAACAAGCCAAAGCGGTCCTGATGTCCGGTGTCGCTGGTGGCGGCGTAGATATCCTGTCCCGCCTGCATGCCGAAAATCGAGCCCTTGAATTGCGGGTTGGCGTCGCCGCGCTGGGTCAGGGTGTCGTGTCCGCCCCAGGCGCGGGCCCAGGCCGCCGGCAGCGTGCCGGTCTCGGTCAGCAGCGCCTGCGCGCCCTGGCGATCGTGAAAGGTGCCCAGTTGCTGGATGCCCAGTTGCCGCGCCACGCCGGGCAGGGCGGCATACACCGGCACTTCCGGCCGGTACAGCACGATCGGGTCCGAGCCGGCGGGGGGCGGACTCGGCAGCGAAGGCGTGCCGATGGCGGGTTCGGGCAGGTCGGTGGCGCCGTCCAGCGGCGACACGGTGTTGCGCAGGTACCAGTTTTCGGCGGTGCCCGGCGTGACGCCGCCATGCATCAGGAAGTACTGGTAGGCGCCGACCTTGACTGGACCTGCCAGCATGAAAGCGGTGGGCGCCGTGGTCGCGCCGTTGGTGGCCTGGATCACCTGGATGCCATTGGACACGGTGGCCGCGCCTGGGCCGCCGACGTTGTTGATCTGCAGTTGCGTCGATCCCGACGCGGTGCCGCCGTTGATCACCAGTTGGTCCGACGGCGCGTTGTCACCGCCCAGATAGGTGTTCAGCGCCATGGTGCCGTTCTGGCCGACGTAGCTGCCGACGTTGAGTCGGTTGCCCACGCCCGTGCCGCCGAGTTGCACCAGCCCCGCGTTGGTCAGCGCGCCGTTGATGGTGAAGGCGCCGTTGCCCGACGCCGCCAGCGACGGCGTGGCGTTGGCCGCGGCAACCGTGCCGTTATTGGTCACCGCGCCGTTGACGGTGCCATAGCCGCCCAGCGTGGCGCCCGCATCCACCTGCACCGGCGCACTCAAGGTGCTGGCCACGTTCAAGATGCCGGTCTGGACCTGGGCCCGGTTGAAGGTGCCGCTGCCGGTCCAGTTCCACAGCGAACCCTGCATCACCAGCGACTGGAAGTTCACGAATGGGTTGGCCGCCGTGCCCGTGCCTTGCAGCGTCAACGAGTTGGTCCCGGCGCCGCCGCTGGCGGTGCCGTTGATGACCGACCCGGTCTGCAGGATCAGCGCATTGTTGCCATTGCCCATGGTGATGGCGTTGCCGATCGCGCTTTCGATCAGGCCTGCATTGATGATGGTGGAGCTGCCGTTCAGGGTGCGGATGCCGGAGCCATTCTGGCTGATGATCCGTCCGCCCGCCTGGTTTTCGATCGTTGCCGTGAAGCTGGAGCCCACCGTGTTCGAGAACACCGCGTCGGGCGCGACGGTGCCGACGGCACCGTTGGCGATGATGGTGCCGCTGTTGACCAGGCGGTCGTTGTTGCCCTGCATGAAAACGGTTTGGCCGCCCGCGCCGCTGCTGGACAGCGTGCCGCTGTTGGTGATGGTGCCGCTGCCGCCCACGATCGAGGCCGCCCGGGCGTTGCTGCCGGACGTCGATACCGTGCCGGTGTTGATGAGATTGTTGTTCACCTGCCCGGTGTTGGTCTGCCCCCACGCAGCCGACATGCCGTAGGCGGACGGGCTGGCAGTGGTGATGGTGCCGTTGTTGATCAGCGTATTGCCGCTGCCATTGGCCGCCATGCCGTCGTTGAACGCACCGGTGGTGGTGATGCTGGCGCCGGCCGCGTTGGTCAACTGATTGTTGTTGCCGGTGCCCAGCAATACCGCGCCGCGAGAGGTGCCGCCCCCACCCCCGCCCGTCAGCGTCAGTTGGCCACTGTTGGTGACGCTGCTGGCGGCTTCGACGCTGATGCCTACCGGGTTCACCGCGCGAGTGAAGCCGGCTGTGGCGGTGGAGTCGATATTGACAGTGACCCCGGTGCTGTTGGTCTGTGCGGTCACCGGCGCGATGCCTGGGCCGGTACAGGTGACGGTGGTGCCACTAGGGGGCGTTGGGTTGCTGCAGGCTGCCAGCGCGGTGGGCGTAATGGCCCAAGACAAGAGAACGGCACTGCCGATCCCGCTTCCAATCACCACCTTCATGGGCATGGTCCTTTTAAAGGAGTACACGTGCACAAGAGTGGTTCGACTTATATCACCCCGAATTCCCGTTTTCGGGAAACCGTAGCAAATCCTTGCGTTTTTTGCGGCGAAGCAGTTTGGGGGAGGCGATACCCCTGGGACGGGGGCAGCTTGGCTCCAGGCGCCGCGCAGCGGGCTGTCAGCCGCTCCGGCGCCGGCGGAAGGCCCACCAGGCTACCAGCACCGTGAATGCAGCGACCAGCAGGCAGATGATCCAGAAGCCGTGGTGGTCGTCCGATAGCGGAATGCCGCCCACATTCATGCCGAACAGGCCGGCCATGATGTTGATGGGCAGCGCCAGCACCGTGACCAGCGTCAGCGTAAACAGCGTTCGGTTGTTCTGTTCGTCCAGCCGCGCCGTCATCTCTTCCTGCAACAGCTTGATGCGTTCGACCAGTCCGGCCATGTCGCCCAGCACCACCGAGAATTCCTCGGTGGATTCGCGCAGCTCCTGCACGTCGCGCGGGCGCAGCCAGGCCGGCGGGCGGGCCAGCAGGCGGAATACCGACCCAGGCTCGGGCGCCAGTGTGCGCTGCAGGCGCACCAACACCCGGCGCGTGCCGGCCAGGTCCAGGCGGCCGGGGCCGCCGCGCGACGCCAGGAAGTGGTCTTCGATACCGTCCACGTCCACGCTGGCCTTGCGCACGATCTCCATCATCAGGTCGGCCTGGTCGCGCATCAGGTGCGCCAGCAGTTCGGCGGGCGACTGGAACGCTTCGCCGCGCCGCACATGCTCGCGCAGACGGTCGAGCGACCGCAGCGGCTTGCGGCGCAGCGTGACCAGCAGCTTGCGGTGGGCGCAGACCCACAGCGTCGACACCTGGGCGGGCGTGCGGTCGAAGTCGAAAATCACGTCGTTGAATACTGCCACCAGCGCGCCTTCCTGCTGCTCGATGCGGGTCGAATGGGCGTCGCCGCCCAGCATCGCGATGAAGGTGTCCGGCAGGTCCAGGTGGGCCTGCAGCCAGCGCACGCAGCCCGCTTGGGACAGGTTCAAGTGCAGCCACAGGAAAGCGCCGTCGTCCGGCGCATCGCTGGGAGCCGCGCCGGCGCTGCGTTCGAGCAGGTCCGCGACCGCCGGCGGGGCGATTTCGGTGGCGGCGCCGCCCGCCGCGAACCGGAACGCGCAGATCAGGCCGGAAATATCGGATTGGTAGTCGGCCGGTGCCGCGGGGGTCGTCATGATGCGCGATGGTGACGCCAAACCATGACAGTTCGGAGACAGCCGTCGTGGCGGTGGGCTGGCGCGACGCGCGGCGCGGGGCGGCGGGCGTCGCCATGCGCTATATTTCAAACGCCTTTTCCCTGCCTGGCACTGTTTTTTTGCCGTGGCCGCAACTCGTTACCGCAGAATCCCATGCCCGAAAAACCCGTCGAACCGCAAGCCGTCCTCAGCCCCAATGCGCGCTACGCGATCTTCCTGGTTGCCACGCTGAACCCCGGCGCGGACAACACCGCCACCGTGCGCGCCTGGTGCGAAGACGTCGCCGCGCTGACCCGCACGGTCGGCACCCGCGCCGTCGCGGCCGACCTGTCCTGTATCTGCGGGTTTGGCTCGGCCGCCTGGGACACGTTGTTTGGCGCGCCGCGCCCGGCGTCGCTGCATCCGTTCCGCGAAATCGGTTCGGGCGATCGCGTTGCCGTGTCGACGCCCGGCGACATCCTGCTGCACATCCGCGCCGAAGCCATGGACGCCTGTTTCGAGCTGGCCACACTGCTGGTGGCCGGCCTGGGGGCGGCCGCCAAGGTGGTCGACGAAGTGCACGGCTTTCGCTATTTCGACCGTCGCGCCATCATCGGCTTTGTCGACGGCACCGAAAACCCGCAGGGCTTCGAGCTGGCCGATTTCACCCTGATCGGCGACGAAGACGCGCCTTTCGCCGGCGGCAGTTACGTGCTGGTGCAGAAGTACCTGCACGACATGACCGCCTGGGAAGCGCTGTCCACCGAAGAGCAGGAACGCATCATCGGCCGCCGCAAGCTGACCAACGTCGAGCTGGCCGACGACGTCAAGCCGGCCAACTCCCATAGCTCGCTGACCACGCTGGACGAGGGCGGCCAAGAGGTCAAGATCCTGCGCGACAACATGCCGTTCGGCCGTCCGGGCGCGGGCGAATTCGGCACCTATTTCATCGGCTACGCGCGTTCGCCCGCGCCGATCGAACAGATGCTGGAAAACATGTTCGTCGGCCGTCCTGCCGGCAACTACGACCGACTGCTGGACTACAGCCGCGCCGTCACCGGCGGCCTGTTCTTCGCGCCGTCGGCGCAAATGCTGGAGGCGCTGGCCGAGCGCCAGCGCTGATTCAATCCGGAATCTGCGGTTCCACCAGCCGCATCAGTTGGGCCAGTGATTCCTGCCAGCCCAGGTAGCACATCTCCGTCGGGATGACCGCGGGGATGTTCTCCTGCACCACGGTCATCTCCGTGCCGCAAGACACTGGTCGCAGCGTGATCGTGGTCCGCATCTGGCCGGGCAGGTTAGGATCGTCGAACGCGTCGGTGTACTGGATCTTCTCGTTCGGCACCAGTTCCAGGTACTTGCCGCTGAAGTCATGGCTGTGGCCGGTGCCGAAATTGCGGAATGACATCCGGTGCGCGCCGCCCACCTTGGCATCCAGCTCGTGCACCTGGCACGTAAAGCCATACGGCGGCAGCCAGCGCACGATGGCGTCGGGCTCGAGAAAGGCGCGGTAGACGCGATCGGGGGCGGCGCGCAGCACGCGGTGCAAGGTTACGGTTCCTGTCGTCATGGTGATTTCGCCTGGTAGGGAAAGGGGGGTCGTACTGGCACGACGCATCAGCCTCCCGCAAATCGACACGGCCAGGATCAGGACAAACCCTAGGTTCAGCGACAAAGGAGCATTCGCATGATTACCCAACAGGACAAGCAATACCTGGCGCGCTGCGTTGAATTGGCCAAGCAGGCGCTGGCGCAGGGCGATGAGCCCTTCGGCTCGATTCTGGTGTCAGCCACGGGCCAGGTGCTGTTCGAAGACCGCAATCACGTGGCCGGGGGCGACCACACGCGCCACCCCGAATTCGAGATCGCCCGCTGGGCCGCCGCCAACCTGACGCCTGCCGAGCGCGCGGCCAGCACCGTCTACACCTCGGGCGAACACTGCGCGATGTGCGCTGCCGCCCATGGCTGGGTCGGGCTGGGCCGGATCGTCTACGCCAGCTCCACGCCGCAGTTAAGCGCCTGGATGCAGGAACTGGGATTCCCCGCGCCGCGGGTCAAGGCGCTGCGTATCACCGACGTCATCACCGATACTCCGGTGGATGGGCCGGACGAGGAATTGGCGCAGCAGGTCGGGGCGTTGCACCGGGCGCGGGTGCGCCCGGCGGCGTGAATCCCTAGCGCAGCAGCACGTCCTCATAGAACGCGCCGATCGGCAGCGTCCGGTCACGCACCTGGATCTCCAGCACCCAGATGCCGTCGCCGGGGACGAAATCGGCATCAGCCAACTTGTGCTTGCCGTACAGCGCATGCGGAAAATCCGCCACCCGGTGGCCGGGGATCTCGCGCACCAGCTCGCAGCCATGTTCGCGCGCAAACGCCTCGGCGCGGTCGTACAGCGCGGCGCCGCTCAGGCCTTGCAGCCAGGCCTCGCGGGTGCGGCTGAACACCTGGCGCGCGGCCTGGGCGCAGCGCTGGCGGTCGGCGTCGACGCCCAGCACGAAGGTGTCGCCGTAGTCGCCTTCGTAGCCGTCCCAGACCGGGCCGATATCCACCACGAACACGTCTTCCTCGCGCAGCTGGCGCTGGAAATCCGTGGGCTGCACGGACGGCGACTGCGTATCGGCGCCGAACCGCACGTAGGTTGGGTGCCAGTTGTGCGACGCGCCCATGCGGCGCAGGTGCGCGTCGGCCGCGGTGATGGCTTCGCGCGTGGTCATGCCGGGCCGCATCAGCGCGGCGATTTCGCGCACGGCGGTCAGCGAACGGCGACGTGCGCTAAGGATGCCGTCCATGGTGAAGCGCTGGCCGACCCGTTCCCACGGGTGGGCCGGCGCGGGGACGACGACGGGCCCTGCGCCCGTGGCGGGCAGGAAGGCTTCGGACAGGAAGCGGTCGTCACGCAGACCGGCGTTGCGTAGCCGGTCTCGGGCCGCGCGCACCATGGCGGGGTTGCCGCAGGCGTAGACCACCGTGCGGTCCCAGTCGTGGTCCGCGGCGGCGGCGTGGTCCTGTACATAGGGTGGCGGCGGCGGGACTGTATCCGCGTTCGCACGCGTTGCCGCGTCCGCAGCCTGCGCCGGGGCATCGTGCGACAGCACCGCATGCCATTGAAAGCCGCCGCCCTTGCCCAGCAGCGCGTTCAGCATGGGGGCGGCATAGCAATCGTCCGCCGTCCGGCCGCCCCAGTACAGGGTCACGGTCTTGAACTGCCCGCTTTGCAGCGCAGCCATCAGGATCGGATAGACCCCGGCGTAGCCCGTGCCGGTGGCCAGCAGCACCAGATGTTCGATCTCGTCCGCCCACCCCTCGGTGGGCCAGGTGCAGGCGCCCAGCGGCCCGTCCAGCGTCAGGGCGTCGCCCGGCATCAGGCGCGGCAGCAGGCGTTCGGTGAAGCCGCCGCCAGGCATGCGGCGGATCTGGAATTCCAACTGCGCCGGGCCCGCGGTCACCGGCAGGCTGGCGATGGAAAACGGCCGGCGGCTGCCGTCTTCCAGCAGAAATTCGACGTGTTGCCCAGGCTGCCAGGCAAATGCGTCCTCGCCGTCCACCTGGACGATCAACTGCGTCACGTCGTCCGTCAGCGGCACGCGCGACAGCACGGTGGCCTGGCGGCGCTGCGATGCGTGGACGGGTTCATGCCAGTGCGGGAACCGCAGCGCCAGGTCGCCCGCCGCGCGGCACTGGCACATCAGCAGTTCGTCATCGGCGGTGACGTAAGTCTTTTCGGTGGGCGGCGCCATGCGTTCATGGCAGCCGTCGACCACCGTGGCCCGGCATGAACCGCACTCGCCGCGCTGACAGGAAAAAGGCACGGCCACGCCCTGGGCCAGCGCGGCGTCCAGGATGGACTGGGTACCGTCCGTGGTGAAGTGGCCGGTGTCGAGGGTGATGGTGTACAGGGGCGTGGACGGCGTGGTCATGGCGTGTTTCCGTAGACATGCCCCGAGGGGGCGCATGACACGCAATGTAGCGATAGAATGGCTCGGTCAACTAGGGCCATTTCCATGATCCAGACCAAGCCACTTTCCGCCCGCCAGGAGGCCAGCCTGGACCTGCCGCTGGACCCGCCCCGCAACGGCGAATCCAAGCAGACCTGGGTCTACCGGCAGATCCGCGAGCGGATCCTGAAGGGCGTGCTGCCGTCGGGCGGGCGGCTGCCGTCCACCCGCAGCCTGGCCGCGCGTTGGCATATCGCCCGGTCCACCGTCGAGGCCGCCTACGACCAGTTGCGCAGCGAAGGCTATACCGCGGGTACGGTCGGGTCGGGCACCTATGTGGCGGCGGTCATTCCCGACAACTTCTTTCGCGATGGGTTGCCGGGGGAGAGCGGCCGGCCGTTGAGCGCGGCTGCCGACCGTTCGTCCGGGGCGACAGCGCCGGGCGGGGGGTTGGCAGGCCGCCGTCCGATCCAGGCGGCAGCGCCGGGCGGCGCTGGCCATCCCTCTCGTAGGGCATCCTCTCGCCCTGCGGCGGTGGCCGGCCTGCCGCCCGTGCCGGCGCCGCGTTCCGAGCCGCCGTTCACGGCCCGCAGCGCCGACGCCTCGCTATTTCCCATGGGGGCCTGGCGCAAGGGCTTGATGGCCAGCGCCCAGCGCGTGTCGCCGTCGCAACTGGCCAACGAAGAATCGCAGGGCTGGCGGCCGCTGCGCGAGCAGATCGCCCGCTACCTGGGCGCGGCGCGCGGCATTGCTTGCGACGCCGACCAGGTGGTGGTGCTGACCGGCATCCGCGACGGCATCGACCTCAGCGCCCGCATCCTGTTGTCGCGCGAAGACAAGGTACTGGTCGAAGACCCGGGCTACCTCAACGCCGTGCCCCTGTTCAGCCAATACACGCGCCGCATCACGCCCATCGCCATCGACGAACACGGTTTTTCGGTGGCGCGCGCCCGGCGCCAGCACGGCGTCAAGCTGGTGCACGTGACGCCCGCCCATCAGTCGCCCACCGGCGTCACCATGCCTGTGTCGCGCCGCCTGGAACTATTGGATTGGGCCGCGCAGACCGGATGCTGGATCCTGGAAGACGACTACGACAGCGAATTCAACTACGACAGCGCGCCGCTCGCGGCCCTGAAAAGCCTGGACAGCGGCGACCGCGTGATCCACTGCGGCAGCTTCAACAAGACCATGTTCAACGCGCTGCGCATCGGCTATGCGGTATTGCCGCGGCCGCTGGTGGCAGCTTTCACCCGCGCGCGCCACACCACCGGCCGATCCAACAGCATCATCGAGCAGATGACGCTGGCCACGTTTCTTGAAGACGGCAGTTTCGCGCGCCACGTGCGCCGCGCGCGGCCCATCTACGCCGGCCGGCGCGACCAGCTCATGCGCCTGCTGCGCCAGGCCGTGGGCCCGGCGCCGTTACAGGTCAGCGGCGAGCAGGCCGGCTTTCACCTGGTGTGGTGGCTGCCGGCGAGTGTGGACCTGGCCGATCTGCTGCGGCGCGCGCAAGACCAAGGAATCGGCATCGAGTCCGTGGCCGACTTCTGCCTGCGCGTGCAGCTGCCGCCCGGCGTGGTCATCGGCTACAGCGCGCGAAATGAGGCCGAACTGGAGCAGGTGGGGCAACTGCTACGCGGTACCATTTCCCTCTGACCCTTTCCGTACCGACCCATGATTTCCATCGAACAACTTCGAGACCGCTTTGCCCGCTTCGGCGAACTGCGCCCGCAAGGCCCTGACGAATGGCGCGGCGACATCCCCTTGCCGGACGTCGTGGCGGATTTCTACGCCCGCATCGGTCCTCTGGGCGAAACGTTCCACGCGCATATCGGTCCCGTCGGCATCACGTTATCCGAAACCAATGTGTGCTTTCCCGCGCTGCGCCGGCTGTGGGACCTGCAGGCGGGCTATCGCTGGGACGCGTCCAACGGCCAACGTGTGCCGGACTGGCAAGACAATTGGCTGGTGATCGCGGACGTGAACGCCGATCCGTTCATCCTGGACACCGACAGCGGCCGCATCCTGTTCGCGATGCATGGCACCGGCAAATGGGAGCCCGACGAACTTGCGCCGGACTTGTGGACGCTGGCCGCCGCACTGGCGGCGGTGGGCCAGGTGTACCTGGACGCGGACGAGGACCTGCGCGACGACGACTGGGTGATCAAGCCCTTGCACCGCGACGCCGCCATTGGCCAGCTGACCGCCGTGTTAGGCGATCAGGGCGACGCCGAACGCTTCTACGACGTCCTGGAAGGCTAGCGGGCCGCACAGCCGTCTATCAGGGCGTCATTACCGAAAACCTATTCCCTCATCAGCACTTCAAATAACCCTGCCTGCGGCACCTGCCTAGAATCCCCGGTCATGACATCAAGAGGCCGTGACCGGCCCAAAGACTGAGGAGAGGCAGGGCATGGATGCGATATGGATAGTGGCGATCGGCGCGGCCGTGGCGGGGTTTGTGCAGGGTCTGTCGGGCTTCGCGTTCGGCATGGTCGCCATGTCCTTCTGGGCCTGGGTGCTGGACCCGCGACTCGCGGCGGCGTTGGCCGTGTTCGGCGCGCTGACCGGGCAGTTGCTGGCCGTGTTCTCGGTGCGCCGCGGCTTTGACTGGAAGTTGCTATGGCCGTTTATTGCTGGTGGCCTGGTGGGCATCCCGCTGGGCGTGCTGGTCCTGCCGCACCTGGACATGGATTGGTTCAAGGCCGTGCTGGGCGCGCTCCTGGCGCTGTGGTGCCCGGTGATGCTGATGTCGCAGCGGCTGCCGCGCATCGGCGGCAACCGCCTGGGCGACGGCGCCGTGGGGCTGGTGGGCGGGGTGCTGGGCGGCATCGGCGGCTTCTCGGGCAGCGTGCCCACGCTGTGGTGCACGCTGCGCGGCTTCAACAAAGATACGCAGCGCGCCGTGATCCAGAACTTCAACCTGGCGATGCTGTCCGTGACAATGGCCACCTACCTGGCCACCGGTATCGTCACCCGCGACATGGCCCCTATGTTCGCGGTCGTCGCTCCGGCGATGCTGATTCCCACGCTGCTGGGCACGCGCCTGTACATCGGGATATCCGAGGTCACGTTCCGGCGCACGGTGCTGGGGCTGCTGACGTGTTCAGGGCTGACGTTGTTGGCTTCGTCGGTGCCGCAGTTGCTGGCGCGGTAGGGAGCGCTAGCCTGTAGCAACAGCAATCCGAGGATGCTGTTGCTTAGCCTGACATTGCATCATTTTCGAGCGATTGACCGATAGCCCTTCTTGCCAATTTTCGACGGGAAGTCCTGGCGGCTATCGCAAATGAGTTGAATGTAGACCGTTGATCCGATCACTTCGTATATCACCCGATTTTTCGCGGCGATGATTTCCAGGAAGTGAGTGGCAGGCAACTCCATGGGTGTGTGTCCCGATAGAGGAAATTGACGTCCATCACGACGAGTTTCGCTTCGCCGTTCTGGGTGATGAGCAGCGGTTCGCGTGTTTGCGTCAGCGTGGTGACAATCTCGGCGGTATGGCTCTTGAGATAGGAAATCGGCTTGACTTGGGTTGAATACTCCATGGCAAGGTCTCCTGCCAAGTGGCATGGGGAGGACCAATTGCGGTCTTTATTTAGTCTCATTGGCCGCATGGAAAAGGAATACCTTGATGAACAGCTGGCTGCATAGCGGCGTGCTATTACAGCCGCGCTCCACAAATATGATGAACGGTCTCTAATCGTTGATATGAATTGAAAAAGATACGAGGCGCGGCTTGGTACATACATTGGGGGTCACCGCAGATTGAAAGCCTATCGGTGCTAGGTGATGACCCCCGTGGAGTTTGCGCTTAAGCCACCGCCACGCTCTCCCTGACGCTCGCCGCCAGCATCTGCGCCGTGGCCGCCGACAAGGTCCAGCCCAGGTGCCCATGCCCGGTGTTGTAGAACACCCCCGGCCGCTTGCCCGGGCCCACACGCGGCATCATGTTGGGCGTCATGGGACGCAGGCCGCACCAGGGCACCACGCGCGAGGTGCGCACGCCGGGGAAATGCTTGCGGGTCCAGTCCACCAGCGGCTGGATGCGTTCGGCGCGGATGTCCAGGTTGAAGCCGTTGAACTCGGCGGTGCCGGCCACGCGGAAGCGGTCGCCCAGGCGGCTGGTGACGATCTTGGCGGCTTCGTCCAGCAGGCTGACGGTGGGGGCGGCGGCGCGGCTGTCGGCCTCATCCAGATGCACGCTGATGGAATAACCCTTGACCGGGTAGATGTTCAGGGAATCGCCCAACTGGCGCGCGAACTGGCGGCTGGCGGCGCCGGCGCAGATGACGATGGCGCTGGCCTCGTGTTGTTCGCGCTGCGTGCCGTCTTCGCGCGCGATGTCCAGCACATAGGGCAGGCCGTCGCGGCTGATGTGGCGGATGTCGGCGTCCTGCTCGAAGCGCACGCCCAGGCGCTCGCACGCGCGGGCCAGGCCGCTGGTGAACTTGTGGATGTCGCCGGTGGCGTCGGACGGCGTGTAGAAGCCGCCGTGGCAGGCCGTCTGCAGGGTGGGTTCGATGGCGCGCGCTTCTTCCGGGGTGACGGCGTGGCGCTCCAGGCCGCCTTCGCGTAGCAATACGTTGGCGCGGCCCGCAGCCTCGAAGCTGGCGGCGTCGTGGTAGATGTGCAGGATGCCGCGGCGTTCCAGGTCGAAGTCGATGCCTTCCGCGTCGGCCATGGCGTACAGGTGCTGGCGCGCCTCGATGGCCAGGCGGGTGGTGGCAATGGTGTTCTCGCGGTAGTTGCGGATCTGCCCCATGAACTGGGCCAGCCACGAATACTTGTGCCAGCTC
>JBEBOQ010000035.1:0-43527 GCA_040396375.1 Achromobacter xylosoxidans
CGGGGCCCGAGCAAAGGAAAACCGCCACGTCGCCGGGATTCATATTTTCCAGGACCTGGTCGATTTGGTCTTGCGCATTATCAACATTGTCGACATTGGCAGCGTGTATGTCCGCTCCGCCTTCGACTTTTTCGGGGGGCACGATGTCCGCAATGGCATTGAGATCGTTTACGCCGGTCACGACATAAGCGCTAATGCTTTCGCCATCAAGCGTTGTGTGCAGCTCAACGCCGCCCGCCACGTCGGCAACGTGCCGACTGAGTATTTCCATGATCAATCTTCCTAGACTTGCGGGCGAAGCCCGCCTGGGCACGCAACCGTGTAGGTGCGCACACGCCCAGGCGCGACTATAACAGCCTTATGCTAAGTCTTCTTGACAATCGGACCGAGTGACCGGCGGGCGGCGCCCGACGTGGCCGCCACGTTGCGGCTACGCACCCCGGCCGCGGCCAGCGCGGCAAGCAGCGGCTTCTGGGCGTCGAGGAACACGGCCTTCTCGTCGCCGACCAGCTTGCACAGGAACATCTGCGCCTGCAGCTGGGTGCGGCGGGCCTTGCGGTTGTCGGATTCTTGGGCCAGCCAGGCGGCCACCCAGTCGGCAGCAGCCTGGGCATCGCCCTGCAGCTTGACGTGCCCCAGCAGGTCGAACACGGTCACGCCGGCAAGGGCGCCGTCTTCGGTGCGCGTGAGAAAGAGCTTGGCGGCCTGACCGGTGTAGCCGGGGATCAGCGCGAGGCAATCGCGCTCAGCGGGTTTCTTCATGGGTACTGCCCGTAACGGTTATGGGTAACCCAGCACTGTAACCCGACCCCGTGGCTGTCGCGTAGCCGCCACGGAACTCTGCTATCGTCAGCCTGTTTTTTCCCAACATGGCGGACATCATGCAACGCGATTTCGATCTGGTCGTCACGATCCTGGGAGCCCTGCGCGACGCGCCGGGCCCCAACCTGAGCACGCACGACATCAAGAACGCCGCTCTGGCGCCCCACCCCGAAGAACAGGGCCTGCAATTGATTGCGCATCACCTGGACCTTCTGGCCGACGCCGGCCTGGTCAAGCAGATCAGCGAGACGGCGGCGACCGCCGGTGACACGCGCTGGCGCATCACCTGGAAGGGCTACGATGCCCTGGAACAGGATGAAGACGACGAGGAAGACGAGGACTTCGACGCCGAGGAATAAGGCGTCGTAGTCGGCGGACCCCGGGCATCGCGCCAATGGGCGAGACTAGCCGAAAGGTCGATACGGGGCGCCCCTTACGGGCGCCCCGCTCTTTTTTGACCTAGCCGCGCCGCAAGATGCGCCGGGTGAGCAGCGCGGCGGCACTGCCGATCACCAGGCTGAACATGAAAGCGGCAATCGACAACATGGCCGCCTGGTCGCCAAAGCCCGCCGAGCGCGACAGGACGAACACAGCGGCAAAGACCGCCGCGGCCAACAGGGCCACGCCCGCCAACGCCTGACCGACCGAGCGCAGGCGGCCACAGAGCGAACCGCCCACCAGCGCCGC
Organism: Achromobacter xylosoxidans; assembly: GCA_040396375.1. Classification (GTDB taxonomy): domain Bacteria; phylum Pseudomonadota; class Gammaproteobacteria; order Burkholderiales; family Burkholderiaceae_B; genus Achromobacter; species Achromobacter xylosoxidans_D. The sequence continues at coordinate 1,510 of JBEBOQ010000035.1, forward strand.
GGCCACCATGGCGGCCATGGACCAGAACAGATATTCGTACTGCATGCGGATGGACTCCTCCAGGGGGTAGTGAGGCGTGCGCATTATAGGCGGCTGGGTGGCCCATCCGTCCCCGAAGAATCAGACGCTGGGGATGCGATTTCCATAGCAAGGCGCCGGCAGCTTGCCGGTCAGGCCTGCGGCGCCACCGCGATGGCGCTGATTTCAACCAAGGCGCCGTAATGCAGCTCGCGGGTCGGCACGATGGCGCGGGCCGGCCGGTGGTCGCCGAAACTGCGCTCGTAGACGCTGTTGACCTCGTTCCACAGACCGACGTCGGGAATGTAGACGGTAACGTTGACCACGGCGGACATCGACGACCCGGCCGCCTCCAGGATGGCCGCCATGCTCCGTAGCGCGGCCTCTGTCTGCGCCGTGACGCCTTGCGCGAGCTGCGGGCGCTCGCCAAGCTGCGCGGCGGGCAGGAAGCCCAGTTGCCCGGATACGAAAACGAAGCCATTGGCTCGGACGGCCTGCGAATAATGGCCGGCCGGCGCAGTAGCGTTGGGCGTGTAGATGGTGTCCATTTGGGTTCCTGTTATGACGGTCGGCCGCGCGCGACCGGCGGCGGACGGGTCGAGCGACCCGTCGCGATCACCAGCCGCGGAAGCGCTCCCAGTGCGCCACGATCCTGCGGTCGCCAGAGCGCAAGACTTCGTAGGCGTCGTGCTGGGCACAAGTGGCGCAGGCGTGGTTCGGTACGATCCGCAGTTTGGTGCCCAGCGGCAGATCGGGCAAGACGGCGCCGCTGCCGGCGCGCAGCTTGATGATGCCCTGCTCCTGATTGGTCTCGGCCAGCAACAGGTCGGGATAGACCTTGCCGTCGGCGTCGCATACCAGGCCATACAGTTGGTCTACCGGTTGTTTGGCGGTGCCGCGGTCGCGCGACATGGCCATCCAACCCGCGTCGACCAGGATCCAGCCTTTGTCGGGCTGGTGGCCGATCACTGTCGTCAGCACCGTGGCGGCAATGTCGTCCACGGCGCATACGCCCAGCCCGGCCATGACCAGGTCGAAGAACACATAGACGCCCGCGCGCACTTCGGTAACGCCTGCCAGGCTGCGGGCGAAATGCGCGGTGGGGGTGGAACCCACGCTGACAACGGGGCACGGCAGGCCGGCCGCGCGGATGGCCTCGGCGCAGCCGACTGCGGCCAGGCGCTCTTGCTCGGCCATGGCGGCGATGGCTTCCACGCTGCGGCAGCCGTAGGACTCGCCGGCATGAGTCATGACGCCGTGCAGACAACCCGCAGCGTGCAGCGCCTGCGCGATCGCCAGCAATTGTTCAGTCTGGCCGGGCTGTACGCCCGCCCGGTGGCCGTCGCAATCGATTTCGATCAGGGCGGGAATGACCGTGCCCTCTTGTTTGGCGCGCTCGGCGACCGCCTGCGCCGCCTGGACGCTGTCGACCACCACCGTCAGGTCCACGCCTTGGCGGCGCAAAGCCAGGACACGATCCAATTTGGCTGGCGCCACGCCCACGGCGTAGAGCAGATCGGTCACGCCGGCGGCGGCGAATTGTTCAGCCTCCTGCAGCGTCGAGACAGCGGCGGGGCCCTGCGGACGGGTCATGACGCGCCGTGCGACCTCGATCGACTTGGGCGTCTTCAAATGCGGGCGCAGTTGCACGCCGTGGCTGGCCATCAGGCCGTTCAGGCGCTCGATGTTGCGCGTCATGCGGGTCTCGTCCAGCAACAGGCAGGGCGTTTCCAGGGTATCCAGAGTGGCGTGGGCAGCAGTCATGGCAGGGTCAACGGGGAAAACCGGGCGGGAACAAGCGGGGATCGGAGCGGGCGCCGCCCGGGCGGATCCGCATGACGGCAGTATGGCGCGCGGCAGGCACTGCGTGTTTAATAAGGACTTAATCAATCATTAAGGCCTTTCTGAATGATTACCACCGACGACCTGCGTTTTTTCCTGAGTCTTGCGGCCACCAGTTCGCTGGCGCAAGCCGCGCGCGCATTGGACGTGACGCCGCCCGCCGTAACCCAGCGGCTGCACGCCCTGGAAAAACGCCTGGGCGTGCGGCTGGTCAATCGATCGGGGCGCGGCACGGCCTTGACCGACGAAGGCCGGCTGCTGGCGCTGCGCGCAGGGCAGATCTGCGGAGAATTGAACGATCTGGCCGACGAACTGGTCGGCCGCCGCGGGGTGGTGGCGGGCCATCTACGGGTGGTGGCGCCGCTGGGTTTCGGCCAACGTTACGTGGCAGGCCTGGTAGCCGAGTTCCGCCAGAATAGCGAAGACGTCACCGCCAGCCTGACCTTGTCCGACGGACCGCCACGCCTGGCCAGCGACAACTGGGACGTGATGATCCACATCGGCGAACTGCGCGATTCGACGCTGGTGGCCTATCCGCTGGCGCCGAACCGACGCATCCTGTGCGCCTCGCCTGCCTACCTGGCGCGTCGCGGCGCCCCCGCCAAGCCCGAAGACCTGCGCGAGCACGACTGCATCGCCCTGCGCGAAAACGAAGAGGACGTCACGCTGTGGCGCTTCAAGCGCGGGCGCGGCCCCGTCGTGGGCGTGCGCATCGCGCCCGTATTGTCCAGCAACGCGGGCGCGGCCGCCGTGGCCTGGGCGTTAGCGGGCCACGGCATCGTGGCCAGATCGGAATGGGATGTGGCCGAGCATGTGAAAAATCGCGACCTGGTGCCGTTGCTGGCCGGTTGGGCGCTGCCCGAGGCGAATGTGGTGGCGCTGGTCAAGTCGCGCCAAGACCTGTCGGCGCGCACGGCGGGCTTTCTGGCCCACCTGCGCGAGGCGTTTGCCGCCACACCGTGGCGCGACAAGGCCTAAGCGTCAGTCCAGCATCGCTTCGGCTTCGATCTCGATCAGCCATTCGGGCAGCGACAAGCCGCTGACCACGATCCACGACGAGGGCGGCGGGTCTTTCGGGAAGCGGTCGCGCAACGCCTGGGCGATCACTTCCTGGTCTTCGCGGGCCGTTTCGCAAATGTAGATGCGCAGCATGATGACCTGCGCCAGCGTGCCGCCGGCCGCGGCCAGGACGCGCTCGATGTTGTCCAGCGCGGCTTTGGTCTGCTCGTTCAAGCCGGGTCCGACGGTGCGCTCATCAACATCCACGCCCACCTGGCCGGACAACAGCATGCGCCGCTGGCCGGTCACGATGACGGCCTGGCTGAATCCGTATTGCACCGAGTTGAAGACGGTGTCGGGATTGACGACGGTTCGGGACATGTTTCTTCTCCTTGTAGGCGCCGCGCCCCGCGGCACGGCGCAACAAGCATTCTAGAACCGCCGCGCGTTCACGCTGCCGCAGGCGCGGGTTTGGCGCCGCGCGCCGCGTACAAGGCTACCAGCAGCACCACCGCGCCCGCCCCGACCGCGGTCCAGAAGCCCGCGCCAACGCCGTGGTGGTCGACGATCCAACCCGCCAGGGCTGCACCCGCCGCCACCCCGGCGCCCAGCCCCGTCACCAGCCAGGTCAGCCCTTCGGTCAGGCGACGGCCCGGCACGCTACCTTCAACCATGGCCATGCCGATGATCATCGTCGGCGCGAACGACAGGCCAGCGAGCAGCACGCCAAGCGACAGTGTCAGCAGATCGCCCACCAGCAGCAACGGCACGGTGGTGAAGGCGGTAATGGTGGCAGCAATGGCCAGCATGCGCGCCAGCGGCATCTGGAACTTCAGCAGGCCGAACGCCAGGCCCGCGACGCAGGAACCCAGGGCGTAGGCCGACAGGACCACACTGGCGCCCGCAGGCAAGCCCTGCTGGCGGGCAAAGGCCACGCTCATCACGTCGATGGTGCCGACGATGACGCCCATGGCCGCCATCATGGCGGTCAATTGGCGCATGATCGGCACGCTCAGCACGGAGGCCTCACGCCCCGCCTCGCGCGGCTGCACCGCCGGCGCGGTGGCGCGTTGCAGGACGAAGGCGGTGACGCCCAAGCCGAGCAGCAACGCCGCCCCCAGCGGCCCGGCCTCGGGGAACAGGACGACGCACAGGCCCACCGCCACGGGCGGACCGATGATGAAGCTCAGCTCGTCAAACACCGATTCCAACGCGTAGGCGGTGCGTAGCTGCGGCTGGTCGCGGTAGATTTCAGTCCAGCGGGCCCGTGCCATGGCGGGCATGCTGGGCAGGCTGCCCGACAGCGCCGCGAACACGAACAGGGTCCAGTCGGGTGCGCCTGTGCGCACGCAGACGGCCAGACCGACCAGGCCAGCCACGCAGGCGCCGGCCGCCAGCGGCAAGACCTTGCCCTGGCCATGGCGATCCACCAAGCGGGAAATGCGCGGCGCGAGCAGCGCCGTCGCCAGCGCGAACGTGGCGGCGACCGCCCCGGCCAGGGTATAGGCGCCCCGCACCTGCGACAGCATCGTGATGATGCCGATGCCAATCATGGGCAATGCCAGCCGCGCCACCGCGCACGCGGCGACAAAACCTGCGGCGCCGGGCGCCTTGAACAATTCGCGATAGGGATTCGACACCCGGGACCTCTGGGGATATTGCAGGCCGGCGGCACAGTCCGCCGGACAGATTGACATACGTAGCGTATGCAAGATCGTATTCACATACCTGGCGTCTGTCAATTAACATACGCTGCGTATGCAACGGGAGCCAGCCATGCCGCGATCGCGCGCCGAGATGATTGAAGAAACCCGCGGGAAACTGCTGGCGACGGCACGAGAGTCGTTCCGCCGCGCCGGCTACGCGGGCACATCGATGGATGACCTCACCGCCGCCGCCGGGCTGACCCGAGGAGCGTTGTATCACCATTTCGGTGACAAGCAGGGTTTGCTGGCCGCCGTCGTCGAACAGATCGACGGCGAGATGGATCAACGGCTGCAGGATATTTCCCGGCGCGCGCCGGATGCCTGGACAGGCCTGCGCGAGCGCTGTCGCGCCTATCTGGAGATGGCGAACGAGCCGGAGATTCGCCGGATCGTGCTGCAAGACGCGCGGGCGGTATTGAGCCACACCGGCAATACGGCGCAGGACCAGTGCAGCGTGTCGCTCGGCGCGCTGCTGCAAACGTTGATGGAGGAAGGCCGCATCGGCCCGGCCGAGCCGCGCGCACTGGCCCGCATGCTCTATGGCGGCCTGGCCGAGAGCGCTTTCTGGATTGCCGCTGGAGATGACGGCCCGGCCCGCCTGACGCTGGCGCTGCAAGCCCTGGAACTGCTGTTGCAAGGCCTGCGGCGAGAGCCGTGACGGCAGCGGCGCCGACGCGCATAATGCACACGATATTTTTCCGCGGCGGGCCGCAGCGGCCCACCGCACAAGGCCGAACTGCAAACCAGCCGCACACCCCCGACGACCTGAACGCCTGATCCCGCATATGATGCTCTTGCGCTCCTACGCCTTGTCCGCCCTGCTCTGCGGCGCCGCGCTCCTGCCCGCCGCTGCCCGCGCCCAACCGCCGGCCCCCGAAACCGCGCAGGCCCTGGTGGGCAAATGGCGGCACCAGACCATGTTGCGCACCGTGGACGGCCAAGCGCTGCCGCCGCAGCCTGCTGGCGGCTCGGGCGTGGCCGAATTCCGTGCGGATGGCACATGGTCCATGCAAGGCCCCGGCATGGTCTCCAGCGGCACCTACCGCTGGCTGGACACCAAGCGCATCGAGCAGACGCTGGAACAATCCACCAGCAAATACGAGCTTGGCGTGGCGTCGATCCGCTACGTGAAAATCCAGGGCGATCACCTGACCTTGACCCGCATCCAGGACCGCAAGGAAATGGACAAGCTGATGCCCCCGCCGGCGCCGGACACCAAGCGGCCAGACGAAATCATCGTCACCAACGTCTTTACGCGGCTGCCCGCCGACTAAGAGCCTGATAACACTGAGGTCTGCTGCTCCGCCGAACGCGGTATAGGAGGATGCAACCTTCTTTGCTACGCTGGGTCACACTCCTGGAGGTCATCGTCCATGAACCAGAAGATCCGCGTGCTTTGCGTCCAACCATCGTCCGCCTCGGCACGCTTCGCCTTCCTGGCCATTGCGCTGCGCTGGTCGTTGGGCGCGACACCCCGGCCAGAACGGCTGCGGATCGGGCCCCACGATCTGGCGCCGGTGGGCTCAGAGGCTGCCTTCTGGATGTTCGCGCTGCGCCACGCCCTGTCGTCGCAATCCGTGCTGGTGACCCGCGGCGACCACTGGGATGTTTCCGCCTCGGTCGACGGCGATGAAATCCGCGCCTTCGGCCGTAAATTCGCGCTGCGCCAGTGCCTGTAGCGGCGGCCCCGTAGCCGCCCTGCCCTAAACCTCGCCGGGCCGCTTGCGGTGATATGCGGCCAGTCGCTCGGCAGTCCAGCGTTGCTTGGCCTCTTCCTGGCAGCAGGTCCGGAAGACCCGCGCGCCGACATCCAGGAAGCCCCTCACATCCTCGTCAGTCAGCTTGCCCTGCACTTTCATCAGGCAATCCGCGTACGCGGACAAAATGCCGTCCCACCCCTCGGGTTTGGCGGGCGCGACGGGCTTACTGATCATGCAAACCATCATTTCGTTATGGTCCATACTGATTCCCCACTGAAGCCGGGCTGCGACCCCGAGGACCGCAGCGATCAGACAGGCAAGCCAGCAGCAAGCGCCATGCCTGCCACAGGCCGGGGAACCGCCACATCCTGACGGCGCCGATCCGCCCGGCAGGCCTTGGCCACAGTGGAAAAACTACCATCGCCGCCGGATCAGCGCTTCGGCACTGCGGGGTCCGGCGCCCGCCCCCGCAGCAAAGCCTCGGGGCGAATTTGCAGATAGTTGGACAATTCCCGCAGCGACCGCGCGGCCCTGCCCAATTCGCGCACCGCAACATCGGTATCCACCGCCAGCGTGCCATCGGGCTGCAACATATTGCCGACGGCGGCGAGCGACCGGCTGGCGTCGCGCAGCAGGGCCTGGGCCGCCGGCGCCACCTGCTTGTCCAGCCTGCGGGTCAGACTGGAAGTCGCGCGCAAGAGACCACTGAGTTCAACGCCGATCGAATCGAACGGCACCTTGTCCAACCGAGTCATGATGCGGCTGATCTGCTGCTGCAATTGATCCAGGTTATTGGGCACGGTAGGCAGGAATGGAACCTCTTCCATCTTGAATACCGCCGGCGCAGCGTCCGGGAATACCGCCAGCGAGACATAGAGCTGGCCGGTCAGCAGATTGCCGATGCGCAACTGCGCACGCAAGCCACGCTCAACCAACGCCGTCAGCAGCCGCCCGCTGGGCCGCGCCAGATCCGGGCCGGTATAGCTCCGGACTTCGCCGAGCACCTGCTGACCCATCCGTTGGGGATAGACCGTGGCCGACACGACGGCGTAGAACAGGCCGGTGGCCTTGTCGAATTCCAGGTTGATCGCGTCCACCTGGCCAAGCGTCGCGCCGAACGCGTCGATGGGCGCTCCGACGGCCAGGCCACGCACCGACTGGTCAAAACGCATGCGTATCCGCAGCGGCTCGCCATCAGGCTGCGCGCGGGCGGCCTCTTCATTGGGAAACAGGGCAAATGCGGCGCCGGGCTGAGCGGCCGGATGCGGGAGCGCGTCGAAGGTTTCGAACGCCATGCCGCCGATCGCCACCGACAGCAGTGATTGCGAACGAACTTTCAGTCCGCGCGAGTCAACGGTGAAGTCAATGCCCCCGGCGTTCCAGAATCGCGTGCCCGCATTGACATAGGCGTCGAAGGGCGCATCGACGAAGACCTCGACGGTAACGCCCGAACCGCCGCTGTCCAATTGGTAGCCGATGACTTCACCGACTGCGACGCGCCGATAGTAGACGGGGGAGCCGATTTCCAACGACCCCAAGTCATGGGCCCACAGCGCGTAGCGCTTGCCACTGCGGTCCTGGGCGACTTGCGGGGGTGTTTCCAGACCAGTGAAGTCGGACTTGGCCGCCGCGCGGGCGCCGTCCTTGCGCGGTCCGGCGGGGTCCACTCCGATGTATGCGCCCGACAGCAACGTGCTCAAGCCAGAAACACCGTTGAGCGTCAGGCGCGGCCGAACCACCCAGAACGCGGTGCCGTCCCGCAATAGATCGGCGGCATCCTGGTTCAGGCGGATGGTTGCCACCACGCCGGAACGGTCAGCATTGAGCGCCACGCGCTCGACCACGCCGACCACCACCTCTTTGAAACGGACCTGGGTCTTGCCGGCCTCCAGGCTTTCGGCCGTGCGAAAAGCAATGGTGGCGGTGGGGCCAGCGGCCAGCCAGGCGTACAGCACCATCACCAGGCCGCCCACGGCGGCCACGACGGGCACCAGCCAGATCCAGGAAATGCGTCGCCTGCGGCCACGCGGGGCTGCGGCGGCGCTGGCAGGTTCTGGCTCGGGCATGCAGACCCCCTGTGGCGGTTACCTCGTCAGGGTCGCGCCGCGGCGGGTGACGCGCAAGAGGGTATTCCCGATGCCGGGCGCCGGGACGCTAGAACTCCGGCAGGTCGAACACCGTATGCAGGGTGGAACTGGGCGCGGGCGCGGACGCCAGGTGCTCGCGTCCGTCGTCATCCGCCAACACGCGCACGGGGCGCGAGGCGACCGATCGGCCGTCCACGCTGATCATGGTTTCGACGTCGGCGCCTGCCTTGATGGCCTCGATCACCTCGGAGGCCGCCGCCGTGACAGGGTCGCTGACCCAGCCGGGCACGCCGCGTTCGGCCAGCCCCCAGCGCACATAGGCGACATGGCCGCTGACGGGTTCTTTACGAACGGCGACGATCGCATAAAAAGACATCCAGGCCTCCCTAAAGTGTGTGGCCCGGATCGTATAACAACTTGGCTGACCTGCGATGACAGCAAGGGTCAGGGCTCGATATCGATAGGCGCAAAGGATTTCACCAGGTCGTCCAGCTGCTTGAGCTGGGTCAGGAACGGCTCGAGCTTGTCGAGCGGCAAGGCGCTGGGGCCGTCGCATTTGGCGTTCTTGGGGTCCGGGTGGGCTTCCAGGAACAGCCCTGCCAAGCCCACGCCCATGCCCGCCCGCGCCAAGTCGGCGACCTGCTCGCGGCGGCCGCCCGATGCCGAGTCCAGGGCCGAACGCTGCTGCAACGCGTGAGTAACGTCGAAGATCACCGGACGGTTGCCGGACACCTTCTTCATGACGCCAAAGCCCAGCATGTCCACCACCAGGTTGTCGTAGCCGAAGCTGGTGCCGCGGTCGCACAGGATCAGTTGTTGGTTACCGGCTTCCGTGAATTTCTCGACGATATTCAGCACCTGCGTGGGGCTGAGGAATTGCGGCTTCTTGATGTTGATGACACGGCCGGTCTTGGCCAGCGCCACCACCAGGTCCGTCTGCCGCGCCAGGAATGCCGGCAATTGCAGGATATCGGCGACCTCGGCGACGGGTGCGGCTTGCCAGGGTTCGTGCACGTCGGTGATCACCGGTACGCCGAATTCCTTTTTGACCGCTTCGAAGATCTTCATGCCTTCTTCGAGGCCCGGGCCGCGGTAGGAATGGATCGACGAACGGTTGGCCTTGTCGTACGAGGCCTTGAAGACGTAGGGGATGCCCAGCTTGGTGGTCACGCGTTGGTATTCCTCGCAGGCGCGCAGCGCGAGATCCAGCGATTCCAGTACGTTGATCCCGCCGAACAGCACGAAGGGCTGGTCGTTGGCGCAGGTGATCGAGGGCGAGATGACGACTTCCGGGGCGGTCATGATGAGGCGATCCTGTAAAGGTGAAGCAGGTAATAGTGCGTAATGTACAACCTGCCCACCCTGGATCCAGCCACGCGGCGCGCCTTTTTGGCGCGCTTTATCGGCTGGAGGTCATGCGGCGCAGCACCCCATCCCGCAGCACGTAGTGGTGGAAGAGCGCCGCCACCGCGTGAATACAGGCCAACACGATGATGCTCCAGGCCACGGTATTGTGCAGGCCACCGATGAAGCGCCGCTGCTCGTGGTCAATATTGATCAGCGTGGGAATGTCGAACAGGCCGAAAAAAGCGAACGGTTCGCCCTGGGCCCAGCGGAACAGGAATCCCAACACGATCTGGGTCGCCAGCAACAGGTATAGCAACCCGTGCATGCCCGTGCTGGCCAGCCGCTGCCAGCCGGGCCCCGGCGGCGGCAATCGGCGGCCCGCGCCCAGGCGCCAGACCGCGCGCAGCACAAAAACCGCCGCGAACAGCAGCCCGAAGGAAATATGCAGCGACTGCAGCAGGCGCCGTGTGGGCGTGCCGCGTGGCAGGAAGCCCCAGGTTTCCGCCAGCGCGAACAGGCCGACAACGAGGATGACCGTCAGCCAATGAAAGGCGATGGTGGCCCGGTCGTAATGCAGGTGGCCGCCAGGGGCGGTCACGGAGGAGGCGGCAGTCACAAGATACACTCGTCAGCTAGGGGCCCGTCAAGCAGGCGATGGCCGCCAGAATATTGATTTCAGACTTACGACAACCTGATTCATGGACACCGATACCCTGCAGGGCCGGCTGGAATTCCTCCGGAGTGGGACGACTACGAAAACGCCGCCTCGCCCGAGGCCCTGGCGGTAAAAGCCATGGACAAGCTGGAAACCCTGCTGCAACATAACCAAGGCGCCAACGAGCCGGACTTCGACTACGCTTTCAATCTGGGCTACGGTCGCAAGGACACGGACGCCCTGCCGCTCTTTCCGGGAAATCCGCCAACTGGTGGACGCCGATACCCAAGCCCGCATCCGTCAGCAAGCCGCTGCTCGCCCCCTCACGCTCATGCCTTCTGCCCCCAGCGATATCGTCCAGCAGCAATTGGACGCCTACAACGCCCGCGACATCGACGCCTTCATGCCGGCTTGGGCTGACGATTGCCAGTACTACGAATTCCCCGACAAGCTGTTGGCCGTTGGCCGCGCCCAGATTCGCCAGCGTCACGTCGAACGCTTCCGGGAACCTGACCTGCACGGCCGGCTGCTCAACCGGATCGCCACCGGCAACATGGTGGTGGATCACGAGGTGGTCACCCGCAACTTTGCCGACGGCCCCGGCGAGGTCGACGTCGTCGCCATCTACGAAGTGCTGGACGGCAAGATTGCCCGAGCCTGGTTCAAGGTCGGTGCGCCCAGGCCCCGGGGCGGCCCGACCTGAGGTCGCAAGCCTGAATGCCACCCGGCGCAGGCGCAACCATATGAGAAAAGCATGGGATTCCTAGACTCGCTGTTACGGCGCAAGCCCACGCAGGACCAGTTCGCCACGCTTTTCATCGCTGCCGTGCGGCAACGCGGCTACAACGGCGACCTGCTCTACAAAGCCGACGAATTCCGCCTGCTGCAGGGTGAAGGCTCGTATTTCAACCTGCACAACGCTTATCACGCCTACTGCAATGCGCCTGGCGGACAGCGCCAGGGCGCCCTGCAGGGCTTTGTGTCCACGTTACTGAGCAGCGGCCAGGCGGTGCCCCAATCGCTGGCCGAGGCGCGCCCCCTGCTGCGACCTGTGATCCGCAACCTGGGCGCCATCGAAGACGTGCGCATGCACCATGTGCGCACCGATGGCAACGACGCCGATTTCCACCCCGCGCTGCGCCCTTTCGGCGACGACTGCGTCGTGTTGCTGGCATTGGACCACGCGGAATCCATCTCGACTCTGACCAACGGTCCGGAAGCAGCCTGGGGCATATCGTTCGACCAAGCGGTGGCCATTGCCACCGACAACCTGCGCGACTCGGCGGACCACTTCGTGGAAGTGGCGCCCGGCGTATACAGCGGCGGCTGGGAGGACGGCTACGACATCAGCCGCGCGCTGCTGCCCGACATGCTCGAACGCGTACCCGTGCGCGGCCGCCCTGTGTTCATGATGCCTACCCGCGATCTGCTGCTGGTCAGCGGCGACAACGACGACGACGGCCTGATGAAAATGGCCGAGCTGTGCCAACAGGTGATGCCGCATGGCAGGCCGGTGTCACCGCACATGTACCACTACCGCGAGGCCGGCGTCGAACGCTATCGGCCGTCGCAAGACGGCGTCAACCGCCAACTGGCTCACCTGGCGCGGCTGCTGGCCAAGGGCGACTACGACGCGCAAAAAGACACCCTGGATCGCATCCATGAAGAACAAGGCGTCGACATCTTCGTCGCCAACTACAACTTGTTCACGCAAAGCGACGATGCCACCGCCTCATTCTCGGTAGCCTCATGGACCCGAGGCGTGGATACATCCCTGCCCCACGTCGACCGCCTGGCGCTGGTGCGCCCGGAAGCCACCGACGACATTGGCGAAGTCCGAGTCGTCCGTTGGGAACAGGCCTTGTCCGTGCTGGCACCTTTGCTGGAACGCGAAGACGTCTACCCGGTGCGCTACCGCACTCGTGGCTTTCCCAGCGACGCCCAATTGCTGCAATTGCAGGCTGTGGACTGATATCCAGACAGGCCCCGGCGGCGCATCTGCTCCGGCGGCGCCAACGCACCCTCTTCCCTACTCCTGGCTAGCCGGTTCACTCACCAGTCGGTAGGCCAGCGCGCCGATGATTGCCCCGGCGATCGGCGCCACCCAGAACAGCCATAGCTGTTCCAGCGCCCAGCCCCCCACGAATAGCGCCGGCCCGGTAGACCGCGCCGGGTTGACCGACGTATTGGTGACCGGAATGCTGACCAAGTGGATCAGCGTCAGCGCCAGGCCGATCGGAATGGCGGCAAAACCCGCCGGAGCGCGTTTGGCGGTGGCACCCAGGATCACGAACAGGAAGCCCGCCGTCATCACCACTTCAGACACCAACGCGGCGCCCAGCGAGTACTTGCCGGGCGAATACGCGCCATAGCCGTTGGCTGCGAAGTGACTGCCCTTCAAGTCAAACCCCAACTTGCCGTCGGCGATCACCGCCAGCACCGCCGCCGCCGCGATGGCGCCGAGCACCTGGGCCACGACGTACGGCAGGATTTCCTTGACCGGAAAACGGCCACCTGCCACCAGCCCGACCGTGACCGCGGGATTGAAATGCCCGCCCGAAATATGGCCGACGGCAAACACCATGGTCAATACGGTCAGGCCAAACGCCAGCGCCACGCCGGCAAAGCCGATGCCCAATTGCGGAAAGCCCGCCGCGAGCACCGCCGCCCCGCAACCGCCCAGCACCAACCAGAACGTACCGAAGAACTCGGCGCCGCAACGCTTTGACAGTGGGTACATGGCCTGCTCTCCCGGGCTGAAAACTGGACAGTAGTCCCGGGCAGCCCCGGCGACTTTAAAACGGTGCAAATTCCTTTTGATTCTGGACATTGCTACGCTTTACGCCGCTTTCCTACCCCCACCATGACCGATGGACGCCGCCCCCCTGTTGCTGTACCTCATCACCGTCAGCGCATGCCCGGCCCTGGCCGCCGATGTTATTGGTCCTGAATAGCGGCGCCTGTCCCGGCATGCGCCCGGAGGGTCTCGGTATCACGATGCGCTGGGTTTGAGCCTGTATCGGCGCAGCGAATTACACTGAATTACCGACGTCAAATGCCGTTTGACATGCTGTCAACCTGACCTCGCATTGTAAAAGCCGCCACGCAAGACAAGAATCCTGGAACAAGCGCCGCAGCGGCGCGGGCGATTCCGCCCCGCCGCCACACGCGCCCACCAGGAGACACCGGCATGACTCACGGCAACACCGCAGGATCCCGACGCCGCTGGCTGACGGGCAGCGCACTGGCCTTGGCCGGGCTGGTGCTGGCTGGCCCACTCCATGCCGAAGCGGCGTGGCCGTCCAGACCCATCCGCATCATCGTGCCCTACAACGCGGGCGGCGCCACCGATATCGTGGCGCGCGTCGTGGCCGAACGCCTGTCGACCCGCCTGGGGCAACCGGTGCTGGTGGAAAACCGCGGTGGCGCGTCCGGCATCATGGGCACGGATGCCGCAGCCAAAGCCGCGCCGGACGGCTACGTGCTGACGGTATCGCTCAGTTCTTCGCTGATGCAGAATCAGTTCCTGTACAAGCACCTGCCGTACAACACCGAGCGCGACTTCGTCTTAATCTCGCAGATCGCCATGGCGCCTGTGACGCTGGTGGCCCACCCCAGCGTACCCGCCTCGGACGGCCCGCAACTGCTGGCTTATGTGCACAGCCATCCCGGCAAGGTCGCCTATGGCTCGTGGGGAGTCGGTTCCTATGGGCATCTGGGTAGCGCCTACCTGGATGCGGCGCAGCATGGTGACATGACCCACGTGGCCTACAAGGGTGAATCGCCCATGCTGCAGGACCTGATCGGCGGCCGCATCCAGATCGCCTTCGCCAGCGCGCTGGGTGCCAAGCCCTACATCGACAACAGCCGGCTCAAGCTCATCGGCGTCACGGGCGATACGCGCATGGACGTACTGCCCACGGCCGCCACGCTGGCCGAGCAGGGCCTGCGCGACGAGGCGTACCGCGTGGTCGGCTGGGTGGCGCTGGCCGCGCCCAAAGCCACGCCCGCGCCCATCGTCGAGCGCCTGGCACAAGAGATTCACGACATGGTGCGCACGCCGCAAGTGCAGGCCCGGCTGATCGACATGGGCTTTATCCCGCTGGGCAATTCGCCCGAGGAATTCGCGGCGAACTACCGCCGCGAATTGCCTGTGTCGAAGACGCTGGTGGAGCAATCCGGCGCGCAGCTGGACTGAAGCGCGGCAGCGTTACCTGAGCGCTTTGGGATCCACGCTCCAGAGCACCGCATCGCTCGTGGAAACCGCCACCGCGCCATGGCGCAGCGCGGCCGCCGCATCCGCCTGGTTGCAGACAAAGCCCGATGCGACGATCGGCGGCAGCGCCTTCAAGTCGTGCGTCGCCATATGCGCCAACATCGGTGCTGGCATGATCTGGACCAGATTGGGGTCGCTCTGCTCCAGCGCCTTGACGCTACGCGGCCAGGTCGACCGGTCGGTCACGAACACCTTCTGCATCGTGACCATGCCGGCGCGATTGGCGCGCTGGATGGTTGCCACCCGGGTGGACACCAGGCTCGCCACGCCGATGTCCGCCAGGTATTCGACGCCGCCCTTGTCTTGCGACAGGCCCTCGCAGCTGTCGATGTTCACGATGACGAATTTGCCCGCCCGGTTCAAGGCGGCGATCACCGGCGCAAGCTTGCGCAGCTCGACATTGGCCACGATGCCGATTTCGGCCGCGCTGCCGACGAAGGCATTGATCTGCTCCGGCCCATAGAGCGTGGCGATGACCGGATGCCGCGCCAGGCATGCTCCGAGTGACCTGTCCATGTTATCGCTTGCCTTGATCGTAGAAGAGCTCGTCCGTCAGGCCGAGCTTTCCGGGGTTGAGGATATTCTGCGGATCCAGCGCCCGCTTCACAGCGAGCAGCACCGCGAACGCCGGCCCCAGGGACTCGCGCATGTATGGCGCGCGCAGCAGGCCCACGCCGTGATGGTGGCTGAGCGCGGCATTATATTTAATCAACACCGCGTTGGCCGCGTCCCAAGCTTGGCGATACCAGGTGGCGCGGTCCTCGACCGCGACCTCGCCGCGCAGCGAAAAGTACAGGCACGCGCCATCCACATAGGCATGCGACTGGTGCGCCGACCCCGCCAGCGTGCCGGGCACCGCGTTGACCGCCGCCACGACCTCGTCGTAGATGGCCGGCAGATCGCTCCAGCGGCCCGCCATTTCCAGCGTGTCGGCCACGAAGCCCGGGCTGCGCTTGAAGCCTTCGGCGCTCTTGCCGGTCAGGTAGCGGGTTTCCAACCAGCGTTCGAACACCGCGTCGCCATCCAGCCGCTCACCCGCCTCGCGGCACACACCTTCGCTGATCTGCATGACCGCGTCAACAATGGGCTGTGGGCCCTCGTCGGCGATCAGCAGCACGTTCAGGTCGGGTCGATTGAACTGCACGCCGCTTTCCAGTCCGTCGTACAGCCGCAGCGCGGCGGGGTTGGCGCCGCGCTGCATGATCTGGCGGCAGGCTTCCAGCCCTGCGGCAAACGTCTTGAAGCCGTAGGCGATGGCGCGCCCATAGTCGGGCAGTTGGTGCAGCTTAAGGCGCACGCGCACCACCACGCCCAGCGTGCCTTCCGACCCGATGAACATCTGCTGCAGGTCCGGCCCCACCGCCGCCCGCGAATAGCCACCCACGGTGATCAAGCTGCCGTCCGCCAGCACTACGTCCATGCCGAACACCATGTCTTCGATCTTGCCGTAGCGCGTGGACAGTTGCCCCGCGCCGCGGCACGCAACCCAGCCACCGACCGTGCTGATGCCGAACGACGACGGCCAGTGCCCCATCGTCATGCCAAAGTCGCGTTGAATAGTCTGCTCGAACACGTCGCCGAACATGCCCGCCTCGACCTCGACGATCTGGCTGTCGCGATCAAAGCCGACCATGCGGTTCAGTTGGCACACGTCCAGCACGATGCCGCCGCGCAGCGGCAACGCGGCCCCGGTGACATTGCTGCGGCCCGCCGACACGGTGACGGGAATGGCGGCGGCATGGGCAATGCGCATCACCGCCTGGATCTGCGCCACCGATGACACCTTGACGATCACCGCCTGCGGCGTGGCCGGCCGGCCCGCCGTCTCGGTCATCATCGACCCTGCCCACCAGTCGCGTGTCCAGGCCACGGCATCGGCCGTCGAGGTCAACACTTCGTCCGCCGCGGCGCGCAGCGCCTCAAGTTGCGCGGAAGGCACGGCCACCGGCTCGCGTTGCAGCCCAGGCTCGGTGACGGTGTCTGTCAGGCCGGCGGCATAGCCCGGCGGCGTGTGCGCACCCACCACATAATTGCCCCGGTTGTAGCCACGCTTGATAGCTTCTTTACTGATCACGAGTCGTCTCCCATTAATACGGTTTTTTCATGTTGGATTGCGGCACGGTAGCCGTTCACTTGCTGCGCCACGTCAGCGTCAGACAGGCCCAGTTCGGCCTGCAATAGCTGGCCCACGCGCGCCGCGGCCAACGCCGAGGCGTCGCGCGCCATCAGCCGCGCCCGCATGCGGCGCGACAGCACGTCTTCGACCGTGGCGGCCAATTCATGGCGCACGGCGTAGAGCGCTTCGGCCTCGGTATAAGGCAACCCCGGCACGAGCGGCGTCGCCAACGCCGGGGTTTGCTGCATCAGGTCGCTGACAAAGCGCGCCTCGGTGCCGTAGCGCTCGCCCAGATGCGCGGACAGGCCGCCCGACGCCACGATGGCCTGCGGGTCGTAGCCGGCCGCGCCAAGCAGATAGGCGCTGGCAGTCACGCAGCGCGCCTTTTTGCCCAGCACCTTTTGCGCGGCGTCGATGGTCTGCTCGGCCATGTGGCGCGAGGTCGTCAACTTGCCGCCCACGATGGTGACCAGGCCATCGGCCGCCACCCGGATTTCGTGGTTGCGCTTGATCTCCAGCGTCTTGCCGCCCGGCGGGGCGACCAGGGGCCGACAACCCGCGATGCTGCCCACCACGTCTTCGGCCCGCAGGTCTGTCTTGAGCGCCGAGCGGGCGCCCTCCAGCAGGAAATCGAGTTCGCGGCGGGTGCAATGGACGTCGTCCAGATCGCCCTCGTAGTCTTCGTCGGTGGTACCCAGGTAGGACACGTTGCCCCACCGCGTGATGGTGGCGCGCCGGTTGCGGCCGGGCACGGGGATCGTCACCGTGCAGTCGTTGCGCACCTTCAGCCACGGCACCGCGACGTGCACCCCCTTGGCCGGACGGATCTGCAGCGCTTGGGGATCGCCCTTGCGGCTGCCATTCCAGTCGCGCAGCCACACCCCGGTGGCCATGACCACCACCCCGGCCTGCACTCGAATTTCGGCCCGTCCCGCCTGCACGATCGCGCCATCGACCTTGCCGTGGGCGTCGCGCGTAACCTCGACGACTTTGGCGTGGTTCAACACCGCCGCGCCATGGAACGCAGCCGTGCGCGCCACGGCCAGCGTCAAGCGCGCATCGTCCACCCGTGCGTCGTAATACAGGAAGCCGCCCAAAAGGCCCTCCTGCTTGAACGTCGGGCAATGTGACAGCACTTCAGCCGGGCTCAGTTTCTGATGCAGGATGCCTTCCCGCCAGCCGCCAGCCAGGTCGTATGTCCACAACAGACTCTCGAAGGCCTTGGCCAACCGCTTGTCGAACACACCGTCGCGTTCCAGGATCGGAAACAGGAACGGCAGTCGCTGCACCAGATGCCTGGCATTGCGACGCAGGCGCTGGCGCTCGTGCAGCGAATGGCGCACCAACCCCAGATTGCCCTGCTCGATATAGCGCAGCCCGCCGTGCACCATCTTGGAGGACTTCGACGACGTGCCCGACGCGAAATCGTCCTTTTCCACCAACGCCACGCGGTAACCGCGCAGGCTGGCGTCCAGCGCCGCGTAGGCGCCGGTAATGCCACCGCCGACGATCAGGATGTCGAAACGCTCGCTACCCAGCCGGTCCGCTTGCTCTTGCCGAATCCACCGCAACGGCTCGTTGCGTGTCATGGCGGCCCGATCCTTCCCGGGCTTTCTTGATGGCCAACCGATCATTTCTGCATCGCCTCCTGCTTATCTTCGGAATACAAGCCCGCATGGGCCAATTCGGATTCCACGCGCGAATGCCATAGCGCGCGGCGCCGGGCCCTCGCGTCGGCCGTCAGCGCCGGCATGAATACCGCATCGGTGGCGGCGGTCTCGCGCGCCGCCTGCAACGATGGCCACAGCAAGCCCGATGCCCCTGCCAGGAAAGCCGCGCCGCGCAGGCTGGCGCGGTCCGCTTCCTGCATGCGGCGTATCGGAATGCCCAACAAGTCCGCCTGAATGCGCAGCAGCGGATCGCTGCAGGACAACCCGCCGCCCACCACCAGTTCCGACACCTGTACGCCCGAGACTTCCTCGTCCGCCTCGATGCAACTGGCGACCGAGTGGGCGATGCCTTCCAGAATGGCGTACGCCACCTCGGCCTGCGAGGTGGCCATGGAGATACCCGTCAATGACGCGCGCGCGCTCGCCACCATGCGCGGCACGCGCAGCCCGGTCAGGGCCGGAATGAAGGTCACGCCGCCCGCGGACTGCGCCGTGGCCGCCAGCTCGCTGATTTCCTGCGCGTTCTTGAACCACTTCAGCTTGTCGCAGACCCAGTTCAATGCCGAGCCGGTAGTGGCGACAAAGGTCTCAACCGCAAAGTGCGACACCTGGTCCTGGCGCCTCGCCGTCATCGTCAGCGACCCTTCATAACGACCATCATTGACGGGAGGCTCGGATCCGATGATCAGGTCCACGAAACTGCCGGTGCCATGCACACACATCGCCTGCCCGCGGTCCAGGCACCCCAACCCCACGGCCCCGGCGTGCTGGTCGCCGGCCGAGGCCCGTATCGGCATGCGGATGCCCAGCAGATCCTCGCGGGTATGGCCGAAGTCATCCGCCTCTTGGCGCAACGCTGGCAGCAGCTCGCGCGGAAATTCCAGCGCGTCGATCCAGTCCAGGTAATAGCGATGGTCGGCCAGCACATAGGCGCCAGCCGACGTGGCATTGGTCGGCGTCGTCACGCATTCGCGACGATCCGACAGATGCCACAACAGCCATGTGTCGATCGTGCCGAACGCCAGCCGGCGCTCGCGCCAGGCCTGCGCCACGGTGGGTGAGTCGCGCAGGTGGCGCGCCGCCCACAGATAGGGCGAACGCACCCCGGCCGGACGCCCTACCTGCGCCAGCAAGCGCGCGTTCCAGATCGGCGCCAGGCGGTCCAGCTCGTCGACATAGCGCGTGTCCTGCCAGACCATGGCCGGCACCAACGCGCGGCCGCTGGACGTATCCCATAGCACCGAGGTCGCGCGTTGCGTGGCGAGCGCCAGCGCCACAATGTCGCAACCGTCCTGGCGCGCCTGGTCGATGACTTTGCGGCACACCTGCACCGTTCTTTCCAGGATGGCATTGGCGTCCTGCTCGACCACGCCAGGACGTGGTGTGTCGACCTGCAAGGACAGGTACTCCTGGCCCGACACATGGCCATCTTTCGACACCAAGGCCGCGCGGGTCCCGGAGGTGCCGGCATCGATCGCCAGAATCACGTGATTGCGCATATTGTCTCCGTCCGTCATCGCGCCGGTTTCCCCAAGGCGGGATCCAACACGGGCAGGGTCTCGTCGCCCTTGAACTGCGGCGCGCCGACCTCGTTATCGGGATTGATCCCACTGCGAGTGGGGTCCCATTTGATGGCAAAGCAGATGATGCTGGCGATCAAAGGCACCACCGACAGGATCAGGAAGGTCTTTTCCAGGCCATAGCTTTCGCGGAACAGTGGAAACACCAGCAGCCCGACCGCCGCGCCGATCGATCCCAGCGCGCCGATGACCCCATTGGCGCCGGCCCGCAGCTCGCCGCGGAACGACAACGAAGACAGGCTCTTGCCGTTGGCACCCGGACCACCGGAGTGGAACAGGATGAACAGCGACGGCACCACCACCGCCAGCCACAGCGGCATCTTGCCGTGGAAGGTGCCCAGAATGAGCAGCATCAGGAATACGGCGGCAAAACCAAAGGCCGATGCCCGGCGCAGGCCCAGTTTTCGCCCGATGAGCGGCGACATGAAGCCGCCGAAAATGCCGAAGATGTTGAACACCAACGCACCCACGGTGGCATAGACGAAGTCCTTGCCGAACAGCGTCGCGCTGATCAATGGCAGATACCACCCCACCGCGAAATACTGGATTGACTGGCCGATCTGCACCGTGGCCGCCAGTATGGTGCGCGGCAGGTACACGCCACGGAATATCAGCAACACGTTGGCCAGCCCGCGCCGGGCCTGATTGGCCACCGGCACGCGTTCGGCGGGCGGCGCCGCCGTGAACGCTTGACCGTAGATGCGGGTCATCGCCGCGGCGGCTTCATCGACCCGTTCCTTGCGGGCCAGCCAGATCGGGCTTTCCACCATGTAGCTCAGCTGCAGCACCAGGATCGTCACGGCGAACACCGCGGTGGCCGCGACCGAATAGCGCCAGATCGAATCGCCCACATCCCACGAATAGAACAGCAGCGCCAGCAGCAGGTTGGTGCAGACCGCCGTGTACCACATGCCCTGCCAGGTATTTAAGCGGCTCTTGAACTTGACCGGCGTGAATTCCGCCAACACCGCCATCGCGATGGCGAAGTCGATCCCGTAGGCCGCGCCCACGAAAAACCGTCCAGCCAGGATCACCTCGAAAGACGGCGCAAACACCACCAGCAGCGCGCCGATCAGCGCCAACAGCTTGGCCGCGATCAGTGGCCGCATGCGGCCCCAGCGGTCGGCCATCCAGCCGCCAATGGGGTTGAACGCGATGGCCACCCACGACGCGAAAGACGTCATCAACGCCACCTGCCCGGCCGTCAGGCCGAGATTGCGCGTCATGGGCCCCAGGCCCGCGCTGAGCGCGGAATTGGCAAAGGCGTCCAGGAATAATCCACCCAGGGCGAGCCACCAGATAAGGCCGGCTCGGCCCACGATGCCTGGGCGTGAATCGATATACGCGATGACATCGTCGATGCCACGCAGCTTGACGGGTATTGATTGCACGGCTGTCTCCTCTTGGAATTATTTCTGTAAGAGGTCGACGCAACGTGCACGCGATAAAAGACCATCTTACAGATGGTCTTTTATCTAAATCTGTGCGGTGACTTTATGGACTATCCAGAACAGTGTCAAGCAGGAAAAACACCAATCAGTGACTGGCGGTATGCTTCGCTTGGACGCCGATTTCGGCACACTTCCTACCCTTGACTACGACCCGCGCCGCCATGATTCGACACGCCTTCGCGCTCTCTCTGATGTTGTGCCCCGCCCTGGCCCTGGCCGCCTCGCCGCCGGACTATATGGCTCAATACGACCGCTGCCTGAAAGACGCCGGCGCCGTCAATAACGGTACGGTGGAGGGTTGTTCCAATGCAGTATCGGCCGCTGCCAAGCGCGAGATCAATACGCTCTACGCCAAGATCCATGCGCACCTCGTCCTGGAATTTCCGGAAGACGCGGACAAGCTCGAACAAACCCAGAAAGCGTGGCTGACCTACCGCAACGGCCAGTGCTCGCTGGCCGGCGCTCATGTCGGATCGCCCATGTACGAGTACTGCCCGATGCTGCTCAATATCGGCCGTGCCGGCGAACTGCGCGAAATGGCGGGCGATTAAAGCGCGGACCAACGGCCCCGCCAGCTTGCCCGAAAGCCGCGACGTTGGTACCTTTGCTGCGTCCCCTCTTCCTTACAGGACTGCGCCCCCCATGACCATCGTCGTTTACGCCGCCAACGCCCGCGCGCTTTGGGAAACCATCCAGGCCGACATCGCGTCCATCGGCGCCAAAGCCAGCTCCGGCGGCAACACCTGGCGCAAAGACGATAGCGGCCGCGCCACCAAGATCTACCGCGCCACCCCCACCGGCCAACACGACGAGCGCGCCTACTTCGTCGGTACCGTGCGCACCGGCCAACTGATGCTGCTGGACCTGCTGCCCGGCAGCGAGGCCCTGAACTGGCCGCTGTTTGGCGCGCTGCACGGCCATATGTCCGGCATGCTGCTGGCGACTTACCCCGACGCCATCCTGTCGCTGAACCTGTTCCCCAACAAGCCGGCTCCGGAATAAGGACCCCCGCTTTGCTGCTGTTATCTGTTTGCGTGCTGGCGGCGCTATCCCTGGCCGCGCTGCTGTGGCGCATCTGGCGCCGCCCCGCCGGCAAGACCTCTGGCGACATCCTGCGTGGAGCGGCCGGCGGTGCCGGGCTGTTCCTTGCTCTGGGGCCGCCTGTCGGCACCGCGGTCTTTGCGCTGCTCGTGACGGTCGCCGGCCACGATCTGGACAGCCTGAAAAACCTGCCGATGATGATCTTTCTGGTGCCCTGGTCCTATCTTTTCGGCGGCGTGCCCGCGCTGCTGTGCGGCGTGGTGGCCGGCGCCTTCAGGCCGGCCCGCGTCTCATGGCGCTCGTATTGCTTGCCGGGGCTGCTGGGCGGGCTGTATGCCATGGCTTTCCAGCTTGGCCTTGCGTCGCGCGACTACACCTGGGCGGAACTGCAAGTTCCACTGCTCATGGGTGGCGTGCCGGGACTGGTCGGCGCCGTGGCGTGTGCCCGGGTGCTCTACGGCAAATCGCCCGCGGCGTCCGCGGAACCAGACGCGCCAGCCTGATGCGCGCGAGACGGAGTGCTGTCGCATTCCCAGGATTACAATTTCCGCCGATTGCATCGCAGCTCGATCATTCTTTGGAAGCGCCCATGAAGAACCCTATGCCTCGTCTGCTTGCCGCCCTGGCCGCCAGCCTTTGCGCCACGGCCGCCCTGGCCGCCGACAGCACCGCCGCAGTCGCCGCCGCCCAGACCCAACTCACCCGTATGACGCCTGCATCAAAGGTCGAGTGCCGCGCCGACGGCTACGGCGGCGCGACGTGCACTGCGGATGGTTATTCCGTGAACCTGGGTGACTGCGGCGAAGGCGCCGCGTTCGGCTCGATCGCGGCCGACGGCGGCATCGACCTCACCGACCGCATCGACGGCGAAGGCAATCCGGTGGCCCACGTGCAGGACCGCCAATTCGTCTGCATCCCGGCCATGGCGCGCAAGGGCGACAGCCAGCGCCACTACGTCATCGCGGTGCCCACCGCCAGCGTGCCCGAATGCCGCGGCAATGATCTCTGCAAAGATGCGGATCTGCCGGTGCAATGGAAAGGCGCCAAGAGCGGCCAGGCATGCCAGCGCGGCAAGGACGGCGATTACGTCGGCGACTGCGCCGCGGGGTGGGTGGACGTGGGACAGATCGACCAGTACGACACGCTGGCGCCCATCCCGGCCAAAACCGCGCAGTGAGGCCCATAAGACGCGCCAACGGCCTGACTGCCCTGCCCCTGGCCGCGGCGCTATCGTTGCCGGTTGCCGTGTCCCGCCGCAGCCGGCACATGCAGAATCCCCACAGCGCGTGTCTGCCCAGCCCAACCCCGACGCCCAGCATCGCATCGCCATCATCGCCACCGTCAACGGCGCGCCCGGCCCGTTTGACGGCGTCGATGGTCACGCCGACTACCGCGTCGACAATCCCGCTTGCGTCCCGATGACGCCTGGCACGGGCGCCACCGTGGTGCCCCAACAGCGGGTGCCGGTGCCATTCCCCCTACAAGCGGACGGCGCCTTCCGCGCCGACGTCGCGCGGGACCCGTTCCGCGACGAAGACTATTTCGAACAAGGCATTTGCTATTGGGTGCTGGTGGGCGTGGTCGCCGACAAGCCGACCGCGTTCAATCACCCACAGGAGACGTTTTCGATCCGGTTGCGGGCGAAGAACGAATAACGCTAGCGTCAGTTGCCCATGGCGCGACGCAGCCGGTCCAGTTCGGCCCGATTCAAGCGCTTGGCTTCATCTTCGGCGTAGCTGCGCTCATTCGGTTCGTACTTGCCGTCGTACAGGCAGTTGGTGACCCGGCATTCGAGCGAAGTGCGCGAAGAAGACGGACCTGACACCGGGCCCGGACTGGGTGCAGACCAAGGCGAAGTGGGGGAGGAGCATCCGGACACCAGTGCGGCAAACAGCAGCGCCAAACTGCCGTAGCAGCGTGTTTTGATCGACATTTTCCCTCACTCGTAAAGACAGGCTTGACCCGTCTTTATAGCAAGCCTGGAGAGTGGATCAAAGCACCGCCTACGCATACCGCCTCATGCCGGCAGGTCCGATCCGGGGTGGACAAGCAAGCAGCCAGGCTGCGCCCCCCGACATCGCACAAAGATCGCGCCCAGATCACCCGGCATCGTCACTGCGGGTGTTTAAGCATGTCGTCGCGGGCGTGTTCCGCACGCGAGGCACCGATCGCGGTTTCCACCTTTTTGACCTCTTCCGGCGGCGGCAACACGGCGGGAAAGCCCAGCGCCTCGATCCACAACTCACGCGTCCATCCCATGGTGTGATACAGGTGATGGTCTTCGTCCTTCTCCACCGCTTCGTACGCCTTTTTCAGGATCGCGGCTTCGGAACCCGACAGCTTGTCGGCCACCAGGCCGATTAATTCCCAATTCTGGTGGTCCTTGGTTTCCGCCAGCACCACGCATTCGCCGGCCACGATTTGCGCTGCCGAGGGGTCTCCGCCTTTTTTCGCCATCTCGATAGCCGCAACCAGGCCGTCAGCATGATGCTTGACGATTTTCCTGCTCGGCACCGCGGTGGCCGGATCAAGCCCCAGTTCCTCGAACACGGTCAGCAGCACCTGCTTGTGCGTCTTGGTCTCGTCCAGATAGCCCTGCCACTCCTTGCGCAAGTCATCGTTCACCGCACAGGACAGGGCCGCGGTGTAGACGTTCGCGCCCCCGATTTCCGTTTCCAGGGATTGGTACAACAGATCGTGGATTTGTTTGGTATTGCCTTTTTTGGCTGCAGCCATGATGGGGACTCCTTGATAGTGCGAACATGCGCCGGATGGCCACATGCAGAGGCGCACAGCAAGCGGCGATCCCAGTGGGCGAAAACCCCGGTACGAACGCGCAGGCAAGAGGAAACCAAGATGAGCGCAAACGAGCAGAACGTCCAAGTCGTTTGCCTTGGCTATGGAGCATGAGAAACCGTCTGCATTCCGACATGCAGAAAAATGGCTGATTGTGATGCCAGACTACGTTTTCGGTCACCCCAAAACGAAAGGGCCGGATCCAATGTTTCAAAGGATCCGGCCCCACAACCTGCTACCAAGCTGCCTACATTCCAGCAGGCAGCTCAGTTATTAAATCGATTTGATCATCGTCGCCTGCGGACCTTTCTGTCCTTGGGCTGCCACGAACGAAACGCGCTGGTTCTCTTCAAGAGATTTGTGCCCGTCACCCTGAATTTCAGAGTAATGCGCGAAGAGGTCTTTGCCGCCCAGCTCCGGAGAAATAAAGCCGAAGCCCTTGTCGTTGTTGAACCACTTCACAATACCAGTTTCAATCTTCAATGTAAGTCCTAGATTTTCCGGGAAAAAATATTCCCGGGGCCACTATGGGTGATCGCGCACCATAAAGATATGGCTGTTTCCAAATGACACACCTACCGGACTCTTCACACCCGCTAGCGCCAGTTCTCCATATCCCATCGCGCGAGCGTGCGCCCCGCGGGACCACGCCGGCCATAAAGCGCCACGATAACGAATGCCAGAGGAACGTAGTACACCTATGTCAGGAACGTCGGTGCCAGAGCGGACCAAACGGCAATCGGGTCGCATTCCCGGACATGATTGGTCTATATATTGGCGGTGCTATTGGCTGTCATAGGCTCCACGATGTTTCTCCTGGGAATAGCCTATGAAATGGGCGGATTAATATCCCCGAAAGACTGGCTTATCGGTGCCCTGCTGTGTGCTCCGCTGGGGCATTGCTCCTTTGCGTAAGCGAGACGTTAGGATTTGATAGCCGTCAGCGGCTTTCCCCAGGAGAACACCACATGGCCCTGTTCGGCGCTTTTGTTCTAGTCCATGGCATCGTCCTACTGCCTTTCCTGCTGTAGCCCCTGGCCCTGAGTCCCCCACGCGTCAAAACAAAAACCCCCAAGGCATTCCTGCCAAGGGGGTTTCAGGGCTGCAACCCGGCCTGAAAGCCAGTTGCAACAGTCTTGCAGACACTGCTCACCTGGGGACTGCCCACCAGAGGGGACTGCCCACCAGGGGCGAAACAGCATCTAATAGGGGTTTGGTGCGAAGGAGGGGACTCGAACCCCTACACCTGTTACGGCGTCAGGACCTAAACCTGGTGCGTCTACCAATTTCGCCACCTTCGCGTTAAGCCAAGCCCGCTATTGTAGCTTGCTTGTTAAAATCTTGCGTCATGAATCCGCGCCTCGATGCCCTGCACCCCTACCCGTTCGAAAAATTGCGCGCCCTGCTGGCCTCGGCCAGCGCGCAGCCGGACGGCCTGACGCCCATCAACCTGTCGATCGGCGAGCCCAAGCACGCCGCGCCCGAGCGCGTGGGGCAGGCCATTCGCGATCATCTTGGCGGCTTGTCGGTGTATCCGTCAACCAAGGGCGATCCCGCACTGCGCCGGGCCATCGCCGACTGGCTGGCGCGGCGCTACAGCATCCCGGCGCCCGATGCCGAGACCCAGGTGCTGCCGGCGCTGGGCTCGCGCGAGGCCCTGTTCGCCTTCACCCAGACGGTGATCGATCCGTCGGCCGGATCGGTGGTGATCTGCCCCAACCCGTTCTACCAGATCTACGAAGGCGCCACCCTGCTGGCCGGCGCCACGCCCTACTACGTCAACGCCGACGCGCTGCGCAATTTCGCCTGCGACTGGAACCAGGTGCCGCAAGACATCTGGAAAAAGACCCGCCTGGTGTTCGTCTGCTCGCCGGGCAACCCGGCCGGCAACGTCATGTCGCTGGACGAATGGAAGGACCTGTTCGCCCTGTCGGACCGCTACGGCTTCGTGATCGCCTCCGACGAGTGCTATTCCGAGATCTACCTGGACGAAGGCAATCCGCCGCTGGGCGGCCTGCAGGCGGCGCGCCGCCTGGGCCGCGACGACTACCGCAACCTGGTGGCGTTCTCCAGCCTGTCCAAGCGTTCCAACGTGCCGGGGCTGCGCTCGGGCTTCGTGGCCGGGGATGCCGCGCTGATCGGCCGCTTCCTGCTGTACCGCACGTATCATGGCAGCGCCATGAGCCCGCTGGTGTCGGCCGCCAGCATCGCCGCCTGGACCGACGAGACCCACGTCAAGGACAACCGCCGCCTGTACCGCGAGAAGTTCGAGGCCGTGCTGCCGATCCTGCAGAACGTGCTGGACGTCTCGCGGCCGCAAGCCTCGTTCTACCTGTGGGCGGCCACGCCGGGCTCGGATACCGCCTTCGTGCGCGACCTGTACGGCCGTACCGGTGTTACCGTGCTGCCGGGCAGCTTCCTGGCGCGCGAAGCGCATGGCGTGAATCCGGGACAGGGCCGCATCCGCCTGGCCCTGGTGGCGCCGTTGGCCGACTGCGTGCAGGCGGCCGAACGCATCGCCCATTTCGTACATACTTCTGTTTGATCAACCTTTTTTGAAAAGCTGAGCCGCTATGACTCTCGACCTGCAGACCACCATCGAAAAAGCCTGGGACGACCGGGCCAACCTGTCGCCCACCGACGCCAGCGCCGAAGTGCGCGAAGCGGTCGAGCACACCATCGACGGCCTGGATCTGGGCCGCTTGCGCGTGGCCGAGAAAATCAACGACGACTGGGTCGTGCACCAGTGGATCAAGAAGGCCGTGCTGCTGTCCTTCCGCCTGAACGACAACGCCATCATGGGCCAGGCTCCGCTGCAGTTCTACGACAAGGTGCCGCTCAAGTTCTCGGAATACGGCGACAACGCCTTCAAGCAAGGCGGCTACCGCGTGGTGCCGCCCGCCGTCGCCCGCCGCGGCGCCTACATCGCCCGCAACGTGGTGCTGATGCCCTCCTACGTGAACATCGGCGCCTACGTCGATGAAGGCACCATGGTCGACACCTGGGCCACCGTCGGTTCGTGCGCCCAGATCGGCAAGAACGTCCACCTGTCCGGCGGCGTCGGCATCGGCGGCGTGCTCGAGCCGCTGCAGGCCAACCCCACCATCATCGAAGACAACTGCTTCATCGGCGCCCGCTCGGAAGTCGTGGAAGGCGTGATCGTCGAAGAGAACTCGGTGCTGGCCATGGGCGTGTTCCTGTCGCAAAGCACCAAGATCTATGACCGCGCCACGGGCAAGGTCACCTATGGCCGCGTGCCCTCGGGCTCGGTCGTGGTTCCCGGCTCGCTGCCGTCGGCCGACGGCTCGCACAGCCTGGCCTGCGCCGTCATCGTCAAGCGTGTCGACGCGCAGACCCGCGCCAAGACCAGCATCAACGATCTGCTGAGGGCGTAATGCGCACGACCGCACGGCCGCCCGAAGGGCGTGCACCCTCCCTTGGGGAGGCAGCCGCGCAGCGGCAGGAGGGCCAACCTCCCTCGGTTGTTCTGGATCTGGTCAAGGACCTGATCGCCCGTCCGTCGGTCACCCCGGCGGACGCCGATTGCCAGGCGACGCTGGCCGCGCGCCTGGCGCGCATCGGCTTCACCTGCGAGACCATCGCCCAGGGCGGTGTCACCAACCTGTGGGCGCGCCGTGGCGACACGGCGCCGCTGGCGGTCTTCGCCGGCCACACCGACGTGGTGCCGCCGGGCCCGCGCGAGAAGTGGGAAAGCGATCCGTTCGTGCCTACCGAGCGCGATGGCTACCTTTATGGCCGCGGCGCCGCCGACATGAAAAGCTCGATCGCCGCCTTCGTGGTGGCGGCCGAGGAATTCGTGGCGGCCAACCCGCGGCACGGCGGCTCGATCGCCCTGTTGATCACGTCCGACGAGGAAGGCCCGTCGATCGACGGCACCGCCATCGTCTGTGACGCGCTCAAGGCGCGCGGCGAGCAGATGGACTATTGCATCGTCGGCGAACCCACCTCGGGCGACGTGCTCGGCGACACCTGCAAGAACGGCCGCCGCGGCTCGCTGTCGGGCAAGCTCACGGTCAAGGGCATCCAGGGCCACGTGGCCTACCCGCACCTGGCGCGCAACCCGGTGCACCAGCTGGCGCCGGCGCTGGCCGAGATCGTCGCGATCGAATGGGACCAGGGCAACGAATACTTCCCGCCGACCACGTTCCAGGTCTCGAACCTGAACTCGGGCACGGGCGCCACCAACGTGGTGCCGGGCGAGGCGGTGGCGCTGTTCAACTTCCGCTTCTCCACCGCCAGCACGCCGGAAGGCCTGAAGGCGCGGGTGCACGAAGTGCTGGACCGCCATGGCCTGGAATACACGCTGGACTGGGAACTGGGCGGCGAGCCCTTCCTGACCCCGCGCGGTTCGCTGACCGATGCGCTGGTCAAGGCCATCCGCGACGAGACCGGCGTGACGGCCGAGCTGTCGACCACCGGCGGCACGTCCGACGGCCGCTTCATCGCCAAGATCTGCCCGCAGGTCATCGAGTTCGGCCCGTGCAACGCCACGATCCACAAGGTCAACGAGCGTATCGAGCTGGCCTCGCTGGACCCGCTTAAAAACATCTATCGGCGCACGCTGGAAAACCTCCTGCTCGCCAAGTAAAAAGCCCCCTCATGTATCAATCCGCCCGCCAAGAACTGCTGACCCTGCGCGACCTGATCCGCTACGGCGTATCGCGCCTGAACGCCGCCCAGGTGGCGCTGGGGCACGGCAGCGACAACGCCTGGGACGAGGCGGTCTACCTGGTCCTGCACGCGCTGCACCTGCCGCTGGACACGCTGGAGCCCTTTCTGGACGCCCGCGTGCTCAGCGAAGAGCGCAACCGCGTGCTGGAACTGATTGACCGCCGTGTCACCGAGCGCGTGCCGGCCGCCTACCTCACCAACGAGGCCTGGCTGCGCGGGCATCGCTTCTACGTGGACACGCGCGTCATCGTGCCGCGCTCGCCCATCGCGGAGCTGCTGGACGAAGGCCTGTCGCCCTGGGTGCAGGACGCGCAGGCCGTCGACAGCGTGCTGGACATGTGCACCGGCTCGGGCTGCCTGGCGATCCTGTCGGCGCTGGCCTTCCCGTACGCGCAGGTGGACGCCGTCGACGTGTCGCCCGACGCGCTCGAGGTCGCCCGCCGCAACGTCGACGACTACGGCCTGGCCGACCGGCTGGCGCTGCACCAGAGCGATCTGTTCGACAGCCTGCCCGAACGCCAGTACGACGTCATCGTCTGCAACCCGCCCTACGTCAACAGCGGCTCGATGGACGTGCTGCCGCAGGAGTACCGCCACGAGCCGCAGCTGGCCCTGGCCGGCGGCGCCGACGGCATGGACCTGGTGCGCCGCATCCTGCAGGCGGCCCCGCGCTACCTGTCGGAGAACGGCGTGCTGGTGCTGGAGATCGGCCACGAGCGCGATTTCTTCGAAGCCGCCTTCCCTGAACTGTCGCCGGTGTGGCTGGATACGGAGCAAGCCTCCGACCAGCTGCTGTTGCTGACCCGCGAGCAGTTGACGACGTGATCCGCGCCTCTGGATTGACCCTGCGTCGCGGCACCAAGGTGCTGCTGGACGACGCCGAATTCGTGGTGCACCCCGGCGAACGCGTCGGCATCGTCGGCAAGAACGGCGCCGGCAAGTCGTCGCTGTTCGCGCTGCTGACCGGCGCGCTGGACCTGGACGCCGGCAACCTGGCGCTGCCGGCCGGCTGGCGCATCGCCAGCGTCGAACAGGAACTGCATGCCGACGACCGCCCCGCGCGGGAATTCGTCATCGACGGCGACACGCCGCTGCGCGCCCTGCAGGCACGCCGCGCCGAGCTGACCGACGACCAGGGCACGCAGATCGCCGAGGTCGAGGCGGCGCTGGTGGAGGCCGGCGCCTGGAGCGCGGCCTCGCGCGCCGAGCAACTGCTGGCCGGCCTGGGCTTCAAGCCGGCCGAATGGAGCCAGCCGGTGGCGAGTTTCTCCGGCGGCTGGCGCATGCGCCTGGCGCTGGCGCGCGCGCTGATGGCGCCGTCCGAACTGCTGCTGCTGGACGAGCCCACCAACCACCTGGACCTGGACGCCATGCTGTGGCTGGAGAAATGGCTGGCCGCCTATCCCGGCACCGTCATGCTGATCTCCCACGACACCGAGTTCCTGGACGCGGTGGCCAAGTCCATCCTGCATTTCGACCACGCCAAGCTGGTGCGCTACCGCGGCGGCTACGGCGACTTCCTGACGCAGCGCGCCGAGCGCCTGCGCCAGACCAATATCGCCTACGAACGCCAGACCCGCGAATCGGCGCGCCTGCAGGGCTTCATCGACCACTTCAAGGCCAAGGCATCCAAAGCCAAGCAGGCCCAGAGCCGCGTCAAGGCGCTGGCCCGCATGCAGGTGCTGGCGCCATTGCAAGCCGAGGCCGGCATCGACATCCGCATCCCGTCGCCGGACCAGGTGCCGGACCCGCTGTTGACGTTGGAGCATCTGTCGGCTGGCTATACGGACGCCGCGGGCAACGTGGTGCCGATCCTGCGCGACGTGACGTTGATGGTGCGCGCGGGCAGCCGGGTGGGCGTGCTGGGCGCCAACGGCGCGGGCAAGAGCACGCTGATCAAGACGCTGGCCGAAGAAATTCCTGTGCAGGCCGGCGAACGCCGCGCCTCGCGCGGGCTGGCGATTGGCTACTTTCACCAGCACCAACTCGACATGCTGGACGTGGACAGCACGCCGCTGGCGCATCTGGCGCGGCTGGCGCCGGAAACACGCGAGCAGGAGCTACGCAATTATCTGGGCGGCTTCGGCTTCTCGGGCGATACCGTCAGCAGCAAGGTCGGCCCCATGTCGGGCGGCGAAAAGGCCCGACTGGCGCTGTCGCTGATCGTCTGGCAAAAGCCCAACCTGCTGCTGCTGGACGAACCAAGCAACCACTTGGACGTGGAAACGCGCGAGGCCCTGGCTGCCGCGCTGGCTGAATTCGGCGGCAGCATGCTGCTGGTCTCGCATGACCGCCACCTGCTGCGCACTACCGTGGACAGCTTCTGGATCGTCGCCGACGGCGCCGTGCGCGAGTTCGACGGCGACCTGGAAGACTACCGGGACTGGCTGGCGGCCCGCAACGCCGGCGAACGCGCCGAGGCGGCGCGCGAAAGCGCCGAAAACGGCGAACCCGTCGTCGACCGCAAGGCGCAGCGGCGGGCCGAAGCCGAGCAACGCCAACGCCTGTCCACCCTGCGCAAGCCGCTGGAAGCCAAGCTGGCCAAGGTGGAATCCGAAATGGAAAAACTGCGCGCCAAGCTGCATGCCCTGGACGGCGTCATCGCCGACCCGGACCTGTATTCAGACGCGCGCCGCGGCGAACGCCAGAAAGTCATGGCCGAGCACGGCGAATACGGCAAACGCATGGAAACGCTGGAAGAGCAGTGGCTTGAACTGCAAGGCTCGCTGGAAGAAATCGACCAGAGCGAAGCCTGAAGACGGCGGGCGGCCGGGCCGCCCGCTGATTTTCCCAGACCGCCAATCGTCTAGTAATAATAATAGTTATCATTTATAATTGGTTGCGAATTTGACTCTATCTGGCGCTGGGCGTCAGCGACATGTCTTCGCTAACCGATGTATTTCTCCGCCACTACCGCGAGGTGCTGGGCTTTCTTTCGCTGCGCACCGGGTCCCGCGATGTGGCCCAGGACTGCGCGCAGGACACCTGGATCAAGCTGGCCGAGTTCAAGGACAAGACCCGCCCGGACAATGACCGCGCGTATGTCTTCCGGGTGGCGGCCAATATCGCCACCGACTGGCACCGCCGCCGTGGCCGCGAACTGACCGCGGTTGCCGACTACGCGGCGGCGCAGCCGCCCTGCTTCGAAGCCGACACGCTGGACGTCGCGGCCGCCAACCAATTACTGCGCCGGCTGGAAGCCGCCCTGCTCACCCAACCCCGTCGCAGTCTGGACGTTTTTGTGCTGCATCGGCACGATGGGCTGACCTATCGCGCCATCGCCGAGCGCTTCGCGATCTCGATCAGCGCGGTTGAAAAGCACATGATGCGCATCCTGCTGGCCTGCGATCAGGCGCTGGCCGCGTGAGCGCAGCCCCTTCCGCCCGCCGGCCCCAGGCCGCCAATGAAGCGGCCTCGCGCTGGGTGGTCCGCGCCAGCGAGCAACCACTGGACGCGCAAGCCCAAGCAGAATTCGATGCCTGGTACCACGCCGACGCCAGCCACGCCGCCGCCTACGACCGGCTGGCCCGGGTGTGGCGCCGCATGGGCGAGATCGACCGCGGCAAGCTCGCCTTGCGGCCGACCCGCAAGCGACGCGCGGTCTTGGCGTTGGCGCTGCTGGCGGCCACCGGGATTGCCTGGCACACGCTGCAGGAATTTCACCCCGGCGCCGACTATGCCAGCGGCGCCGAAGTGCTACGCGTAGCGCTGCCCGACGGGTCCACCGCCGTGCTGGACGCGCATTCTGCCATCGCGATCGATTTCGGGCCTGATACCCGCATAGTGCGGCTGCTGGCCGGCCGGGCGCTGTTCAACGCCGCACCGCGCGTGGCCGACGGCTCCGCGTTCACCGTGGCCACGCCCGACGCGTCGGCGACCGCACTGGGCACGCGCTACAGCGTGGCGCGCGGGCCGGACGGCACCCGGGTCACCGTCTACCTGCATCGCGTGGCGGTGCAGTGCCAGGCGTGTGCCGACGGCCAATCACTGATCCTGGACCCGGGGCAAAGCGCCACCGTGTCCGCTGCCGGCCTCACCCCCGGCGACGCGCCCAAGGAAAGCGCGCCGGACTGGAGCCAAGGACTGCTGGCGTTCAACAACGCATCGCTGCCCGACGCCGCCGCGCAACTGTCGCGCTACACCACCAAGCACATCCTGGTGCTGGGCGATCGGGCACAGCGCACCCACGTATCTGGCACGGCCAATATCGCTGATCCCAAGCGAGCGCTGGCGCTGTTGCTGGCGCCGACCAAGGTGCGGATCACCGATCTGCCAGGCCTACTGATCCTGCGCTAACAAGCTCGATACCAATCAGTAAATGAGAATCGATATAAACTATTCATCGATTCAGCGCTGAGGTAAACGCTGCGTCGCCACGTCCTACGGCTGACATCAACACAGCTTGGGACGTATCCATGGCTTTCCCTTTTGACGGCGCGCCGCGCCGCCTGGCAGGCGCTTCGGCGGCCATCCTTTGCGCCGCGCTGGTGCTGGCGGCGCCCGCCGCGGCCCAACCGCCGGCACGCGCCACCACCTACGACCTTCCTGCCCAGCCGCTGGGCGACGCCCTGCTGGCGCTGGGCCGTCAGGCCGGGCTGGAGATCTCGTTCCCGCCGGCGGCAGTGGCCGGCAAGGTATCGCCTGCGCTGCAAGGCGAGTATTCGGCGCTGCTGGCGTTGGACCGGCTGTTGGCTGGTTCCGGCCTGGCGTTGCGCGCCGACGGCCCAGGCCGCTACATCGTCTTCGTGGACAAGACCACCCAGTTTTCGCCCTTGCGGCTGGACGCGGTGCGCGTCTATGGCGAACAGGTGGGCGAGCGCGTCTATGGCCGCGAGGAAATCGCCGAAACGCCGTCGTCGAATCGGGACCTGAGTACGCTGCTGGCGACCCATCCGGCGGTGCGCACCAATCCGGGCGTCGCGGGCTCGCAGAACCGTGGCTCGCTCAATGTGGAAGACATTTCCTTCCATGGCTCCAGCCCCTACCAGAACCTGTTCCAGATCGACGGCATGGACGCGACGAACCGCGTGAATCCGGCAAGCAAGAACCTGAACCTGCAAGTGGGCAACATCCCCAGCAATCCGCAGTCGTACTTCGTGGACACCAGTCTGTTGGAAGAGGTGCGCGTCCACGACAGTTTCGTGCCGGTGGAATACGGGCGCTTCACCGGCGGCGTCGTCGACGCACGGCTGCGCCGGTTTTCCGGCGAGAACCACCTGAACCTGGACTACCGCTGGAACACGTCCAAGATGACTCAGCAGCAGGTGTCCGAAGGCGACGAGAATAGCTGGGCGCAAGGCAAGCCGGGGTATTCGCCGGAATGGAAGAAGCGCTTTTATTCGGCCGTCGGCGACATCGCGTTCAGCGAAAAAGCGGGTGCGGTGCTGGCCATGTCGCGCCGGGAATCCGACATCACGCGCTGGAACATGGGGGTGGACGACAAGGGCCAGCCGCTGCCTGGCCAAGACACCTACCAAGACCGGATCGACAACTTCCTGGGCAAATTCAGTGTGCGCGCCAGCGTCGACACCATCGCGGACCTGACGCTGAAATACAGCGACCGCCGCGAAACCCTGGCCAGCGACCTGTTCCGCAACACGCGCTGGGACAATAATCACGGCGCGCGCGGCGTCAGCGGCAATGTGGATCACCTGTTCCAAGGCGGGCGCTTCACGCTGCAAGCCGGCTGGGACCGCTCGATGAGCAATCGCAAATCCGTCGGCAACGAACTGGTGACCTTCCAGCCGTACAAGCTGCCGCAATACACCGCCGGCGGCTTCGGCCGCGAACAGACGCAGCAGGACACCTGGACGCTCAAGGGCCGTGTGGATCTCGATCCGGTGCGCACCGGTGTCTTCACGCACAGCCTGTACGCGGGCGCCGACATCCAGCACGTCGAGGCCGGGTTCAAGCGCTACCAGGAATCGTATTCCTATCGCCGCGCCTATAGCGCCAACGGCAAGTTCCAGGACTTCAGCAAGGTCCGCTACCTGCCAGGCAGCGTGAACGTGAACTACGACATGGCCGGCTTGTACCTGTCCGACCGCATCGAATGGCAACGGCTGGCGTTGGACGCGGGCATCCGCTACGACCGCGAGACCTTCCTGGGCAACAACAATATCTCGCCACGCACGCGTCTGGACTGGGACATGTTTGGATCGGGTGACACGCTGCTCAGCGCCGGCTGGTCGCGCTATTACGGCGCCGAGGTGCTGGAGACCGCACTGGAAGCCGAACGCAGCCGCCTGCGCAAGCAGGTACTGGACGCCAAGGGCAAGCCGGTAGCCGACGGCGACAAGGAGTACTTCGTCGAGTACAAGGGCCTGCGCATGCCCTACGACGACGAATGGGCCGTATCGCTGCGCCAGCGCATGGCAGGGCTGGAAGGCGCCCTGAGCTATGTGCACCGCAACGGCCGCGATCAATGGACGAAGACGGGCAACGAACGCGACGGCTACAAGTACACCAACGACGGCCTGTCCACCACCGACGGCGTGAGCCTGACGCTGCGCATGCTGGAACCCTGGCGCCTGGGCGAAACGCGCTGGAACATGCAGGCCTCGTGGAGCTGGCAGAAGCGCAAGACCAATGCGGACCTGGTCGACGGCTACACCAGCGACGCGCGCGCGCCGGACGACTACGTGATCTACAACGGATCGCAGATCCGCGCCATCGACCTGCCGCCCAGCAGCTTCTACCAACCCCAGGTCGCCACGCTGACGCTGATCGGCGCCATGCCGCGCGCGGGACTCACGTGGAGCAACATGGTCAACTGGCGCAGCAAGCGCGATGCCACCATCTATGTCGGCGTGGGCCCCAAGCCCTATTACCTGGACCGCTACCAATCTGGCGAAGTGCCGTCGTACTGGACGTGGGACACCAAGCTGGCCTGGCAGCCCACCTTCGCGCGCAACCTGGAATTCACGGTCGAGGTCCTGAACGTGCTGAACCGCATGCCCGCGGTGACCGCCAGCAATCCCAACCTGAAGACCAACCGCAGCACCTTCCAATCGGGGCGCGAGCTATGGCTGCAAGTCGGCTATCGCTTCTGATGGCGGGCGCAGTGCTGGCCGCGACGGCCGCCACTGCGCAAGGCGCTGATGCAGCGCAGGATGTTGCGTCGGGCGCCGTTGCGTCGGGCGCCGTTGCGTCGGGCGCCATTGCGTCGGGCGCCGCTGCGTCGGGCGCCGCTGCGTCGGCCACATCCGCCGCCGGCCCCACGTGCCGCACCACCGCTGGTTGGGACGCCGCCTGCCTGCGCTCCCGCTACGCAGGACCGGCCTCGGCCTGGCCCGCGCCCACCATCGATCCGGGCGTGCGCTGGACCGAGTGGGCGCCGGTGCCGCCGGTCTCCAGCCCCCCGCTGGGCTGGACCGCCGCCAATCCCGGCCAGGCGGAACTGGCCGCCGACGTGGCGCGCGCCCCCATCGTGACGCTGGGCCAGACGCTGTTCTTCGATACCCGCCTGTCGCGCAAAGGCCAGGTGTCCTGTGCGTCCTGTCACCTGCCGCAGCGGGCCTTTACCGACGGCCTGGCGCTGGCGGTGGGCGAGGACAAGCTGATGGGCCGGCGACGCTCCACGCCGCTACTGGCAGCGCCGTTCGCTCCGCGCCTGTTCTGGGACGGGCGCGCGGCCAGCCTGAAGGAGCAGGTGTTGGGGCCGCTGTACGATCCGCGTGAAATGAACCACGACGCCGCCGGCGCGGTGGCGCGGCTACAGCAGGCCGATGCCTATCCGCCTCTGTTCCTGCAGGCGTTCGGCCCGGCACGCGCGTCACGATCCCCCGTGGACGCGGATCGGATGGCCCGCGCGCTGGCAGCCTACGTCGCATCGCTGCGGCCAGAGTTGACACGCTTTGACGATTTCATCGCGGGCCGGCGAGACGCCCTGAGTGACACCGAGCTGTTGGGGATGCACCTGTTCCGCACCCAGGCGCGCTGCATGAACTGCCACAGCGGCGCGCTGCTGACGGATCATCAGTTCCACAATATCGGGCTGTCCTTCTATGGCCGCCGCAATCAGGACCTGGGGCGCTTCGAGGCCACGCGAGATCCGCAGGACCTGGGCAAATTCCGCACCCCCAGCCTACGCAATGTCTCGCGCGCCGGGCCGTGGATGCACAACGGCCTGTTTCCGGATCTGAAGGGGCTGCTGCGGATGTACAACGCCGGCATGGGCCGAGAGCCGGCCCCAGCGAGCCCACCTGACCCGTATGCGCCGAGCAAGTCTGAACACATCCAGCCGCTGGATCTGAGCGCGGACGAGATCGACGCCTTGCTGGCGTTTTTAAAGGCGTTGTAGACGGAAGCGACAACGCCCGCAGTGCGGGCGTTGTCCAAGCGGCCAGGCCGAGAGCCACCGCGCCGCGGCAGTCCAAGGCGCGCCGTCAGGCCCGCATCACGAGTAAGGACGCTCGCGCAGACGGGTGTGGTGGTCGACGACGGTGTCGATCACTTCGCGCAGGATGGTTTCAGCCAGCGCGGGCGGAACCCCGGCTTCCTCGGCGAGACGGCGGATGCGTTGGACCTGCTGGTCTTCGCGCACCGGATCCACCAGATCCATGTCGTGGGCTTGCTTGAGCTCGCCGATCATGTCGGTGCAGCGGAACCGCACACCCAGCAGCAGGATGATCTGCTGATCGATCTCGTCGACTTCGGCGCGCAGCGCCGACAGTTCGGCTTTCGGGGAATCGTTATTGGCCATGTCTTTATCAACCTTGAACAATATCAAGCTTGGCGATACCCAGCGCCAAGGTCTTGGCGCCGACATCGCGGAACTGGATTTCGGCCTGCGCGTCTTGTCCCGCGCCGCTCAGGCCGACGATCGTGCCATCACCGAAACGCGCATGATGGACACCCTGCCCCACACGATACTGCTTGTCGCCCACGGTAACGCCGCTGGCCGTGCCGCGCGGTTGACGCGGCGCAATGGTGTTGGTGGCCTTGCGCCCAAACGCGTCGCCGCGGTTGCCGTTCCAGCCCGCGCCCGTGCTGCTGACCGGCGCCAGGCCCGCCTTGGGCGACAGCCATTTCAGGTGCTGCTCGGGAATTTCGTCCAGGAAGCGCGAGCGCATGGCGTAACGCGTCTGCCCATGCAGCATGCGGCTTTGGGCCAAGCTGATGTACAGGCGCTGGCGCGCGCGCGTGATCGCCACATACATCAGGCGGCGTTCTTCTTCCAGGCCGGACTGCTCCAGGATGCTGTTCTCGTGGGGGAACAGGCCTTCTTCAAGACCGGTGATGAAAACGGCGTCGAACTCCAGCCCCTTGGCCGCATGCACGGTCATGAGCTGCACGGCGTCCTGGCCTTGCTGGGCCTGGTTGTCGCCGGCTTCCAGGGCCGCGTGCGACAGGAAGGCCGCCAGCGGCGTCATGGTGTCGGCCACCACGGGCGGTGCGTCGACCACCCCCGGCATCAACGTGGACGAAGTGTCCTGTGCGGGCGGTACGCCAGCAGGCAGGCTGTCGTAGTTTTCCTCGGACGCGAACACCGCCGCGGCGGTGATCAATTCGTTCAAGTTTTCCAGCCGCTCGGCGCCTTCGCGTTCAGCCTTGTAGTGCGCGTTCAGGCCGCTGGCCTCGAGCATGTGCTCGACCATTTCGGGCAGCGGCAGGTCGCGCGTTTCCTCGGTCATGCGATGGATCAGCTGGGCGAACTGGGCCAGGTTGGAGCCGCCCTTGCCGGCCACCAGCGCCACGGCCGCGTACAGGCTGGAATCATGCGCGCGGGCCGCGTCGGCCAGCTGTTCCAGCGTGCGCGCGCCGATGCCGCGCGTGGGGAAATTCACTACCCGCATCCACGAGGTGTCGTCGTGCGGATTGGCCATCAGACGCAGGTAGGCGAGCGCGTGCTTGATTTCCTGGCGCTCGAAGAAGCGCAGGCCGCCATACACCTTGTAGGGTATGCCGGCCGAGAAGATGGCGTGTTCGATCACGCGCGACTGCGCGTTGCTGCGGTAGAGCACGGCGATCTCGCGCCGCAGGCTGCCTTCGTGGATCAGCGAGCGGATCTCGTCGACGATCCATTGCGCTTCCATGCCGTCCGAGGGCTGCTCGATGACGCGCACCGGTTCGCCTTCGCCCTGGTCGGTCCAGAGGTTCTTGCCCAGGCGGCCGCTGTTGTGGCCGATGAGCGCGTTGGCCGAATCCAGGATGTGGCCGTACGAGCGGTAGTTCTGCTCCAGGCGGATGACGGTGCCGTGCGCGTAGTCGCGCTCGAAGTCGGACATGTTGCCGACGTTGGCGCCGCGGAACGCGTAGATCGACTGGTCGTCGTCGCCCACGGCGAAGATCGCCGCGCCGCCGCCGGCCAGCAGCCGCAGCCACTTGTACTGCAGCGTGTTGGTGTCCTGGAACTCGTCGACCAGGATGTGGCGGAAGCGGCGCTGGTAGTGCTCGCGCACCGGCGCGTTGCGCGACAGCAGTTCGTAGGCGCGCAGCAGCAGCTCGGCGAAGTCGACCACGCCTTCGCGCTGGCACTGGGCTTCGTAGAGCTGGTAGATCTCGATCAGGCGGCGGCGATGCGCGTCATAGGCTTCGACGTCGGCGGGGCGCAGGCCCTCTTCCTTGGCGCCGTTGATGAAGCGCTGCACGTCGCGCGGCGGGTATTTTTCGTCGTCGACGCCGTTGGCCTTCATCAGCCGCTTGATGGCGGCGAGCTGGTCGGTGACGTCGAGGATCTGGAAGGTCTGCGGCAGGCCGGCGTCGCGATGATGCGCGCGCAGCATGCGGTTGCACAGGCCGTGGAAGGTGCCGATCCAGAGGCCGCGCGTATCGATCGGCAGGATGGCCGACATGCGCGCCAGCATTTCGCGGGCAGCCTTGTTGGTGAACGTGACCGCCAGAAGCCCAAAAGGCGAGGCCTGGCCGGTTTGAATCAGCCAGGCCATGCGGGTGGTGAGCACCCGGGTCTTGCCGCTGCCCGCCCCGGCCAGGACCAGGGCGTGCTGCGGTTCTAACGTTACTGCGGCGCGTTGTTCAGGATTGAGCTTCTCTAGCATCATGCCGCGTAGCGGCGCAGACGTTGAGCGAATTGCTCGAGCCCGGCGATGCCGCTTTGCTGGGCGCGCTGGCACCAGGCCTGCAGGTCATGGAGGAGCTGTTCGCTGCTGGCGCTGGAGCTTTCCCAGATGCGGCCGAGTTCGCGGCGCATCTGCACCAGCGTCGACAGCGACTTGTTCTGGGCGATGGCCTTGTCCACGGCTTCGAGTTGCTCCGGTTGCAGGATGTCCTCGTTGCGGTGGATGGCGCGGCGCACCTTGTGCAGCTTGTTCCAGCCGCATTCGGCGTTGCCGTCCTGGCGCGAGGCCTTCAGCTTGGCGAGTTCCTCGCGGGCGGCGCTCTTGATCACGTCCGCGTAGCGGGCCATGACTTCGTAGCGGTGCGTGATCACGCCCTGCAGGGTGCGCAGGTCGATGCCGGTCTTGCTGTCATCCAGCTTGAGCTTGGGCGCGACCTTCTTGATCTTGGCCAGGCCGAAGAACTTCAGGATGTTGATGTAGCACCAGCCGATGTCGAACTCGTACCACTTGGCCGAGAACTTGGCCGACGTGCCGTGGGCGTGGTGGTTGTTGTGCAGCTCTTCGCCGCCGATCACGATGCCCCAGGGGAACACGTTGGTGCTGGTGTC
Source organism: Achromobacter xylosoxidans (assembly GCA_040396375.1). Lineage (GTDB taxonomy): Bacteria > Pseudomonadota > Gammaproteobacteria > Burkholderiales > Burkholderiaceae_B > Achromobacter > Achromobacter xylosoxidans_D. The sequence continues at coordinate 43,115 of JBEBOQ010000035.1, forward strand.
CGGGCTGTTGTAGTTGCGGTAGCCCCAGTAGTGGCCGATGCCGTTGACGACGCCGGCCGCCCAGAAGGGGATCCAGGCCATCTGCACCGCCCACACCGTGACGCCGATCGCGCCGAACAGGGCGATGTCGATGGCGAGCATGGTCAGCACGCCCCACAGGCTGTGCTTGCTGTAGACGTTGCGCTCGAGCCAGTCGTCAGGCGTGCCGTGGCCGAACTTGGCCATGGTTTCCTTGTTGTTGGATTCTTCGCGGTAGAGCTCGGCGCCGCGGAACAGCACCTTCCAGATGCCGAACAGGATGGGCGAATGGGGATCGCCTTCCTTTTCGCACTTGGCGTGATGCTTGCGGTGGATGGCAACCCATTCCTTGGTGACCATGCCGGTCGTCATCCAGAGCCAGAAGCGGAAGAAGT
>JBEBOQ010000036.1:0-43012 GCA_040396375.1 Achromobacter xylosoxidans
GGCCGCGCGCCGATCGTCAGCGGCAACCTGTTCGTGGCCGACGCCGACAACCACATCTTCCGCAAGATCCACTACACCCCCGTCAACCGCGGCACGCTGACGGTGGTGAAGGCGTCGATCCCCAACCAGTCGGCCATCTTCCGCCGCGACCTGCTGCGCAAGCACGGCCTGCTGCAAGAGAGCATGCGCTACTGCATGGACCTGGAACTCTGGAGCCGGCTGCTGCGCGAAGGCAAGAACCTGATCGTGCCGGACGCCATGGGGGTCTACACCACGCATGACGAAACCAAGACGTCGCTCATGCAGGACGTGCTGCTGGAAGAGCGCGAACAGATCGTCGACCGTATCCGCCGCACCGAGCCGGGCCTGGGCAAGCTGTTTGAACTGTCCTGCCGCGCTTCCAAGGTGGCGGCACACGCCCGGCAAGGGGACCTTTCCTACCTGTTCGAAAAGCTGACCACCAAGTTGTTGGGGCGCGACGACTGGGCCGCGCATTGACGCCTGCCACCCGCTATGGAGACGCCATGCACCCGCACCGCCGCCTTTCCACCTTGCATCTGCTGGGCCTGTTCGCCTTCACCGCGCTGGCCCTGAACGACGACCGCTTCATCCTCGGGGTGGGCAGCTTCAAGCTGTCTCCGTTCGATGTGCTGTTCGTGGCCATCCTGATCGTCAAGGCGCTGCGACTGGCGGACCCCGGCGCCTACGCCTTGCCGCGCGGCGCGCTGGGCATGCTGCTGGGTCTGCAGACCCTGTCGGTGATCTACCTGCTGCTGGTGTCGCTGCACCACCCCGGCATCGAAACCGGCGATGTCGCGCGGGACTTGCGCATCGTCTTTTATTTTCTGTGCACGCCGTTCCTTTGCTACAAGGACATCGATAGTCCGGCGGCGTACGCCTTGCTGCAGAAATACATCGTGGCGGCCTGCCTGGCTGTTGCCACGCTGATGCTGCTGGAGCAGTTGCAGGGCTTTAACGTCGCCAACCCGCTGCGCAACGTGCGCCTGGGCGTCTGGGCAATTCCGTTCGGTGTGGTGTCGCTGCTGTACTTTCGCAAGACGCTGAACGTATCCGGACCAAAAGCCTATGCGCTGACGCTCTATATGCTGCTGGCGCTGGTGTTTTCACTGAACCGCAGCCAGTACCTGCAGCTGATGGTGTCGGTGCTGCTGGCCGTGATGCTGGCATCGGGGTCCGACATCCGCCGCCGGGTGGTGTTGATCTTCGCGCCGGCCGCCGTGGCGGGGTTGCTGGTCTTCGCCAGCATCGGCTACCTGGACGTCTTGACCAACCGTGTCTTCAGCGTCGAACGCCTGGATGAGGATTCCAGCTACGGCGCCCGCATCCAGGAAATGCAAGGCCAAATGGATTCGTTCGCGGAAAGCCCCGTGTTCGGCAAGGGCGCGGGCTTTCGCAGTTGGGTGATGGGCGAGAACGGCTTCGAGCTCAGCACGTTCGCGCACAACTCCTGGGCCTTCTACCTGATGAAGTTCGGCGTCGTCGGCACCATCATGATCATGCTGCCGCCGCTGCTGATCCTGCTGCTGACGCTGTTCCGGCGCTACGCGCATCCGGGCCTGGAACTGCACCGGCGCTATCTCCTGGCCACCGCCCCGATGTACATCTTCGTGGACTCGCTGTCCGGCGGCCTGGCCTATGCGCCCAAGACCGCCTTCACCGGATTTTTGCTGTGCTATTGCCTGTCGTTGATGCGCAACGCCCGCGCCATGCCCGTGCCGCCGCCCGCCGCAGCGGAATCCAGCCCCCGTCCGGCCGCGCAACGCCGGCCGCTACCGCGAGTCCTGCCTCATGCCTGATGTCATGTTTGTGGCGCCCGATCTGCACGGCGGCGTCGGAAGATGCGTTGCCTTCATCGCCGATGCCCTGCCCGAGCGCGGCGTCCAGGCGTCGCTGTTCCTCTTGCGTGCGCGCAACCGCGAATACCCGGTCGCCAATCCGCGCGTGACGCGCGCCCTGCCGGTGATCGAATCGCCGGCGTCGCTGCGGCTGATGCTGCCGGTAGCCTTCGCGCGCCTGGTGGCGCAGATCCGTCGGGACAAGCCCGCGGTGGTCTGCTCGCACGGCCTGTTGTGCAACATGCTGGTGGTGCTGGCCAAGAAGGTGCTGCGCGGAACATTCGCCACGGTCGCATTCGAACACAGCAGTCCGGCCATCCATTACGGCGCCTCGCGCATGCGGCGCCTGAAGTGCTGGCTGGTCAGCCAGACGTACCGCCGCCACGACGCCGTCGTCGGCGTATCGCGCGGCGTCAAAGAGGACCTGGTCAGCATGTTCCCGCCGCTGCGCGGCAAGGTCCAGACCATCTATAACGGCGTGCCGCTGGAGAACGTGCGCGAGCAAAGCGCCGAGCCGCCGGCGCCGGGGCCGGCCGCCGCGTCGATGGCGGCTGCGGCGCCCAACCCCGCCGGCCAGGCATCGCCGTATCACGTGGTTGCCGTGGGCCGCCTGGAAGCGGTCAAGGACTACGCGACGCTGATCGACGCCGCCGCGCTTCTGGACGACCCGGGCATCCGCTTCACCATCCTGGGCGAAGGCTCGGAACACGCCGCGCTGCAAAAGCGGATCGACGGACGTCCCTCGCGCAGCCCAGTCACGCTGGCTGGCCACATCGACAATCCGTTTCCGGTGATCGCCGGCGCCGGCGCCTTTGCCCTGACCTCGCTGCGCGAGAGCTTCGGCAATGTGTTGGTCGAAGCCCTGTGCCTGGGGGTGCCGGTCATCTCCACCGATTGTCCCCATGGCCCGGCCGAGATCCTGGATTCGGGCCGCTATGGGTTGCTGGTGCCCGTGGGCGACGCCGCGGCCCTGGCTGCGGCGGTGCGCCGCCTGGCCTACGACGGCGAAATGCGCGAACAACTCGCGGCCCAAGGCCCCGAGCGCGCCGACGCCTTTTCACTCGAACGGCATTGCCACGATGTCATCGCGCTGTTCCAACCGCTGATGCGGCGCAGCGCCTCCTGAACAGGAAAGCACCATGTCCAAGATACCGGTATCCGTCGTCGTCATGACGAAGAACGAGGAACGCAATATCGCCAAGTGCCTGAAGGCGCTGGTCGATTTCGACGAAGTCTTCGTGGTCGACTCGAACAGCACCGACGCCACCTGCGCCATGGCCACCGCGCTGGGCGCCAAGGTGTCCAACTTTCAATGGAACGGCAAGTACCCCAAGAAAAAGCAATGGTGCCTGGAACAACTGCCCTTCAGCCACCCGGCGGTCTTGTATGTGGACGCCGATGAAGAGATGACGCCGGCGCTGGCCGACGAGATCCGGGCCGCCCTGCCGCGCTTTGCGGCCGGCGCCGGCGGCGCGTTCGTGCCGTTCGACTACGTGTTCTGCGGCAAGAAGCTCTTGCACGGCCACCGCGTCTACAAGCTGGCGCTGCTGGCGCGCGAGCGTTCCCGCTTCCTGGATTACGACGACCTGGATGTGGCCCACATGTGGGAGGTCGAAGGCCACTACCAGCCGCAGGTGCAAGGCGACACCTTCGCGCTGCACGCCCGCATGGTGCATAACGACCACGATTCGCTCTACCACTACTTCGACAAGCACAACCGCTATTCGGACTGGGAAGCCAACCTGCGCATCAAGGGCCTGATGAACGACCCGCGCGAAGCCAACGTAGGCGCCCGTGCCCTGCTCAAGCGCCTGTTCCAGGCCATGCCGTTCAAGGCGCCCGTGTCGTTCCTGCATTCCTATGTGCTACGCCTGGGCTTTCTGGATGGGCGCGCCGGCTTCGACTACGCCGTGGCCCGCGCCATGTACTACTGGCAGATTCGCATCAAGACCGAGGAAATCCGCAAGGCGCGCCAGGCCGACGTGGACGCCTCGCAGGGCGACGCCCTGTCGGGGGCCGCCAAATGAGCACGCTGCAGCGGCTGGACCAATTCGCGCTCGCGCCCGGCCAACGCGGCCGCTCGGCGCTGACGGTGCAGCTGTGGTGGCTGGTGCAGGGTTCGCTGTTCCGCTGGTCGCCCCAGGTGGCCTACGGCTTTCGGCGCTGGCTGCTGCGGCGTTTCGGCGCCCGGGTCGGGCAGAAGGTGCTGATCCGGCCCAGCGCCACGGTGACCTACCCCTGGAAGGTGGACATCGGCGACTACGCCTGGATCGGCGATGACGCGGTGATCTACAGCCTGGGTCCCATCCATATTGGCGCACACGCCGTGGTGTCGCAGCGCAGCTATCTGTGCGCGGCGGACCATGACGCCGAGCAGCCCGACTTTCCGCTGCGCGAGCGCGCCGTGCGCATCGAGGACGGCGCCTGGGTGGCGACCGACGTGTTCGTCGGCCCCGGCGTCACCATCGGACGCGAAGCCGTGGTCGGCGCGCGCAGTTCGGTGTTCCGCAGCCTGCCGCCCGCCATGATCTGCCATGGCAGCCCGTGCAAGCCCGTCAGACCTCGCGGGGCGCCGCCGGCATGAAGATTCTCCTGTATGGCATCAACTACGCGCCGGAGCTGACCGGCATCGGCAAATACAGCGCGGAGCTGGCCGAATGGCTGGCGGCCCGCGGGCACGAGGTCAGCGTCGTCACTGCGCCGCCCTACTACCCCCAGTGGCAGGTGCAGCCAGGCTATCGCGCCGGCCGCTACCGCAAGGAAACGCGTGCCGGCGTCACGGTTCGGCGCGCGCCGCTGTGGGTGCCCAAGCGGCCCGGCGGCGCCAAGCGCCTGCTGCACCTGGCCAGTTTCGCGCTATCGAGCCTGCCTTCGCTGGTGCGCGCGGCGGCCGGCCGGCCCGACCTGATCATCGTGGTCGAACCGGCCTTGTTCTGCGCACCGGCTGCGTGGCTGGCGGCGCGGCTGTGCGGCGCGAAGGCGTGGCTGCACATCCAGGATTACGAAGTGGACGCGGCATTCGACCTCGGCCTGCTCAAGGGCGGCTGGCTGCGCGCGGCGGTGCTGCGCGCCGAGCGCTGGCTGATGCGGCGCTTCGACCGGGTCTCGACCATCTCCGGCCGCATGCTCGACCTGGCCCTGTACAAGGGCGTCAGCCCCGACCGCGCCGTGCTGCTGCCCAACTGGATCGACGTCAACGCCATCGCACCCCGCCAGGAAGGTGGCCTGCGCGCCGAACTGGGCATCCCCGCCGACGCCGTGGTGGCGCTGTATTCGGGCAACATGGGCGGCAAGCAGGGCCTGGGAACGCTGGCTGACGTGGCGCGGCTGCTGGAACACGAAGAACGGATCTGGTTCGTCTTTTGCGGCCAGGGCCCCGAACGGGCGCCACTGCAGGCGCAGTGCCAGGACCTGGCGCGCGTGCGCTTCCTGGACCTGCAGCCGACCGACCGCTTGGGCGCGCTGCTGAATACGGCGGACATTCATCTGCTGCCGCAACGCGCCGGCGCGGCCGACCTGGTCATGCCGTCCAAGTTGACCGGCATGCTGGCCAGCGGTCGCCCGGTGGTATGCGGCGCGGCGCGCGGCACCGAGTTGGCGGGTGTGGTGGCCCATTGCGGCCTGGTCACCCCGCCCGAGGATGCCGCTGCCATGGCCGAGGCCGTGCGCAAGCTGGCCAACAACGCACAGATCCGCGAAACGCTGGGCGTCGCTGCGCGCCGCTATGCATTGGACCACCTGCATGTGGATGCGGTGCTGGCGGCGGCGGAACGCGAGTTCGCCGCCGTGATCGACGCCCCAGCGGGCCTTATTGCGCGTCGTCGTTCTTAGCGCTGGCGGAGGTCGACGCAGGCGTCGAGGCCTGCACCCCGCCGCCGCGCACCAACCCCATCTGCACCGCGATATAAGCCGCTTCCGCCTGGTTGCGCGCATTCAGCTTCCAGTACAGCGTACGGGCGTGGCTCTTCACCGTGGCCACGGAAATGCCCACGTGCTGGCCGATCTCGCGCATGGTCTTGCCCTGCACCAGCAGTTGCAGGATTTCTTCCTGGCGCTGCGTCAGTTCGCGCAGCTCCTGCATCGGGGCATGCGAGGTGGATACAGGCCGGCCGCTGGGCTGGGGATAGCATTCGCCCCCCGCCAGCACCAGGCTCACCGCCGCGGCAAGCGCGTCGGGGCTGGAAGCCTTGGGTAAGTAGCCCGCCACGCCCGCTCGGGCGCAGGCAGACATCACGCTCTGGTCCAACACCGAGTACAGCACCAGCACCAGGCGCGGCATGAATAACGCCATCGCTTGCGACAGCAGCCCGATGTCCGGCTCGGCCACGCCGCTGCAGCCGACCACCAGTAGTTCCACCGGACGGTTGATGGAACTGGACATATTCACGAGATGGGCTGGCGAGATCGCCAGAATGTCCTCGGCGGTCCGCACACGCTCCAGCACATGCTGGATGGCGACACGAAGCAGAGCGTAGTCTTCGATTAGAACGGTTGTCATCCCGGGGGAAACCTTGTGACGCTGGGCCCAGACACGGTTCCCATGACCAGGCTGCGGCACGCTGCAACGGCGGTTCTAGTGCGTCGCCAGACTCACGGGAATCTCGTCCACTACGTGGCATCGTTCTGGCGGCCATTGTGATTCGCCATCTCAACCCATGCTTGCGGACACAACCCATGCTATCAGCGGCTACGTTCGCTGAATCTCGTGCAGGAGGATGATTGGTGGAGGAAGGCCGCGGCGCAATGGCGGCCAATGCTGCGATGTACGTCCTAGGCGGGATGGCCGGGTGGCGCCGGCAGCGTGGGATAGCGAGCGTCCGGCTGCCGGGCCGGCCCTAGCCCCTATCCAAGCTTGCGCCCATACAACTGCCCGGCGTCCACGTCACGGCCGTTGTTGGGTTCATGCCATTCCAGCGTCGCGCCACGCTGCAAGGCCGCATACACCGCTTCGCCCTTGTTCTTCACGTGCAAGCGCTGATACAGCGTGCAGGCATGGGTCTTGGCCGTTGCGACCGAGATATTGAGCATCCGGCTGACCGTCTTGATCGGATACCCCCTTGCCAGCAACACCAGCACCTCGTATTGGCGCGGCGTGATCTGCAGCAGCTGCGCCCCGGCGCTCATCGGCATCGAGCCTTTGGCGGCGCCATCGTCCAGGTCTCGCGTCGGCAAGGCACAAGCCGCCTGAGCCGGCGATTGCAACGCCTGTTCGCTGGGGAAGCATTGGCCGCCCGCCATGACCAGGCGAATAGCCGCTTCCAGGATTTCCACCGACGCCGTTTTCATCAGGCATCCGTAAACGCTTGCTCCCGGCAGGCCTTGCACCGGCATGGGCAGCGGCATGACGTCCGTCAGCAGCAGGATCCGCTTCGGGCTGAGTACCCGCTGGATCTCGTGCAACGTACTCCAGGCCTCTTCGTTGTCCACGGGCAAGCCGTAGATCAGCAGATCGGCACCTGCGTGCGCGCCGTCCGCCTTGGAGACGTCGGCGAGCCCCATTCCTTCGATTTCCCACACATCGTCCAACTTGCTCAGAATCTGCCATAACCCCAGCCGCAAGAGCGGATGGGCTTCAATCAGGACCATCTTGGCCATGGTGTCCTCCCGGTTGTTCAACAGGCCTAGAAGGGATCTTCGCTGTGCTGAAGACTATTTTTTTTCCAGCCCCTCGGGGGTGGTCCAAGTATCCCGGAATATCTAATGAAGCTGTACCGGGTCGTTTGGGCTGGGAGACTTTCGTAGCCAACATAACGGATGGCATGAACCAATCTTATGGTTCGCAAGGGGCAAAATCAAGGCGCTTCGAGTCGATATAATCCGACAAAAACAGAAATCATTCGTTAGCCTTAATCAGGCTCGTAAATCAGGATGAGCGAGTGCCATCATCCTTTCATCCGCTAGGGTTTTTACCAGGATTCCCAATGGCGCACCCAGCTCTCTCCCTCTGAAGGATGAGTGGATGCAGCGGCCTGGACCGCGCTTTCAGCCCGGCGACAGACGCAAACAAGCGCCGCCGGGACGATCCGTCGGGGCGGCGAAGATCGGCTAGATTCGCCGACAGGTCTGTCGATATGTTTCCACGGACACATGAAGCCCGGACGCGCGGACCGCAATCGAAATATAGGTAACATTTTTATTTTCAATTACGCCGCGTCATTTACTCCATATAGGCGAAGTCAAATACCGTATGACCCCCCTGATGGTGCCAATGGTGCATTGAAGCATGACGTTTCCTTAAAAAGCTGGCGTAGTGGATTTCACCGTCCGTTTCGACGTAGGTGGAAGGCGACAGCTCTTCGATGCGGTTCAACGACACGCCCTTGCCGTAGTGGCAGAAGCCTTGGTACTGGGCGCAGCGGATGACCTCTCCGCTAGGCGAGACAACGATTCCGGCGTTGCGGGCTCGCATCGGGTTGCGAACGATGGGGTTGCTGGCGTGCGGCGTCCAGTGACTGGAGCGCGGCGAATCGGCGAAGAACGCGAACAACTCATCGCAGTGATTCTGGCCATCCGTCCGGTCGATATTTGTTAATAGCCACCAGTATTCTCCGCGCTTGAAAATAATAGTATCGACAGCGGAAATATTCGTCATCAGCGTTAAATCAAGTTCCCATTTCAAAGGAAATTCCGTGCATTTCCATAATTCAATGCTGCGATTTCCACACGTTTCCGGGACCATGTAGGTCACACCTTCATATTCAAATATGTACGGAAACGATAAATGGTAGGGCAGGTTCAAAGCCGTCCCCAGTAGGCGGAAAGCCCCGTCCTCAAAGGTTGCAACCGAAATCGTGCCCTTGCGGGAAGTGAAATCGTAGTCTTCGAAAAAGATATAGGGATTCTTGTCCTTCGTATATACAAAAGGATCGGCAAAAAAACGCCCCTTGGGTGGCTGCAATACCATGGCTTCGGATATCACCGCCTGCTGCCGGGCGGACGGAAACATACCAATCCGCCAGCGCACATTGCGTTTCATGATGCGCCGCACAATCAAATCCGTCATTAACCAGGCCTGGCGCGCAATGTAGGCGGCGCTATCCCATTCGGCCGGGTCGTCGCGGCGCTGGCCGCTCATGATCTGCATGGCGGGCGGCACGGCGCCGGGCCGCGAGCGCGCCAACGCCTGCAAGGCGTCATAGACCATGAAGTTGCCCAGGCTGAAAGCGCGGGTCTGGTTCTTCAACCAGAACACTTCCGTATTGAAACTGCGCTGGTCCAGCAACGCATCCGCATCCGCGTCCTGCCCTATCCGCCACAGCTTCACCGTCGTGTGGTCCTCGCGTTGATAGACCTCCCAGAAACCCGCATAGCGGCTGGTGGCGACGGCAATATCGGAATAGCTCAGGCGCCACAATCCCAGGCGCGCCCAGCCCGAGACCCGCGCGCGCGGCGGCGGCAACGCGCCCAGCATGATCACCAGGTCCAGCCCCAACGCGGCGATGCCATCGTCCGCGCCGTCTTCGCCCTGGCCGGCCGGCAGCGTCAACACGGCGGTCGATGCCGGCACGCTGGCGCGCATATCGCGACACGTCAGCATCAGCCGCTGCTTGGCAGGCAGCAAGCGGGACTCCAGGCGCGACAAGGTGCCGAACAGCGCCTTCGCGCCCAGCCGCGGTTTGCGGTCGGACGGCGCTTTCTGCATCACCAGCAACGCGGACATCTCGAACTCCTGGCTGCGCGCGAGCCACTCCGCCATGTCGTGAATCCACCCGGGCTGGTCCGTCCCGTCTACCAATAGCCCCACTCTGTAGGTATTCATGTCTCCTGCTCCTGTGTCAGGGCGATATGGCCAGCTGCACCGGAACGGCGATCGGGCTCGCCAGGTGCAGACACGGTGCAACGCTTTCAAGACCTCGCGCTGATACTGCGGCGTTTCGGCGAGGTCTTCCAGACGGCTTTCATCCTAGGACGGTCGTCCGAGACCAAACGGCGCAGCGCCATTTGGATGGGGTGTGGATGAGGCACAGGCCCCTTACCGCCATTCGGACGATGTCCACCCGGCGCCTCGGCTGACGTTCGGGGTAAACCCTATTGGGGATTGCCGGGGTCGCATCCCGGGAACAGGGCGCGCATACTTCTTTCAAACGAACGTTTGAATTCAACCCGATGCAAGAACTCAGATCCTCCACTACTCGCGAATCGATCCTGGACACCGCCGAAGCCCTGTTCGCCCAACAAGGCCACGACGGCACGTCCATGCGCCAGATCACTGGCGCGGCGGGCGTCAACCTGGCGTCGGTGAACTACCACTTCGGCTCCAAGGAATCGCTGGTGCAAGCCGTGCTCAAGCGGCGGCTGGAAATCCTTAACCGTGAAAGGCTGCGCCTGCTCGATGAGCTGGAGGCCCAGGCCGACGGCAAGCCGCTCAAGCCCTCGCAGATCGTCGACGCGTTTTTCGGCACGCTGTTGCGCCTGGCGGCCGACCCCGGCCAAGCCGGCAGCACCTTTCTGCCGCTGCTCGAACGCACCATGACCGACCCGTCCGACTTCATCCGCGCGCTCTTTGCCGAGGAATACGCGGATGTACTTGAGCGCTACCGCAACGCGCTGTTCGCCGCGCTGCCCGACGTGCCGCGCGCCGAAATCGTGTGGCGCTTTCAATTCATGCTGGGCGCCACGTCCTACGCCATCATCGGCACCGACCTCTTGCGGTCCGTGACCGGCTGGACGCTGGACGAAGCCGAGCAACCCGACAACCCCGGCCTGCTGCTGCCCCGCCTGATGAGCTTTTTGCTCGGCGGATTGCGCGCGCCCCTGCCGCAGCATTGCGCCACCTAGCAGGCCACGCGCGGCGGGTCCCAAAAGAATATCGAGAAAGGAGACAAGGAAATGTACGCAGTCCTCATCGCGCTGGTCGTTATCGCGCTCCTGGTTGCCGTCCTGCTGGGCGTGCGCCCGATCCGGCGCGCGTTGCTGTCGGCTCCGATCTTCAATCTCTACCGCAAGGTGCTGCCGCAGATGTCGGACACCGAGCGCGACGCGCTCGAGGCCGGCACGGTGTGGTGGGAAGGCGAGCTGTTCCGCGGCCGCCCCGACTGGAAGCGCATGCTGGCCTATCCGCGCCCGCGCCTGACCGACGAGGAACAGCATTTCCTCGACCACCAGGCCGAAGAGGCCTGCCGCATGGTCAACGACTGGAACATCACGCAGGAACGCTTCGACCTGCCCGCCGAAGTCTGGGACTATCTCAAGCGCAGCGGCTTCCTGGGCATGATCATCCCCAAGGAATACGGCGGCCTGGCCTTCTCGGCCTATGCCCACTCCGAGATCGTGACCAAGCTGTCGACGCGCTCGTCGGCGCTGGCGGTGTCGGTGATGGTGCCCAACTCGCTCGGCCCCGCCGAGCTGCTGCTGCACTACGGCACCGAGGAACAGAAGAACCACTACCTGCCGCGCCTGGCGCGCGGCGAGGAAGTGCCGGCCTTCGCGCTGACCAGCCCCTGGGCCGGTTCCGATGCCGCCGCCATCCCCGACAGCGGCATCGTCTGCAAGGGCGAATGGCAGGGCCGCGAAGTGATCGGCATGAAGGTCACCTGGGACAAGCGCTACATCACGCTGGCGCCCGTCTGCACCCTGCTGGGCCTGGCCTTCCGCCTGTACGACCCGGACGGCCTGCTGGGCGGCAGGAAGGACATCGGCATCACCTGCGCGCTGGTGCCGCACGACCATCCGGGCGTGGACACCGGCCGCCGCCACTTCCCGCTGAACGCCATGTTCATGAACGGCCCGACCCGCGGCCAGGACGTGTTCATGCCGCTGGACTTCATCATCGGCGGCCCGGCCATGGCCGGCCAGGGCTGGCGCATGCTGATGGAATGCCTGGCGGCCGGCCGCTCGATCTCGCTGCCGTCTTCCAACACCGGCATGTCCAAGCTGACGGCCCGCGCGGTCGGCGGCTACGCCCGCGTGCGCAGCCAGTTCCGCACCCCGGTCGGCAAGTTCGAGGGGGTCGAGGAAGCGCTGGCCCGCATCGGCGGCCACACCTACATGATGGACGCCGCGCGCAGCATGACCGCCGGCGCCGTCGACCTGGGCGAGAAGCCCTCGGTGGTGTCGGCCATCGTCAAGTACCACGTCACCGAACGCGCGCGCCAGGTCGTCAACGACGGCATGGACGTGATCGGCGGCAAGGGCATCTGCCTGGGGCCGTCCAACTTCCTGGGCCGCGCCTACCAGCAGATTCCCATCGGCATCACCGTGGAAGGCGCCAACATCCTGACCCGCAGCCTGATCATCTTCGGCCAGGGCGCGATTCGCTGCCACCCGTACGTGCTGGCCGAGATGCAGGCCGCCCAATCGCCCGACCGCAAGCAGGGCCTGACCGATTTCGACCGCGCCTTCTGGGGCCATGTCGGCTTCGTCGCCAAGAACAAGCTGCGCGCCCTGGGCACCGCGCTGACGGGCGCCCGCTGGGTCGGCATCAATGCCGACGTGGCGCCCGAGATGAAGCGCTACTACCAATTGCTTAGCCGCTATTCCGCCGCGTTTGCGTTGCTGGCCGACACCTCGATGCTGGTGCTGGGCGGCAGCCTGAAGCGCCGCGAACGCCTGTCGGCGCGCCTGGGCGACATCCTGTCGCAGATGTACCTGGTCAGCGCCACGCTCAAGCGCTTCGAGGACGAAGGCCGCCAAAGCACCGACGCGCCGCTGGCGCACTGGTCGATCCAGGACGCGCTGTTCCGCTTGCAGGAAGCCTTTGAGGGCGTGCTCGAAAACTATCCGAACCGCCTGGTGGCGTGGAGCCTGCGCCGCATCGTTTTCCCCTGGGGCCATCCGCAGGCCCTGCCGTCCGACCTGCTGGGCCAGGAAGTGGCGCAACTGCTGATCAACCCGGGCGCCGCGCGCGACCGCCTGACCGCCGGCTGCCACCTGCCCGCCACCGCCGACGAGCCGGTGGGCGCGATCGAACAGGCGCTGGCCGCCACGCTGGAAGCCGAGCCGATCGAAGCGAAGATCCGCGCCTTCGAGAAAAGCGGCGCCCTGGAAGGCAATCCGCAAGCCAACGTGCGCGACCTGGCCGACGCCGCCTTTGCCGCCGGCGGCATCACCGCCGAAGAATATGCGGTGGTCAAACGCCGCAACAGCTTGCGCGATACCGTGGTGAAAGTAGATGATTTCCCCTTTGACTTTGGCATCACCGGCGCGGCCAAGCCGGTCGCCGCCGAACGCAAGGTCGCCTAGGAGGTAGCGGATGGCATTCAAACCGGTATACGTGGTTGACGGCGCCCGCACGCCCTTCCTGAAGGCGCGTTCGGGCCCCGGTCCGTTTTCGGCCGGCGACCTGGCCGTGCAAGCAGGCCGCGGCCTGTTGCTGCGCCAGCCCTACGCGCCCACCGACCTGGACGAGGTCATCGTGGGCTGCGCCGCGCCTTCGGCCGACGAGGTCAACATCGGCCGCGTGATCGCGCTGCGGCTGGGCTGCGGCGACAAGGTGCCGGGCTGGACCGTCATGCGCAACTGCGCCTCGGGCATGCAGGCGCTGGATTCGGCCATCGCCAACATCCAGACCGGCCGCTCGCAACTGGTGCTGGCCGGCGGCGTCGACGCCCTGTCGCGCGCGCCCGTGCTGTTTTCCGACAACATGGTGCGCTGGCTGTCGGGCTGGTATGCCGCCCGCGGCGTGGGCGCCAAGCTGGCCGCGCTACGCCGCCTGCACCTGCGCGACCTGGCCCCGGTCATCGGTCTGCTCAAGGGCCTGACGGACCCGGTGGTGGGCCTGTCCATGGGCCAGACCGCCGAGAACATCGCCACCCGCTTCGGCATCAGCCGCCAGGCCATGGACGCCTATTCGGCGCAAAGCCATGCCCGCGCGCTGGCCGGCCGCGCCAGCGGCGCGTTCGCCGAAATCGCACCGCTTATCGACACGCAGGGCAAGCCCTACCCCGACGACGACGGCGTGCGCGAAGACTCCACGCCCGACAAGCTGGCCAAGCTCAAGCCGGTGTTCGACAAGCCCTGGGGCAACATCACCGCGGGCAACAGTTCGCAGGTCACAGACGGCGCCGCGATGCTGGTGCTGGCGTCCGAAGAGGCCGTGCAGCGCTGGAACCTGCAACCGCTGGGCCGCATCCTGGACAGCCAATGGGCCGGCCTGGACCCCGCGCAGATGGGCCTGGGCCCGGTGCACGCGGCCACCCCCATCCTGCAGCGCCACGGCCTGGGCTTGAATGACCTGGACTTGTGGGAAATCAACGAGGCCTTCGCCGCCCAGGTGCTAGGCTGCCTGGCGGCCTGGCAGGACGACGCCTACTGCCAGGAGCACTTCGGCACCCCGGCCTGGGGCGCACTGGACCCCGCCCGCCTGAACGTGGACGGCGGCGCCATTGCCATCGGCCATCCGGTGGGCGCGTCCGGCGCCCGCATCGTGCTGCACCTGCTGGACGCGCTCAAGCAGCGCGGCGCCAAGCGCGGCATGGCCGCCATCTGCATCGGCGGCGGCATGGGCGGCGCGATGCTGGTTGAAACGCTCAACAAGGACCGCCAATGACCGCCCTGGAATCGCTTTCGCATTGGCGCCTGGAGCGCAACGCCGACGGCCTGGCATGGCTGACCTTCGACCGCGCCGGCAGCGCGGTCAATGCCTTGTCCGCCGACACCATGGCCGAACTGGCCGTGGTGCTGGACGCGCTGGACGCCCAGCCGCCCAAGGGCCTGGTGATCCGCTCGGGCAAATCCTCGGGCTTCATCGTGGGCGCCGACGTCAATGAATTCGCCGAACTCACCACGCCGGAACAAGGCCGGGCGCTGGTGGCGCGCGGCTGGAACCTGTTCAAGCGCCTGGCCGCGGTCCGCTACCCGACGCTGGCCCTGATCCAGGGCCATTGCCTGGGCGGCGGCCTGGAACTGGCGCTGGCCTGCCGCTACCGGCTGGTCGAAGACGCGCCCGGCGCGTCGCTGGCGCTGCCCGAAGTCATGCTGGGCATCTTCCCCGGCTGGGGCGGCATGCTGCGCCTGGCCGAGGTCATCGGCGCACCGGCCGCGCTGGACATGATGCTGACCGGCCGCGGCGCCGACGCACGCCGTGCAGCGGCGCTGGGCCTGGTCGACGCCCGGGTGCCTGCGCGCCTGTTGCTGGCCGCGGCGCGCGCCACCGTGCTGTCGGGCAAGCCGCCGCGCCGTGCGCGCGGCCTGGGCGCCTGGCTGAACCGCTGGCCGTTCAAGGCCGTAGCCGCCAACCGCGCCCGCAAGCAGATCGCCGCGAAAGACCCGCTGGTCCACTACCCCGCCGCGCCCGCCATCGTCGATATCTGGGAAAAGCACGGCGGCAATGCCCTGCAGGCGCCCGCCCTGATCGACGGCATCATCGCGTCCGACACCGCCCGCAACCTGCTGCGCGTGTTCCGCCTGCAGGAACGCCTGAAGGCCAATGGCCGCCAGGCCGGGGTGCCGCCCGTGCGCCACGTGCATGTGGTCGGCGCCGGCGTGATGGGCGGCGACATCGCCGCCTGGTGCGCGCTCAAGGGCCTGACCGTGACACTGCAGGACCAGGACATGACCCGCATCGCGCCCGCCATCAAACGCGCCGCGGCCCTGTTCTCGCGCCGCCTGAAGGACCGCCGCGCGGCCCGCGCCGCCTTCGACCGGCTGGTGCCCGATCCCGCCGGCGGCGGCGTGCCGCTGGCCGACGTGGTGATCGAGGCCATCAGCGAGAACCCCGAGGCCAAGCGCGGCTTGTACCAGTCGCTGGAGCCGCGCATGAAGGCCGACGCGCTGCTGGCCACCAACACCTCCAGCCTGTCGCTGGAAACGCTGGGCGCCGGCCTGGCGCGGCCCGAGCGGCTGGTCGGCATCCACTTCTTCAACCCCGTGGCCAAGATGCCGCTGGTGGAAGTGGTGCATGCGGACGGCACCGCCGCCGACACGCTGGCGCGCGCCAGCGCCTTCGTCGGCCAGATCGGCAAGCTGGCCCTGCCGGTGCGCAGCGCGCCCGGCTTCCTGGTCAACGCCGTGCTGGCGCCCTACATGCTGCAGGCCATGCGCAGCGTCGACGAAGGCGTGTCGCCCGCCGCCGTGGACGCGGCCATGGTGGCGTTCGGCATGCCCATGGGGCCGCTGGAACTGGCCGACACCGTCGGCCTGGACATCGCCCGCGCGGCGGGCCAGGAACTGGCCGGCGGCGCCGAGCCGCCGCGCTGCCTGGCCGAGAAGCTGGCGCGCGGCGACCTGGGCAAGAAGAGCGGCCGCGGCTTCTACACCTGGCGCGACGGCAAACCGGTAAAGGACGGCCAGGGCGCCGCCCGCGCGCCGGCCGGCCTGGCCGAACGCCTGATCCAGCCCTTGGTGGACGCCACCCGCGAGCGGGTCGAGGCCGGCGTGGTGGCCGATGCCGACCTGGCCGACGCCGGCGTGATTTTCGGGACCGGGTTCGCGCCGTTCACGGGCGGACCCCTGCATTACCAGAGCAGTCGCAGTGCGTAGCGCAGTAGAGAACCGGCGTATGCCGAGAGATTAGACCGGGCCGACGAGACCGGCAGTGCCATAGAGACACACATATCCAACATCGAGGAGGCAGTACCATGAGCAGACGTTCATTGTCCCTGAGCACCCTGTCCGCCATTGTGGTCGGCCTGGGCGCCACCAGCGCCGCCCACGGCGCCGGCTTTCAGCTCCTTGAGCAGAATGCCAGCGGCCTGGGCAACGCCTACGCGGGCTCGGCGGCAAATCCGGAAAACGCCAGCATCATCTACTACAACCCGGCAGGCATGACCTACCTGCCCGGCATCAACGTTTCGGGCGGGGTCAACCTGATCAAGCCCTCGTTCAAGTTCTCGGACAACGGCGACAGCCGCAACCCGACGGCGCTGGGCGGCACCCGCCCCACCGGCGGCAACGGCGGCGATGCCGGCAACCTGGGCGTCGTGCCCAACCTGTACGGTTCGTGGCAACTGAGCGACCAGTGGTTCATCGGCCTGGGCGTGGGCGCGCCGTTCGGCCTGATGACCGAGTACGACAAGGGTTGGGACGGCCAATACCACTCGAACAAGTTCGAGATCAAGACCATCAACATCAACCCCTCGATCGCCTACAAGGTCAACGAGAAGTTCTCGATGGGCTTTGGCGTGAACTGGCAGCACATCGACGCCACCTACAAGAAAAAGACAGTCGTACCCGTGGCGCTGCCCGGCGGGCGCACCGTCTTCACCAACGGCGACGCCGACCTGAACCTGAAGGGCGACGCCTGGGGCTGGAACGTGGGCTTCATGCTGCAACCCACCGAAGACACCCGCATCGGCCTGTCGTACCGTTCCAAGATCAAGCACACCGCCAAGGGCGACACCGATATCGACCACATCGGCCCCACCGGCCAGTCGGTCTCGTTCGACGCCAAGGCCTCGGTCGACCTGCCCGATACGCTGATCCTGAGCGCCACCCATCAGCTCAACGAGAAGTGGGAACTGCTGGGCGACATCTCGTGGACCGGCTGGAGCAGCATCCCCGACCTGAAGATCCGCAACTCCGGCACCGGCGCGCGCGATGACGACCTGCCGCTGAACTTCCGCGACACGTGGCGCATCGCCGTGGGCACGTCGTACAAGTTCGCGCCCGACTGGAAGTGGAAGTTCGGCCTGGCCTACGACCAGTCGCCGGTCCACAAGGCCGAAGACCGTCCGACCTCCCTGCCCGACAACGACCGCTACTGGTTCTCGACGGGCGTGCAGTGGGCAGCCACCAAGAGCACCACGATCGACCTGGGTTATACCTATCTCTACCTGCGCAAGACGGACATCGACACCACGTCCGGCAATCAGCTGACCAAGGGCCGCGTCGCGGGCACCTATGACAGCAGCGGCCATATCTTCGGCCTGCAGTTGTCGTCCCGCTTCTAGCCTTGCCCCGGGCGGCGGACGGGCCGGTCCCGCCTGCCGCCTGCATTTTCAGGAGACTTCCTTGAGCAAGTTCGTCGTCAAACACGTTGCCGTGCTGGGTGCCGGCGTCATGGGCGCGCAGATCGCCGCCCACCTGGCCAATGCCGGCGTGCCCGTCACGCTGTTCGATCTGGCGGCGCCCGAAGGCGACCGCAACGGCATCGTCAAGAAAGCGCTGGCCGGCCTGAAGAAACTCGAACCCGCGCCGCTGGCCGGCGCCGCCCGCCTGGCCCTCATCACCCCCGCGAACTACGACGATCACCTGGAGCGCCTGCGCGGCTGCGACCTGATCATCGAAGCGATCGCCGAACGCATGGACTGGAAGACGGCGCTGTACGAGCGCATCGCGTCCCATGTCGCGCCCGGCGCCATCATCGCGTCCAACACCTCCGGCCTGTCGATCGACGCGCTGGCCAACGCCCTGCCCGCCGCGCTGCGCGACCGCTTCTGCGGCATCCATTTCTTCAATCCGCCCCGCTACATGCGGCTGGTGGAAATCATCGCCACCTCGCACACCCAGGCGCCGGTGCTGGACCAGCTCGAGACCTGGCTGACCTCCACCCTGGGCAAGGGCGTGATCCGCGCGCTCGACACGCCCAACTTCGTGGCCAACCGCATCGGCGTGTTCTCGATCCTGGCCGCGATGCACCACACCCAGCGCCTCGGGCTGGGCTTCGACGAAGTCGACGCCCTCACCGGCCCCAGGATCGGCCGCCCCAAGAGCGCCACCTACCGCACCGCCGACGTGGTCGGCCTGGACACGCTGGCCCACGTGGTCGGCACCATGGACAAGAACCTGCCGGACGATCCCTGGCACCGCTATTTCACGCTGCCCGCCTGGCTGTCGGCGCTGATCTCCAAGGGCGCGCTGGGCCAGAAAAGCGGCGCCGGCGTCTACCGCAAGGCCGGCCGCGAGATCCAGGTGCTGGACCTGAAAGCACAAGACTACCGGCCCAGCGACGGCAAGCTGGCCGACGAGGTCGCCGCCCTGCTCAAGGAACGTGATCCCGCCAAGCGCTTTGCCGCGCTGCGCGCCAGCAGCCATCCCCAGGCCCAATTCCTGTGGAGCCTGTTCCGCGACATCTTCCACTACAGCGCGGTGCAGCTCGGCCAGGTGGCCGACAACGCCCGCGACCTCGACCTGGCCATGCGCTGGGGCTTCGGCTGGGCCCAGGGCCCGTTCGAGACCTGGCAGGCCGCCGGCTGGCAGGCCATCGCCCGCGCCGTGGCCGAGGACATTGCCGCCGGCCGCGCCATGAGCGACGCGCCGCTGCCGGCCTGGGCCCTGGAACCGGACCGCCAGGGCGTGCACACGCCCGCCGGCTCGTATTCGGCGCGCAGCGGCAAGCTGCACCCGCGCTCGGCGCTGCCGGTCTACCGGCGCCAGCTGTTCCCCGAGCGCGTGTTCGGCGAAGGCCCCGACGACCGCGGCACCACGGTGTGGGAAAACGAAGGCGTGCGCCTGTGGAACCTGCCCGAGGTCGACGCCGGCATCGCCATCCTGTCGGTCACGTCCAAGAACCACACGCTGGGCGCCGAGGTGCTGGAAGGCATCCTGCAGGCCGTGGCGCGCGCCGAGCGCGAGTTCGACGGCCTGGTGATCTGGCATGACGCCCCGTTCGCCGTGGGCGCCAACCTGCAGCAGGTGTCCGAAGCCTGCGCCGCCGGCCAATGGGACATGCTGGAAGCCACCGTCGAGAAGTTCCAGCGCACCTCGCAGGCCTTCAAGTACGCGCAGATCCCCACCGTGGCGGCCGTGCAGGGCATGGCGCTGGGCGGCGGCTGCGAATTCCTGATGCACGCCTCGCACCGGGTGCTGGCGCTGGAAAGCTATATCGGCCTGGTCGAAGCCGGCGTCGGGTTGATCCCGGCCGGCGGCGGCAGCAAGGAATTCGCCGGCCGCGCCGCGGCGCTGGCGGCCAAGACAGCCACCCCCAGCGAGGTCTTCCCCTACTTGCAGCCGGTGTTCCAGACCATCGCCATGGCGCAGGTCGCCAAGAGCGCCCGCGAGGCCGTCGACGCCGGCTTTGCCCGCGAACACGACATCGTGCTGTTCCATCCCGGCGAACTGCTGTTCGTGGCGATCGGCCAGGCGCGCGCCGCGGCCACCGCCGGCTACGTGCCGCCGCCGCGCCTGCAGAACATTCCCGTGGCGGGCCGCAACGGCATCGCCAACTTCGAGATGGTGCTGGTGAACATGCGCGAAGGCGGCATGATCAGCGCCCACGACTACCGGGTGGCGCGCAGCGCCGCCGTGGCCCTGTGCGGCGGCGAGGTCGAGACCGGCGCCAAGGTGGACGAGGAATGGCTGCTGGCCGTCGAGCGCAAGGAATTCGTGGCCCTGCTGCGTACGCCTGAAACCCAGGCCCGCATTCGCCACACCCTGGACACCGGCAAGCCATTGCGAAATTGAGGAACTGACATGAGCAAGCAGATTCAAGAGGCCTACATCGTCGCCGCGACGCGCCTGCCGGTGGGCAAGCGCAACGGCGTCTACGCCACCACCCGGCCCGACGACATGCTGGCGGCCGTCCTGCGGGGCGTGCTGGCCCAGACCCCCTGGCTGGACGCCGCCCGCATCGACGACGTCATCACCGGTTGCGCCATGCCGGAAGCCGAACAGGGCATGAACGTGGCGCGCATCGGGCTGTTGCTGGCCGGCCTGCCGCAAAGCGTGGCCGGCGTCACCGTCAACCGCTTCTGCGCCTCCGGCCTGCAGGCGGTGGCGGACGCCGCCGCCCGCATCCGCAGCGGCGAGGTCGACATCATGATCGGCTCGGGCACCGAGTCCATGAGCGCCATGCCGCAGATCATGGGCAACAAGGTGTCGCTCAACCCGGCCATCTTCTCGCATCCCGAGAACGTCGGCATGGCCTTCGGCATGGGCCTGACCGGCGAGAAAGTGGCCGAGCAATGGAAGGTGTCGCGCGAAGACCAGGACGCCTTCGCGCTGGCCTCGCAGCAGAAGGCCAACGCCGCCATCGCCGCCGGCCACTTCCGCGCCGAGACCACGCCGTTCGAGGTGGTGACGCGCCTGCCCGGCGGCTCCAAGGGCGACGTGCGCGAAACCCGCCGCCTGGTCGAGGTCGATGAAGGCCCGCGCCCCGACAGCAGCGCCGAGGGACTGGCGCGGCTCAAGCCCGTGTTCGCCGCGCGCGGCAGCGTCACCGCCGGCAACAGCTCGCAGATGTCGGACGGCGCCGCCGCCGTGGTGCTGGTGTCCGAGCGCGTGCTGCGCGAGTTCAACCTCAGCCCGATGGCGCGCTTCGTCAGCTACTCGGTGGCCGGCGTGCCGCCGGAAATCATGGGCATCGGCCCCATGGCCGCCATCCCCAAGGTGCTGGCGCGCGCCGGCATCGCCCAGGACGACCTGGACTGGATCGAACTGAACGAGGCCTTCGCCGCGCAGTCGCTGGCGGTGATCCGCGAACTCAAGCTCGATCCATCCAAGATCAACCCGCTGGGCGGCGCCATCGCGCTGGGCCACCCGCTGGGCGCGACCGGCGCGATCCGCACGGCCACCATCACCCATGGCCTGCGCCGCACCGGCGGCAAGTACGGCCTGGTGACCATGTGCATCGGCACCGGCATGGGCGCCGCGGGCCTGTTCGAAGCCATGTAGGCGGCGCGGCGGCAGCATGAAGCCCTATTGGTTCAAGAGCCTGTCGCCGCAGTGGCGCGCGCGCCTGATGCGGGTGGGATTCAACCTGCATCCGGCGTTTCGCGCCACCGGCGGCCGGGTGTTGCACGTGTCGCCGGATTTCCAGCACATCCGCATCAAGCTGCCGCTGCTGCGGCGCACGCGCAACATTGTGGGATCGATGTACGGCGGCTCGCTGTTCGCGGTGACCGACGGCGCCCACCCCACCATGCTGATGTCCGCGCTGGGCGCGGACCACATCGTGTGGGACAAGGCGGCGTCCATCCGCTACCGCAAGCCCGCCTACACCACGCTGTACGTGGACTTCCGGCTGCCGCCAGGAGAAATCGCGGAAATACGCAGGATTCTTGCGCAGGACCACGAGACCACCCGGACCTACACCGTGGAATTGAAGGACAAGGACGGCGTCGTCTACGCCGTCGTGGAACGCACGATCTACATCGCCGACAAGAAGTACTACAAGCAGAAAACCACTGGAGGAGACCCATGCGTGACATCATCCCCGGAGGGCGCGCCGCCGCCCTGAGCCTGGTCCTGGCCGCCTGCCTGGCGGCCGCCCCCGCGCTGGCCGCCGACGTGGAAGTGGCCGGCGTGCGCGTCCCCGCGCAGTTGTCCGAAGGCGGCCAGGCGCTGGTGCTGAACGGCGCCGGCCTGCGCACCAAGTTCGTCGTCAAGGTCTACGTGGCGGCGCTGTATGCCGGCGCCAAAAGCCAGGACGCCGCGGCCTTGATCAACAGCAACGCGCCGCGCCGCATGCGCCTGCAACTCTTGCGCGATGTCGACAGCAAGAGCCTGGACGCGGCGCTGCAGGAAGGATTGCGCGACAATACGTCCAAACAGGAACTCGCCGCCCTGCAACCGTCCGCCGCGCGCCTGTCCGCCCTGATGGCCGAGATCGGCTCGGCCCGCGAAGGCGACGTGATCGACCTGGACTTCGATGCCCGCGGCGTGGCGATCACCGACAACGGCAGGCAGCGCGGGCGCATCGACGACCCCGCCTTCGGCCGCGCGCTGCTGCGTGTCTGGCTGGGCGACAATCCGGCGCAATCCTCCCTGAAAAAAGCCCTGTTGGGAGCCCCGTAAAGATGGAACGAATCTGGCAAAAGAGCTACCCCGCGGGCGTGCCCAGGGACATCGAGCTCGACAGCGCCACCACGCTGGTCTCGATCGCGCGTGACAGCTGCCGGCGGTTCGCGGACAAGCCCGCGTACCTGAGCATGGGCAAGACCATGACCTACGCCGAACTCGACCGCCTGACGCGCGACTTCGCCGCCTGGCTGCACGCCAACGGCCTGCGCAAGGGCGACCGGGTGGCGCTGATGATGCCCAACCTGCTGCAATATCCGGTCTGCCTGTTCGGCACGCTGCGCGCCGGCTGCGTCGTGGTCAACTGCAACCCGCTGTACACCGCCCACGAACTGGAGCACCAGCTGGCCGACGCCGGCGCGCGCGCCATCGTGGTGGCCGACAACTTCGCCGCCACGCTGCAAAAGGCGTTGCCCAACACCCCGGTCGAGAAAGTGCTGGTGACCTCGATCGGCGAACTGCTCAGTCCGCTCAAGGGCCGCCTGGTGGACTTCGTGGTACGGCGCGTCAAGCGCATGGTGCCGGCCTGGTCGATCCCCGGCGCCCTGCGCCTGGGCCAGGCGCTGCGGGCCGGCCGCGACGCGCCCTTCGAGGAAGTCGCGCTGACCCAGGACGACCTGGCCTGCCTGCAATACACCGGCGGCACCACCGGCGTGGCCAAGGCCGCCATGCTGACCCACGGCAACCTGGCCGCCAACGTCACCCAGGCCCACACCTGGATCCGCCCCTGGGTCCGGGAAGGCGAAGAATGCATCGTCACGGCGCTCCCGCTCTACCATATCTTCGCGCTCACGGCGAACTGCCTGACCTTCATGAAGATCGGCGCCAGCAATCTGTTGATCATCAATCCGCGCGACATTCCGGGGCTGATCAAAGAGATGGCCAAAGTGCCGGTCAGCGCCTTTACGGGCGTCAACACGCTCTTTAATGCGCTCTTGAACCACCCGGATTTTGCGAAGCTGGATTTTTCGCACTGGCGGCTGACGCTGGGCGGAGGCATGGCGGTGCAGCGCGCGGTGGCGGACCGCTGGCTGGCGGTTACCGGCAAGTCGCTCGCGCAGGCCTATGGCCTGACCGAAACGTCGCCGGCGGTGACCATCAACCCGCTGGATGTGCAGGTCTTTACCGGCTCCATCGGCTTGCCGGTGTCTTCCACCGAGATCTCCATCCGCGACGACGACGGCCAGGAACAAGGCGTAGGCGAAGCAGGCGAGATCTGCGTGCGCGGCCCGCAGGTCACGCAGGGCTACTGGAACCGGCCCGACGAAACCGCGCTGGTGATGTACCCCGACGGCTTTCTGCGCACGGGCGACATCGGCTACGTCGACGAAGCCGGCTACGTCTTCCTGATCGATCGCAAGAAAGACATGATCCTGGTGTCGGGCTTCAACGTCTATCCCAACGAGGTCGAGGACGTAGCCGCGCTGCATCCCGGCGTGCGCGAAGTGGCCGCCATCGGCGTGCCCGACGAACGCTCAGGCGAAGCGGTCAAGCTGTATGTCATTCGCAAGGACCCCAACCTGGATGCCGAAACCCTGATCGCCCATTGCCGCACGCAGCTCACCGGCTACAAGGTGCCGCGCTATGTCGAGTTTCGCGACGAGTTGCCACGCACCAACGTGGGCAAGATCCTGCGGCGCGAACTCAAGCCGGCGGCCGCGGCACAGAAGGATACGGCCGGCGCCTGACCCCGCAACCTGCGCGACGGCGGAACGGCGGAACGCGGCGCGCGCAATACGCCTGACGGCGCGCAAGCCCTTTATTTTTCAGGGGTTTCCCTGATACGCTTGGTCGGCCCCTCTTACGGACCTGCCATGCCCGGCGCCAAACCGAATCCCGTTTTTCGCTACTTCGAAAGCCTGGTCGACCCTTTCCGCGACGCCCCGGATGTCACCCCGCCGGGGCGGGTACTGCGCTTTTATGCCTACTACCTGATGCAGGTCTGGCCGATCTTCGCCGTGCTGCTGCTGGTGGGGCTGGCCGGCGCGATGGTGGAAGTGGCGCTGTTCAGCTTCCTGGCCGACCTGGTCGACATGGCGCAGCGCACGCCCCCGGCGGATTTCTTCCGTGAACACGCCTATACCCTGGTGTGGATGGCGTTCGTGGTGATGGTGCTGCGGCCACTGTCCATCGCCCTGCACGACCTGCTGTCACACCAGACCATTTCGCCCAGCCTGACCACCCTGGTGCGCTGGCAAAACCATCGCTACGTCCTGAACCAGGGCCTGGCGTTCTTTCACAACGATTTCGCCGGCCGGGTCGCCAACCGCGTGCTGCAAACGGGCTATTCGCTGCGTGATTCCGCCGTGCAGTCGGTGGACGCGCTGTGGCACGTGATCCTGTACGCGGCCAGCGCGCTGTACCTGTTCGCCGAAGCCGACTGGCGCCTGGTCATCCCGCTGGTGCTGTGGATCGCCATCTATTGCTGCATGCTGGCCTACTTCGTGCCGCGCATGCAGGCGCGCGCGGTCATCGCCTCGGAAGCGCGCTCCAAGCTGATGGGCCGCATCGTCGACGGCTACACCAACATCTCCACGCTCAAGCTGTTCGCCCACACCCGCCAGGAAGAAGACTACGCGCGCCAGGCCATGACCGAGCAGACGGAAAAGCAGCGCCTGTCGACCCGCGTCATCACCGCGATGGACGTGTCCATCAACACGCTCAACGGCGTGCTGATCGTCAGCACCGCCGGCCTGGCGCTGTGGCTCTGGAGCATCGGCAGCATCAGCCTGGGCGCCATTACGCTGGCGTTGGGACTGGTGATCCGCATCAACAATATGTCCGCCTGGATCATGTGGGAGGTCAACGGCATTTCCGAAAACGTCGGCATGGTGCAGGACGGCCTGGCCACCATCGCGCAGCCGCGCCAGGTGCTGGACGCCCCCGATGCCCAGCCGCTGCGCATCACGCAAGGCGAGGTGCGCTTTGACGACATGTCGTTCCACTACGGCAGCGGCCGCGAGATCATCTCGCACCTGGACCTGACGGTGCGCGCGGGCGAAAAGATCGGCCTGATCGGGCCGTCAGGCGCCGGCAAGTCCACCCTGGTCAACGTGCTGCTGCGCTTGTACGACCTGGAAGGCGGCCGCATCCTGATCGACGGCCAGGATATCGCCCACGTCACCCAAACCAGCCTGCGCTCGCAGATCGGCGTGGTCACGCAGGACACCTCGCTGCTGCACCGCTCCATCCGCGACAACCTCTTGTACGGCCGGCCCGACGCCACGGACGCGCAATTGCGCGATGCCATCCGCCGCGCCCGCGCCGACGAATTCATTGACGCGCTGGTCGACGGCGACGGCCGCCGCGGGCTGGACGCCCACGTCGGCGAACGCGGCGTGAAGCTGTCGGGTGGCCAACGCCAGCGCATCGCCATCGCCCGCGTGTTGCTCAAGGACGCGCCCATCCTGATCCTGGACGAAGCCACCTCGGCGCTGGATTCCGAGGTCGAGGCCGCCATCCAGGAAAGCCTGGAAACGCTGATGCAGGGCAAGACCGTGATCGCAATCGCACACCGCCTGTCCACCATCGCCCGCATGGACCGGCTGGTCGTGCTGGATCGCGGCAAGATCGTCGAATCCGGCACGCACGCCGGGCTGGTCGCCCAGGGCGGCCTGTACGCGCGGTTGTGGAGCCATCAAACGGGAGGCTTCGTCGGGCTGGACTGACCGGGGCAAGAGCGCGGAACGGAGCGCCGGCATCAGGGTCTACCCTGTACGTACTAGCTGTACGTACAGGTGTACACTACCGGCTTTCAACCCCCCCGACAGACGCACGCATGAACGTCTGCGCCCCAGAACATCCCTCCTGGAGACTCCGATTGTGACGACCGAAACCACCCGCTCGCCTTTCTTTGGCACGATGCAGAAAATCCCTGGTGGCCTGATGCTGGTGCCGCTGATCCTCGGGTCGCTGATCGGCACCTTCGCGCCCGACGCGTTGGCCATCGGCGGCTTCACCACCGCGCTGTTCAAGAACAGCGCCCTGCCGCTGATCGCCCTGCTGATCTTCGCCACCGGCACCCAGGTCAACACCCGCACCGGCGGCCCGATCCTGGCCACTGCCGGCACCATCCTGCTGATGAAGACCCTGGTCCCGGCCACCCTCATCATCATCCTGGGCAGCTACGTGGGCCTGGACGGCGTGATGGGCGTGTCGATCCTGGCCATGCTGGCCGCGTTCGACAACAGCAACGGCGGCCTCTGGCTGGCCTATACCGGCCAGTACGGCGACGCCCGCGACCGCGGCGCCTATGTCGCCAGCGCAGTCAATGACGGCCCCTTCTTCAGCCTGCTGTTCCTGGGCGCGTCCGGCCTGGCCGACATCCCGATGATCGCCCTGGTGGCCGCGCTGGTGCCGTTCCTGCTGGGCGTAGTGGTCGGCAACCTGGACCCCAAGTGGCGCGACGTGCTCAAGCCCGTGCCCAACATCGTCATCCCGTTCTTCGCCTTCGCGCTGGGCACCGGCATCAACCTGGGCGCGGTCGTCAATGGCGGCATCACCGGCCTGATCCTGGGCCTGATCATCAGCCCCATCACCGGCGGCCTGGTCTACCTGGGCTATCGCCTGATCCTGCGCCGCGGCGGCAAGAGCGGCCTGGGCTTCGCGGCCGGCACCACCGCCGGCAACGCCATCGCCACGCCCGCCGTGGTCGCGGCCGCCGACCCCAACTTCCAGCAATACGTCTCGACCGCCACCGCGCAGGTCGCCGCCTGTGTGCTGATCAGTTCGATCCTGGCGCCGGTGCTGGCCTCGTACTTCCTCAAGCGCGCCGGTGAACTCAAGTCCGAGGATGCCGCCGACGACGCGGCGGCCGGCGGCTACCGCGAGGCGCGCGGGGAGGCCCTTTGAATCCCGCCATCGCCATCGTCGCCGACGACCTGACCGGCTCCGGCGACACCGCCGTGCAATTCGTGCGGGCCGGCTGGACCACCCGCCTGTCGATCGACGGCGCGCACGAGGCGCTGGCCGCGCCGGCCGCCGACGACGTCGACGTGCTGGCGGTCACCACCCACAGCCGCGCCCTGCCCGCCGCGCAGGCGGGCGCGGTGATCCGGCGCAACGTCGAGCGGCTGCGCGCCGCCGGCGTCTCGCGCCTGTACAAGAAAGTGGACTCGACGCTGCGCGGCGCCTTCAAGGCCGAGATCGACGCGGCGCGCGAGGCCTGGGGCGCGGATGCCATCGCGGTGGTGTGCCCGGCGTTCCCCGCCACCGGCCGCACCGTGGAAGACGGCGTGCTGATGGTCGGCGGCCAACCCGTCACCGCCACGTCGGCCGCCACCGACCCGGTCACGCCCGTGACCGAAAGCCATATCCCGACCCTGCTGGGCTGCGCCCACGTCGCGGCCAAGGCGGGTGAATCGCCCGAATCGCTGGCCGCGCGCATCGCGCAGGCCGGCGCCACGGTGGTGGTCGACGCCCGCGACGACGCCGACCTGGAACGCCTGGCCCGCGCCATCGGCATCCTGGGGCCGCGCGCCCTGCCGGTGGGCGCCGGCGGCCTGGCGGTGCCGCTGGCCCGTGTCTGGGCCGGCGCCGACCAGACCGCCCCTGTGGTCGTGGTGGTGACCTCGCAGCACAGCGCCGCCCGCGCGCAGGCCGCCGCGCTGCAAGCCGCCGGCGCGCGCACCTGGGCGCCGCAACTGGCGGACCTGGCCGATGACGCCGCCTGGCGCGCCTGGTGCGAACCGCTGCTGCGCGCCCACGCGCAGGACGGCGCCGACGCCGCCGGCACCCTGCTGTTGCTGGCCCCCGCCGGCCAGCGCGAAGGACTCGATTCCGACACCGTGGCGCAGCGCCTGGGCACGCTGGCCGCGCAGGCCATCGGCGCCTCGCGCGCCGCCGGCGTGGTCGCCACCGGCGGCGACGGCGCGCGCCAGGTGCTGCTGGCGCTGGGCGCCAGCGGCATCGCCCTGGTGGATGAAGTGATGGGCGGCGTGCCCCTGGGCACGCTGACCGGAGGCACGGCCGACGGCCTGCCCGTGGTGACCAAGGCCGGCGGCTTTGGCGCCGAAGACGTACTGGTTCGCGCCGTGCGCGCGATCCGCGACAGGAGATTCAAGCGATGACACAAACCCCTCCCCCCAAGCTGCCGTTGTTGGCCGTTACCCTGGGCGACGTGGCGGGCATCGGGCCGGAGATCACGGCCAAGATGCTGATGGGCCACGACGAATTGCGCCAGAAGGCGCGCCTGGTCGTGGTTGGCGACGTGGACGTGATGGTCAACGCCGTGCGCAACCTGGGCGGCGACCCCGCCATCGTGCGGCGCGTCGAGCGCCCCGCGGACGCCACCAATGCCCCCGGCACTATCGAGGTGCTGCAGGCCGGCCCGTCGCTGGCCGACGTGAAGCTGGGCGAGATCAGCGCCGCGGCCGGCGACGGCTCGGTGCGCTTTGTCACCACGGCCTGCGCCCTGGCGCGCGCCGGCGAAGTCGACGGCATCGTCACCGCCCCGCTGAACAAGGCAGCCATGCACGCCGCCGGCCACAAGTGGCCCGGCCACACCGAGCTGCTGGCCCATGAATTCGGCGTCAAGACCTTTTCGCTGGTGCTGTCGGCCGGCGACCTTTATATCTTCCACGCCACCACCCACGTGTCGCTGCGCCAGGCCATCGACGACCTGACGCCGGCCCGCATGCGCGCGGTGCTGCGCCTGGCCGGCTCGTTCGCCAAGGCGCTGGGCCGCGGCGACCAGCCGGTGGCGGTATCGGGCCTGAATCCGCACGCCGGCGAAAACGGCATCTTCGGCACCGAAGACGCCGACATCCTGGCGCCCGCCGTGGCCGAGGCCAACGCCGCCGGCATCCTGGCCGCCGGCCCGATCCCGGCCGACGCGCTGTTCCCGCAGGCGGTGCGCGGCAAGTGGCAGTTCGTGATCGCCTGTTACCACGACCAGGGCCACGCCCCCTTCAAGGCCGTCTATGGCGACGACGGCGTTAACATCACCGTCGGCCTGCCGGTGGTGCGCGTGTCGGTCGATCACGGCACCGCGTTCGACATCGCGGGCCAGGGCATCGCCCGCGAAGACAGTCTGATCCTGGCCGCCGAGCGCGCCGCGCATCTGGCCCCGGGCTGGACGCATGTATGGGAAACTGCGCGGGCCCAAACAGGAGGTTGATTCCATGGCGCCCGCCAACGCTGAAGATTTGCCCGCCCTCGACCGCTCGGGCGAGGTGCCGCTGCATGCCCAGATGGCCGCGCTGCTGCGCGGCGACATCCGCACCCGCAAGCTGGACGCTGGCGCCTTGCTGCCCAGCGAGGCCGCGCTGTGCGAGCGCTTCGGCGTGGCGCGCAGCGTGGTGCGGCAGGCCTTGTCGGCGTTGGCCGCCGAAGGCCTGATCCAGCGCGAGGCGGGCCGCCCCGCGGTGGTGGCTGCGCCGCAGGAACACCGGCGGCTGGTGCAGCGGTCCACCGGTCTGTACGAGCAATTCGCGCAGTCCGGCGTGGCGCTCAAGACCCGCGTACTGGCCTTCGGCGCCGCCGAACCGCCCAAGGCCGTGGCCGACTTCTTTGGTACGTCCGACCTGCTGCTGCTGGAACGGCTGCGCCACGTCGCCGACGCGCCGCTGGCGTATGTGCGGACCTGGCTGCCCGCTGCCGTGGTACCCGGCCTGCGCGCCCAAGACCTGGCCGACGCCTCGCTGCATGGCGTGTTGACCCAGCGTTTCGGCTTGCGCCCCGGCGCCGGCCGCAACCAGATCCGCGCCGTCGCCGCCGACGCCACGCTCGCCACCTTGCTGGACACTCAGGCCGGCACCCCATTGCTGATGCTGGAAGGCCAGGGCATGGACCAGCACGGCCATCCGCTGGAATGGTTCACCACCTGGCACCGGGCCGAGAAGCTGGTGTTCGATGTGGACGTCAGCGTCGCCCATGAAAGCGTCCAACCCCGACTGCGAGGGGAAGGGTCCGCCCATGCGGGGGCGGCCCGTGCCGAAGCCCCCACCGCCCTCGACGGCCAAGACCCACTGGCCCGCGCCCAGGCCTTGGTGACCGAACTGTCGGCCGCATTGGCGCGCTTGCGCAACCGCGGCTAGGCGCCGCTGGCGTCCGACGTTGCCGCGCGCCGCGCCAGCGCCTTGCGGTCGACCTTGCCCACCGCGTTCTCGGGCAGGCGATCCACCCACCACACTTCCTTGGGCACGTAGATCCGGCCCAGCCGCGCGAGCACCTCGGCGCGGATCAGCGACGCTTGCGGCGCAGCCATGGCCTCTGTCGCTTCCAACCCGCC
The DNA here is from genome assembly GCA_040396375.1 of Achromobacter xylosoxidans. Lineage (GTDB taxonomy): Bacteria > Pseudomonadota > Gammaproteobacteria > Burkholderiales > Burkholderiaceae_B > Achromobacter > Achromobacter xylosoxidans_D. The sequence goes on from JBEBOQ010000036.1 coordinate 30,700, forward strand.
GGCACGCTGCACAAACGCCACCGGCACCTCGCCCAGGTCATCGTCCGGTGCGCCGACCACGCAGCACGCGGCCACGCCCGGCATCGCCGTCACCACGCCTTCGATCAGCGCGGGCGAGATGTTCTCGCCGCCGCGGATGATCACGTCCTTGATGCGGCCCGTGATGCTCAGGTAGCCGTCCGCATCGAAACGGCCCAGGTCGCCCGTCGCCAATCGCGCCGGCGCGCCTTGGGCCGCGTCCGCCACGCCCAGGTACCCCAGCATCAGGCTGTCGCCTTCGATGCATATCTCGCCTTCGCCGCCCGCCGGCGCCTCGCGGCCGTCCGGCAAGCGCAGCGTCACGCGCTGGCCCGCCAACACCGTGCCGACCGACCCGATGCGCCGCGCCGCAGGCGGATTCATGGTCGACGTGCAGGTGGCTTCCGACAAGCCGTACGACACGATCAACGGACACCCCAGAAAGGCCTCGATGCGCCGATGCAGCGCCTCGGTAATCGGCGCCGACCCGCAACGCGCGAACCGCAACCCGGCCAGGCTGGCCGGATCGAACGGCAGGTCCAGCATGCGCGCGTACATGGTGGGCACGCCCGTGATGATGGTGGGCTGCCATGCCTGCAGCAGGCTTGGCATGTCCTCGGCGCGGAACCGTCCGGCCAGGGCCACGCAGGCGCCCGCCAACAGGGGCGCGAACACCTGGTTGTTCAAGGCGTTGGTATGGTGCAGCGGCATCACGTGCAGCAGCCGGTCGGCGGGCGTCAGGCCCGTGTGCGCCAGCACACCGCGCGCGTTGTTCATCAGACCGCTGTGACTGAGCAGCACGCCCTTGGGATGGCCCGTGCTGCCCGAGGTGAACAACAGCAAACCCGCGTCGCGTGGATCGGGATTCACCGCCGGCCATGCCGCGTCGCCGCGCGCCAACACGGCCGCCGGCAGCAAGCGGGATGCCGCCAGGCCGCTGGCCTGGGCCGTGGGCGCATGGGCGTCATCGAACAGCATCCAGCCCAGGCCCACCGCGGCCACGCGACGCGCCGTTTCCTCGTGCGCCAGGCGTGGCTCCAACGGGCAGGGACAGGCGCCCGCCGCCATCGTCCCCAGCAGCGCCACCAGTTGGGCCGGCGACCGCTCCATCGCCACCGCCACATAGTCCCCTGGTTTGACGCCAGCCGCCCGCAAGGCGCCGGCGGCGCGGCCCACCTGCCGATGCAGGTCGCCGTAGGTCAAGGTCTCGTTGGCGGCCACCAAGGCGGGGCGCGCCGCCCACTCGGGTTGCGCCCACAGGCGCGCGCCGGCCGCCGTCAAGGCGGTGTCGGAATCCATCAGCATCAGCGTCTCTTCCCATATGGCCCGGCGCCCGCCCACCGGCCGGCGCAAGGCGCTAGTCGCAGCGCCGCGCGCTAGCGCAGCGTCACCGCCGCATCGCGTTCGAACTGACCATCGGCATCCAGCTCGCGCAATGCGCGCGCTTCGGCCTCGGTCGGCGGCGCGGTCGGCTCGGCACCGGTCGCATCAAACTCGAACCCCGTGCGCTCGCGCACTTCCGACAAACTGGACTCCGGATGCCAGGACTGCAGCGCCAACCGCCCATCACGCTTGACGAACACCGCGATCGGCGTCACCACGCCATGGAACCCGCCCCACGACGTCATGAAATCCAGCTTCTCGACGAAGGCACGGCGCGAATGCTCGGTGCGCCAGGTGCAGGCGCGCCTGGCGGTGGGCAGCATCACCGCGCCGCCGCCGCCACCCGGCAGCCGCACCTTGGGCGCGTGCCAGTCGCCGATGCAGGAATTGTTGGCGCAGCCCGCGCCGTCGATCTGCGCCGCCCCCAGGAACGTCAGGTCCATGCGGCCGCGCGTGCACAGGTCGTAGAAGTCTTCGTTGGCGAAGATGGACGCGGTGCGCTCGGCCAGCACCGGATCGGAGCTGGACAACGGAATATGCGACGGCCGCGGGTCCACGCCGCCCGCCACGTTGATGTAGACAAAATCCCAGTCGTACGCGCGCTTGGCCAACAGGCAGGCCAGCATCGGCATCGTGGAATTCACGCCGCTGAAGGTGATCTCGTCGGGGCGGATGAAACGCGCCAGATTGGTGACCAGATACGAAAAGCCCGACCATTGCTCAGCCATGCGCCGCTCCTGCTTCGGGCGCCGCGGCCAGATGGGCCGCCAGGTCGCCGTTCTTGTCCATATAAGCCTCGACCGCCGGATAGTCGATGGCGTAATCGGGCCAGCACGATCCCGGCCACGCCGAACGCGGCAGCACCGTGAACGCCTGCACCATGAAGTACGGCACCAGCGTGGCTTCGGGCTGCGCCTCGAACACGGCGCTGTCCACCAATTTTTCCGCCACCACCAGCACGCTGCCCGCGGCGCGCGACATGATGCGGTCCCAGTGGGCCGTGCCGTACACCCGCACATTGCCCATTGCATCCACCTCGGACGCCTGGATCACCGCGAAGTCCGGGCGCACCGCCGGCACTACCCAGGTCTTCTGGCCGCTGCCGTAGGGGTCGTCCAGACATTGCCAGCCGTTCAGCTGCGGCAGGTCGCTGCCGTGCAGGCCGCCGCAAGGCTGGAACGGCACACCAAAGGCCGCCGCCCGCAGGCCCGCCGTCAGGCTGGCGCAGGCATGCTCTTCCAGTTCCACCTCGCGTTGCTCCACCGCCTTGCGGTACCAGGGCGCCAAGCCGAAGTTGCCTTCCATGGCCACGATGCCCGCGCGCACCTTTCTCAGCGCGCCGGCCCGACACAGGATGTCCACGTCGTAGCCCGGTGATTGCTTGACCAGTTCCAGGTCGCGCCGCCCCTGCCGGATCAATTCGCGCACGAACGCGAACGGCCCGCGATGCAGGAAGCTGCCGCCCAGGGCGATCGACGCCCCGTCCGGCACCAGCGCCGCCAGCTCGGCCAGCGAACGCTGCTTGTTTTTCTGATTGAATCCCGAACCCATGCTGTCTCCTTGCTTGCTTTTATCGTTGCGCCTGGGGCGGCGTGCCGGTTCTAACGCGCCTGCAGATAGGCTGCCACGCGCGCCTTCAGGCCCGGCTCGGCTGCGGATCGCACCAGCCGCGCCAGGTCGGCGTCCGGCTGCTCGGCCGACAACGCCGCATACAACTGCGCGCGGCTGGAGGCGGACAGCGCGGCGGCCGTGGCCTGGGCCTCGCGTTCAATATCGGGCCAGGCATCCGGCAACGCCAGGCGGCTGGCAAAGCCGTCGCGAAGGGCCTCATCGGCGCTGAACGGACTGGCTTGCTCCAGAATGGCGCGGGCGCGTTCGGCGCCCACCAGCGCGCCAAAGCGGCGCGTGCCCAGCACCAGCCCGAACTTCAGGCCCGGCATGCGAAAGCTTGCGTCGGGTGCGCTGATGCGCCATTTGCAGGCGCCGAACAGATCCACGCCCGCGCCAAAATTGCGTCCGTGCGCCAGGCCCACCGTCAGGCAGGGCGACGCTGCCACACGTTGCAGCAAGGTCTCGATGCGCACAAAGCGCAGCAGCAGGTCGCCTTCGCTTTGGGCATCCCAATCGCCGAAGTCAAAGCCCGCGCTGAAATTGCGGCCTTCGCCGCGCAGCACGATCACCTGCGCGCCCTGCGCTGCCGCATCGTCCACCGCGGCGATCAACGCGTCGACCAGCTCCGCCGACAACGCATTCATTTTTTCAGGGCGGTTCAGCGTCAGCGCATGCACCACCCCCCGCTTCTCGATACGCAACGTCGCGCTCATGCCGCCACTCCTTTCTGGCGCAGTGCGCCCAACACTTCGTCGTTGTGCTCGCCCAGCGCGGGCGGCGGACGGCGCAACGCGGTGGTCTGGCCGTCAAAGCGCACCGGCAGGCCAAAGGTGCGCGTACGCACGCCGTTGGGCAAGTCCACCGGCTGCACCCAGCCCATGTGTTCCACCTGCGGATCGGCCAGCACTTCCGAATAGGTGTTGATGGGCGCGCAAGGCACGCCCGCCGCGCGAAAGCGCGTCAGCCAGGTTGCGGCATCGTCGGCCGCGAAGATCGCTTCCAGGATATCGCGCAGGGCTTCCTGGTTGCGGGCGCGCGCGCTGGTGTCGGTAAAGCGCGGATCGGCCAGCAGGTCTTCACGGCCCACGGTCACGCACACGCCCTTCCACAATGCGTTGTTGCCCGCCGCCATGCCGAAATAGCCGCCCTTGCAGCGAAACGCCTGGTACGGTGCATTGCGCGGATGCGCCGATCCCAACTTGACCGGGTCGCGCCCGCTGCCGAAGAATTCGGACGTTTGCAGGGCCGCGATGCCCAGCGTGGCGCCCAGCATCGGCACATCGATGTGCGTGCCCTGGCCGCTGGCCTGGGCCGCGCGCAGCGCGGAGGCAATGGCAAAAGCGCCATACAGCCCCGCCGAAAAATCCGCCACCGGCACGCCGCACTTGACCGGTTCGCCGCCCGCCTCGCCGGTCACGCTCATCAGCCCGCTCATCGCCTGGATGGTCAGGTCAAAGCCGCCTTCCTGCGCACGCGGCCCCGATTGTCCGTATGCCGAGATCGAGCAATACACCAGCCGGGGGTTAGCCTCGCGCAGCGCGGCGTAGCCCAGCCCCAGCCGGTCCATCACGCCGGGACGGTTGTTTTCGATCAGCACGTCCACGCTCAGTGCCAATTCCCGCGCCAGCGCCAGATCGGCGGGGTCCTTCAGGTTCAGCGTCACCGAGCGCTTGTTGCGGTTCAGCGAGGCGAAGTTCTCGCTGTAGCCCTGGCTAAGCGGCGGCCAGCTGCGCAGCGTGTCGCCGCCTTCCGGGTTTTCCAGCTTGATCACGTCGGCGCCCATGTCCGCCAACAACATGCCGCAAAACGGCCCCGCCGCGACATTGCAGATCTCAAGCACGGTAACGCCGGCCAATGCCGAGCTAGGTGTCATGTCCGACCTCTCGTTATAAGAATTCAATATTTAGGATGCACGAAAAATTATAAAGCGGCGGCCGACGCCATGGCATTCTGCCCGGCGCGACCGCCATCAATACCGGTTATTCCTAGAGCAATCCCTAGGTAAGGTGCTTAATTGTTGACCAGCATAGCACCGTGTGGAATTCTAGGTAAACCATTTATTGAAATTCAAATCCTATTATTTAGGATTTATAAAAGGACCGCGGCGTTTCAATGCGCACCCGCGCCACGCGTGACGGCCCTGCCCCCACCAAGGAGACTCCCATGAGACATTTGTGGCGCATTGCCGCGGCGGCCGCCGTGCTGACGCTGGCCGCTGCCCCTGCCGTTGCGCAACCCTGGCCCGCCAAGCCCGTGCGCATGGTGGTGCCGTTCCCGCCCGGCGGGGCCACCGATGCGGCCGCGCGCATCTATGCGCAGCAGTTGGGCGACTACCTGGGCCAAAGCGTGGTGGTGGAAAACAAGGCCGGCGCGGGCGGCGAGATCGGCGCGGAATACGTCGCCAAATCCGCACCCGACGGCTACACATTGTTGATGGGCGCGCTGGGCAGCCACGCCATCCATGCCGCGCTGCCCGACAAGCCCGGCTACGACTTCGCCACCGCTTTCGTCGGCATCTCGATGGCCACCAGCATGCCGATGGCGTTGGCGGTCAATAGCAAGATTCCCGCCAACAACGTGCAGGAACTGATCGCGCTGGCCAAGAGCCGGCCCGGCACACTGACGTTCGGCTCGGCGGGCCCCGGCACCTCGCAGCACATGGCGGGCGAACTGTTCCAGGCCCTGACCGGCACCCGCCTCATGCATGTGCCGTATCGGGGCAGCGGCCCGGCCATCACCGATTTGCTGGGCGGCCAGATCGACATGGTGTTCGAAACCCTGCCGGCCCTGCTGCCGCAGGTCGCCAGCGGCAAGATCCGGCTATTGGGCGTCACCACCGCCAAGCGCGCGACCGCGCTGCCCGACCTGCCCACACTGATCGAGCAAGGCGTCAAAGACTATTCAGTGGCTACCGCCTACGCCTTGCTGGCGCCCGCGGGCACGCCTGCGGCCATCATCGACAAGCTCTCCACAGGCATGCAGCGGGCAGCCGCCTTGCCCGCGGTGCAGCAGGCCGCGCTGAAGCTGGGCGCGGATGCCGTGGCAACTACGCCCGCCGGCACCGACCAGGTGTTGAAACAGGAAGTCGGGCGCTGGGCCGACGTGGTGCGGCTGTCGGCGGCCCGCCAATAAGCGGCCGCCAACAGGCGTGGGCCCGGCCGGCGCTTATTGGCCCAGAAAGCCGCGCCGGTAGCCCATGCCCTGCGAAATCGACTGCGCACAGGCGGCCACGTCCGGCGCCAGTTGCTTCATGCGGGCCGCGCTCAGGCGGTCCAGCGGGCCGGAAATACCGATGGCCGCCACCGGCTGGTCCAGGCTGTTGAACAGCGCCACGGCCAGCCCGCCCACGCCTTCGCGCCATTCGCCGCGATTGACGGCGTAGCCCGCGCGAGCCACCTTGCGCAGCTCGTCTTTCAGAAGCGGCATCGACACGATGGTGGCCGGCGTATGCCGCAGCAGCTTGTCGGCGTAGCGCTCGACATAACCGTCCGCCTGATAGGCCAGCAACGCCTTGCCCGTAGCCACCGCGTAGGCCGGCGCGCGGCCGCCAACCATCGAATAGGCGCGGATCGGTTGCGGGCTGTCGATCTTGTCCACGTAGACCACGTCAAACCCGTCCAGCACCGACAGGTGCACGGTTTCACCGGTCTGGTCGGCCAGCGTGCGCATGAACGGCGCGGCCAGCTTGCGCACGTCCAGTTGCCCCAGCTGGCGCGCGGCCAGCTCGAACAGGCGCACCGCGCCGCGATAGCCGCCGCCGTCTTCGTCCTTGACCACATAACCCGCGTGGATCAGCGTTTGCAGCGTGCGGTGGGTATTGCTGCGCGTCAGCCCGACCCGGGCGGCCAGCGCGTCGATCGTGCGGGGCGGGTTGTCCACGTCGGTCACCGCCTCCAGCACCATCAGCCCCTTGAGCAGCGTCTTGTCCATTGCCTTGGTTTTTCCCAATATTTAGGACGCGAACATAGCACGGGCGACCGCCCGCGAACAGGCCTTATGCGGGCTGGGTGGTCAGCGCCGCGCGCACCGCGGCCGAACGGTCCCACAGGTTAGGCACGTCGGCCGCCGAATAGCCCGACACGAACGGCTTGGACTGGCCCGTGGCCGGGTCGTAGACATGGCGCGACACCGCGCCGATGTTGCCGCCATACATATGCACGCTGATCGATACCTGGTCGGCAAAGGCGTTGGACACCCGATGGATATCGCCCTCTTGCGGCGACAACCGTTCCACATCGCCCGGGCGCAGCGTGCTGGGCTCGCCCAACAGCGACAAGCCGCCATCGGCGCCGCGCGCGTAACGCTGGTTCACTTCCGCGCCGCGCAGCATGCCGACGTAGCCCCACACCTCGTGGTCGTGCACCGGCGTCTGTTGGCCCGGGCCCCAGACGAAGCTGACGAGCGAGAAACGTTCGAGCGGATCGCAATGCAGCAGGTACTGCTGGTAGTACTGCGGATGCGGCACGGTACAGGCCTCGGGCAGCCAATCGTCGTGGCGGATCAGCGCGGCGAACGCGGCATGCAGCTCGGGCGATTGCGCCAGGCCAGCAGGGGTGGCCAGGCGGGTCGCGGTGGCGATGAAATGACGCAACCGGTCCAGGCCGGCGGGTGCTTCGGACATGCTCGAGTCTCCGGATGGGCGCGGCCGCGTCCGGGTGCGGGGTACGGATCCGGGCGGGGCCATGCCATTGAACATCCCAATTGGGAGGTCCAGTATCCATGATTCGGGACATTCGCCGCAATGCCCGGCTGCGAAGCCAGAAGCGACGCAGTCGGCTCCTGGACATCGCCTTGCTCGTCCGGTCTCACCATTTGCAGCCGCTGTCGCGCACCGCATCGGCCAGCAGCAACGGCACAGCCAGCAACCCCAGATGCGCATGCGCATCGCGGCACGGCGGCCGGGCGCTCTGCGCGATCCCCTTGGCCAGCACGGACGGCTCTGCCCGCGCCTTGGGCGCCAGGTTCACCTGCGGTTCACCCCGTGCACGCGGCACGCCCTGCGCAGCGGCATCTTCGCCGCGCCAGCGAAAGTCGCGCACGGGCGCGTCGGACGCTGCCTGCCCTGCGTTATCGGATGGCTTGGCGGTTGCCGATGGCACGCGCGGCGACGACGGCGCTTTCGTCATTGACGCCGGCGGCGGCGCGGGAGCAGGTTGCGACGCAGACGTCCTCGGTGTGACAGATGCCGGTCGCGACACAGGTAAGGGTTGCATCCCAGGCGTCGTTTGCGCCGCCGGTGCAGATTGCTGCGATGCTGGTTCGGGTTGCGACAACACGCGCCGCGCGGATTCGGCAGGCAGCAAGTCCACGAAGAACTCGGCCTCTTGCTGCCCAGGCACCAGTGGCAGATCTTCGTTTGCGACGCGCCACAGCCACCACGCCGCCAACGCATGCAAGGCGCAAACCACGCCGACGGCCCACCAGGCAACCCCGCGCGAATGCGACGCGGATGGCGCGGATGGCGGCGCGCCCATCACTGAAGAGAACATCACGGCAGCTCGAACCAACGCTCGCATCAAAGCGCCTATCTTGCCGTCGACAAGGCGCCGGCAGCGCGCAGTCGCGTGAAGATTTGTGAAGATGTTTAGCCCCGAGAAGGACTACGATGAAGAAACGTTCACGGTGCAGGGGAAACCCCGAATTCCACCGCGAGCGCAGAGGGATACAGTGGCAGAAAATCATTGCAGCCATGGAGATCATCATTCCGTTTTCCTGGAGACTTCCCGACGTGTTCGTGCGCTCGCCAGACGGTGTCCTGCATCGCGTGGTGCGGCACGCCACGACCACGGAAACCATCGCCAAGCTCGAGAGCATTCCCAGCAATTACCACCTGGATTGCGAATGCATGCTCGACAACGGCGAAGCCCTGTCCTGGATCGGCGAAAACCTCTATCGCCAGATCAACGGCGGCGCGATCTTCACCGCGGAACCCGCCGCAGCGCCGCCCCCGTCCGAGGCCCGCAAAAGCGCCAAGGCCAGGAACACCCTGCGGGATGCCTGCCGCCCTGCCGCCGTACACAAAGAACCCGCTGTGCGGCAAAGCGTCGTACCATCAGCTGTAGCAAGTCTAAAAACCGGCAACGATTGGAGCCTGATACGCGCCTGGCGCGAGCACCTCAATATCAGCACCGCTGATATGGCTGCCCGGCTAGGGGTGGACCACTCCATCTACATCGAATTGGAAAGACCTCGGCCGCGGCCCCGCCAGATCATCCTGGACCGCATTTCCGAGGCCCTGGGCGTCTCACCAGACCAACTCGATGATTCATCGTTAGGAGGGCATTTCCATTGACGCCGGGCCGGGTCATCCCGACCTGTCCCTTGCTCGATGGAAAGGTTCGAACAACTTTGGCGCCGCGTGAAATACGGCCCGCGCATCGGAGGTACTTGAAATGCTCGGAACCGCAAGACGATTGACCGACGTCCTGGCCACTGCCCCGGATGGCACGCTGTATCGCATCGAACGATTCGTGTCTGACCCGGACGCCTACTCCGCCCTGGGCACGTCCCGCTTTGATCCCAAGACGCACTGCGTCTGCCGCACCAGCTCGGGCGAGAAGGTCGCCTGGCTCGGCGGCCAAGCCTACCAACTGCTCAAGAACGGCATATGCCTGACGGCGGTGGACCGACGACGCGGCTAAGGCCTGCCGGCTCGTCACCCTATCCTGCGCGACGCCCGCCCGCTTTCCCCGCGAAACGCGCCACGACGAAATCCACGAACGTCGTGAGCTTGGGCAACGCCTGCCTGTCTTTCGCATACAGCAGCGTGATGGGTCGCGCGGCAGGCCAATGCGGCTGCAGGATCGGCGTCAGCCGACCTGCGCGCACGTCGTCCGCCAACAGGATCTCGGGCTGCAGCACGATGCCGAAGCCGGCCAGAGCGGCCTGCCTGAGCGCTTGGCCGTTATTGGAAATGAACCGGCTGGTCGGCGGATAGTCGGCGTCGCGGCCATCGCCGTCGCCCAGGCGCCAACCCGTGCGGCGCCCCCAGTACGAAAAGTCCAGGCATTGATGCCGGGCCAGGTCCGCCGGCGTTGCCGGCGTGCCGTAGCGCGCCAGGTATGCCGGCGCCGCGCAGATGATCATTTGATAGTTGCCGATACGGCGCGCGACCAGTCCGGAATCCTGCGGTTCGCCAATGCGCACCGCCAGGTCGAAGCGCGAGGCGACCATGTCCTCGACCACATCGCTCAGCGCCAATTCCACGCTGACATCCGGGTACTGGCCGAGGTAATCGGCGATTGCGGGCGCCAAGGCAAAAGAGCCGAACGACACCGTCGACGTGATCCGCAAGTTGCCCCGCGGCGCCAGCCGCAGCGCTTCGGCGCCCTGCTCGGCGTCGACGATATCGGCCAGGATGGCCTTGCAACGCACGTAGTAGGCCTGGCCCGCCTCGGTCAGGCTCTGGCGGCGGGTGGTGCGGTTCATCAGGCGCAGCCCCAGCCGCGCCTCCAGGCCCTTGACGTGCTTGGCCGCCATGGCGGCGGACATCTCGTAGCGGGCAGCGGCGGCCGTCAGGCTGCCCAGTTCGACCACCGCCACGAAGATCTCCATGCTGAGCAGACGATCCATGAATTACGCACCCTGGGTGTGAAGTGTTCCAACCATTCCTGGATTTTTCCACAGGAATGGAAACCGCAAAATGGTTTCATGCGCTGACGGCTTGTCCGGGCGCCCCTTCTACAGCTACCAGGAATCACACTATGAAAATCGTCCTTATCGGCGCCAGCGGCACCATCGGCCGCGCCGTGGCCCAGGAACTCGGCCAACGCCATGACATCATCACCGTGGGCAAGACCCAGGGTCAGTACCAGGTGGACATCACCCGTAGCGACAGCATTCGCGCCCTGTTCGAGCGCGTCGGCAAGGTCGACGCCATCGTCTCCACCGCTGGCGCCCTGCACTTCGGCCCGCTGGCGGAAATGACCGCCGAACAATTCAAGATCGGCCTGCACGACAAGCTGCTGGGCCAGGTCGACCTGGCGCTGATCGGCCAGCATTACCTGAACCAGGGCGGCTCGATCACCCTGACCAGCGGCATTGTCAGCGACGAGCCGATCCGCTTCGGCGCAAACGCCTCGGCCGTCAATTCGGCCATCGACGGTTTCGTGCGTGGCGCGGCCGTGGAACTGCAAGGCACCCGCATCAATTCGGTCAGCCCCACCGTGCTGCAGGAATCGTGGGACGGCTACGGCCCCTACTTCCCGGGCTTCGAGGCCGCGCCGGCCAAGCGCGTGGCGCTGGCCTACAGCCGTAGCGTCGAAGGCGCGCAAACTGGCCGCACATACCGGGTTTGGTAAAACGTATCGGTAAGCCGCGCATTCAGGCGCAGCGCGCCTGCCGTATCCGCGGGCTGCTCATGGAACTGCCGATAGGCGTCGAGCAGCGGCGCAACGCGCGCGGCGTCTTCGGTAGCGGCAAGACATCCAGAAGCAGGTAGCTCGGCGGCGCACCAAAGTGAACCCAGCCGCCCAGGCAAACCGGGTCAGCAACGCAAACCAAACGACCAAAGCAAACGGCCTGACGCAAGCTGTCAGGCCGTTCAAATGAGTTGGTGCGCCCGGCAGGATTCGAACCTACGACCCCCTGGTTCGTAGCCAGGTACTCTATCCAGCTGAGCTACGGGCGCGCTCAAGAGGCGTGTTTATAACATGAAGCGGTAAAGGTCCGCAAATCGGTGCGGTTTGCGGCAGATCAACCGTACCGACGACCAGCGGCAGTACGCTGAATCGAACGGCATGAAAGCCTTCAGCCAAGCACCGTCACATACCCGCCGTCACATACCCGCCGTCACACACACGCCTTCACCCAGCCCCGCCATGGCCAAGAAATTCCCGCTGCATCCCAAGCACCCCGAACGCATCTGCTGGGGCTGCGATCGCTACTGCCCCACCGACGCACTGGCCTGTGGCAACGGCTCGGACCGCACCATGCATCCCGCCGAACTGCTAGGCGACGATTGGTACACCGTGGGAAATTGGGGCTTGGAGTTCGGCTCGAACGACAGCGAGGAAAAAGCCGCCGTGGCGACGCGGATAACCTGACGCGACCGGGAACAACGCGGGGCAGACGCCCTGCCGTCAAATGCTATTGCCGGGACACAACGCCGGCACCTGAAGCACCGTCGCAACAGACTAGATGGCGACCCGCAAAACAAAAAGGCCTTCGACATAAGATCAAAGGCCTTTTCATTTTTACTGCGCTGTTTTTTTACAGCATATTCTTTTTTACAGCATATTCTTTGGTGCGCCCGGCAGGATTCGAACCTACGACCCCCTGGTTCGTAGCCAGGTACTCTATC
>JBEBOQ010000037.1:0-42960 GCA_040396375.1 Achromobacter xylosoxidans
TTTGTTTTTATACCCGGGAATTTTCATGCGCGATAACGTTCTGTCCCTGCGTCCTTTGATTGCGGCCACCGGCCTGGTGCTGGCGGCCCTGACGGCGCCCGCCCACGCTTTTTCCGATGATGAGGCCCGCAAGGCCATCCTGGATTTGCGCCAGCAAGTACAGCAGCAGAACGAGCAGAGCCAACGCGCCAAGCTCCAATTGGCCGATCAGATTCAAGCCCTGCAACAGGAAGTCGCTCAACTGCGCGACCAGCTCGAGCTGGTGTCGCGCCAGCAGCCCAGCGCCAACAAGCCGGGCGGCGCCGCAGGTGGCGCCAACCCGCCGGGCGCGACTGCGGGCGATCCGCAAGAGCAGGCCGCCTATGACGGCGCCATCGACCTGTTCCGCAAGGGCCAGTACAAAGAAGCGTCCGAATCCCTGGCCGCCTTCACCGCGCTCTACCCCGCCAGCCAACTGGCCCCCAGCGCCCAGTTCTACCTGGGTAGCAGCCGCTACGCCCTGAAGGACTTCAAGGGCGCGATCGAGCAGTTGACCGCCATGGTGCAAAAGGCCCCGGACAACGCCCGCGCGCCCGACGCCCTGCTGGTCATTGCCGGCAGCCAGATCGAAATGAACAACCGCGCTGGCGCCAAGACGACGCTGCAGCGCATTGTGCGCGACTACCCGACCACGCCGGCTGCCAGCACGGCCAAGAGCCGCCTGCAACTGCTGCAGTAATGGCCATGGCGGACGCCGCGACCGCGGTCGTCGCTTACCGGCACATCCTGCGCCGCCGCGCAGGGCTTATCGCCCTGCTGCTGGCGGCGATTTTCATTGGGCTGCTGCTGGACTTCACCTTGGGGCCATCGGGCCTGGGCTGGAGCGACCTCTGGCGCACGCTGAGTTCGCCGGCCGCCGCCGATCCCACCCTGCGCGTGATCGTCTGGGATATCCGGCTGCCCTACGCGCTGATGGCGGCGCTGGTGGGCATGGCGCTCGGCCTGGCCGGCGCCGAGATGCAGACCATCCTCAATAACCCCCTGGCAAGCCCCTTCACCCTGGGCGTGTCGTCGGCCGCCGCTTTCGGGGCGTCGCTGGCGATCGTGCTGGGTCTTGGGCTGCCCGGCGTTCCGGACGGCTGGCTGATCGCGGGCAACGCGTTCCTGTTCGCGCTGCTGGCCGCCCTGCTGCTGGACTTTGTGGCGCGCCGCAGCGGCATGAACACATCCGGCGTGGTGCTGTTCGGCATCGCCATGGTGTTCACCTTCAATGCGCTGGTGTCGCTGGTGCAGTTCACGGCCAGCGCCGAGGCGTTGCAGAACCTGGTGTTCTGGACCATGGGCAGCCTGTCGCGTTCCAGCTGGACCACCGTTGCCGCGCTCGGTTTGGCGTTTGCGCTGGCGTTGCCGCTGGCCATGCGCCAATCCTGGAAACTGACTGCCCTGCGGCTGGGCGAAGAACGCGCGGCCAGCTTCGGGGTGGACGTGCGCCGGGTACGCGTGACCGCGCTGGCGCGCGTCAGCCTGCTGTCGGCCCTGGCGGTGGCGTTTGTCGGCACCATCGGCTTCATCGGCCTGATCGCGCCGCACATCGCCCGCCGGCTGGTGGGCGAGGACCATCGCTTTTTCCTGCCGGGCAGCGCCCTGGTGGGCGGCGTCATCCTGTCGCTGGCGTCGGTGGCGTCCAAGAACCTGGCGCCCGGCGTGATTGTGCCGGTGGGCATCGTGACCTCGCTGATCGGCATTCCGTTTTTCGTGGCCGTGGTGCTGCGCCGGAGGATGCCGTGAGCCACACGCCGCCCCCGCAGCCGCTGCTGGCCGTCCGCGACATCACCGCTGGCTATGGCGGGTCGGACGTGTTGCACGGCCTGTCGCTGCCGGACTTGCGGGCGGGAGAAGTCACTGCCCTGCTGGGTCCCAACGGCAGCGGCAAGTCGACACTACTCAAGGCCCTGGCGGGCTTGCTGCGGGTGCGCGCCGGCCATGCCCGACTGGATGGCCTGGACCTGGTCCACCTGGATTTCGCGACCCGCGCCAGGCACCTGGTCTATTTGCCGCAGAGCCTGCCCGCCGCCGTGCATTTGCGGGTGTTCGAATCCGTCCTGGTGGCGGCCCGCGCCAGCGAGGCCCAAGGGCCGCCGGCGGATCTGCATGCGATTGATCGGCTGCTGGAAAGGTTGGGCATCGGCCATCTGGCGCTGCACTACCTGGATGCGCTGTCCGGCGGCCAAAAGCAGCTGGTCGGGCTGGCCCAGGCGCTGGTGCGCCGTCCGCGTGTGCTGCTGCTGGATGAACCGCTGTCGGCGCTGGACCTGAATTACCAGTTCCATGTGATGCGGCTGCTGAAGCAGGAGACGGCCCAGCATGGGCTGATCACCGTGATCGTGCTGCACGACCTGAACGCGGCGTTGCAACACGCCGACCGCGCGGTGATGATCCATGGCGGCCGCTTGGTCGCCGCTGGCGCCCCCGCCGAGGTAATCACGCCAGCAGCGCTGGCGACGGTGTATGGCGTGCAGGGCCGGGTCGAGGCCTGCTCGCGCGGCCGGCTGCAAGTGCTGATCGACGACCTGGAAGCCCACCCGCACTAGACCCGGCCCATGGCCGGGAATGATGGCCTGCGAACAACCCGGCCCGCCCGCCCGCTTTGCGCGCCGGACTAGGCGCGCTGGGCGACGTCGGCCACCGGTGCGCCGGTCATGGCGGCCAGTTGCTGCGGGGTCAGATTGAATACGGCGTGCGGATGCCCCGCCGCGGCCCACAGGCTGTCGTACAGGAACAGGTCCTGGTCCAGCAGCATGACCGGTTTGACCGCATGGCCGATGGGGCACACGCCGCCGATGGCGTAGCCGGTCATGTCGCGCACGAACTTGGCGTCGGCCTTGGCCAGCGCGCCGACCTGGTCCGCCACCTTCGCTTCGTCCACGCGGTTGCTGCCACTGGCGATTACCAGCACCGGCGCGTTATCCGAGGCGCGGCGGAAGATGATGGACTTGGCAATCTGGGCCACTTCGCAGCCTAGGCCCGCCGCCGCTTCCGCCGAGGTCTTGCCGGTTTGCGGCAGCACCACGACGGGTTTGTCGTGGCCCAATTCCTCTAGCAGGCGGGCGACGCGTTGGGCGGATTCGGGCAAGTTGGCATGCGATGCTGACATCTGAGCAGGCTCCAGAAGAGGGGGCTGTGCGCGCGACCCGCGCGGCAGACGGCCAAAAGTGTATCAGCCGGGGAAAAAACGCTCGCAAGACTGGCCCGGATATCAGGAGTTTCCCGCAACGCTGCGACTGATATGTCCATACGTAACAACCTCGGGCTATCGTTGCGCCATTCCCTGTGGAGCGCCCTCGGACCATGCCTGAAGACCGCTCCGCCCCCTAGGTTGCGGGGAGCCCGCCATGACTACGCCGTCGCTCGTCGAAAACATCTATGCCACCGTCCTGGGCGAGCAAGCCTGGACGCCCGTGCTGGAAGGTATCCGGACGCTCACCGGCGCCCGAATCGTCAACCTGGTGACCCTGGACAGCCACGGCGCCACCCAGGCGCTGGACAGTGCCAGCGACGACGCGGCCTGGGCCGAGGAGTTGCGGCAACGCTATAACGCCGACTTCCACCCCTACGACCCGACCGCCGGTATCGTGGTGCAGTGGGAAGCCGGACGCTGGTACGACCATCGGGAATGGAGCACGCCCACGCAGCGCGCGCACAGCCTGTTTCACCAGGAATTCCTGCGGCCCCGCGACGCCGGCAACTGGGAGGGTATGTTCCTGCACCGCACGCCCCAGTCCAGCCATTTCCTGAGCCTGTCCAGCGGCTGGCGCGACCAGGACGAAACAACCAGCTATCGCGCCGCGCTGGCCGGCGTGCAGACGCATTTGCAGCGAGCGCTGCGCCTGCAGGCGCGGGTCGACACCCTGCAACAACGTGCCGAAAGCGCCGACGCCGCCCTGGACGCCCTGGCCGCCCCCGTGTTTTTGCTCGATGCGCAACGCGTCCTGCTGCACGCAAATGGCGCGGCCGTCGCGCTGATGGCGCGCGAACCCGCGCTGCGGTTCGCGCAAGGGCGCTTCATGCCGCCGGGGATCGCCGATGCGCAGGCCTGGCAGGCGGCGTGTGATCGCGGCGCCCTGGTGGTCGTTCGGCCCACGCACGCCACCTGGCCGTTGGTGCTGACGTTGGTGCCGGTGCCGGCCTGGACGCGGATCGCCGGCGCCACCCAGCAGCCCATGACGCTGATGCTGGGGCCCGGCGCCGCTTCGCCCGAGGCCGCCCGCCACCGGCTGGGGCTGATTTTTGCGCTGACGCCGGCAGAAGCCGATGTCTGCCTGCGCCTATGCGGCGAAGGACTGACGCCGCAGGCCTGCGCCGAGGTGCGTGGCGTGTCGATCGGCACCATCCGCTCGCAAATCAAGATCATCTTCTTGAAGACGGGCGTGACCCGCATGCTGGATCTGCAGCGGCTGGTGGCATCGATCCAGGGTTGAACGGGCGGTGCTCACGGTGATGCCTGGCATTGGCCGGTGAAGCCGCCGTCTGCGCGCCACTCGAGTTTGGTCGACGGCAAATAGAACGGCTTGCGGCACGCGACGAAACGCGTGACGACGCCGCGCGTCATGTAGTTCCAGGTATCGCTCTGCCCGGCCTCCAGGGCAGCGCCACCCATCACGCGTTTGCTGCAATCGCGTATCTGCCGGCCTTTGAAATCGCCGGCCGCCACGGTGCCCTCGGTGCAGAAGACGAGATTGACCGCGAAGCCGCAGCTATTGGTGATGGTCTCGGTGGCCTGGGTGTTGGGGCGCGGCTTGATGCTGATGCACTCGTTCACGCCGGGGCTGTAGCGGAATGGATCCTTGGGATTGCCCGCCGCCGCGGTCGCCGTAGCGGGTTTGTTGGCACCCGTCGCTGCGGCCATCCGCGCCGCCGAGGCGCTCGTCGTGGAAGTCGGCGCGGCATTGGACGCCAGCGCACCGGCGGCCGCCGCACTGCGCACCGCTGCGGCGTTGGCGTTGGCGCTCGTACGCGTCGCCGGCGCCTTCGCGGCGGTGTTGACCGCCGAGGTCTGCACGGCCACGCCCGCCACGGCCGCGAACATGCCGAGCAGCGCGTTGTTGGACGCGCTGTCGGCCTGCATGCGAGCCTCGACCGCCTGCCGCCGCTCTTGATCGCGCGCCAGTTCGACCGCCGTATTGCGACTTAACGCCCGCACGGTGGCCACCCGGTTGCTGCCGGCCAGGCCGGCGGATTCAAGGCCTGCGGCGAAGGCAGTTTGATAGGCGATCACGTCGGCCGACACCGACGAAAAGTTGCAGTAGCGCAGAGACAGCATTCCCTGGCAGCGGTTGCCCGTGGCTTTCGCGGCATAGGCGGCCGCCGTCTCGAGTTGCTGGCGCAAACGAGCCAGGGCGGCCTGGGCATCGGTATTGCCGCGCTGCCTGTCCATGCCGTACTGCCGCACGTAGTCCACATCCTTGGCTTCCCACACACCGCGGTCCAGCAACAAGGCATAGGCCCGCTGCCAGCGCGCGTCGTCGCCCCGCTTGTCGAGAAACCCCAACACCCCGAACGGCGAGAGCTCCAGATAGGTTTGCGGATAGCGATCGGCCAATGAGAACAGCAGATCCAGCATAGCCACGGCATCATCCGGGCGCTCCTCGTTCAACCGCTGCGCCCCGCTTTGGACGTATTCCATGACGTAGCGCGGATCGCTGGCGCAGCCCGGCGCCGTGGCGTGCAACGCCGCGATCGCCTGGTCGACCTCGCGCGACCGGATGTCCTTGTTCAGGCTGTCGGCCAGGATCGCGGTGGAATAGTCATAGACGGCGGCTCGGCAGTCGCCTTCCGCCAGCTTCTTCTCGGCGTGCTGTAGATACCCGCTGGCGCTCATGCCGCCACAGCCGCCGAGCGTGGCAAGCAACGCCCAAAGCCCCAAACGCGCGCCGAACGCTGCTGGCCGCGATAACCGATTGCGTAGATCCGCTGTCATGTCCTTTCCCCTGATCACTGCCCCGGCACACGCGCCAGACAGCGGAACCGAGGCTAGCGCCGCGCATCATCCCGGCGCATCTCCAGAATTGGGGATGCGTGCGCAGCGGCGCGCGGCAAGGCGCGAGCGGTAGAATTGCCCACTTGGTTTTTTCCCCATCGCCCCCCATGCGTTCCGAACCCGTCCTGCCCCTGCAAACCGCCGAGATCGGCGGCTACGCCTTGTCCTATACCGAGTATGGCGAGGGCGCCCCCTTGGTGCTGGTGCACGGATCGCTGTCCGACAGCCGCTACTGGAAGTCGCAAATGGCGCCGCTGGGCCGCTCGTTCCGGGTGTTGGCGGTGTGCCTGCGGCGTTATTGGCCCGAAGCCTGGGATGGCGAAGGCGGTGGTTTCTCGGTGGCCCAGCATGCGGCCGACGTGCTGGAATTCATCGATCGCGTGGCGGGCCAGCCGGCACACCTGGTGGGACATTCGCGCGGCGGCCGCGTGGCGCTGGAAGCGGCGCTGACGCAACCCGACGCGTTGCGCAGCCTGACGCTGGCGGACCCCGGACTGCCGCTCCCCGGCGATGACGATGCGCGCGGCGGCTTTCGCCAACGCGCACTGGAACTGATCCGCGATGGCGCCGTCGAGGAAGGCCTGGCGCTGTTCGTGGACACCGTGACCGGGCCGGACACCTGGCAGCGCATGGTGCCGTGGTTCAAGGACATGGTGCGCGACAACGTCGGCACGCTGTTCGGCCAGGCACGCGAAACACCGGCGACCCTGAGCCCTGCGCAGATCGGCTCGCTGACGCTGCCGACGCTGCTGATCGGCGGCGCGCTCAGCCCCGCTCCCTACCCCGCCGTACTCGATGCCCTGGAACAGTGGCTG
This sequence comes from Achromobacter xylosoxidans, assembly GCA_040396375.1. Classification (GTDB taxonomy): domain Bacteria; phylum Pseudomonadota; class Gammaproteobacteria; order Burkholderiales; family Burkholderiaceae_B; genus Achromobacter; species Achromobacter xylosoxidans_D. The sequence goes on from JBEBOQ010000037.1 coordinate 6,832, forward strand.
CCGCAGTCGCAACGGGTGACCATCACCGGTTCATCCCACGGCATGAACCTGGGCAACCCGCGCGCCTTCAACGGCGCCATCGAATCGTTCCTGCTCGGTTAGGCCGCGCACGCGCGCCGTCAGGGTTCGACGGATGGCGTGTGCTTCAGGCGCTTGAGCACAAAGGTCGAACGGCTGTGCCGCACGCCCGGCAGCTTGTAGAGCCGCTTGCGCAGGAATTCCTCGTAGCCCTCGGTGCCGGCCACGGCCACTTTGATCAGGTAGTCGTATTCGCCCGTCACCAGGAAGGCCTCGACCACCTGCGGCAGCCGGGTGATGGCTTCGCCAAAGCGCGCCAGGGTGTCGTCGTCGTGGTGTTCAAGCGTGACTTCGATCATGACGGTGTCCGGCAGACCTAGCGCCTTCTGGTTCAAGAGGGCGGCGTAGCCTTCGATGACCCCCGCCTCTTCCAGCGCCTTGACCCGGTTCCAGCACGGGGTGGGCGACAGGCCCACCTGCTCGGCCAGCTTCAGGTTGGTGAGACGGCCGTCGGTGCGCAGCGCGCGCAGGATCTTGCGGTCGGTTTCGTCGATTTTCGGGGCGGTGGACACGGCTGGCGATCCGTAAAAGAGATTTTCTCTGGAAATTTCGATTTTACGGGATGAATATTTTCCTTTTGTCGCCAAACCGGCGGGAATCAGGAAACCTATTTTCCGGCCGCGGTCGTAGACTTTCCAGCAAGACGGGCACTACCCCGCTCGTCGTATCCAGCGCTTGCCGCCGCGGCACAACCCGGCGCCAGCGCCGGGAGTCCACCGCAGCATGCCGCGCGCCGATCCGCGCGGCGGAAAACCATGTCTCACGCAGCAGCAGTACCCGCAAGAACCGGCCTGGGCCTGTCCGGCACCGCCATGCTCCTGGCCGCACCGGCGCTCTTCGCCTCGAATATGGTGGCCGCCCGCTGGGCCCACGATGCCGCCCTTCCCCCCGTTTTCCTGGCTTTCGGCCGTTGGCTGATCGCCTTGCTGATCCTGTTGCCGCTGGCGGCGCCGGCCTTGCTGCGGCACCGCCAGGCGCTGTGGCGCGGCCTGCCCACGCTGTTGCCGCTGGCGGTGCTGGGCATGGGCGTGGCGGTGGCGCCGCAATACATCGGCGCCCAATCCACCAGCGCCACCAATATCGCCTTGATCTTCTCGTGCAGCCCGATTCTGGTGGCGCTGCTGGAGGCGATCCTTTGGCGCAAGCCGCTGCCGCCCCTGCGTGCCGCCGGCCTGGCGCTGGCGCTGGGCGGCGTGATGGTGGTGCTGACGCGCGGCGACGCCCATGCGCTGACGCGGCTGGCCTTCGGCCAGGGCGACCTGTGGGTGCTGCTGGCCGCCACCGGCTGGGCGTTCTATACGGTGCTGCAAAAGCGCCTGACGCTGCCGGCCGTGCCCGACAGCGCGCGCCTGGCGACGATGATGCTGGGCGGCGTGATCGCACTCGCGCCCTTTGCTGGCATAGAGGCAGCGGCCGGGGCCACGCCGCCCTGGACCGATCCGCGTCTGGCGGCGGTGCTGCTGTTCCTGGCGGTGGTGCCCAGCCTGGGCGCGTACTACGTCTACGGCCGGCTGATCAGCCGGGCCGGCCCGGCAACGGCGGGCTTGTCGATGTTCCTGGTGCCGGTCTATGCGGCGCTGCTGGCGTGGCCGCTGTTGGGCGAAACCCCGCAGCTGTTCCATGCCTATGGTTTCGTGATGATTCTGTTGGGCGTAAGGTTGGCGTCGTTGCGCCTGCGGGCGACTGCGGCCACGGCCGCCGCCCCCGCTTGAAAAAATGACGGGCGGCCGGATACCGGCCGCCCGCAATCATTTGCCCAAGACGGATCAGCGGCCCGAACCCTGGGCGGCAATGACTTCCTGCGCCACATTGCGAGGCGCTTCAGCGTAGTGCTTGAACTCCATCGTGTACGTGGCGCGGCCCTGTGTCAGCGAACGCAGCGACGTGGAATAGCCAAACATCTCGGCCAGCGGCACTTCGGCGCGCACGACCTTGCCGCCGCCCCCGGCGATGTCTTCCATGCCCTGCACCATGCCCCGGCGCGACGACAGGTCGCCCATGACGTTGCCGGTGAAGTCTTCGGGTGTTTCGACTTCCACCTGCATCATCGGCTCGAGCAGCACCGGATCGGCCCGCCGCATGCCTTCCTTGAACGCCATCGACCCCGCCATCTTGAAGGCGTTTTCGTTGGAATCCACGTCGTGGTACGAGCCAAAGAACAGCGTGGCCTTGACGTCCACCACCGGATAGCCCGCCAGCACCCCGGCGTTGAGCGTTTCGCGGATGCCCTTGTCCACTGCGGGAATGAACTCGCGCGGCACCACGCCCCCCTTGATGGCGTCGACAAATTCGTAGCCCTTGCCCGATTCCTGGGGTTCAAGCTTGAGCACCACGTGACCATACTGACCGCGGCCGCCCGACTGCTTGACGAACTTGCCTTCGACTTCGTCGCAGGTCTTGCGGATGGTTTCGCGGTACGCCACCTGGGGCTTGCCCACCGTGGCCTCGACGCCGAACTCGCGCTTCATGCGGTCGACCAGGATTTCCAGGTGCAGCTCGCCCATGCCGGAAATGATGGTCTGGCCGGACTCCTCGTCGGTGCGCACGCGGAACGAGGGATCTTCCTGCGCCAGCCGGCCCAGGGCGATGCCCATCTTTTCCTGGTCGGCCTTGGTCTTGGGCTCGACCGCCTGCGAGATGACCGGCTCGGGGAACACCATGCGCTCCAGCACGATGACGTGCGCCGGGTCGGTCAGCGTGTCGCCCGTGGTGACGTCCTTGACGCCCACCGCGGCGGCGATGTCGCCGGCGTAGACCTCGGTGATTTCGCGCCGCTCGTTGGCATGCATCTGCAGGATGCGGCCCAGGCGTTCCTTCTTTTCCTTGACCGGGTTGTAGACCGAGTCGCCGGACTTGACCACCCCGGAGTAGACGCGGAAGAACACCAGCTGACCCACGAACGGGTCGGTCATGATCTTGAAGGCCAGCGCCGAGAACGGTTCCTTGTCGGTGGGATGGCGCTCGATCTCGTGGTCGCGCTCGTCGTGGCCCTTGATGGCGGGCACGTCGACCGGCGACGGCAGGTAGTCGATGACCGCGTCCAGCATGGCCTGCACGCCCTTGTTCTTGAAGGCGCTGCCGCACAGCATCGGCACGATCTCGTTGGCGACCGTGCGCTGGCGCAGGCCCTGCTTGATCTCGGCTTCGGTCAGCGCCTCGCCGCCCAGGTATTTCTCCAGCAGCGCCTCGTTGGCCTCGGCGGCCTTCTCGACCATCTTGTCGTGCCACTCCTGCGCCTGCGCCTGCAGCGCCGCCGGAATGTCGCGATACTCGAAGCGCACGCCCTGGCTGGCGTCGTCCCAGATGATGGCCTTCATCTTGACCAGGTCGATCACGCCCTCGAAGCCGTCTTCGGCGCCCACCGGCAATTGCACCGGCACGGCGTCGCCCTTGAGGCGTTCGCTGATCTGGCGCTGCACGCGCAGGAAGTCCGCGCCGACGCGGTCCATCTTGTTGACGAAGGCCAGCCGCGGCACGCGGTACTTGTTGGCCTGGCGCCAGACGGTCTCGGATTGCGGCTGCACGCCGCCGACCGCGTCATAGACCATGACCGCGCCATCCAGCACGCGCATGGAGCGCTCGACCTCGATGGTGAAGTCGACGTGGCCCGGCGTGTCGATGATGTTGATGCGGTGTTCGGGATAGTTGCCGGCCATGCCTTTCCAGAAGGCGGTGGTGGCGGCGGACGTGATGGTGATGCCGCGTTCCTGTTCCTGTTCCATCCAGTCCATCACGGCGGCGCCGTTGTGCACTTCGCCGATCTTGTGGGTGATACCGGTATAGAAGAGGATGCGCTCGGTGGTCGTCGTCTTGCCCGCGTCGATGTGGGCGCTGATGCCGATGTTCCGGTATAGCTCGATAGGCGTCTTGCGAGTCATGGCCTCGTTCCTTGCAGTAATCACCAGGAATGGGCGACAGGGTCCGACCGGACGCTGCCGCGGCGGGCGCCATGCCGCGTGAGAGGTGTGCTCGGGATATTGCGAAATCGCGCCCGCACTTATCCGTAAATATTACGCGCCGCAGGCCCGTTTACAAGCTTTAGCCATAAGCCGGATAGGGGAAGGCGCCGCCTGCCGCCCGGAAATAAAAAAAGCCCCTCTGAAAGAGGGGCCTGCGCTTGACGCCTGCACCGAAACGACAGGGATTGACCCCGCGTCCGGCAGTGGCGCCGGGCGGCCTGACAGCCGCCTGACGCCGACGGCGCTTACTTCTTGTCTTCCTTGACGCGATACACCAGCACGGCGGTGCTGGCCAGCGACAGCACCTTGGCGGTGACGCTGCCCAGCAGCAGGCGCGACAGGCCGCTGCGGCCGTGGCTGCCGATGAAGATCAGGTCGCAACCGGCGTCGGCGGCGGCCTGGACGATGCCGTCGGCCACGTTGAAGTTGGACACGGCGCGCGCCTCGGACTTCACGCCGGCGGTGTCGGCGCGATCGGTGATCTGCTTGAGGTACTTGTCGGCCTGCTCGGCCGAGGCCTTTTCGTAGTCTTCGTCGGTGATGGCATAGGCCGCGGCCATGCCGTCGAAACCGATGGTGGCGGCGAACGGCTGCGTCACGTAGAGGGCGACGACGTCAGCGCCCACCGAGCGCGCGAAGGAAATGCCGGCGTTGGCGGCTTGGGCCGACAGCGGCGAGCCGTCGGTGGGAATCAGGATCTTCTTGAACATCTTGCCTGCTCCTGTTTGAGAGGAAGCTCCATGCTACCGGAAACCCGCCAGGTTCACATCAAGCGAACCTGGGGCGCTTGATGCGCGTCAACCCAACTGCTGGGCGGCGGCGAACAGATTGGTGCAGCGGGTGCCGGTGCGGCAGTACGCCAGCACGGGGCCCGGCAGGGTGCGCAGCAGTTCAGCGAAACGCACCACGTCGGCGGCGGTCATGGCGCTGCCGACCACGGGCTGATATTCGATTTTCAGGCCGGCAGCGGCGGCGGCCTTGGACACGTCGGCGGCGGTCGGCTGGTCAGGGCCGCCTTCGAAATCGGGGCGGTTGATGATGACGCTCTTGTAGCCGGCGGCGGCCACGTCGGCCATGTCGTCAGGACCCAGTTGCGGGGCGACGGCGAAATTCTCGGTGAGGGGCTTGATCGGTGCGGACATGGCGATTCCTTGATAGAGATAGCTGCGTATTATTAATTGTAGGGGCCGTTTCAGGCGAACAGTTTTTCCAGCACGTTCCAGACACCCCGGTCGTCCGCCATGGACACCGAAAAGCGCAGCATCGTGGACGGCGCCTGCGACGGCGAAAACAGCGTGCCGGGCGCCAGCAGCATGCCGCGATCGGCGGCGGCGCGGGCCAGCACCTCGCTGTCGCGCCCGCAATCGGCCCAGACGAACATGCCGGCATGCGGCTCGTGCGGAATGGTCAGCCCCAGCTTCAGCAGCCCTTTGACGCAGCGCTGGCGCGCCTCGTCCACCCGCAGGCGCACGCGTTCGATGTGGCGCCGGTACTGCCCTTCCATCAGCACCCGGTGCACCACCCGTTCGCCCAACTCAGGCGACGTGAGCCCCGCCAGCATCTTCAGGTCGGCCAGCTTTTGCAGGATGTCGGGGTTGGCGGCCACGTAGCCGACCCGCAGGCTGGCGGCCAGCATCTTGGAATAGCCGCTGACCAGGATCACGCGGTTGAGCCGGTCCAGCACGGCCAGCTTCATGGCGCCGCCGGGGTGCAGCTCGCCATAGGTGTCGTCTTCCACGACCATGAAATCGTGGCGTTCGGCGATTCGCAGGATGTCGTAGGCGACGCCGGCCGACAGCGTATGGCCGGTGGGGTTGTGCACGGCGCTGTTGACGATGAACAGCTTGGGCTTGTGCTGCGCCGCCAGTTGTTCGAGCAGTGCGATATCGGGGCCGTCGGGGCCGCGCGGTACGCCGATCAGGCGGGCGCCAAACGCAGCCAGGCGGCCGAAGATGACGAACCAGGCCGGGTCCTCGACCAGTACAGTGTCGCCGGGCTGAACCAGCAGGCGGGTGATCAGGTCCAGGCCGTGGGTGACGCCGTTGGTGGTCAACAGATTGCGTTCGGGGTGAGCCGGCACGCCCTCGCTTTGCAACGAGGCAGCGACCTGCTGGCGCAGCGGCGCAAAGCCTTGGGGATGGCCGTAGGACACCAACTGGCCACGCACCGACCGGCCCACGGCGCGCACCGCGCCGGCCACCATGTCCGGGTCCAGCCATTCAGCTGGCAACAAGCCGGCGCCGCCAGGCATGCCTGGGCCGCCGCTTTCGCGGAACATGCTGCGCAGCAGCCAGGCGATGTCCACCCGGGCAGGCGGAGTGAATGGCTGCACCGCGGGCGCGGCGACGGCGGCCAGCGGGCCGCTGCGCGCACGCACGAAAAAGCCGGCGCCGCGGCGCGATTGCACCAGGCCGCGCGCCACCAGCCGGTCGTAGGCTTCCACCACCGTGAAGCGGCTGACGCCGGACTGCTCGGCCATCTTGCGGATGGACGGCAGGCGGGTGCCGGGGCGCAGGCCCTGCTCGTCGATGCGGCGGGCCAGGCCGTCGGCCAATTGCGCCACCAGGGTGGCGTCGGCCTGGCGCACGGGCTGCCAGGGCATGGAGGGGGAAGCAACTGTCATGGGGATTTCACCAGGCCAGTGGTTAAAGTGATATGCCAAAGTGTACCGGTACTGTACCGATAACTATGCGTAGAGTGACAGCAATGCCCCAAGCCCGCAAGTGCCGGCCATGGGCACCTATTTTTCCTGGATGTCCCGCATGAACCGCTCCGTGCTGTATCCGTCGCCCCAGACCGCCCCCGCCGCGTCTGCGGCCTCTCCCTGGGAGGGCTATGGCTACGGTTTCCTGGGCGTGCTGATCTTCTCGCTGACGCTGCCGATGACCCGTCTGGCCGTGGCCGAATTGCCCCCTCTGCTGGTCGGGCTGGGCCGCGCCTTGCTGGCCGCTGTACCGGCACTGATTTTGCTGTGGGCCACCCGCAGCCGCCGGCCCGACCGCCGCGAATGGCCGGGGGTGGTCCTGGCCGCGGTGGGCATCGTGGTCGGCTGGCCGCTAGCCTCGACGCTGGCGATGCAAAGCGTGTCGTCTTCGCACGGCGCGGTGTTCAACGGCTTGCTACCGCTGTCGACCGCAGCCTTCGCGGCCTGGCGCAGTGGCGAACGGCCATCGCCGTCGTTCTGGCTATGGGCCATGGTGGGCGCCGCGCTGGTCTGCACGTTCGCCCTGCGGCAGGGCCACGGCACGCTGGCTGTCGGCGATTTCTGGTTGCTGCTGGCCGTGGTGCTGGGCGGCCTGGGCTACGCCGAAGGCGCCCGCGCCTCGCGCACGTTGGGCGGCTGGCGCACTATCTGCTGGGCGCTGGTCATCAGCGCGCCGGTCATCGCCGCGCCGGTAGGCTGGCTCGCTTCGCAGCAGACCGGTTTGCCCAGCGCCGATGTCATGTGGGCCTGCGCCTATCTGGCGTTCGGCTCGATGTTCGTGGGGTTTTTCGCGTGGTACCGCGGCTTGGCAGCAGGCGGCATCGCCCGCGTCGGCCAGATCCAGCTGCTACAGCCGTTTCTGACGGTGCTGGCCGCGGCCCTGTTTTTTGGTGAAGCGGTGGACCTGGCCACGTTCCTGTTCGCCGCCGCCGTTATCGTTGTCATCGCCGGCGGCCGCCGCGCGATCGTTGGAGTCAAGAAATGACGCTGTTCCCCGCCAGTCTGGCCGATGTGCCCCTCGCTTCACTGTCCCTGCTGGGTCCGCTGGCGCTGTTTGCCCTGGTCAGCTCGATTACACCGGGCCCAAACAATGTGATGCTGGCCTCGTCCGGCCTGAATTTCGGTTTCCGCCGCAGCATGCCCCATCTGCTGGGCGTGAACCTGGGTTTTACCTTGATGATTTTCCTGGTGGGCGTGGGCCTGGGATCGGTGTTCCAGCAGGTGCCTCAGTTGTATACGGTGCTGAAGTACGTGGGCGCCGCCTATCTGCTGTACCTGGCCTGGAAGATTGCCAATTCGGGCCGCATGGAAGAAGGCGCGGTCCGCGGCAAGCCGATGACGTTCCTGCAAGCGGCGGCGTTCCAATGGGTCAATCCCAAGGCCTGGGTGATGGCGGTGGGCGTGGTGGCAACCTACACGCCGCAAGCCGGCTTCTTTGCCAACCTGGTCATCGCGACGGTGGTCTGCGGCATCGTCAACCTGCCCAGCATCGGCATCTGGGTGACGTTCGGCACGGCGCTGCGCCGCGTGCTGCATAAGCCCTGGGCGATCCGCGCCTTCAACATCGGCATGGCGCTGCTGCTGGTGGCGTCGCTGTATCCGGTGGCGCTCGAAGCGCTGCACTGATCCGCGCGCCCGGGCAACGGCTTGGCAGCCACTAGGCCAACAAGCCCGCCACCACGGCGGGCGTCACCAGCACATTGAACAACCCCGCCATCACCATCACCAGGCCCGCCACCGCGCCCTCTTCGGCCGCCAGCTCGCGGGCCTTGGCGGTGCCGGCGCCATGCGCGCCCATACCGAACAACGCGCCGCGCGCCAGTGCGGAACGCAGCGGCAGCCAGCGCCGCATCAACTGGCCGATCGCCGCCCCGAACACGCCGGTGACAATCACGAACACCGCGGTCAGGTCCGGCACGCCGCCGACATGCGACGACACCGCCACCGCGAACGGCGTGGCCACTGAACGCGGCAGCAAGCTCAGGCGCAAGTCCGGCGGCAAGTCCAGCAAGCTGCCCAACAGCCAGGCGCTGGCGCCGGCGATGAGGCTGCCCACCGCCACGCCGGCAACCAGCACGGGCCAATAGCGCCGGATCAGCGCGCGCTGTTCGTACAGCGGCAGCGCGAAGGCGACGATGACGGGCCCCAGCATCATCATCAGCCAGTGCGAACCGGACATGTAGTCGCGGTAGCCGGTATGCAGCGCCAAGGCCAGCGCCAGCAAGAGCGCGGGCGCCACCACCAGCGTGGAGGTCCACCAATAGGCGTAGCGGCGATAAAACAAGCGCGCACAGAGGTAGGCCAGCACGGTCGCCAGCGGCCAGAACAACAGATTGAAATCAGCTCGCATGGCGGTTCATCCAGCGGTAGCAAAGCTCGATCGTCAGGGCCGTGCCGATCATGACCAGCGCGGTGCCAAGCAAGATCACCACCAGCAGCTTCACCCCCAACACGCCCAGGAATTCGCGGTGGTCCAGCAGCGACATCACCGCCGGCACGAAAAACAGCAGCATCTCGCCCAACAACCAGTTGGCGCCACGGTGCACGTTGCGCACCCGCAAAAGGCCGGCGGCCAGCAGCATCAGAACCAGGCCCATGCCGATGACGCCACCCGGCACCGGCAGGCCGGCGGCGTTGGCCAGCACTTGGCCCAGCAGCGAAAACAGGATCAGCAGCCCGATCTGCACGGCACGGTTGCGGCGCAGCAGGCTGCGCAACAGGACGGGATAGCGGGCAGGATGGAACGCGGGGTGACGAACGAAGGATAGCGGGCGTGACATGAGGAATTTCCAGCGGATGGAAACGTTTTACGCCTGGCTGGCTCATAGATAAAATGAATTTGTTGAATTCAACCTATTCGATATCGGAATACACATGGAGCTGCGTCCCTTGCGCGCCCTGGTGGAAGTGGTCCGCCAGGGCGGCTTTTCCCAGGCGGCCAAGACCGTTTTCGCCACCCAGCCCACGGTCAGCAAGGCCGTGCGCCAATTGGAGGACGAGATCGGCATGCCGCTGCTGGACCGCCAAGCGCAGCCGCCACGGCTGACCGAAGCCGGGGAAATCGTCTATCGCCGCGCGGTGAAGATGTTGGCCGAACGCGACGATCTGTACGCCGAACTGGACGAGCTGCGCGGCCTGACGCGCGGCATACTGCGCCTTGGGCTGCCGCCGCTGGGCAGCAACGCGCTGTTCGCGCCCATGTTCGCGCGCTTTCGCAGCCGCTACCCGCACATCGAAATCAGCCTGCTGGAGCACGGCGGCCACCGGCTGGAAGAAATGGTGATGGCCGGCGACATCGAGCTGGCCGCCTCGTTGCGGCCGGGCTCAGTCAATTTCGACTGGCAGCCCGTGGCGCGCGAACCGCTGATCGCGCTGATGCCCGCCGACCACCGGTGCGCGGCGGCCTCGTCCGTGGGCCTGGCCGACCTGCGCGACTCGCCCTTTATCCTGTTCGAAAGCGGTTTCGCGCTGAACCGCATCATCCTGGACGCCTGCCAGCGGGCCGGCTTCGCGCCTTCGATAGCCGCGCGCAGCGGGCAGATCGATTTCATCGTGGCGCTGGTGACCGCGGGCCTGGGCGTGGCCTTTTTGCCGCGCATCAAGGCCGACGAGGAGCGCTGCGCGGGCGTGTCGCAGGTGCCCCTGCGAGACGCCGACACGGAATGGCAAATGGGCCTGGTGTGGCGCCGCGGCGGCTATTTGTCGCAGGCGGCGCAGGCCTGGCTGGCGCTGGCCCGCGAGATGCATCCAGACACGGCTTGACGCGAACGGCCATCAGGCAGCGTTGTATGCTGGCAGCGGAACCGTGCCCGTCGGCGCGGGTCATATCTGTCATGCCTGCCCTGCCCCGACTCACCCTGCGCCGCCTGTTCGGCACCGCCCTAATCACCGCCGCCGGCGTGGTTGGCTGCTCGCAGCTGGACTCCTGGCAGCGACAGACCATTTTCTCGCCTCAATCCGAACCCCAGACCTGGTGGCGCGAGCCTGCCGCGGGCACCCAGGTCTACGATCTGGCGCTGGCCAACGGCGACAAGGTGCGCGCCTGGTACTTGGAAAGCCCGAAGGCCGGCGCGCCCACAGTGCTGTATCTGCATGGCGCGCGCTGGAACCTGAACGGCAGCGCCTTCCGCATCGACGGCTGGACCCGCATGGGCTATTCGGTGCTGGCGATCGACTACCGCGGCTTTGGCGCATCCACCCCACGCCTGCCGTCCGAAGCCAGCGCGCTGGAAGACGCCATGGCCGGGCTGAAGGAACTGGCCCGGCTGCAGCCTGATGCGTCGCGCCGCTTCGTTTATGGCCACAGCCTGGGCGGCGCCATCGCCATCGATCTGGCCGCGCGGCCGGAGCAACCCGACTTCGCCGGCCTGATCGTGGAATCCAGTTTCACCAGCATCGGCGCCATGCTGGCAACCCTGAAATGGGGCCGCGTGCCGGGCGCCGGCCTGCTGGTCACGCAACCGTTCGACTCGGTCGACAAGCTGGCCGGCATGCACACCCCCATGCTGTTCATGCACGGCACCGCCGACCGCGTGGTGCCGCACACGATGAGCGACGAGCTCTACGCCGCCGCGCGCGACGTGTCGCCGGACCTGAAGCGCCTGGTCAAGATCGAAGGCGCCACCCACTCCGGCGCCTTCCGCAGCGGCGCGCAATACGACGCCGCCGTCAAAGCCTTCATGCAGGACGCCAGCCGCGCCTACCAACGCAAGGCAGGCTGATCCACCTGGGATGTGCCCGCCGGCGGATCAAGCCGCCGCCCTGCTTGCCACTGCCGTCCTGCGGCCAATGCCTCGCCGTTGGCCACGCCCCGCCCCCCCGCCGCCGATATTCCCGGGAAAACCCGCTCTGGGGAAACTCCCATATCAAAATATCTTCTAAATATATTTAACGAATATTAGACTTTCTCCTGCCCGCCGCTTCCCCTTCGCGGCGCCGGCCTTCCGAGGAGAACCAAGTTGAGTAACGTGCGTTGGCAGGGCGTGTTTCCTGCCGTAACCAGTAAGTTCCATGCCGACGAAACCCTCGACTTCGAAGCGATGCGCAAGCATTTCGGCTTCCTGATCGACAACGGCGTGCATGGCCTTGTCACCTGCGGGTCGCTGGGCGAAGCCAGCACCCTGACGCTGGAGGAAAAGCTGGCCGTGACGCGCTGCGCCGTGGAAGTCAGCGCCGGCCGCATCCCCGTGCTGGCCAACGTGTCCGAAACCAGCACCCGCGAAGCCCTGCGCTTCATCAAGGAAGCCGTGGCGCTGGGCGTGGACGGCTTCATGCTGATGCCGTCTCTGATCTACGTGGCCGATTCGCGCGAAGCGATGCAGAGCATTCGCACGATGGCCGAAGCCGCCGCCAAGCCGTGCATGATCTACAACAACCCGGTGGCCTACCGAGTGGATCTGAAGCCCGAGCACATGGCCGAGCTGGCCGATTGCAAGTGGCTGGTGGCCATCAAGGAAAGCAGCGACGACATCCGCCGCGTGACCGACCTGCGCAACGTGCTGGGCGACCGCTACCAGCTGTTCATCGGCGTGGACGACCTGTCGTTCGAAGCGCTGGCGCTGGGCGCAGATGGCCTGCTGGCGGGCCTGGTGACGGCGTTCCCGCGGGAAACCGTGGCGCTGTATGACCTGATGAAGGCCGGCAAGTGGCAGGAAGCGCTGGCGCTGTACCAGTGGTTCACGCCGCTGCTGCACCTGGACGTGTCGACCAAGCTGGTGCAGAACATCAAGCTGGCCGAGACCCTCGCCGGCGTCGGCAACGAGCACGTGCGCCGTCCGCGCCTGCCGCTGGTGGGCGCCGAGCGCGAGCGCTGCGCCGGCATCATCGAAGCGGCGCTGGCCAAGCGGCCGCGGCAATACCAGTCGAAGTAAACGACCCAGCCCGAAGCAGGACAGGCGCGCCCGCCAGGCGCGCCGTCCTCCCGCCAGCCTCTCGGACACCATGCACAGCGACATCATCCTTCAGACCCGGGGCCTCACCAAGGAATTCCGCGGCTTCGTGGCGGTCAACGACGTCAACCTGAGCGTCAGGCGCGGCGCGATCCATGCGCTGATCGGTCCCAACGGGGCCGGCAAGACCACGGTCTTCAACCTGCTCACCAAGTTCCACATCCCCACGCGCGGCCAGATCGTCTACGACGGCGTCGACATCACCGGCGAACGGCCGGCGCAGACGGCGCGGCGCGGCATCGTGCGCTCGTTCCAGATTTCGGCGGTGTTCCCGCAGCTGTCGGTGCGCGAGAACGTGCGCGTGGCCTTGCAGCGCAAGCTGGGCGTGGACTATTGCTTCTGGCGTTCGGAGCGCTCGCTGGAGCGCCTGCATGCGCGGGTCGAGGAACTGCTCGACCAGGTCGGCCTGCGCGCGCAGCTGGACGTGGCCGCCGGCGACCTGCCCTACGGCCGCAAGCGCACGCTGGAGATCGCCACCACGCTGGCGCTGGAGCCCGAACTGCTGTTGCTGGATGAGCCGACGCAAGGCATGGGCCACGAGGACGTGGACCGCGTCAAGCACCTGATCAAGCAGGTCTCGGCCGGTCGCAGCATCCTGATGGTGGAACACAACATGAAGGTGGTGGCCGACATCTGCGACACCATCACCGTCCTGCAACGCGGCGAGATCCTGGCCGAGGGTCCGTACGCCGAGGTATCCGCGAACCCCGCGGTGCGCGAAGCGTACATGGGAGCGGAAGATGAATGACGAGACCCCGGCGCGGTCCATGCTGGAGATCCGCGACCTGCACGCCTGGTATGGCGAATCGCACATCCTGCACGGCATCGACCTGGACGTGAAGGCGGGCGAGTGCATCACGCTGCTGGGCCGCAATGGCGCCGGCCGCAGTTCGACCCTGAAGTCGGTGCTGGGCCTGGTGGGCCGGCGCAGCGGCTCCATCAAGGTGCAAGGCCAGGAAACCATCGGCCTGCCGCCGCACAAGATCGCGCGCCAGGGCATCGGCTACTGCCCCGAAGAGCGCGGCATCTATGCCTCGCTGACCGCCGAGGAAAACCTCATGCTGCTGCCCACGGTGGGGCCGGACGGCATGTCGGTGGACGAGATCTACACGATGTTCCCCAACCTGAAGGAACGCGCCCACAGCCCCGGCACCCGGCTGTCGGGCGGCGAGCAGCAGATGCTGGCGATGGCGCGCATCCTGCGCACCGGCGCCCGCCTGCTGCTGCTCGATGAAATCACCGAAGGCCTGGCGCCCGTCATCGTGCAGGCGCTGGGCCGGGTGATCCGGCAATTGCAGGAGCGCGGCTACACCACCGTGCTGGTCGAGCAGAACTTCCGCTTCGCCCGGCACCTGGCCGACCGCCATTACGTCATCGAGCATGGCCAGGTGGCCGCCGTGATCGAGCGGGCCGAGGTCGAGCGGTCGCAGGACCGGCTCAACGCCCTGCTCGGCATCTGAAGGCCGTCGCGCGCAGTTCCCCGTCGTTGCAGTTCCCGTGGTGCTTCCGACCGCAGTCCCCCCATTCCCATACGGAGCGTAGTCAGATGAAATTGAATCGAATCGCAGCGGCGCTGTGCGCCATCGGCCTGGCGGGCGTCGCCCACGCCGAGGCCGGCATCAGCGACGGCATCGTCAAGGTCGGCGTGCTGACCGACCTGTCGGGCGTCTATTCCGACCTGGCCGGCAACGGCTCGGTGGTCGCGGCGCGCATGGCGGCCGAGGAAATGGGCAACAAGGTGCTGGGCAAGCCGGTCGAGGTGGTGGCCGCCGACCACCAGAACAAGCCCGACGTCGCCGCCAACCTGGCGCGCGAATGGTTCGACCAGGGCAAGGTCGACATGATCACCGACTTCCCCACCGCGTCGACCGCGCTGGCTGTCATGGAAATCGCCAAGCAGAAGAACCGCGTGACCATGCCGTCGGCCGGCCTGTCCACCGCGATCCTGGGCGAGAAATGCTCGCCACTGAACGCGCAATGGACCACCAACACCTACGCGCTGGCCGCGGGCACGGCGCGCGCGCTGGTCAAGGAAGGCAAGAAGACCTGGTACTTCATCACCGCCGACTACACCTTTGGCCATTCCCTGGAAAAGGACGCCACCGAGGTGATCCAGGAAAACGGCGGCACCGTGGTGGGCGTGTCGCGCCACCCCTTCCCCGGCAACGACTTCTCGTCGTTCCTGCTGAAGGCACAGGCGTCCAAGGCCGACGTGATCGCGCTGGCCAACGCCGGCAACGACACCGTCAACGCCGTCAAGCAGGCCAACGAATTCGGCATCACCAAAAAGCAGATCGTGGCGCCGCTGTTGACCTATATCTCGGACGTACACAGCATGGGCCTGCCCAAGGCGCAGGGCATGTATCTGACCGAGGCGTTCTACTGGGATTTTGACGACGCTTCGCGCGCCTGGGCCCGCAAGTTCTTCGACAAGGCCAAGAAGATGCCGACCGCCTCCCAGGCCGGCGTGTATTCGGCCACGCTGTCCTATCTGAAGGCGATCGAAGCCGCGGGTACCGACGACGCGCCTGCGGTGATGGCCAAGCTGCGCGAGATGACCATCAACGACGCCGTGATCCGCAACGGCAAGCTGCGCGCGGACGGTGCGCTGGTGCACGACATGCTGCTGCTGCAGGTCAAGGCGCCAGCCGAGTCCAAGGCGCCTTGGGACTACTACCACGTGAAGTCGGTCCTGAAGGGCGATGAGGTATTTCCCAAGCCGCAGGCCGCCTGCCCGTTGAACAAGTCGTAAGCCGGCCACCATGTTCGACATCTCGCTACCCGCCCTGCTGGCCCAACTGCTGGTGGGGCTGATCAACGGCTGCTTCTACGCCATTCTCAGCATGGGGCTGGCCATCATTTTCGGCCTGCTCAACATCGTCAACTTCACGCACGGCGCCCAGTTCATGATGGCGGCATTCCTGGCGTGGATCGGCTTCACCCAACTGCCGCAGTTGCTGGGGCCGGGCGTCCAGATCAATTTCTGGGCCGCCCTGGTGCTGGCGCCATTGGTGGTGGGCGCGGTCGGCGTGGTGATCGAGAAGACGCTGCTCAAGCGGCTCTACCACCTGGATCATCTGTACGGCCTGCTGCTGACCTTCGGCATCGCGCTGATGATGGAGGGTGGGTTCCGCTATTTCTACGGGATTTCCGGCGTGGGCTACGAGCCACCGGAAGTCCTGCAGGGTGGCTTCGACCTGGGCTTCATGTTCCTGCCAGCGTACCGAGCGTTCGTGGTGGTGGCTTCGCTGACGCTGTGCCTGGCGACCTGGTACCTGTTCGAGCGCACCCGCCTGGGCGCGCTGCTGCGGGCCGGTACCGAGAATGCCAAGCTGCTGCAGGCGTTCGGCGTGAACGTGCCTGTGATGATCACCCTGACCTACGGCTTCGGCGTGGCGCTGGCGGGGGCGGCGGGCGTGCTGGCCGCACCCGTGATGCAGATCAATCCGCTGATGGGGTCGAACTTGCTCAATATCGTGTTCGCGGTGGTGGTGATCGGCGGACTGGGATCGATCATGGGCGCCATCGTCACTGGCCTGGCGCTGGGCCTGTTGGAGGGCCTGGCCAAAGTGTTCTACCCGGAAGCCTCCACCGTGGTCGTGTTCATCGTGATGGCGGTGGTGCTGCTGATGCGCCCCGCGGGCCTGTTCGGCAAGGAGAAATAAGTGTCGCGCATCCCCCTTTCGATCCGCATCCTGGCGCTGCTGTTGGTGCCGGCCCTGCTGGTCCCGTTCTTTCCGCAGGTCGTCTATCCGGTGTTCGTCATGAAGGTGCTGTGCTTTGCGCTGTTCGCGCTGGCCTTCAACTTGCTGACCGGCTTTACCGGCCTGGTGTCGTTCGGCCATGCCGCGTTTTTCGGCTGGGCGGGCTATGCCGCCGGTGAAATGATGATCCTGTACGGCGCGGCCGGCCTGCCGCCGGAAGTGGCGATGCTGTGCGGCGTGGCCATGGCCGCCGTCATCGGCTACGCGATCGGCTGGCTGGCCATCCGCCGCACGGGCATCTATTTCGCCATGATCACGCTGGCGCTGTCGCAGGTGGCGTACTTCATGGCAGTGCAGGTCCGATGGACGCGTGGCGAAGACGGCATGCAGGGCATTCCGCGCGGCAAGTTCCTGGGCCTGGTCGACCTGAGCTCGGATTTCAACATGTACTACTTCACGCTGGGGGTCTTCGTACTGGGATTCCTGTTCGTGTATCGCGTGATCCACTCGCCCTTTGGCCAGGTGCTCAAGACCCTGCGCGACAACGCGCCGCGTGCGATTTCGCTAGGGTACGATACGGATCGGTGCAAGCTGCTGGCATTCGTGCTGTCCGCCTCGGTCGCCGGCCTGGCCGGGTCGCTCAAGGCGCTGGTGCTGCAATTGGTGGCGCTGAACGACGTGTCGCTGGCCACCTCAACCGAGGTGCTGCTGATGACGCTGCTGGGCGGCATCGGCACCGTGTGGGGCCCCGTGGTGGGTGCCACCCTGGTGGTCAGCCTGCAGAACTACCTTGCCACCCTGGGCGATGTCGTCACCATCGTCATCGGGTTGATTTTCGTGTTGTGCGTGTCGTTCTTCCGGCGCGGGTTCGTCGGCGAATGGCTGGCCTACACGCAGTGGCGCAAAACGAAGGAAAACAATAATTGATAGCCGGAGCAGAACCCAAACGGCGCGCCGCCGACGTCGCCTACGACCAGATCGAAAGCATGATCGCCACGCTGCAATTGCAGCCCGGCAGCGCGGTCGTGGAAGCAGACCTGGTGGAAAAAACCGGCTTGGGCCGCACCCCGCTGCGCGAAGCGCTGCTGCGCATGGTGGCGGCCGGGCTGATCCGCCAGGAGCCGCGCCGTGGCCTGCGGGTGTCGATGATCCAGTTGGCCGACCACATGGACCTGATCCAGACCCGCCGGGCGCTGGAGCAACTGATCGCCGCCAGCGCCGCACGCCGGGCCACGCCGGCGCAGCGCAGCCAGATCGTGCAATGCGCGGCGCAGATGATCCGCGCCGCCGATGGCGGCAACCTGGACGACTACATGCAGGCCGACCAGTCGCTGGACCACGTCTGCCATAACGCCTGCCGCAACGTGTCGGCGGTGAATGCCGTGGAACCGCTGATCATCCAGTGCCGGCGCTTCTGGTACGCCTATCAGCACGAAGGCGATATCGCCGAGGGCGCCCGGCGCCACATGGCCATGGCCGAGGGCATCGCCACGGGCGACGAAGCCGCGGCCATCAAGGGCGCGGATTCGCTGATGGACTATCTGGAGATGTTCACGCGCAAGGTCATTGACGCGTAGCGGCGGCGGCCGTGGCCGCGCCCGGCTCGGCCGCGTCCTTGGCGCCGCGCGCCAGCCAGGCCATGACGCGCGGGCGGGCCCGGTCGTACGCCAGGTTGTAGAAGAACGCGTAGGGCAGATAGAACAGCACCAGCGCGATATCCAGCACGAACGCCTGCCACAGGCTGATGTTGAGCCACCAGGCCGCCAGCGGAATCACGATCAGGATCAGCCCCAGTTCGAAGCCGAACGCGTGCACGATGCGCACCCGCAGATTGCGGGTGATGCCCAGGCGGTTTTCCAGGCGGTCGAAACCGGCGTTGTAGATCATGTTCCAGACCAGCGCGATCCAGGCGATCACCGCCGTCAGCACACCCATTTCAAACAGGGATTTGCCCATGGCCCAGGCCGCGATCGGCGCGCACAGGCCGATGGCGAGGATTTCGAACAGGAACGCATGGAAAAAGCGTTCTTTGAGGGTTTTCTTGGCTTGCGTCATGACCCACCTGAGGTCGGTTGCTTGAGTAACCCGGCGATTTTCGACGATATTTCCGGTACGATAAAGATAATATCCATCGGAAAATCCGATAGGTATAAAACTTCGACCCGAACTTCGACCCGAACTTCACCCCCGAGCTTTCTCCCATAACGAGCCCCGCTCATGCGCCATTCCCTGGAATCCCTGGCTACCTTCGCCCAGGTGGCCGCCCTAGGCACCTTTTCGGCCGCGGCCCGCAAGCTGGGTAAAAGCCAGTCCACCGTCAGCGAAACCATCGCCAATCTCGAGGTGGACCTGAACGTGGCGCTGTTCGACCGCAGCCAGCGCCAGCCGGCGCTGACCGAAGCGGGCCAGGTGCTGCTCGGCCACGCCCAGCAGGTACTGGCGGCAAACGACCGCTTGAATCGCAGCGCCAGCCAGTTGTCCGCCGGACTGGAACCGCGCCTGACGGTGGTGCTGTCGGACACGTTTCAGTCCGAAACCTTTGAGAACATGCTCAGCCAGATCGACCGGCGCTATCCGGCGCTGCGCTTCGAATGCCTGATCGCGGAATACGAGGATGTGGTGGCGCTGGTGCAGCAGGGCCGGGCCCACCTGGGACTGATGGCGGCGCAGGACAGCTATCCGCCCGACGTGGCGCACGCCACGCTGCGCGAAGCATCGGAAATCGTGCTGTGCGTGGGGCGCGGCCATCCGTTGGCGGCGCTGTCCAGCATCACGGCCGACCACCTGAAGACCGAACGCGAACTGCGCCTGAGCACCTATGAGCTGGACGACAAGGCGCCCGCCCCCTCGCATTCGACGTGGTCGGCGCCGGGCTATCTGATGCTGCTGGAAATGGCCAACCTGGGATTCGGCTGGGCCGAGTTGCCGCGCTGGATGCTGCAGCGTTTCGGGCGCGGGCAACTGGTGGAACTGGCGGTGCCGGGCTGGCCGCGGCAGATCCGGGTGGATGCGGTCTGGTCGACCCGCCGCCCCCTGGGGCCGGCGGGCGCCTGGCTGCTGCAGAACCTGACGCAGGCTTAGCGCGGCGTCCTAGCCGGTCGCGGCCTCGCGTCGCGGGGTTGCCCCGGGACGCGTCGTGGCGCTGGCGGACACGGCCGGCAGGCGGGCGATGCGCACGCCATTGGCGGCGAGCCAATCGCCCAGCTTGGGGCTGGCCAGCACGTCGTATTCGGCCCGGCGCTGGCGCGCCATGGCGCTGCCGCCCGAGCTGTCCTTGGCCGGATGGCACATCAACAGATCACCGTCCTGGGCGTTGAACAACCAGTTTTGCAGCAGGTCGGCATAGCGCCGCTTGCCGCCTTCGAAACTGTAGACGCCCAACATCCGACGATTGGTGCGCAACCCTGCCTGGCGGGCCTGGCGACCCAATTCGGCCGCGCCCAGCGCGCCGATGATGCGGGCCTTGACCGATTCTTTCAGCGGAATGCCGCAGAGCGCGCCGGGCGCAGTCTGGCGCAACCAGGGCGTGCTGGCGCCATAGCGGCGCTTGAGCAAGTGCAGCAAGCGTTCGCGGATGATGGGCAACTGGTGTACATGCTGGTGCCCGTCCACATAATCGGGCGCGCGGCCAAAGGCGGCCTCGAAGGCGTCGAACTGACGCGTCAGGCGCTGGTCGACCCAGGCCGCATCCAGCCGGCGTGCGTAGCCGCGCAAGATCAACCGGGACAGGCTCGGCAGGTCGGCGTCGCCAGCCCCCATCGACTCGGTGAAATTGATGTGCAGGCCGATATCGGCGTCCAGGGCAGCCAGGCGAGGCGCGTTGGCAGCCAAGGTCGGACCTTGAGCCAGGCAACTGACGGCGCTCAGCCTGCCCATGGCGGCCAGCGCAATCATGCCTTCATCGATGTCGGCATTCATGCCAAAATCGTCACCGCAGACCACTACACGTTTGGTCATGTCCTCACCCCGCAATTTTTCCTCGACACGCCCCACATGCGCGCCCTGCTTCAACAAGTCAGTCTGTTCATCGCCGTCGGATGCGCAGCGGCCGCCACCCATTGGGGAGTCGCCGTCACCTGCGTGGAAGCCCTGGGCGCCGCGCCGCTCCTGGCCAACCTGATCGGCTGGCTGGTGGCGTTCGTGGTTTCCTTCAGCGGGCACTACCGACTTACGTTCAGACATTCCCACACACCCTGGACCATAGCAGTCCGCCGTTTCTTCTTCATTTCAGCCGTTGGCTTTGTGATCAATGAATCCGCTTACGCCTGGTTGCTGCGGGTAACGGCCGTACGCTACGACATCCTCTTGGCACTCATCCTGATTGCGCTGGCGATCGGCACCTTCATCACGAGCCGGCTTTGGGCGTTTCGCCACAAACCCGCTGCTTGAAGGCCGCGTCTGTCACCAGATGCCAGATCACGTATTTCACGCTGGTCGCCACCGGTTCCATGCCCTGCAGCACGCGATACCTGCCCACGTCCGAATTGGTACCCCAGATCCAATAGCGGGATCCTTCCGGCGCGGCGCACAGGCGAGGCTCGAAGTCCTGCGGGTTGACCAGCACTTGCTTGCCGACCTCGGGTTCGAATTTCGCGGCGTCGTACAGCTCTTTGCGCCAGTTGTCGCGCACCGGCACTTCCGGATTGAGCCAATCGTCCACGACCCAGGATGGCTGCGGCGCCTGGGCGTATAGCGCCAGGTCAAACGGATAGGTATGCAACGATACGTAGGTGTCGCCGGGTTGGGTCAACGGCCGGATCACCTTGGCCAGCGGCCCCGCGCTGCCACGGGCGCTATGAGCAGCGATGCCGATGGCCACCACGCAGATGGCGGCGCCGACGCCGGTGCAGATGCGTACCAGCCGCGGCGTCAGGGAATCGCTTTTCTGGCGCCATGCGGCGACAATGACTTCGGCCAACAGGAAGGCCAGCGGCGGCAACGCCGGCAGCACATAGCCGACCAGCTTGGAACTGGGCAGCGAGAAAAAGCCGACCACCACCACGAACCAGACCAGGGCCAGGCGACGCAGGTCGCGCTGCGGGCCCTCGGCCCAGAATGCCTTGCGCAGGATGCCACCGCCCCACAGGGACCAGGGCAAGGACAGCCCCACCACCACCGGCAGGTAGAACCAGAACGGCTGGGCGTTATTGAAGCCGCCCTCGGCGAAGCGCTGGAAGTGCTGGTAGACGAAGAAATAGTCGTAAAAGCCCGGGTACCGGATCTGCATCAAGGCGAACCACGGCACCGCAACGACGGCGAACACCAGCAGCGCCGGCGGCCACAGCAAGGCGGCCAGGCCGCGCCAGCGGCGGCTCCACACCAACCAGACGAACAGGATGGCGCCGGGCAGTACCAGGCCGATCAGGCCCTTGGCCAGCATTGCCACGCCCGCCAGTGCGGCGGCGGCCAGCGACATCCAGCGGTAGGCCTGGCCACGCTCGGCGCGCAGCACCGTATCGGCCGCGGCCAGCACGCAGAGGGTGATCATGCCGGCCACCAGCATGTCCAGGTTGGCGAACTGCGAGCCGCCGTAGAAGAACGGCACAGTGGCCAGGACCAGCGCGGACAGCGTCGCAGTGAAGGCGTCGCGGTAACGCCGCACGAAGCCATAGAGCGCGGCGATGGCGGCCCAGGACGCCAGCAATGACGGCAGGCGCGCGGCCCACGGATGCACGCCGAACACCGTGAACGACAGCTCGGTCATCCAGTAGTACAGCGGCGGCTTGTGGAAATATGGCATGCCGTCCAGCAGCGGCACCGCATGCGAGCCACTGCGCAGCATGTCCCAGGCGACGCCGGCGTAACGGCCTTCGTCGGGCAGCGTCAGCGGCCGCACCCACGCCAGGAAGATCAACCAGAAGCCGATGGCGAGCAGGAACCATCCTGCCGGCGGGATCCATTCGGAGCGCGCCGGGCGTTGCGTCACGGAGGTCATCAGTGTGCTGCCTTGTCGGAGCGGGCGGCATGCCCCTGACGGCGGCGCACCACGAACAGCGGGCGTCCCTTGACCTCGTCGAAGATACGGGCAACGTATTCGCCGACCACGCCCAACGAAATCAGATTGACGCCGGCAAAGAACAGCACCGCCGTCACGATCGTGGTCCAGCCCGATACCTCGTTGCCCGATACCAGGTATTCGCCCACCAGGTACGTCGCGTAGGCCATCGCCAGCACGGCGAACAGGACACCGACCAGGCTCACCAGGCGCAGCGGCCAAGTGGTAAAGGCGGTCAGGCCGTCCAGCGCCAGGCGCGCCAGGCGCATGCTGCCGAAACGGCTGTCGCCATGCATGCGCTCGTCGGGCGTGTAGGGCAACGCTTCGCCCTTGAAGCCGACCCAGGCGTACAGGCCCTTCATGAAGCGGGTGCGCTCGGGCAGCG
Source organism: Achromobacter xylosoxidans (assembly GCA_040396375.1). Classification (GTDB taxonomy): domain Bacteria; phylum Pseudomonadota; class Gammaproteobacteria; order Burkholderiales; family Burkholderiaceae_B; genus Achromobacter; species Achromobacter xylosoxidans_D. The sequence continues at coordinate 29,605 of JBEBOQ010000037.1, forward strand.
CGTTCAGCGCGTCCACCACACCACGGTCCATCAGGCGGAAATCGCCGGCATGGGCCGGCACATCCACGCCGCGGGCGCCGCTGAGCAGCTTGTAGAACCAGCGCGCGCCGGTACGCTTGATCCAGGATTCGTCGTTGCGGCTTTCACGCACGGCGTAGACCATTTCAGCGCCGGCGGCCCAGCGGGCCAGCATCTGTTCGATCAGCGCGGGCGGGTGCTGCATGTCGGCGTCCAGGCAGATGACGACGTCGCCGGTGGCGCTTTCCAGGCCGGCGCTGAGCGCGGCTTCCTTGCCGAAGTTACGCGACAGCTGCACATAGCGGAAGCCATCGTATTGAGTCCATTCGGCCATCAGCGCTTCGGTGCCGTCGGTGCTGCCATCGTCGGCGACGATGATTTCCCAGCCGGTGCACAGCGCTGCCAGGCGGCTGCGCAGCAAGGGCAGCAGCACGCGCAGGTTCTCGCATTCATTCAGGCAAGGAATGACGCAAGTGACGCAGGTGTCGTAGGGCACGTTGGCGGCAGCGGTCCGCCAAACCGTTTCCACGGGAAGCGGTTTGGTCAGGACTTGCTGCCCCATGGGCTCGGACCGAAATTGAATGTGCATAAGGCTCTGAAACTGGAATGCGGGACGTTATGGGACGGAGTATGCGCAGGCCCTCGTCGAATTTTCATGAAATGGATCGGCTGCCGAACCGGCATTGGTTCAGACGATTCTAGAAAGCGGGATGGCACAAATGTATAAAGCCGCGTGAATCTCTGTCCCCGATATGTGAAACGACGTAAAGCGGCGCCGGCGGGCGCCCCGCCCGACACCGGTAAAATGCGCGAAGCTCTTGTTTTCAAAGGTGGTTATGCAATATCGAGTTCGCCCCATGCTGACCGGCGACGTGGAGCACATCCTGCAGGTGCAGGCCCAGGCCTACCCAGGTTTTCTGCTGGAAAGCGCTGAATTCTTCCTGAACCGGCTGTCGCTGGCGCCGACCCATTGCTGGGTGGCGCAGGCCGCCGCGCCGCGCGATGCGGACCCGCTGTTGGGCTACCTGGTGTCGTATCCCTGGGACGCGGGTCTGCCGCCGACGCTGGACGCGCCGCTGGCCGCGCTGCCCCAATCGGCGGACCACTGGTTTCTGCACGACTGCGCGGTAGCGCCATCGGCCCAGGGGCTGGGCGTGGGCCAGGCCCTGCTGGGCGCGGCGGCCCAGGGCGCCATGCAGTCGGGTTTACGACGCGCCAGCCTGGTGTCGCTGGGTTCCGCGGTGGGGTATTGGCAACGCCACGGCTATGCGCCTGTCTCGGCCGGCGGCCAGGACCTGGCCGACAAGCTTGAAGGCTACGGCCAGGATGCCAGTTACATGGCGCGCGCGTTTCCGCTCTGAATTTGCGGCGCCCTGCGGGGCGCAAAGGTTTTCATGATTTCGCTTTCCCCTGTCCAATCCCTGCTGGCCTGCTGCTTGGTGCTTGCCGTGGGCCGCGTGCTGACCTCGCGGATCGGCGTGCTGGCGCGCTACAGCATCCCTGACCCGATCGTGGGCGGCCTGCTGTTCGCTGTCGGCGCCTACCTGCTGTCCACCTGGGGCGGCGTCTCCGTGGCGCTGGAAACCAGCATCAAGCCGACGCTGCTGCTGCTGTTCTTCGGCTGCATCGGCCTGACCGCCAACCTGAAGCTGCTGGCCAAGGGCGGTCCGCGCCTGATCGCGTTCCTGCTGGCGCTGATCCCCTTCCTGGTGTTGCAGAACGCGGTGGGGCTGGGCATGGCCTGGCTGCTGGACATGCATCCCCTGATGGGCCTGCTGGGCGGCACCATCACCCTGGTGGGCGGGCACGGCACGGGCGCGGCCTATGCCACGCGCTTCGCCGACTTCAACAATATCCAGGACGTCATCGCGCTGGCCATGACCGCCGCCACCCTGGGCCTGGTGCTGGGCGGCGTGGTGGGCGGCCCGGTGGCCGAATGGATCATGCGGCGCCACAAGCTGCGGGGCAGCCTGGACCCCCTGGCCGACGGCGGCCACGACGCGCCCGACCTGGAACAAGCGCAGGCGCCGTCGACACCGGCTTCGTTCATCTCTTCGATGACCGCGGCGTTCGTCTGCCTGGTGGCGGGCGGTTTCCTGGCGACGCTGGTGGAAGGCGCCCCCGTCAGCCTGCCCAATTTCCTGTGGTGCCTGGCGACCGGCGTACTGATCCGCAACGGCGGCGAACGCCTGGGCCTGAAGTTGGACGACCGCGCCACCGAAATCATCGGCACTGTCACCCTGTCGTTGTTCCTGGCCATGACGATGATGACGCTGGACCTGTCCAGCGTGGCGCGCCTGGCCGGGCCGCTGGCGTTGATCCTGGCGGTGCAGACGCTGTTCTGCGCGCTGTATGCCGCCTGGGTGGTGTTCCGGCTGCTCAAGCGCGACTACGAGGCCGCCATCATGTCGGCGGCTTTCTGCGGCTTTGCGCTGGGCGCTACCGCCACCGCCATCGCCAACATGCAGGCGCTGACCCGGCGCCACGGCCCCGCGCCCCAGGCCTTCATCGTGGTACCCGTCACGGGCGCCTTCCTGGTGGACATCCTGAACGTGATCGTGCTGACCTCGCTGATTTCCTTGCCGTTCGTGGGAGGCATGTGAGCATGTTGAAACGCTTCCTGCTGATGGCCCTGTGCCTGGTGCTGGCCGCCTGCGGCCGTGCGCCCGAGACGGACGCGCTGCGCGCCGATGTCGAACGCAGCCTGACAGCCACCTACGGCGCGGGCCTGTTCCGCATCGATGACATCAAGCGCATGGGCTCGGCTGCCGACAACAGCGCGCCGGCCGGCGAAACCCGCCGCGTGGTCTATTACGACCTGCGGTTGGAAGTGACGCGCGACATCTCGCTGGGCGCGTGGGACCAGCCTGGCGCCGCCGCCCTGGTGACCCTGCTGGGCGCCGGCCCGCGCAGCATCAGCGGCGTGAAGTCCAGCGGCAACCAGGCCGGCGACCGCATCGTGGCGCACGCCAGCGCCATCTACCGCAAAGACGGCGACGCCTGGACGCTGGTGACGCCGGCCGGGTTCAAGGCCGCCGAGGCCCCGTCGCTGGACACCGGCGCGCCGCCGCCCGTGACGCAGCGCCTGCTGGACACGCTGGACCAGATCACCCATTCCGTCGCCTACAGCGCGTCCAGCACCGCGCAGCACGTGGTGCAACAAGAGCTGGAACGCTCAGTCGCGCGCATCAACGGCCGGCTGGCGCGCATGCAACAGGGCTACCCGCTGGCGGGCGGCCCCGACCGGGGCGAGTACGTCACCTTCGCGCGGGCGCTGGGCGCGGTGGGCCAGGCCCGCCAGATCCGCGTCACGCCGCTGATCACCAGCGGCGGCGCCGAGAACATCGCCCTGCTGCGCAGCGGTGATGCCGTCGTCGGGCTGGCCCAGGCCGATACGGCCAAGCTGGCCTACGAAGGCCGGGGTCCGTTCGCGGCGCAAGGGCCGTTCACAGGGCTGCGGGCGCTGGGCAGCCTATATCCGGAACTGGTGCACATCGTCGTACGCGATGACGCCAAACTGCGCAGCGTGCGCGACCTGAAGGGCAAGAAGATCGCACTGGGCCCCGAGGGCTCGGCGGTGCGCGCCACGCTGGAAACCGTGCTGGCGGCCCACGGCCTGCAGGCGGGGCGCGACTACGAGGCCGTGCCCACGCCCTTTGCCGGCTCGCTGCCGTCGCTGAACAGTGGCGCGATCGATGCCGCCGCCCAGGTGATCGGCGTGCCCGCCACGCCGCTGCGCGACGCGCTGACCCAGGCGCATCTGAAGCTGCTGCCGCTGGACCCCGCCGCGATCAAGGCCCTGGTCGCCCAGGACAACGCGCTGATGCCGCTGGATATCGCCGGCGGCACCTATCCCAACCAGCCCGAGCCGGTCGCCACCGTCGGCATGGCGGCGCTGCTGCTGACTACCTCGGACCTGACCCGCGACGAAGCCCTGGAAGTGGTGCGCGCGGTCTACCAGACCGGGCAGGACCTGCTGGCCGCCGGATCGGCCCAGGGCGCCCAGGTCAGCGTGGCCACCGCCCGGCGTGGCCTGAGCGTGCCCCTGCACGACGGCGCGCAAGAAGGACTGGCCGCACTCGAGCACCCTAAACCCCGCTAACGGCGCTTGCGCTTATGATGGCGCTCCCAATCAGGAATCTTCATGAATAAATTCGATCTGCAAAAGAACCAGGCGCTGAAACTGGCCGGCCAACTCAAGCAATCCGCCACGCCCGACCGCTTCGGCGTGGCCTCGCAGGCGCCCGACCGCCGCGAACAGCGCAAGCTGGATCAGGCCGCCGGCCTGGTGCCGTTTCCCCTGAAGCTGTCGCAGGTTCAGGCGGACCAGTTGCGCGCCGCCGCCGCCGAACGCGGCATCACCACCAACGACCTGGTGGCCGAAGCCCTGCAGAAGGCCCTGGGCTGATGCATATCTGGGTCGACGCCGACGCCTGCCCCGGGGTCATCAAGGACATCCTGTTCCGCGCCGCGCAGCGCTGGCAGGTGCCCCTGACCCTGGTGGCCAACCAGCCGCTGCATACGCCGCCGTCGCCGCTGATCCGCGCGGTGCAGGTACCGCGCGGCTTCGACGTGGCCGACGACCATATCGTCGAGCGGGCCGTCGCCGGCGACCTGGTGATCACGGGCGACATCCCGCTGGCGGCGCAAGTGCTGGAAAAAGGCGCGATGGCGCTGAACCCGCGCGGCGAACGCTATTCGCCGGAAACCATCCGGGAACGGCTGGCGGTGCGGGACATGATGGAAGAATTGCGCGCCAGCGGTGTGGATACGGGCGGTCCGCCCGCGTTCAGCCAGGCGGACCGCAAGGCCTTCGCCAATCAGCTGGATACCTTGCTGGCGCGGGTCGCGCGGCAAACGCCGCCCAAAGGCTGAACCGCGGGCGAGCGGGGTTGCCCGCCGGGCCTCAATAGAAGGTGAGGTACGCCTTGTAGATGATGGTGCCAATGGCCGTGATGAGGCCGATGCCCATCAAGCCCATGCCGATGTTGCGGTCCCGCAGTCCGAACCCGACCAACATGAGCGCCACGCCTGTGACGATGATGATCAACATGGTGTTGGTGCTGGGGTGCATATGATGGTCTCCGAAAGGACGGTCTCCGAAAGCTGGAGTTGTCTCCAGGGCTTTCTTCATCATAGGCAAGGCCGGGCACGATGGCGCGCAATCGCAGGCGCGCGGCTTGCGCGAGATCAAGGATGTGGGCTTTGCTTTCCCCCACACACTTCAGGGGCCGGAATTCAGGCGGCAGACTCAATCGCCAAGATTCAATCGCCGAAATTCAAGCACCTGAAAACAAAAAAGCCAACCGCTAGGGTTGGCTTCATTGCTTGGGGCGGCATTTACGCTACCCCTGTCTCGAATCGCAATCACCGGCTTTGCAGCCTGCACAATGCTCTTCGAGGGTCTTTGGTGGGTGGTACAAGTTTCGAACTTGTGACCCCTGCCGTGTGAAGGCAGTGCTCTACCACTGAGCTAACCACCCCGAAAGAGGCGAAATATTAGCACGCTTTTTTGGGTGTGTGCAAGTCGCCTGTGAAAATCTTCAGTTGACCGCCACCGGCGCGTCCATCTTGCGCCAGACGCAGTCGCCGCCGACCGACTTGTCCAGCGCGGCCAGGTAGGTTTCGTGCTCGGCGAGTTCAGCCTCGCTGGCTTTGACCACCGGCAGGCCGGAGGCATCGAACTTGGCCAGCATCACGCCGCCGTTGGCGCCCTGGCTGTTGTCGTCGACGTCGATCAGCAGCGCGTCCTGGCCGCGGGTCATGGCCAGCCAGACTTCCGCCAGCAACTGCGAGTCGAGCAAGGCGCCGTGCAGCGTCCGGTGCGCATTGGAGATGCCGAAGCGGTCGCACAGCGCGTCCAGCGAGTTGCGCTTGCCCGGGAACAGCGAACGCGCGTGCAACAGCGAATCGGTGACCGTTGCGCAGTATTCGGTGATCGGGCCGCGGCCGGTCTTGGCCAGCTCGGCGTTGAAGAATTTCACGTCGAACGCCGCGTTGTGCGCGATCAGTTCGGCGCCCTGGATGAACTTGACGAACTCGTCGGCCACTTCCGCAAAGCGCGGCTTGTCGGACAGGAACTCGGTGGTCAGGCCGTGCACCGCCAGCGCCTCGGGGTCGCTGTCGCGGTCCGGGTTCAGGTAGATGTGCAGGTTGTTGCCGGTGGCCATCCGGTTGACCAGTTCGACGCAGCCGATTTCGACGATGCGGTGTCCCTGGGCGGGATCCAGCCCGGTGGTTTCAGTGTCAAAGATGATCTGGCGCATAAAGCTATTCCGACGCGTGGGCCGCAGGCGCCGGCGGCGTATGGGCATCCGGGGCGGCCGGCTCGGCCGGAGGATGCGCTGCGCTGCCGGCGGGGCCGGGTTTCTTGCGTGCGGTGGCGATCAGGGTGTAGGCCACCGGCACGACGAACAAGGTCAGTAGTGTACCCAGCATCAGTCCGCCCACCAGCACCCACCCGATCTGCTGGCGCGATTCGGCGCCCGCCCCCGACGACAGCGCCAGCGGCACGGTGCCCAGCACCATGGCCCCGGTGGTCATCAGGATCGGCCGCAGGCGCAGCACGCTGGCCTCGGTGACGGCCTCGAACAGTTCGCGGCCCTCGTCGCGCAGCTGGTTGGTGAATTCCACGATCAGGATGCCGTGCTTGGTGATCAGCCCCACCAGCGTGATCAGGCCGATCTGGCTGTAGATGGACAGCGTGCCCCCGCTGAGCCACAGCGCCAGCAGCGCGCCGGTCATGGACAGCGGCACCGACAGCATGATGATGAAGGGGTTGCGCCAGCTTTCGAACTGGGCCGCCAGCACCAGGTAGATGAAGGCCAGCGCCATGGCGAACACCAGGTAGATGCTGCCCGACGAATCGCGGAATTCGCGCGACTGGCCGTCCAGATCGGTCACCACCGTGTTGGGCAGCACTTCGCGCGCCACCTGGTGCATGTGGGCCAGCACCTCGCCCAGCGCATAGCCCGGCGCCACCGCGGCGTCGATCTTGACCGCGCGCAGGCGGTTGAAGTGGTTCAGCGACTGCGGCGACACGCCTTCGTGCACGCCCAGCAGGTTGTCCAGCTGCACCATGCTGCCGTCGCGCGCCCGAATGTGAATGCCGGAAATGTCGGTGGGGGTGGCGCGGTCGCGCGGCGTGACCTGCACGATCACGTCGTACTGCTCGCCCTGGTCCTTGTAGCGGGTGACCTGGCGGCCGCCCAGCATCGATTCCAGCGTGCGGCCCACGGTATCCACGTTGGCGCCGACGTCGGCCATCTTGTCGCGGTCCACCCGCACCCGCAGTTCGGGTGTGTTCAGGCGCAAGTCCGTATCCAGGTTCAGCAGGCCGGGATACTTGCGCAGCTCGGTCAGGAACACGTCGGTCAGGCGGGCCAGTTCTTCATAGGAAGCCTGGCTCATGATGATGAATTCCACCGGCTTGGACCGTGCCGACTGGCCCAGCGACGGCGGATTGGTGGGGAACGCGCGCACCCCGGGCAGCGACGAGAACAGCGGCTGCAGCTCTTGCGTGATGGCCTGCTGCTTGCGGCCGCGCTCTTCCCAGGGCTTCAAGCGCAGGATCGCGGTGCCGTCGGTCACGGTGGGAAAGCCCACGGTCACCTGGCTGCCGCTGGCCTCGGGGATGGCGGCGTAGAACTGCTCAATGCCCTGCATGCTGTCCAGCGTGTAGTTCAGCGTGGCGCCTTCGGGCGCGCTGACGATGCCGAACACCACGCCACGGTCTTCGATGGGCGCCAGCTCGCTCTTGACCACCTTGAACAGCACGCCGCTGCCGGCGGCCACCGCCACGCCGATGGCCACCACCAGCCACCGATGCCGCAGCGATGCGCCCAGCAGCCGGCGGTAGCCGCGGCTCATGGCGTTCAACCAGCCTTCGATCAGGTTGTACCAGCGACTGTGGCTGGTCTGGTGGCGCAGCAGCACCGAACACATCATGGGCGTCAGCGTCAGGGCCACGAAGCCGGACACCAGCACCGCGCCGGCCAGCGCCAGCGCGAATTCAATGAACAGCCGCCCGGTGCGGCCGGTGGCGAACGCCAGCGGCGCATACACGGTGACCAGGGTCATGGTCATCGCCACCACGGCGAAGCCGATCTCGCGCGACCCGCGCAGCGCCGCTTCCTTGCGCGGCATGCCGTCTTCGATGTGGCGGAAGATGTTCTCCAGCACCACGATGGCGTCGTCCACCACCAGGCCGATGGCCAGCACCATGGCCAACAAGGTCAGCGTATTGATGGAAAAGCCGAAGAAATACATCAGGGCGCAAGCGCCCACCAGCGACACCGGGATGGTGACGATGGGGATGATGCTGGCCCGCAGATTGCGCAGGAAGAAGAAAATCACCAGCACCACCAGGATGATGGCTTCGCCGATGGTGTGGAACACCGAATCGATGGACCGCTCGATGAAGACCGACGAGTCGTAGGCGATGGTCAGCTTCATGCCCGCCGGCAAGTTCTCGTTCAGGCGCACGATTTCTTCGCGCGCCGCCTTGGACAGTTCCAGCGGGTTGGCGGTGGATTGGCGGGTGACGCCGATGTTGATGGCGGGCTTGCCGTTAAAGCGCGACAGCACCCGGTCGTTGGCGGCGCCGATCTCGACCTTGGAGACGTCGCGCAGCCGCACCGGATAGCCCTTCACGTTGGCGACGATGACGTTTTCGAACTGCGCCGGGGTCTGCAAGTCGGTGGACGACACCACCGAGAATTCGCGGGCCCGCGATTCGATGCGGCCGGCCGGGATTTCCACGTTCTGGCTGCGCAGCGCGGTTTCGACGTCCTGCACGGTCAGGCCGTAGGCGGCGAGCTTGTCGCGGTCCACGTAGATGCGCATGGACGGCAGCCGCTCGCCGAAGACGCGCACTTCGGCGGCCCCCGGCAGCACCGACAGGCGGGTCTTGATGTAGCGGTTGATGTAGTCGGAGGTCTGGATTGCCGAGTACGAGCCGGATTCCACGGCGATGTAGATGATGGGCTGGGAATCGGCCTCGACCTTGCCGATGATGGGCTCGTCGATTTCGTCGGGCAGGAAACGCCGGGCGCGCGAGACCTTGTCGCGCACTTCCGCCGCGGCCGCGTCCGGGTTGCGCGACAGGTTGAACTTGATGTTGATCAGGCTGCGTTCAGAGCGGCTGCGCGACGTCATGACGTCCACGCCTTCGATCCCGGCCAACTGGTCTTCCAGCGGCTTGGTGACCTGCGATTCGATCACCTCTGGCGAGGCGCCCTTGTAGGTGGTGTCCACCGACACGATGGGTTCATCGATCTTGGGATACTCACGCACCGACAGGCGCGAATACGAGATCAGGCCGATCAGGATGATGATCAGCGACAACACCGACGCGAACACCGGCCGTTTGATACAGGTTTCGGAGATACGCATGGTGGGCCGCCGTTCGCTGGAAAAGAATTGGCGTCACACGCCGTTGTTCACGACCTGCACGGCGCCGCCGTCGGTCACACGCTGCAGGCCCGACACCACCAGGTGGTCGCCGACCGCCACGCCCGTCAGGATCTCGACCCGGCCCTCGCGGCGTTCGCCGATAGTGACTTCGCGGCGCTCGGCCACGCCGTCCTTGACCCGGTAGACGTACTGCGTTTCGCCGGAAGGCGACAGCGCGGCTTCGGGCGCGACCAGCGCCTTGTCCTGGTTGAACATCAGCTGCACGCGGGCGAACATGCCGGGGCGCAGCACCGAATCCTGGTTGGCCACGGTGGCCCGCAGCAGGATGGAACGGCCGCCCGCGTCGATCAGCGGGCTGACGGCGTACACCAGGCCCTGGCGCTCCTGGCCGGGCAAGGCATCCAGGCGCAGCGTCAACTGCTGGCCCACGCCCACCTTGCTCAAGTACATTTCCGGCACCCGGAAATCCACCTTGAGCGGGTCGATGGCCTCGAGCGGCGCCAGGTCCTGGCCCTGGTTCACGTAGTCGCCCACCGACACGCTGCGCAGGCCGGCAAAGCCGGCGAACGGCGCGGTGATGGTCATCTTGTCCAGGCGCGCCTGCGCCAGCGCCACGGCGGCTTCCTGGACCTTGAGCGTGCTGGCCGATTCGTCGCGCGCCTGCTGGCTGACGAAGCCCTTGCCCTGCAAGGCCACGGCCCGGCGGTAGTGGCTTTGCGCCAGCGTCAGGTTGGCGCGGGCCTGGGCCAGTTCGGCCCTGGGCACCGAGTCGTCCAGGCGGATCAATGCCTGGCCGCGCTTGACCGGCTGGCCTTCCTTGAATTCGATGGACTGGATGCGTCCGGCCACCTCGGGCCGCAGCACCACGGCTTCGTCCGAGCGCAAGCTGCCCACGGCCGACAGGCCCCGGGCGAACGGGATTTCAGTGACGGCGGCGACCTCGACCCGGGCCGCAGCGGCCTTGGGCGCCGGCTTGGCGCTGGCCGTGGCTTTGGAAGCGTCGACGGCCGCAGGCGCAAGCCAGCGCGGCACGAATACGCCAAGAGCGGCCCCCGCGGCCAACCCGGCCGCGACAGCGGCCAACAGTACAGCTTTTTTCATGCGCGAATGTGGCGGTATCGCGGCGCGCGCCGTGCATGCCCCGCAGGGGCGGCGCCGCTGGATCTGGAATAAGGCTTGGCACTGTAGCACCCGGATTTACATACTGGAACAATCCTGTAGCGCGCTGAAAGCACTAATCCGCCCGACCCAGGGTATATCCCGATGCGGCACGGGGGCCGCCGACCCCGCCAAGCCCGGTCAGGAACGCTTGATGGATTCCACGCCCTGGTTGGCCAGTTGGTCTGCGCGCTCGTTGCCGGGGTCGCCCGCGTGGCCACGGACCCAGCGCCAGGACACGGTATGGCGGCGCACTTGTTCGTCCAGCGCCTGCCAGAGCTCGGCATTCTTGACCGGCTTCTTGTCGGCGGTCATCCAGCCGCGCCGCTTCCAGTTAGCCAGCCATTCGGTCATGCCCTTCATGACGTACTGGGAGTCGGTGTGGATGGTGACGACGCACGAACGCTTGAGCGCCCGCAGGCCCTCGATGACGGCCAGCAATTCCATGCGATTGTTGGTGGTCTGGGCCTCGCCGCCGTGCATCGTCTTTTCGTGCGCGCCGGCGCGCATCAGCACCCCCCAGCCGCCCGGACCGGGATTGCCCTTGCAGGCGCCGTCGGTCCACATTTCCACTTTCTGGTCGTTCGCGTTGATGTCCTGCATGGTGCTGCTTGGTTGTCCTTGTACTGTCACAGAGAATCCGGCCGACCGCGGGAGGCGCGGTCAAAGCCGTCGTCCGCCTGGCGGTTGACCACCACCGACGCCGCGCGGGCGCGCTTGGGCTTGGTCTTCCAGGCCGGACCGATGATACGCATGCCGGCCACGCGCTTGACGGCCGACACCAGATAAACCGCGCCGCCCAGGCTCCACCAGCGGGCGCCGGCCGATTCCAGGAAGCCCCAGCGCTGCAGCCATTTTTCGCTGCGGCAGGCCGGCGCGTAGCAGCCAAAATGGCTTTGCTCGACTTCCAGCGACAGCAGCTTGAACCAGTCTTTCAGGCGCGGCAACGACACCTGGGACGACGGCGGCTGCGGCATCCAGGGTTCCATGCCGGGCATGCGCGTACGCGCCCCCCACATGCTCCAGGGGTTGAAGCCGGAAATCACCACCCGCCCTTCCGGCACCAGCACGCGCTCGACTTCGCGCAGCACGTTATGGGGTTCGGCGGCGCATTCGAAGGCGTGCGGCAGGATCAAGAGATCCACGCTCTGGGATTCGAACGGCAGTGCCTCGGGCTGGGCCAGCACCACCCGCGACTGCCAGCCCGTGGCGCTTTCGGGCGAAGGGGTCTCGGTGCCGACATAGCCCTTGAAGGGCATGCGGTTGGCGCGCAGCAGGTTCATGTCGGCCAGGCCGACCTGCCAGGCGTAATATCCAAACACGTCCGCCACGGCCGCGTCGAACTGCGCGCGCTCCCAGGCCAGGGCGTATTGCCCTGGCGGAGTCTGGAACCATTCGGCCAGTTCTACAATCGGCGGAGTCTCTTCTGCCACGTCTTATTCCTTCGAATCCCATGCAAGCCTTGACCGCCCCCGCAGGCGGCCGCGAACGCAATGCCGCGGTCTTGCCCCTGCCCGCCTTCACCGACAACTATATCTGGGCCATCGTCCGCGACGGCCAGGCCGCCGTGGTCGACCCGGGCGAAGCCGGCCCGGTGCTGCAATGGCTGGCCCGCGAAGGCCTGCGACTGCGCGCCATTCTACTCACGCACCATCATGGCGACCATGTGGGCGGTGTTCTCGAATTGTCCCGCATCGGCGACATCACGGTGTACGGCCCGGCGCGCGAAAAATTGCCGCGCTGCGACGTGCCGCTGGTCGAAGGCGACCGCGTGGTGCTGCCCGAACTGGACCTGGACCTGGCCGTGCTGGACGTGCCGGGACATACCGCCGGCCACATCGCCTACACCGGGCGGGCGGCGGGAAAACAGCCTGTGCTGTTCTGTGGCGACACCCTGTTTGCCGGGGGCTGTGGCCGGCTTTTCGAGGGCACTCCCGCGCAAATGTCTGATTCTTTGGAAAAATTTTCTGTTTTACCGCCAGATACACAGGTTTTTTGCGCACACGAGTACACTCTAGCGAACTTGCGCTGGGCCATGGCGGTCGAACCCGCCAACCGCACCCTGCAACAGTGGTATCAGCGGGCCCGGCAATTACGCGCAGAAGGTCTCCCCACGCTTCCGTCGACCATCGGCCAGGAACGCGCGACCAATCCGTTTTTGCGTACGCAGCAAGCTGACGTCGTCCGCGCCGCAGACAACTGGGCCGGCCACGACCACCCGACGCCGGTAGAGGTTTTTGCCTCCCTTCGTGAATGGAAGAACGATTTCAAGTGACCGCCCGATGAATTTCTCCCGACTCCTTCTGCCACTTCTGCTGGCAGTCCTCGCCGGTTGCGCAGGAACCAAATCCCACGACAGCAAGAACCTCACCACCAATTCCCAAGGGCGCTACATCGCCCGCGACACGTCCCGCACGGTGGACCTGACCAATCCGCCGGTCGACGCCTGGGACCGCATCCGCCGCGGCTTCGCCATCCCCAACCTGAACACCGACCTCTCGCAGCAGTGGACCGACTATTACGCGTCCCACCCCGAGGCGGTGCAGCGCATGGCCGAGCGCGCCGGCAAATACCTGTATTTCATCGTCGACGAGATCAACCGCCGCGGTCTGCCGACCGAACTGGCGCTGTTGCCCTTCGTCGAAAGCGCCTACAACCCCACCGCCCTGTCGCGCGCCCAGGCCTCCGGCTTGTGGCAGTTCGTGCCGGCCACCGGCCAGCACTTCAACCTGAAGCAGGACTGGTGGCGCGACGAGCGCCGCGACC
>JBEBOQ010000038.1:0-42296 GCA_040396375.1 Achromobacter xylosoxidans
CACCTTCTCCGGCCGAAACCGCCTGGCGCATCCAGCCCCAGGGCGACCGCTGCCTTATCGTCTCTTTCGGCGACCAGATCGACGCCTCGATCGGACGCACCTGTCTGGCCGCGGCGCGCAAGCTGCGCGACGCTGGCCTGCCGGGTGTAACCGACGTCGTGCCCTCGTTCGTGGCGGTGGCGGTCCATTACCGACCCGACGGCCTGGGCAACGGCCCCACCTACGCCAGCCTGGCCGAACGCATTGAAGCCCTTTTGGCCGAAGGCATTGCCGCCGACGCCGCCGGTGGCCGCGAAGTCGACGTGCCCGTCTGCTATGGCGGCGAACACGGCCCCGATCTGCTTGATGTCGCCGCGGCCGCGGGGGTGACACCCGACGAGGTCATCGCGCTGCACAGCCAGCCGCGCAGCATGGTGTTCATGCTGGGCTTTGCGCCCGGCCACGCCTACCTGGGCGTGCACGACGAAAAACTGAACCTGCCGCGCCGCGCGTCGCCGCGCACCGCTGTACCAGCCGGCGCCGTGGCCATCGCCAACCGCCAGACCGTCATCTACCCCAACCGGCTGCCGGGCGGCTGGCACATCATCGGCACCACGCCCCTGACCATGTTCGACCCCGCGCGCGAACCCGCCGCGCTGCTGCAGCCGGGCGACTCGGTCCGATTCGTGCCGATCACCCCCGACGCATTCGACCGTCTGCGCGAGGCCCGGCCGTGAGCATCACCGTCATCAAGCCGGGCATGCTGTCCAGTTTCCAGAACCGCGGCCGCGAAGGCTATCAACACCAAGGCATCCCGGCGGCCGGCGCCATGGACGAACGCGCGCACCGCCTGGCCAACGCGCTGGCCGGCAACGCCGGCGACCCCGCCACGCTGGAAATGACCCTGACCGGCCCCACCCTGCGCTTTGACGCGCCGGCCGGCTTCGCGCTGGCGGGCGCCGACCTGGGCGCCACGCTCAACGGCCAGGACATCCCCTTGCACCGCCCGCTGGTGGCCCACCCCGGCGACACGCTGGCGTTTGGCGCCCGGCCCGCCAACGGCGTACGCGGCTATCTGGCCGTGCATGGCGGCTTTGCGCTGACGCCGGTGATGGGCAGCGAAACCACCTATCTGCGCAGCGGCTTCGGCGGCTTCGAAGGCCGTGCGCTCGCCAAGGGCGACCAGGTCGGCCTGCGCCAAGCGCTAGGCGACCAAGACCTGGATGCCTTGCAGAAAGCGCTGTGGGACATCCGCATCTACCTGCCGGGCGCGCTGGGCAACAAGCAGCGCGACGCCATTCGCTTTCTGCCCGGCATGCAGTGGGAAGAATTCTCCGAAGCCACCCGCCACGCCTTCGGCGGCTCGGAGTTCCGCATCAGCCCGCAATCGGACCGCATGGGCTACCGGCTGCAAGGCCCGGCCCTGTCCATGAGCAAACCCCGCCAGATGTTGTCGGAAGCCGCGTGCTTTGGCACCGTGCAGGTGCCGTCCGGCGGCGAAGCCATCATTCTCATGGCCGACCGGCAGACCACCGGCGGCTACCCCAAGATCGCGCAGATCGCCACGGTCGACCTGCCGCTACTGGCCCAATACGCCCCGGGGCGCACCCTGCGTTTTGCGCGGATTGAACTGGACGAAGCGCAGCGCCTGGACGGCGAGCGCGAACGCGCCTTTACCCAATTGCTGGATGCGCTGGCGCCGCTGCGCGCGCTGCTGGCACAAGGACACTGACATGAGCAAAAGCATCGACCTGAACTGCGACATGGGCGAAAGCTACGGCGCCTGGACCATGGGCAACGACGCCGCGGTGCTGGCATTCGTCAGCTCGGCCAACATCGCCTGCGGCTTTCATGGCGGCGACCCCGCCACGATGCGCCAGACCGTCGCCGCCGCGCTCGCGCAAGGCGTGGCGCTGGGCGCGCACCCCAGCCTGCAGGATCTGGCCGGCTTTGGCCGCCGCGCGATCCCGACCACGCCCGATGAAGCCTACGACATCGTTGTCTACCAGATCGGCGCGCTGGCCGGCGTGGCCGCCTCGCAAGGCGCGCGGCTGCACCACGTCAAGGCGCACGGCGCGCTCTACAACATGGCCGCCAAGGACGAAGGCCTGGCGCGCGCCATCTGCCAGGCGGTCAAGGATGTGGATGCCACGCTGCTGCTTTACGGGCTGGCGGGCAGCAAGCTGATCGACGCCGCGCGCGCCATCGGCTTGGCTGCCGCCAGCGAAGTCTTCGCCGACCGCTCCTACCAGGACGACGGCTCGCTTACCCCGCGCACCCGCGCCGGCGCCATGATCGAAGACGTGGACCAGGCCGTCGCGCAAGTGCTGCGCATGGCCCAGGAAGGCAAGGTCCGCTCGGTAGACGGCAAGGACGTGCCGGTGCAAGCCGACACGCTCTGTATCCACGGCGACCAGCCCAATGCGCTGGTATTCGCGCGCGCCATCCGCGATGCGCTGCAACAAGCCGGCATCGCGGTGCGCACGCCGCAGGCGCGCTAAAGACCCGTCAAGCGTGATGGGCCTGCCGCAAACCTAGCCCGCGCGGCCCTGAATGCTGCCCTAAGCGCGCCCGTAGCGTGGCGCCGACTCTTCGGCGTCCTGCAGCGAGGCCTCGTGGTAGGCCCGCAGGATGCCCGGCAACACATCCAGCACATAGCCGCGGGTCAGTTCGGCCGCGCGGTCGAAATCGCGGCTGGCCATGGCCTGCGTGATGCCCTGGGTGTAGGTCTGCAGGTTGTTCGAATTCATGGTCTCTTTGGCCAGCAGATAGCGCAGCGGTTCGACCTGCTCGTACAGCTTGGTCAGCACGCCCGCCAGCGGCGCATTGCCCGTGAAGCGCGCGCCAGCCAGATAGAACTCGCGCAACGCCGCGATATAGGCGCGCACGTCGCGCTTGGCCATGGCCGCGGCGATGGCTTCGTCGTAGGTACGCAGTTCAGCCACGAGCGGCGACACGTCGTCCATCTCGGCGACCTGGCGGATACAGTAGGCTTCCAGCTCCGCGCGCAGCTTGTACAGGTGGCGGATCTGGGTTTCTGAATACAGGGTGGCCCTGAAACCTTTGCGTTGGACATGCGTAACCAGGCCGCTCAGTTCCAGCAGACGCAGGGCTTCCCGAATGGGACTGCGGCTGGTGCCGAAACGCTGCTCCAGTTCTTGTTCCCGCAACGGCTGCCCGGGCCGGATAGTGCCATCCACTATCAACTCACGAATCTGCTCCTGTAGGAAATACGGAATCGTGGCGGGCGCTTTGACGTCCAATCGGCTCCCCTTGTGCTGCGTGATGCAAGTGTTGCGACACCGAGAAGATACTAGAAATCTATTGAAACACAAATAGGAAAATTGTTGCAGGCGTTCGAGGGCTGGACCGCGCCATTGACAACCGGCGCGGGATGCGAACGTCGGCATCCGCAGGCAACGCCAGGCCAGCAGACGCAACTGGAACGCGTCAATCCCAATCGTCGCGATAGACGAACTTGGGCATCTGCCAGTTAAAGCGCAGAGCCAGAAGGCGCAGCGCCAGACCGGCCGCCAGCGCAATCGGCACCGCCGCGTTGGCCGACAGCCCCAGGGCTTGCGAGCCCAGGTACAGCGCCCCGGTCACCGCCGACACGCTGGCGTAGAGTTCCTTGCGGAACAGCAGCGGCACCTCGTTGCAGAGCACGTCGCGCAGCACGCCGCCGGCGCAGCCGGTGATCATGCCGCTGATCAGCACCACCGTGATCGGCAGTTGCATCAGTTGCGCCACCTGGCAGCCGATGACCGTGAACGCCACCAGGCCCAGGGCGTCGGCCAGCAGGAACAGGCTGCGCAGGCGTCGCATGACCGGCGCGATCAGGGCGGTCAAGAGCGCCGCGCCCGCCGTCATCCATAGGTATTCGGGATGGATCACCCAGGTCAGCGGGTAGTGGCCCAGCAGCACGTCGCGCAGCGAGCCGCCGCCCAGCGCGGTGACGCAGGCGATGATGCAGACCCCCATCCAGTCCATGTCGCGTCGGCCGGCCGAAAGCGCCGCGGTCATGGCCTCGGCCACGATGGCGACCAGGTAGAGCGTGTGCAGCAGGGTGGGGGAAATGTCGGAAAACATGGATCGGGTAGGAAAAGGAAGGGCGCCGCCTTGGCGCGGGGGACGGACCCCGGGGCCAGCGGCAGGCCCCATTGTATTGACACGGAGCTATGGCACGGCGGTATGACACGGCCCCGCGCCATTGCCGTCGGCCCCCGCTATCCCGTACGCTGGAAGCGCGGTTGATATCGGTCAAGCCCTGCCCAGCGCCCCGGCCGGACAATGGGGTATGCCCGCAAGGGCGCTATCGGCCGAACCGGACGGCTAGCGGGAGCCACCGGCCCGGCCCCACATCGGGAGAAAACCATGTCTGAACAACCAGGCCCCATCCTTCTGGCCACCGACCTGAGCGCGCGGGGTGATCGCGCGCTGGACCGGGCGCTGCAACTGGCCAAGGAATTGAACACCAAGCTGGTCGTGCTGCACGTCATGGAAAGCCATGCCGCGACGCCACGGCTGACCACCCCCGTGTGGCGCCGGCTGTCCACCGACCACAAGGCCCTGGCCGAGCGCGAGCTGGCCGAAGACCTGGCCGACGCCCAGATTCCCACCGAAGTCGTGGTGGCCACCGGCGATCCGCTGGTGCGCATCATGGAAACCGCCGACAGTTTCGGCTGCTCGCTGATCGTCACTGGTATCGCCCGCGACGAAACGCTGGGCCGGCTGCTGCTGGGCACCACGGTGGAAAAGCTGGCGCGCCAGGCCCGCCAGCCCGTGCTGGTGGTCAAGACCCGGCCGCGCAAGCCCTACCGCAATGTGCTGATCGCCACCGACTTCTCGCCAGGCTCGCGCCAGGCGCTGCGCGCCGCGCTGCACCTGGTGCCCGGCGCCGACCTGACGCTGTTCCATGCCTACGACGTGCCGTTCCAGGGCAAGAACGTGCCGGACGACGCGGTGACGCGCAGCTTCTACAAGGCGGCCGAGCAGAGCTCGCGTGAATTCATCGCCGACACGGCGGAGCTGGCGGATCTGCCCCGGCCCAAGGTGGTGCTGGAAAGCGGCCAGCCGGAAACGGTGCTGTCGGAGTATTCGTTCAACCACCGGCCCGATCTGGTGGTGACGGGCACGCATGGCCGCACTGGCCTGCTGCGCACGGCCATCGGCAGCGTCGCAGAGCGGCTGTTGGAAGCCCTGCCCAGCGACGTGCTGATCGTGCGGCTGACCGGCAAGGAATAGGTTCGGCGCGGCTGGCGGCTGGGCCGGCCAAGGCGACAAGAGACTTGTCGCCGGCCCCGGCCTCAGCTATCGCCGTCCTGCATCATGGCCTCGATGCGGCTGCGCAATAGCCACAACAGCACCAGGCCGGGCAGCGCGATGACGACCGTCACCAGGAAGAACCCGGGCCAGCCCAGGTGTTCGACCAGGGGCGGCGTCAGCGGTCCGGCCAGATAGGTGCGGCCCACGGCCGACAGCGCCGACAGCAGCGCGAATTGCGTGGCCGAAAACCGCTGGCGGCACAGCGCCATCAGCAAGCCCACGAACGACGCCGTGCCCAGGCCGCCGCACAGGTTTTCCAGGCCGACGGCGCCGCCCATCAGCCAGATGCTCTTGGGGCTGATGGCGATCAGCCAATACCCCAGGTTGGACACCGCCTGCAAGATACCGAACACCATCAGCGACCGGTACAGGGTCCAGCGCGACATGATGAAGCCACCGGCCAGCGCGCCGACGATGGTGGCCGCCATGCCCATGACCTTGTTGACCGCGCCAACCTCGGTGGGCGTGTAGCCCGCGCCGCGGATCAGGAAGGTGGTCGACAGCGCGCCAGCAAAGGCGTCGCCCAGCTTGTACAGGACGATCAGCAGCAGCACCAGCAGCGCACCGCGACGGGTGAAGAATTCGCGCAGCGGCGCGGCCACGGCTTCGCCCAGGCTGCGCGGCGGCTGCGTCAGGCGTTCGGGTTCGGGCGCCCACAAGGTGGCCAGCGCGCACAGCAGCATCAAGCCGCCCATCACCATGTAGGTATTGCCCCAGCCGATCCAGTTGTCAGCCAGGATCAGCGCCAACCCACCCGAGACGATCATGGCCAGCCGGTAGCCCATGACCTTGATCGCCGCACCCGCGCCGCGCTCTTCCTTGCGCAGCACGTCGGTGCAATAGGCATCAAAGGCGATGTCCTGCGTGGCGGACAGAAAAGCCACCAGCACGGCCAGCAATGCCAGCGTCTGCAGCGCCGACGACGGCGACAGCGTACCCATGACCATGATGGCCAGGCCCAGCAGGATCTGGGTGACCAGCATCCAGCCGCGGCGCCGGCCCAGCAGCGGCGGCACGTAGCGGTCGACCAGCGGGGCCCACAGGAACTTCAAGGTGTAGGCAGTGCCTACCAGCGTGAGGAAACCGATCTGCTGCAGCGGCACGCCCGCCACGGTGGCCCAGGCCTGCAAGGTGCCGCTGGTCAGGGCCAGCGGCAATCCGCTGGCAAATCCCAGGACCAGCAGCGGCGCAACGCGGGGGCTGGTGTAGACGTTGGATACAGCGGTAATGACGGTCTCCTGGAACGGGCCGGCGCGGCGCAGGGGTGCGCGCCGCGGGCTTGCGGCATTTTAGGCGCGGATCGTCCGGGCCGTCAGCCGGCGTTGCAGATTGTCAGGGCGACGCGAAGCGGTACACCGCCAGGGTGCTGCGCCAGCTGGGAAAGGCCTTGATTTCACGCCCTTCGTTGAAGGTCGCGCGTTCCAGGATGCGCAGGCCCAGTTCGCCTGCCAGCTGTTCGAAGTCGCGCAGCGTGCACAGGTGAATGTTGGGCGTGTTGTACCACTGGAAGGGCATCTGGCCCGTCACCGGCATGCGGCCGCGCAGGATCATCCAACCGTGCGGCCAGTAGCCGAAATTGGGAAACGACACCACGCCGTGGCGTGCCACCCGTGCCATTTCGCGCAGGATGTGTTCGGTGCGGTGCATGGACTGCAGCGTCTGCGACAACACCACGGTGTCGAACTGCTTGTCGTCGAACAGCGCCAGGCCGTCTTCCAGGTTCTGCTGGATGACTTCGACGCCGCGCCGCACGCAGGCGATGACGCAGGTGTCGTCCAGCTCCACGCCCGCGCCGCGCACCTGCTGGTGATCGCGCAGGTGCGCCAGCAAGGCGCCGTCGCCGCAGCCCAGGTCGAGCACGCGGCTGCCGGGCTCGATCCAGCTGGCGATGCGGGCCAGGTCGGGCCGCAGCACGGACACGGCAGGCCGGGGGGTGACAGGATTCATGCGGAGGATCCTTCGATCTGGGCAGCATCGACCAGGCCCAGCTCGCGGGCGATGCGCTCGTAATAGCCGCGAACCACGGCATGGTAGCGCGCGTCGTCCAGCAGGAAGGCATCGTGCCCGTGCGGCGCGTCGATCTCGGCGTAGGTGACGGGGCTGGAATTCTTGAGCAGGGCCCGCACGATCTCGCGCGAGCGTTCCGGCGGGAAGCGCCAGTCGGTGGTGAACGACACCAGCAGGAAATCCGCCTTGGCCGGCGCCAGCGCGCGCGCCAGGTCGCCGCCGGTCTTGCGCGCCGGATCGAAATAATCCAGCGCGCGGGTGATCAGCAGGTAGGTATTGGCGTCGAAATAGCGGGTGAACTTCTCGCCCTGGTAACGCAGGTACGACTCGACCTCGAACTCGACGTCGTAGCCGTAGCGGTAGGCGCCGTTGGCGGCCGGTTCGCGCTGGGCGCGGCCGAATTTCTCGGCCATGTCGTCGTCGGACAGGTAGGTGATGTGGCCGATCATGCGCGCCACCGACAGGCCGCGGCGCGGCACGGTGTCTTGCGCGTAATAGTCGCCGCCGTGGAAATCCGGGTCGGTGATGATGGCGCGCCGCGCCACCTCGTTAAAGCCGATGTTCTGCGCCGACAGGCGCGGCGTGCTGGCAATCACCACGCAGTTGGCCACGCGGTCGGGCAAGGTGATGGCCCAGCTCAGCGCCTGCATGCCACCCAGCGAGCCGCCCATGACCGCGGCGAAACGTTCGATGCCGAAGTGGTCCGCGACCCGGGCCTGCGCCTGCACCCAGTCTTCCACCGTCAGCACCGGGAACGCGGCGCCCCAGGGCGCGCCGGTCTCGGGGTTGATGCTGGCCGGGCCGGTCGAGCCGAAGCACGAACCCAGGTTGTTCACGCCGATGACGAAGAACAGGTTGGTATCCACCGGCTTGCCGGGGCCCACCATGTTGTCCCACCAGCCCACATCGCTGGGGCTGTCGGCCGCCTGGCCCGCCACGTGGTGCGAGGCGTTCAGGGCGTGGCAGATCAGCACGGCGTTGGTGCGCTGGGCGTTCAGGGTGCCGTAGGTCTCGACCGCCAGTTCATAGGCGGCCAGCGACTGGCCGCTGAGCAAAGGCAGCGGTTCGTCGAAACGAAGATAGACGGGTGCGACCAGACCGACGGAACCGGGATCAACGGCGTCGGACTGAGTGACGGGTGCGACCGTGGCAGCAGGCAAGCCTGCAAGCGCGGCGCTGGCCGAATCACCGGCCAAATGTTGGGCAGGAGTGGTCATACGGACCTCTTTAGCTGGATTTATTGGAAGGCGCCCGCAAGCGGATCAGGCAAATCGGCGCCGAAAATTAGGTAGTGCGGCAGGAATTCTAGCACTGCTTGCGCCAAGTTCCGCAAGCCCTGCCGCCGCGCAGGCAGGGGCGCGACCGTCAGGCGCCTGCCTCCCAGGGTTCATGCCCCAGGTATTCGTAGTGCTCGGTGTTCACCCGCGAGATGCGCCATTCCACCGGCTGGCGGTTGTACGAAAACGCCACGCGGCGGATCTCTAGCAATGGCGCGCCTTCGGCCACGCCCAGCCAGCGCGCGTGGGCACGATCGGCCAGGCAGGTGCGCAGGCGTTCGTCGGTGGCGATGACGTTGACGCCGAACACGTCCTGGTACAGCGCATACAGCGTGCTGGCGCGCTCGCGCAGGTGCGCCTCGGTCATGCCCGGAAAGCGCGATTCCGGCAGGCAGATGTCATCGACCATGACCACGTCGCCATTCAGCGACAGCATGTTGAGGAACTCGAACACGTAGGCGCCGGCCGGCAGCCCCAGCTTCTCGCGCGCCTCGGCCGAGGCCTTGACGCGGCGAAAGCGCAGCAGCTCGGTGGCCGGATACGACTTGTGGCCGTCCTGGCGCAGGATGCGGAAGAACTTGAAGAAGTGGTGGTTGCGGGTGTGCACCGCGACGTAGGTGCCGCGGCCCTGGTGGCGCACCAGGATGTTCTCGGCCGCCAGTTCGTCGATCGCCTTGCGCAGCGTGCCGATCGACACGCCGAAGCGCTCGGCCAGGTGCTTTTCCGGCGGAATCGCCTCGCCCTGCTTCCATTCGCCTTGGGCCAGCGCGGCAAGCACGGCCTGCTTGACCTGCTCGTACAAGGGACTGCCCAAAGGCACAGTCGATGACAGGCTGGTGTTCATGGGTGCATCGCAATAAATCCGGGGCTCCAGTGTAGCGGCGCGAGGCGCCTCTCCTCAAGTCATACAATTCATATATATGATTTAGTTGACATGCTGAAAAACGAGCCATAAGATTTGCCGGACGTTGTGATCCGAAGCGCCCGCGGCACTCCGCCGCGGCGCTCACCCAGGAGGGAAAGACGATGATTCACGCCGTATTGCACGATGCCAAGGACACGGTGGCGGTCGCCGTGGTGGAAGGCCTGACCGCCGGAACGGAACTCAATGCCTGGATCATGGACGAGGACAAGATCATCCATGTGCGGGCCGCGCAGGACATTCCCATCGGCCACAAGGTCGCGATGAAGGACATGGCCGTGGGCGACACGGTCTACAAGTACGGCGTGGACATCGGCCGCGTGGTCGCGCCGATCCAGGCCGGCCAGCACGCCCACGTGCACAACATCAAGACCAAGCGCTGGTAAGCCGATCCTTCGCCCACACAGGAAACCATCATGTCCGTCATCAATGCTCAGACCACCTTCCAGGGCTACCGCCGCGACAACGGCCGGGTCGGCGTGCGCAACCACGTCATCGTGCTGCCCGTGGACGATATTTCCAACGCCGCCGCCGAGGCCGTCGCCAACAACATCAAGGGCACGCTCGCCCTGCCCCACCCCTACGGCCGGCTGCAGTTCGGCGAAGACCTGGAACTGCACTTTCGCACCCTGATCGGCACCGGCTGCAACCCCAACGTGGCGGCGGTGGTGGTGATCGGCATCGAAGAGGGCTGGACCAAGCGCGTGGTCGACGGCATCGCCGCCACCGGCAAGCCGGTCATGGGCTTCAGCATCGAACTGCACGGCGACCACGACACCATCATGCGCGCCTCGCGCTGCGCCAAGGAATTCGTGCACTACGCCACCGCGCTCACCCGCAGCACGTGTCCCATCTCCGACCTGTGGGTCTCGACCAAGTGCGGCGAGTCCGACACCACCTCGGGCTGTGGCGCCAACCCCACCGTCGGCAACGCCTTCGACAAGCTCTACGCGCTGGGCTCGACGCTGGTGTTCGGCGAGACCTCGGAACTGACCGGCGGCGAGCACATCGTGGCCGAGCGCTGCGCCAACGACGCCGTGCGCGAGCGCTTCATGTTCATGTTCGACCGCTACCAGGCCATGATCGACCGCTGGAAGACCAGCGACCTGTCCGAATCGCAGCCCACCAAGGGCAACATCGCGGGCGGCCTGACCACCATCGAGGAAAAGGCGCTGGGCAACATCCAGAAGATCGGCAAGCACTGCCGTGTGGACGGCGTGATCGACAAGGCCGAGATCCCCGACGGCCCCGGCCTGTGGTTCATGGACTCGTCGTCGGCGGCGGCCGAGATGGTGACCCTGTGCGCGGCGTCGGGCTACGCGGTGCATTTCTTCCCCACCGGCCAGGGCAACGTCATTGGCAACCCCATCCTGCCGGTCATCAAGATCTGCGCCAATCCCCGCACCGTACGCACGATGTCGGAGCACGTCGACGTGGACACCAGCGCGCTCTTGCAACGCGAGATCGACCTGAACCAGGCCGGCGACAAGCTGCTGGAATGCATGCTGGCCACCGCCAACGGCCGCTGGACCGCGGCCGAAGCGCTGGGCCACCGCGAATTCGTGCTGACCCGCATCTTCGAAAGCGCCTGACGGCGCGCGGCCGGCTCGTGCCGGCCGCTTCTTTTCCGCGTTGCCGGGCCGCCCACTTCCAGAGGTGGCCCGGCAGCGCCGCAACACCCTCGCAGCACCGACGCACAAAAGCATGCAGACCCGGGCGCAAGCCGCCACGGCAGCACAGGCGTACGCATTTCCTACCCGGGCGCCACCCCCAAGGAGGAAGACAAATGAATCGCGAGCAATCCCCACCCATCGACGACGCGCAACGCCGGCGCGTGCTCGGCGCCCTGGGCGCCGCCGGCCTCTGTGCGCTGGCTCCCTGGCAACAGGCGCTGGCGCAGAAACGCGCCTGGCCTGAACGGCCCATCAACTATGTCGTGCCCTTCCCGCCCGGCGGCCTGACCGACGTGGCCGCGCGCCAGGTCGGCAAGGCCCTGGGCGACGCCGAGCGCTGGAACGTCGTGGTGGAAAACAGGCCCGGCGGCAGCGCCAATATCGGCGCGGCGCATGTGTCGCATGCCGCGCCCGACGGCTACACCTGGCTGGCCATCACCCTGTCGCATGCCGCCAACGCCACGCTGTTCGCCGGCAAGGCCGGCTACGACCTGACACGCGACCTGACGCCGCTGGCCGGGCTGGCCTCCTCGCCGATCATGGTGGTGGTAAACGCCAAAAGCCCCATCAAGACCATGGACGACCTGGCGCGCGCGGCCGCCGCCAAGCCGCTGGCCGCCGGTTCCAGCGGCAACGGCACGCCGCCGCACCTGACGCTGGCGCTCTACCAGAAGCTGACCGGCGCACCGCTGATGCACGTGCCGTACAAGGGCGGTGCACCGTCGCTCACCGACCTGATCGGCGGCCACCTGGACGTGGTGTTCTCGAACTATCCCGAATCCCTTTCGCATG
This sequence comes from Achromobacter xylosoxidans, assembly GCA_040396375.1. Classification (GTDB taxonomy): domain Bacteria; phylum Pseudomonadota; class Gammaproteobacteria; order Burkholderiales; family Burkholderiaceae_B; genus Achromobacter; species Achromobacter xylosoxidans_D. Next base: position 11,976 of record JBEBOQ010000038.1, read on the forward strand.
TGAAGGGCGGCTCGTTGCGCGCCCTGGCCATCACCACCCGCGAGCGCAGTGCGGACCTGCCCGACGTGCCCACCGTGGCGCAGGCCGGCCTGCCCGATCTGGTGGTGGAGAACTTCACCGGCGTCATGGCGCCCGCCGGCATGCCGCCCGAACTGGTGCAGCGCGTCGGCGCCGCGATCGTCCAACAGGTCTCGCAGCCCGCCATGCAGCAGGCGCTGCTGCAACTGGGCTTCGTACCGCAACCGCGCGGGCCGGAGGAATTCGGCGCCTATCTGCGGTCGGAGGTCGACCGCTGGGCCAAGATCATCCGCGATGCCAACATCCAGATCGCCTGACGCCGGAGGACCCCTTATGCACGTACTTATCTCGGAGTTCATGGATGCGCCTGCCGTCGACGCCCTGCGGCAACGCTTCGACGTACGCTACGCCCCCGACCTGGTGGACCAGCGCGACGCCTTGTTGCAGGCCGCCAACCAGGCCGACGCGCTGATCGTGCGCAACCGCAGCCAGGTGGACGCGGCGCTGTTGGCGGCCGCGCCACGGCTGCGGGCCGTCGGCCGCCTGGGTGTGGGGCTGGACAACATCGACCTGCCGGGTTGCGCGGCGCGTGGCATCCAGGTGGTGCCGGCCACCGGCGCCAACGCGAGGGCGGTGGCCGAATACGTCATCGGCACCCTGTTGGCGCTGCTGCGCGGCGCGTACACCTCCAGCGCCGAGGTCGCGGCCGGTCGCTGGCCACGCACCGCGTTATCGCACGGGCTGGAGGCGCACGGCCGCACGTTGGGCGTGGTGGGGTTTGGCGGCATCGGTCAACTGACCGCCCGGCTGGCGGCCGGCCTGGGCCTGCGCGTCGTCGGCTGCGACGCAGCGTTGCCGGCGACGCATCCCGCCTGGGCCGAAACCGGCGCCACGCCCTTGCCGCTGGACGCGGTGCTGGCGCAGGCCGATGCGGTCACGCTGCACATCCCCTTGAACGCCGACACCCGCCATCTGCTGGACGCCGCCCGGATTCAAGGCATGCGGCCAGGCGCTGTCCTGATCAATACGTCGCGCGGCGGCATCGTGGACGAAGCCGCGCTGGCGGCGGCGCTGCGCTCGGGCCACCTGCGCGGCGCGGCGCTGGACGTGTTCGACCAGGAGCCCCTGCCCGCAGGCGGCCCGCTGGCGGACGCGCCCAACCTGATCCTGACCCCACATATCGCCGGCCTGACGCAGGAAGCCAACACCCGGGTTTCCGACATGGTGGCCGCCGGTGTGACAATAGCGCTTACCGGCGGCGCCCGATGACGCGCGGCGCGCCCCCCTGACAGGAAGGATATGGCTCACATCTATCTGGACGAACTGCAACACCTGGCCGCGGCCAGCCTGGCCGCCGCGGGCGCCAACCCCGCCATGGCCGACAGCACCGCCCGCGCCCTGGTCTTCGCCGAAAGCCAGGGGCTCAGTTCCCACGGCCTGTCGCGCGTGCCGTTCTACGCCGGCCACCTGCGCACCGGCCGCGCCCTCGGCGCCGCCGTGCCGCGCATCCTGCACGAGCGCGGCGGCGCGGCGCTGATCGATGCCGGTTCGGGCCTGGCATTTCCCGCCTGCGCGCTGGCGGTCGAGGAAGCCACCCGCCGCGCCCGTGAACATGGCGTAGCCTTCATCGGCGTGGCCAACAGCCACCACTTCGGCGAGGCCGGCTATCACCTGGAAGCCCTGGCCGACGCCGGCCTGGTGGCCCTGGCGCTGAGCAACTCGCCCGCCGCCATGCCGGCCTGGGGCGGCAAGCGCCCGCTATTCGGCACCAACCCCATCGCCGCGGTGTTCCCCCGGCGTGGCGGCGCGCGCATCGTCATCGACCTGTCGCTGTCGCAGGTGGCGCGCGGCAAGCTCATGATCGCGGCACGCGACAACCAGCCGATTCCGCTGGGCTGGGCGCTGGACGCCGACGGCCAGCCCACCACCGACCCCAAGGCCGGCCTGGCCGGCAGCATGTTGCCAGCCGGCGGCGTCAAGGGCGCGATGCTGGCGCTGATCATCGAACTCCTGGCCTGCGCCCTGACCGGCTCGCACTTCGGCTTCGAGACCGAATCGTTCTTCGTCGACGAAGGCGGCCCGGCCCGCCTGGGCCAGGCTTTCATGGCCATCGACCCGGGCGCCCTGGCCGGCAAGGAAACCTACCTGGACCGCGTTGAAACGCTGGTGGACGCCATGCTGGAAGACGACGGTGTGCGCCTGCCGGGCGAACGCCGCCGCAAACTGCGCGACGAGGCGATCAAGCACGGGGTGGAGATTCCTGAGCCGTTGATGGCGCAGTTGCGCGCCATGTCGGGCGCGGCCTAGCCTTCATGGCCGGGCGGCCTGGGGCCGCCCGCCTGCCATGGCTCTAGGCTCCGTGGCTGAACCACAGCATCAGCGGCGCCAGCAGCAGGAACACCACGGTCGACACCAGCACCGCGCCGGCCGCGGTGTCGCCCATGGTCGTGTAGCGCTTGGCGTACATGTAGCTGACCACCGCGCACGGCATCGCCATCTGCAGCGTCAGCGCGCCGGCCAGCACCGGCTCCAGGTCCAGCAGCCACACGATCGCCAGGCCCGCCAACAGGCCGGTCACCAGGCGCATCGCCGCCACCTTGGCGCCGTCCTTGATGCCGTTGGCCGGGATCAGCGCCAGCGCATGGCCCAGGCTCAGCAGCATCAACGGCACCGTAACGGCACCCAGCATGCGGGCGGTCTCGATCAGCCAGTCCGGCACCGGAATGTGCAGCATGCGCATGGCCACCGCCACCACCGAGGCCAGCAGGATCGGGCTTTTCCAGCTGCCCTTGGTGTTGACACCGGGCAGCAGCCGCACCGCAATGGTGTGCATCACGAAGGAATTGACGGCAAAGAACGCCACCGCCACCGACAGGCCGGCGTCGCCGAACGCCAGTTGGGAAATGGGCAACCCGAGGTTGCCGGCGTTGGGTAAAAAGGCCGTGGGCAAGAGCGTGCGCACCGGCAGCCGGCCCAGCTTGAGCAAGAGCGCGCAGGCCAGCGCGCACAGCAGCAGCGCCAGCAGCGTGGCGGCGGCCACGTCGGCCAGCGCCCGATCGTCCAGGCGGGTGGTGACGAAGGTGTGGAACACCAGCGCGGGGGTGGTCACCGAGGTGACCAGGGTGGTGATGAAGGCGCCGCCGAACGGCAGGTCGCGCTTGCCCCAGAAGATGCCGATGCCCACGCACGACAACAGGGGCAACATCAGCACGATGGCCGACAAATAGAACTGCGCGATGGCCAGCATGCGTTTATTCCGTCAGAGATTCAAAGTGAGATACGTGGCGGCATCGCCGCTTGTCCGGTGGCCATCGGGGGTCGGAGCATGGGTTGTCTTTTTCCAGGCTATCAGCGCCCTATCCGTCATGTCCGCCAAACCCGCTTCCGCCATCCCGCGGGCGCCCGCCCCCGTCCGGCTTTCGCCTCGAGAATCCGCCTCGCTGCACTGGAGCGCCATCGGCAAGACCAGCTGGGAAACCGCCCGCATCCTCGACATCAGCGAAAGCACCGTCAATTTCCATCTGCGCAACGCCTGCCGCAAGCTGCAGGTGCGCGGCCGGCGCGCCGCGGTGGCCACGGCCATCCGGCGCGGACTGCTGAACACGGTCACGGCTTGACCACGACCGACCTCAGGAATTCGCGCGCCCGCTCCTCGGGCAGGCTGGCTTCGGTGCCCGCCGCCACGGCCTCGATCAGCATGGTGTCGGTCACCCACACCCGCGCGCGCAGCCAGCCGGGCTTGCCCATGGCCTTGCCCTGCACGTCGATGTCCTGCCCATAGGGCGGCCACTCGGTGGGCGGCGGCGCCTGCATGTTGACATACAGCGAGCGCATCAGCGCCATGCCCAGCGCCTGCCGCGCCACGGGATCGGCCGCGATCTCCCGCGGCAGCGGCGCCGAGCCGATGGCGAACACCGCCTCGCCCACGGTGGCGCTGGCCAGCGTGAAATCCAGCGTATGGGTATCCAGCCTCAACTGGCGGGTCTCGGTCTGCACGCGGTTCGGGAAAGCCGCCCGCACGCGGCCGTCGGCCACGTCGACCTCGCGCCAGTTGTAACGGGGCGAACAGGCGCTGGCCAGCAGGGCCACCACAAGAATCAGGCCGGCTTTCTTGAACATGAAACGAAACAGCGATGAAATCGTCATTACCGTAAAGACCCCACGGTCTTTTCATTTCGAGGACAGCCCCAAATTGTCGCCGATTTCGATGACCCCAGCGCCCGACGGCACGCTCCTGGCCAATCATGCCTGGCCCGCCGCCCCGAATGTGCCTTCGCCGATCGTCGGCCCGGGCACGCCCAGCATCTACCTGCTGCATGGGCTGAGCGAGCACGCCGGGCGCTACGACCGGCTGGCGCGCTGGCTGGCGGCCCGCGGCTGGACGGTGGGCGCCCATGACCACCGCGGCCATGGCCGCTCGGGCGGACGCCCCGCCACCCTGGCGCACCAGCAAGACCTGGTGACCGATGCCGTGGCCCGCCTGGCCGACTGGACCGCCGCCCAGGGCCGCCCGCCGATCCTGCTGGGCCACAGCCTGGGCGCCCTGGTGGCGGTGCGGATCGCGCTGCAACGGCTGGCGCCGATCGACGCCCTGGTGCTCAGTTCGCCGCCCTTCGTGGTCAACGTCCCGCTGTGGGTGCGCCGCACCCTGACCTGGATGTCGCTGCACGCGCCCGACCTGCGGGTGCCCCATGGGCTGGCGCCGGCGCGGATCTCGCACGACCGGGCGGTGGTCAAGGCCTATCGGTCCGACCCGCTGGTGCGGCGCAGCATGACCGGCCGGCTGGCGCGCTTCGTCGATGACGGCGGACGCGATTCGCTGCGCGAAGCCCATCTGCTGCCATGCCGCACCCTGCTGATGGTGGCGGGCGACGACTCCATCGTGGCCGCCGAGGGCAGCCGCCAGTTCGCCCAGCGGGCGCCCGCCGAGCTGCTGACCTTGCGCTGGTACGACAGCGCCTGGCACGAGATTTTCAACGAAACCGCCCCCATCGCCGACCCGGTCTATGCCGACCTGGACGAGTGGCTGGCGCGCACCGCCGCGCAATTGTCCCTGTCCCCGGTATTGACTCCCTCGGCAGAGGAGGCCAGCACCCCGTAAAATCCGGCGACAGACCCCACCGAGAAGATTCCGTGACTGATACCGCCGCCCAACGCCTCTCCCGCCTGGAAGCCAACCGCTCGCTACTGGCCCAGACCCTGCGAGGCATCGAAAAAGAAGGCCTGCGCGTCGACGAGCAGGGCATCCTCGCCCGCACGCCGCACCCGGCCCGGCTCGGTTCCGCGCTGACCAACGAACACGTCACCACCGATTATTCCGAATCCCTGCTCGAACTGATCACGGGCACCCACAAGGACGTGGATGCGCTGCTGGCTGAACTGACCAACACCCACCGCCACGTCTACAGCGTGCTGGACCATGAACTGATCTGGAATCAGTCCATGCCCGCCACCCTGCCGTCCGAAGCCGACATTCCCATCGCCTGGTACGGCACGTCCAATACCGGCATGCTCAAGCACGTCTACCGCCGCGGCCTGGCCGAGCGCTACGGCAAGACCATGCAGTGCATCGCCGGCGTCCACTACAACTTCTCGCTGCCCGAAGCGCTGTGGTCGGTGCTCGACACCCAGCCCGGCACCGACCAGGACCGGCGTTCGCGCGGCTACATCGGCCTGATCCGCAACTTCACGCGCTATTCCTGGCTGCTGATGTACCTGTTCGGCGCCGCGCCGGCGCTGGCGCGTGATTTCCTGCGCGATGGCGAACACGGCCTGCAGCGCCTGGGCGACCATACCCTGTACCTGCCCTACGCCACCAGCCTGCGCATGAGCGACCTGGGCTACCAGAACAAGGCGCAGTCGCAGCTCAAGCTCTGCTACAACGATCTCGACACCTTCCTCGGCCGCCTGTACGACGCGGTCACCCAGCCCTGGCCCGACTACCAGAAGCTCGGCACGCATCGCAACGGCGAATGGATCCAGCTCAACACCAACGTGCTGCAGATCGAAAACGAGTACTACTCCAGCATCCGCCCCAAGCGCGCCACCGGCCGCTGCGAGCGCCCGATCACCGCGCTGGCCGAACGCGGCGTGCAGTACGTGGAAGTGCGCTGCCTGGACATCAACCCCGAATCGCCGGTGGGCATCGACGCCGACACCAGCCGTTTCGTGGATGCCTTCCTGCTGTTCTGCGCTGCCTCCGACAGCCCGTTCTTCCCCGCCAATGGCTACTGTCAGCGCAGCGCCGACAACTTTTCCACCGTGGTCAAGGAAGGCCGCAAGCCCGGCCTGCAGCTGGACCGTGAAGGCAAGGCGGTCGAGCTGGCGCAGTGGGGCCGGGAACTGCTGGACCAGATCGCGCCCTACGCCGCGCTGTACGACGCCGCGCTGGGCGGCAGCGCCTACGCCGACAGCCTGGCCGCGCAACGGGCCAAGCTGGGCCGCCCTGACGACACGCCCTCCGCGCGCCTGCTCGCGGCGCTCACCGACAGCGGCGAATCGTTCCACGACTATTCCCTGCGCCAGAGCCGCGAACATGCCCAGGCCCTGCGCGCCGAGCCCCTGCCGGCGGACCTCGCCGCCGAATACCGCCAGGCCGCGCTCGACTCCAGCGCCGAACAGCGCCGTATCGAGCAATCCGATGACGTCGATTTCGACACCTACGTCGCCCGCTACCACGCCGCGCTGAAAGCGCCTCGCAAATAAGGCGTATCGTTAAGGTTTTGGATCAGGAGGCTTGCCCCATGCGCCGCATTGCAACATTACTGCTGGCCCTGGCCGCCGGCGCGGCCGGGATCTCCTACGCCGCGCCGCCGCCCATGCAGACCGTGGAATCGGTCGACCTCAAGCGCTATGCCGGCATGTGGTACGAGATCGCCAATTTCCCGATGTTCTTCCAGCGCAACTGCGTTGGCGACACCACCGCGGAGTACACGCTGCACCCCGACGGCACCGTCGGCGTCAACAACCGCTGCCGCACCAAGGACGGCGACATCGACTCGGCCTCGGGCACCGCCACGGTGGTCGAAGGCAGCAACAACGCCAAGCTCGAGGTCTCGTTCTTCAAGCCGATCAAGGGCGACTACTGGGTCATCGGGCTGGACCCGGACTACCGCTGGGCCGTGGTCGGCACGCCCGACCGCAAGTACCTGTGGATCCTGTCGCGCTCGCCGCAACTGCCCAAGGAAGACCTGGACCGCGCGCTCGCCAGCGCAACGGCGCAGGGCTACCAACTGGACGAACTGCGCTACACGCCGCAGAAATAAAAACGCGGGCCAAGGCGGCATCGCCTTGGCCCGCGTCATGTTGGATCGCGCAAACCTGCTTCGCGCAATCCGGATTTCTGCCGTCTCAGCCCGCGTAGTCGCGCGCCAAACGCACCACCGTCACGCCGGGTTTCAGCTGCCGCAATGACGGCATGACCAGCGTGCATCGGTCATACGGCGACACGATCGCCTGGCCATCGGCCCAACCGATCACCGACCCCGCCTTGTCCAATGTTTCCAGCCCCTGCCAGGGCTGCGAAAACGTCAGGTCCATCGACGGCGCCACCACGGCATCGGTCACTTCCAGCACGCGCTGTGTCGACGGGTCCGGCAGCAGCCAGCCGGCCGGGATGTCCGCCGCGTCCACCACGCCCGACTCGATCAGCATGCGCGCCACCATGTCGCGCGCCACGTCGCGTGCGGCGGGATCGCCATGGTAGCCACATTCGATCAGCAAGGCGCACGCGTCTTCACGCGCCGGATCGCCGAACTGGGCGAAGTCGCGCATGCGCACGCCGTCCTTGTGGCCCGCGTCCACGATCACGTGTTGCGGCGCCTTCAGGCGCCGCGCCAGCGCGATATTGCGCGGCAGTACGCCGGTCAACAGCAGCGGCGCGCCGGGTTCGTGCATGGAATGCAGGTCGAGCAGCCAATCGGCGCGCTCTACCCAGGGGCGCAGTTGGGCTGCGCGCTGGCGATCGCAACTATTGGCGTTGTCCAACCGCTCGGCGCTCCAGACACGGTTCATGTCCTCGTCCACAAAGCGCGAGGCGTCGTGGCGCGCCAGGTCGAAGCGGTCAAAGGCCGGCAAGTTGCAGAACGCCAGCGTCAGGCTGCCGCGGCGCGGCCGCAGCCCGGTCGCCAGCAGGTCTTTCAGCGCCCAGGCGCCGCACAGTTCGTTGCCGTGCACCAGCGCAGACACCATCAGCGTGCGCCCCGGCACGCCCGAATCGAAATGCCACACGCCCGGCGTGTCGGTATTGCCCGCGCGCTCGGTGGCGAGGTCGGGAACGGAAAGCTTGAAATCCATCGTGTTGTCCGCGTTGTTGCTGTGTTGCTGGGCTGAGTGCGCGCCGGCTTACTGCGCTTCGATCTTGGCGGCCTTGACCAGGGCGCCGTACTTGCGCGTTTCCTCGGCCTGATAGGCCACGGGATCCACACCGGGCTGCGACAGCACGCCGCCGGCCTCCTGCATCTTGGCGCGGAACTGTTCCGACTTGAGCGTATCGGCCAAAGCGTCGCGCAGCTTGGCCGCCACCGGCTCGGGCAGGCCGGCGGGGCCGTACAGGGCGAACCAGACGCTGATGTCGACCGACTCGAAGCCCGGGGTCTCGGCCAGCGCGGGCAGGTCCGGCGCCACCGGCGACCGCTTCTTTTCCGTCACGCCCAGCGCCACGATCTTGTCACCGCGCACTTGCGGCAGGCCCGAGGACAGCACCAGCATGCCGAAGTCCAGCTGCCCGCTCATCAGGTCGGTCACCAGCGGCGACACGCCGCGATAGGGCACGTGCTCGGCGCGCGTGGCGGTGGCCTGGTTGATCATCTCGCCAGCCAGGTGCAGCGTGGTGCCCACGCCGGACGAGCCATAGTTGAAGCTGCCCGGCGCCGCGGCACGCAGCTTCTGCAGGTAGTCGGCGGCCGTTTTCACGCCCGAATTCTTGCTGGCGGCCAGCAGCATCGGCTGCGAGGCAATCACGCCCAGCGCCGAGAAATCCTTGACGCTGTCGTACTTGACCGCGTTGTTGATCATGCGGGCGATGACCATTTCGTTGGTCGAGCCCAGCAGCAGGGTGTAGCCATCGGGAGCGGCACGCGCCACGCGCTGCGCGCCGATGGTGCCGCCGGCTCCGCCGACGTTTTCCACCACCACGCTCTGGCCCAGGCGCTTGGCCAGTTCTTCGCCGAACAGGCGCGCGGTCAGGTCGACGCTGCCGCCGGCGGGGTAGCCGACGACCAGCGAAATGGCGCGGTCGGGGTAACCGGCGGCGTGGGCCGGCAGGGCAACAGTCAGCGCCGAGGCGGCACAGACGGCGGCCAGCGCGCCGCGCAGCGGATGCGGTACGGATTTCATGAATTTCTCCCTGGGGTGCTGAGGTGGACGGCGGCGCCGTCTCATTCGAGGTTTCGGCAGACATTCTGCGGCGCGTACCAGGGGCATGACGTGCCGAATCGGCACATTGTGGTGCTTATTTGGTGCGAGAAATGGCGGGCTGGCCTAGGCCTTGCGATTCGCGGTGGCTTCCCAGGCAGCTTCGGCCAGATCGGCCAACCGCGCCCGCGAGCGGTACAGACGTACCTCGAACGCGATCTCGTCGCTGCGCCCGCCCAGGGACACCAGCGCGCCCCGGCGGCAATCGGCCGCCACCATGGACCAGGGCAGCCAAGCCACGCCCAGCCCCTTGGCCGCCGCGCCATGCGCCGCGTCCAACGAATCGCTGCGCACGAACGGTGCCAGCGCATAGGGCGTGGTTTCAAGCCGGTCGCCGACGATGCGCTCCATCGCCAGGCCGCCCGCATACGTGATCAGCGGTGCGGGTGGGCCGCCTTCTTGCAGCAGGTAGCGCGCACGGCCGCGGCTATCGGCCTGGCTGACGGGCACCAGCTTGTCGGTACCCAACGTCATGTAGCGGTAGCGGCCCGGGCTGAGCTGCACCGACAGTGCGGGATGCTCGTAGCAGCACAACAGGTCCACCTTGCCTTGTTCCAGCCGCGCCGCCATGTCTTCCATCTTGCCGGTGGATATCTCCAGCTGCGTGCCCTCAGCCAGCACCTTGGGGGTACGGTGGCGCAGGCGCGCAATCCAGTCCGCCACCAGCGTGCGAGCCAGGCTGCGCCCGGTGGCGATGCGCAGCACCGCCTCGCCGCCCGCGCCCGAACTGCGGATGCGGTGCCGTACCAGCCCCATCTGCTCGACCACCTGGGTCGCGGTCTTGAGCAGCGCCTCGCCCTCGGTGGTGAGCGTGACCGGCACGCGCTGGCGTTCAACCAGCGGCGCGCCGGCCCAGGCTTCCAGGGCGCGGATGCGGCGCCCGAACGCGGGGTGCGTCACGTGCCGCGCCTCGGCGGCGCGCACGAAACTGCCGGTCTGCGCCAACGCGATCAGGTCTTCAAGCAGCTTCAGATCGGCCATGGCGCGCCTGCGTTTTCCCTGGATGTCAGGCTTGCGCCAGGCCCATCATCGCCAGGGTGGCGCGGGTCAGGTCGCTGTTCGGATCCTCGAGCTCGTTCACCAGGTCGAAGTGGTTGCAATGCGGCGTGGGGATACGCGTAGCCTGCAGGCCCGCGCCGGTCCAGGCGCGCTCGAAGGCCGCGGTCTGATTCTTGAAGCCCTGCGTTTCCAGGCCACCCACCGCCAGCAGCATCGGGCCGGCCTGCTTGGGCAGGTTGAAGATCGGGCTTTGCAACGCGGCCTGTTCTGGCGTCAGTTGCAGCCAGGTGTTCGGCAGGATGTCGCACAGCGGCCGCAAGTCGAACAGACCGCTGAGCGCCAGCGTGCCCTTGACCACGTCGTCGGGCACGCCGTAGCGCGCGGGCCAGCCGGGCGCGGCCAGCATGCCGGCCAACTGGCCGCCGGCAGAGCTGCCGCCCACGTAGATGCGGTCCCGGTCCACACCGTAGGCCGCCGCGTTGTGGTATAGCCAGGCCAGCGCCGAGCGCATCTCGCGCACCACTTCGGGCAGCGTGGCTTCGGGCACCAGCGTGTATTCCGGTACGGCCACCGCGGCGCCCGCGTTATTGAAGGCTTCGGCCATCACCGGCGCGTCTTCCTTGCGCTGCGCGCGCCAGTAGCCGCCGTGGATGAACACGAACAGCGGCGCCGGGCCGCGGTTCGCCGCCGGCAGGAACAGGTCCAGCCGCTCGTCCTGGCCCATGCCGTAACGCAGGTTCAGCAGACCGGGGCGGCGCGACTTCACCGCGGCGGCCGACTCGGCATAGCGGCGCACGCAGGCGTCGAAGTCGGCCACCGACTCGCGGGCGTTGTATTGCACCTCGCGCTCGGCGATGGTGGGGAAAAAGAGATCGATGTCCGCGTCACGCATGAATGGCCTGCCTGTCTTCCTGGGAAATGATGTGTTCGATGAACTGCGCCGTCTTGCGGTAATGCGCCGCCAGCATTTCCACCGACCGCTCGACGTCGCGCGACAGCGCCGCCTCCAGCAGCTGGCGGTGTTCGTCGTCGACATTGCGTTCGGGGCCGTAGGCGGTGGCGCCGGCGCGCGCCGGGCGCCGGTAGCGCTCGGTCTGCGCGTACAGCTGCGTGGACAGGTCCAGCAGCCAGTGCGAGCGGCAGGCGCCGATCAGCGCATGGTGGAAGTCCAGATGGCGCGCCTCGAGCGATTCCTCCAGTTCCTGGCTGGGCGGCACGGCCTCGCCGGCGCGCTGCGCGGCCCGCGTCAACGCGTGGTAGGCGCCGACCAGCCGCGCCTCCCAGGCGTCGTCGGCATTGGCCAGCGAGCGCCGCAGCGCGTCGCAGTCGATCAGGATGCGGGTTTCGCAGGCATCCCACATTTCCTCGACCGAGAGCGGCGCGATGCGAAAGCCGCGCGAGGTGGTGGTGATCACCATGCGTTCGCTACGCAGCCGGTTCAGGGCCTCGCGAATCGGGGAAAAGCTGCTGCCGTAGCGTTGCTTGAGCAATTCCAGGCGCAGCGACTGGCCCGGCGCGAACGCGCCGCTCATGATGTCGCGCCGGAGCAGGCGGTAGACCTGCTCGGACAGCGTGATTTCCTCTACCTCGGCGCTCCCGTCGGCGCCGGGCTCGTCCTGGCGGGACGCTTTGATTCTTGGCTTCAACGTGCTCTCCAGATGTCAGCTGGCGTTCGGCGGCGCGGCCGGTGGGCGCTCAGGCGGCCCATTCTACCCGCGGCGCGGCCGCCCTCACCCCCGCGCCTCGCGTGGCGAGTCGGGCAGCGGTTCGAAGTCGCCATCCAGGTCGGCGGCGCCCGCTTCGGCCAGGTCGTCGTAGCGCGCCGCCTGCAGCGGGCGCCGGTTCACCCGCAGGTCGAACACGTCGAAACGGTTGTAGTGACCCACGATGTCGTGCATCTGGCGCGGCTGGATGCAGCGCGACAGGTCGATGTCGGCGTAGACAATGCCTTCGTCGTCGATCAGCGGCTCGCCGATCACGCGGCCGTCCGGCCCCAATATTCCCGAAAACGCGCTGTTGCGGCGCGCCAGCATGTCGCGGGCCTCGGGATGGCTGGCGCTGATGGCGTCCTGGATTTCGGTCGAAATGGTCGAGCACGACACCACCGTGAACACCTTGCCTTCGAACGAGTGGGCAGCCGCGCGCAAGCGGATCGCCTCGGCCATGTCGTAGTCGGGCGGCGCCACTGGCAGCGAGATATAGCTGGCCACGTGCACCATTTCGCCCTGCGCCAGCAGCGCAAAGCGCGCCAGCGTGTTGGTGTTCTCGCCGCAGGCCAGACCGCCCAACTTGCCGACCGACGTGTCGTACACGCGCAGCGATTCGCCGTCGCCGTTGGCCCAGGTCAGCTTCTCGGCCCAGGTCGGCACCAGCTTGCGGTGGCGTCCCAGGATGCGGCCTTCCTGGTTGATGAACACCATGGTGTTGTAGATCGTGCCCACCCCAAAACGGCTGCGCTCGTTCACACCCACCACCACGTTCACCCCGTGCTGCTTGGCGGCCTGCGCGATGCGGCGGATCTCCGGGCCGGGCAGTTCGATGGCGCTCTTGCAGAGCTTTTCGAACCAGGGGCTGCCCTGCACCGGGTTCATCACCCAGCTCCAGTAGGGGTAGGCGGAGATAAACACTTCGGGGAACGCCACCAGGCTGGCGCCCTGGCCAGCGGCCTCGGCGATCAACGCGCAGGTCTTGTCGACCGTGGCATCGGTGTCCAGGAAGACGGGCGACGCCTGGACGGCGGCAGCCTTGAATACGGGCAGGTTCAACATGCTTTCGGCTCCTATAGCGATCAGATACCCAGATAGCGCTGCGCCAGCTCGGGCTGCGCGGAAAGCTCCGCGGGCTTGCCCGACCAGGCGACGCGCCCTTTGTCGACGATGTAATGCCGATCCACCAGCGTGGCCATCTCGGGCAGGTTCTTGTCGATCACCAGAATGGTCTGGCCCTCGGCCTTCAGGGATCGCAGGCAACGCCAGATCTCTTGCCGGATCAACGGCGCCAGGCCTTCGGTAGCCTCGTCCAGGATCAGCAGCTTGGGGTTGGTCATCAGCGCCCGGCCCACGACCAGCATCTGCTGCTCGCCGCCCGACAGCGTGCGCGACGATTGGCCGCGACGCTCCTGCAAGCGCGGAAACAGCGCGTAGACGCGCGCCAGGTCCCAACCGCCAGGCGCGGCGCGCGAGGTTGCCACCAGGTTCTCTTCGACCGTGAGTGATCCGAACACGCGCCGGCCCTCGGGCACCAGCCCCACGCCCAGTCGCGCCACCACGCTGGGCGCGGACCGCGACAGCGACTGGCCGCGAAATTGCACCTGCCCGCCCGTGGCCGGCAGCATGCCCATCAAGGTCTTGATGGTGGTGGTCTTGCCCATGCCGTTGCGGCCGATCAGCGAAATCACCTCGCCTTCATCGGCCTCGAACGACATGCCGAACAACACCTTGCTCGAGCCGTAGCCGCCCGTCAGGCCGTCAACCTTCAACATGTTCTTCTCCCAGGTAGGCCGCACGCACGTCCGGATGGCGCCGCACCTCGTCGGGCGCACCGCTGAACACGACGCGGCCATAGACCAGCACGCTGATGCGGTCCGCCAGCGCAAACACCGCGTCCATATCGTGTTCCACCAACAAGATGCCGTAATCGCCCTTCATGCCCAGCAGCAGCCGGGTCATGCGGGCCGATTCTTCCGGCCCCATACCCGCCATGGGCTCATCCAGCAGCAACAGCCGCGGCGACCGCGCCAGCGCCACGGCCAGCTCCAGTTGGCGCTTTTCGCCATGGGCCAGGTCGGCGGTGCGCACATGGCGGCGGTCGGCCAGGCCCACGTGCGTCAGCCATTGCATGGCTTGCGCCTTCAGGCCGGCGTCGCGCCGCGGGTCGGACCACGCGCCGAACGCCCGGCCGCCCTTGAGCATGCTGGACAGAATCACGTTTTCCAGCGCGGTGTATTCGTGGCACAGCTCGGTGATCTGGAACGAGCGGCCCAGGCCCAGCCGGGCGCGTTCGAACGCGCGCAGCGCGGTCACGTCGCGCCCGTCCAGATGAATGGACCCCGAGTCCGGCCGGATCTCGCCGCAGATCTGCGCGATCAGCGTCGACTTGCCGGCGCCGTTCGGGCCGATGATGGCGTGGATCTCGCCGGCGCGCACGTCCAGGTCCACGCCGTTGGTGGCGACGACCGCGTCGAAGGCCTTGCGCAGCCCGGATAGCCGCAACAGTGTCTGCATGTTCGATGCCTCATCGGGATGCCACGGAGCCGGCTCCGCCGGGCCGTCGGCATGCCCCCTTGAGGGGGGAGCGCGCAGCGCTTCGGGGGTGGGTTCAATCCGCATGGCGCGTCTCCAGCAAGCGACCGAACAGCCCTTTCTGCCCCCACAGCACGACCAGCACCAGCACCGGCCCCATGTACAGCAGCCAATGCTCGGTCAGCGACGACAGCATCTGCTCCAGCCCCAGGAACACCGCCGCGCCCGCGATCGGACCCAGCAGCGTGCCCACGCCGCCGAGGATGACGATGGCCATCAGCTCGCCCGACTTGGTCCAGGCCGCCATGTCCGGCGTCACCAGCCCGGCATAGTTGGCCCACAGCACGCCCGCCAGCCCCGTGCCCACCGCCGACAGCACGAAGGCGCTCAGGCGATACGGCGTGGGCGCCACGCCCAGGTTGATGGCGCGCCGCTCGCTCTGGCGCAGCGCCTGCAGCACCATGCCGAAGCGCGAGTTGGTGACGCGGATGCACAGCAGCGTCCACACCGTCAGCAGCGCCAGGCAGACGTAGTAGAACGTCAGCGGATTCTCCAGGTTCAGGCCCGGCAGCACATTGCGCTGCGAGATCATCAGCCCGTCGTCGCCGCCATAGAACTGCAGCGACACCAGGATGAAATACACCATCTGCCCGAACGCCAGCGTGATCATGATGAACTGCACGCCGCGCGTGCGCAGCGCCAGGTAGCCGAACAGCCAGCCCGCCAGCGCGCACACCGCCAGCGCGATCGGCCACACCACCAGCGCGGCGTTGCTGCCGGCCCAGCCGAACAGCGGCCCGGCTTCGGTGGTGTGGAAGGCGATGATGCCCACCGCATAGCCGCCCAGCCCGAAGAACATCGCGTGGCCGAAGCTGACCATGGCGCCGTAGCCGATCACCAGGTCCAGGCTGACCGCGGCCAGGCCGTAGATCAGGAAGCGCGTCACCACGCCGATCAGGAACGGCGTGTCCGAGGCCGCCGCCGCGCCCGGCAGCGCCAGCAGCAGGATCAGTCCCGCCAGGCCCCAGCGCGCGCGATTGGAAAGCGTTTTTGTCATTGTCATCCCCGCGCCGGGAACAGGCCGCCCGGCTTGGCGATCAGCACGATCGCCATCAACACATAGATACTGGCCGACGCCAGGCCCGCGGCCAGCGGATCCGCCGTGGCCGGCGAGAACACCGCGCCCAGCAGCTGCGGCAGGAAGGCCCGCCCCATGCTGTCGACCATGCCCACCAGCAGCGCCCCCGCCAGCGCGCCGCGCACCGAGCCCACGCCACCGATCACGATGACCACGAAGGTAGTGATGAGGATGCGCTCGCCCATGCCGATCTCCACCGCCAGCAGCGGCGCCGCCATCACGCCCGCCAGCCCGCACAGCAGCGCGCCCAAACCAAACACCAGGGTGTAGAGCTTCTTGATGTCGATCCCCAGCGCGTCGACCATTTCGCGGTCATCGGCGCCGGCGCGGATCAGCATGCCGATGCGGGTGCGGTTCACCAGCCACCACAGCCCCACCGCCACCAGCGCGCCGACGGCGATGAACGACAGCCGGATCAGTGGATACTGGAACCCCGGCGCCAGCGTCACCGCGCCTTCCAGGAAGGACGGAATGCCCACCAGCGGCGGGCGCCGGCCGAAGATCAGGCTGACGGCCTCGTTCGAGAACAGCAGCAGGCCGAAGGTGGCCAGCACCTGGTAGAGGTGGTCGCGCTTGTACAGCTTGCGGATCACCACCACCTCGACCGACAGCCCGTACAGCCCCGCCCCCAGCAGCGCCGCCAGCACGCCCGCCAGGAACGAGCCGGTGCTGCCGATGGCGTAGGCCGCGCAGTACGCGCCCACCATGTAGAACGAGCCGTGGGTCAGGTTCACCACGCCCATGATCCCGAAGATCAGGGTCAGTCCGGCGGCCAGCAGGAACAGCATCGCGCCGAACTGCAGCCCGTTGAGCAACTGTTCGAAGAGCAATGTCATGACGGCATCTTGCAGAATTGGGCGTAGGCGTCCTTGTCGTCCGCCACCAGCTTGCGCACCAGATGCGGCGACAGGCTGCCGTCGGCGTCCTTTTCAATCCGCATCAGGTACAGGTCCTGCACCGGGTGCTGATTGGTATTCATGCTGAACTTGCCGCGCAGCGACGCGAATTCAGGCTTGCGCAGCGCGGCCCGGAACTCGGCTTGGCGCGACAGGTCGCCGCCGGTGGCCTTGAGCCCAGCGCCGATCAATTGCGCCGTGTCGTAGGCCTGCATGGCGTAGTCGGTCGGCACACGGCCATAGGCGTCCTTGAAAGCCTTTACAAACGCCTTGGACTGCGGATTGTCGAAGTCCAGCGACCAGATGCCGGTGGTGTAGGCGCCCAACGACGCATCGCCGGTGGCCTGGATCATGCGCGCGTCCATCGAGAAGCTGGGCATCAGCATCGGAATGGTCTTGTTCAGGCCCGCCGCCGCGTATTGCTTGACGAAGTTGATGCCGGTGCCGCCGGGGTGAAACTGGTAGACGGCTTCGGGCGCCAGCGAACGCAGGCGCGCCAGTTCCACCGAGAAATCGGATTGATCCAGCTTGGTGTAGATCTCGGCCACCACCTCGCCCTTGTAGGTGCGCTTGAAGCCTTCGATCGCGTCGCGCCCCGCCTGGTAGTTGGGCGCCAGCAGCACGACCCGCTTGTAGCCCAGCTCGTTGGCGGCCACGCCGCCGGCCGTATGGAAAGCGTCGTTCTGGTAGGAGGCCACGAAATAATTCTGGTCGCACTTTTCGCCCGCGAAACTCGACGGTCCCGGGTTCAGGCTGACGTAGAACGCGCCCGCCTTGACCACGCCCGGCGCCACCGCGGCCAGCACGTTCGAGAAGTTCACGCCCGTGAACAACTTGATGCCCGACTGCAACATCCGGTCGGCGGCCTGCTTGGCGTTGGCCGGTTTCAGGCCGTCGTCTTCGATCACCAGTTGCACCGGCACCCCGCCCAGCGCGCCGCCGCCCTGCTTGATGGCCAGGTTGAACGCATCGCGCTCGTCTTCGCCGATGTAGCCCGCCGGCGTCGACAGCGTGGCGATGAAGCCGATCTTGACCGGGTCCGCCGCCTGCGCCAGTTGCGTGGCGCAGCCCAGCGCCATGGCCAGAGCGGCCGCCCATACTGTTTGTTTGATCATTGTTTTCCCCTTGGAGACCGCGGCGCCCGCCGCCCTTGCGGCGGGCGCCCGAATTCGCTTAAACCGCTACCACCGGATGCCGCAGCGTGCCGATGCCTTCCACGCAGGCCACCACCACGTCGCCCGGCCACAGCCATTCCTGCGGCTTGCGGCCCGCGCCCACGCCTTCCGGCGTGCCGGTGGCGATGATGTCGCCCGGCTCCAGCGTGATGCCGGCGCTGATGTCCGAAATCAGGAACGGCACCTTGAACAGCATGTGGCGCGTGTTCGAGCCCTGCTTCTTCTCGCCGTTGACCGTCAGCCACAGGTCCAGCACCTGCGGATCGGGGATCTCGTCCGCTGTCACGATGCACGGGCCGAACGGCGCGTAGGTATCCTGGCCCTTGGAATAGATCCACTGGCCGGCGCGGCGGCAATCGCGCGCGCTCATGTCCAGCATCACGCTGTAGCCGAACACATACGACAGCGCATCGGCCTCGGCCACGCGCGACGCGCGCCGGCCCATGATGACCGCCAGCTCCACTTCCCAGTCCAGCTGCTGGGTGATCTTGGCGTTGTGCTCGATGGCGTCGCCCGGACCAATCACCGTGGTCGGCGGCTTGGAGAAGATCACCGGCTGCTTGGGCAGGTCGGCCGACGTATCCAGCGTGCGGCTCGATTCCGCCACGTGCTCGACGTAGTTCAGGCCGATGCCGAAGATGTTCTTGCGCGGACGCGGAATCGGCGCCAGCAGCTTGACGTTCTCCTGCGGCAGCGCGGTGCCCACGGGCCAGGCGCCGCGGTACGACTCCATCAGCTTCGAGGCCTGCGCCACGGCTACCGGGCCCAGGTCGATGAAGGCCAGCATGTCGTCCGGCAGCGCGACGCCGCCGGCTTGCCCCAGCAGGGCCAGGTCGATCACATAGCCTTCGGCCAGCGCGCCCAGGCGGGCGGCGGCGGTGGGATGGGCGCGAAAAGTTACCAAGCGCATAGGAACTCCAGGAAATTCAAGACGAGTTGAGACAGGCGCCCGGCTTGCGCCGGGCGGCGGATGAAAATTCAGTGGGGTTGGCGCAGCCGCTAGATCAGTTTCTGGTGGCCGTCGTTGTCCTTGACCGCTTCCTCGCGGTACAGCGCCAGCGCGCGCATCACCGGCAGGTCGTTGAAGCAGAACAGGCACGCGTCGTCGTTGGACGACAGGTTGGCGTGCTCGTGCACGGCCCAGGACGGCACACAGAAGATGTCGCGCTCGGTCCAGTCGTAGCGCTTGCCGTCGATGACCGAAAAGCCGCTGCCCTTGGCCACCTGGTAAAGAAAGCTGCCGGTGTGGCGGTGGGCCTTGGTGTGTTCGCCCGGACGCAGCAGCTGCATGCTGGCGCCGATGGTCGGCATGACCGGACCGCCGGTGGCCGGGTTGGTGTATTCCATCAGGATGCCGTCGTAGGGGCTGCCCGCCGATACCCGCGCGTGGCGGCGCAGCGCTTCGTAGGTGGGCTCCCATTCGTACTTGAAGAGCGGCGAATACGGCTTGGTCCAGCCCGCCGTCTGCGGCCGCAGCGCCGCGCTGCCCCACAGCGCGCTGGTGTCGTCCACCGGGTGCGTCACGGTCTGGTTCAGGTCGGGATGCACGGCGTAGAAGCCGGCCTCGAACGCGTTGACCAGCGGGATGTCCAGGCCGTCCTGCCAGATGCAGGTGGTGCCGTCCTCGGCCACGCCGTGCTCGTGCCAGGTGCCGTTGGGCGTGAGCACGAAGTCGTTCGCGCCCAGCGTCATCTTGTGGCCGTCCACCACCGTGAAGGCGCCCTTGCCTTCCATGATGAAGCGCAGCGCCGAATGCGAATGCTTGTGCGCCGATGCCAGTTCGCCCGGCCGCATCACCTGCAGGCCCGAATACAGCCAGCCGACCGCGGCGGCAACGTCGCGCCGGCCCGGGTTGTTCAGGTAGATCACGCGGCGGCCGGCCTCTTCCGGAGAAACCAGCTCGGCCGAGCGCAGCACGTGGCCGCGCAGTTCCTGGTAGCGCCAGACCACCGGCACCGACGCCGAGCGCGGCGCCCACGGCTCGATCTTGTTGGCCACCGTCCAGAGCGCGCCGGTCTCGAGTCGCGCCAGGTCCTGGTAATAGGCGATGCGCTCCGGCGAGTCCGCCACGTTGGCGCGGCCGGCGGTGTCTTCCCGATAGGCGTCGTACCTGTTCGCTTCCATCCCTTGCCTCTTTTTTATAAAAATCAAAAGATTTTCGAAAATATTAGATGCAGCAAAGGAATCGGGCAATGATTGCGCGCTAGGGGTTTTCCTGGGGCCATCGCCCGCCTCAAAAAAAACCGGCGACGAATCCGAAAATACTGTACAAAAACACAGTGCGACGTGCTACATTGCGCTCGCCCGAAAAACGTCTTCCAGGAGACTCCTGTGTCCGAAGCCGCTCAAATCGCCCAGACTCACGTCGTCCAGTACATCGTCGTTCCCTACCGCACCGCCGCCAATGGCGTGGCCCCCGGCGAAATCCGGCCCGCCAGCAGCGAGTTCGGCGCCATCCGCATCGCCAACTCCATGGCCGGCAAGTTCGCCGGCGTCGCCGCCTACGAGGTCATGATCGACAAGGAAACCGGCGACATGGAATCGCCGCGCATCCTGGCGCAGATCGGCACCGTGCCGTCGCTCGACGACTGACCTGGCCGCAACCGCCGCGCCAATGCAAACGCCGCCGGCGCCGCATCGCGGTGCCGGCGGCGCATGGACCGCTGAGCATGTGCCCATCCCGCCGAAGTTGGGGTGAGCGGACTGAGAGTGGAGCTAGGGAGGTGGCCGCTTTTTTCGCGTCTGTGGCCGGGTAAGACGCCCAGTCCGCTCAATGCAACCGCGGTCCGCTGGATCGGGGCATGGCCGCCGGTCCGGCGGGTCCGGCACCCCGACGGCGCGCATGACGCACGCGCCGTCGATGTACCGGACCGCGAGGCGTCGCTTAGAAGCGGTGACGCACGCCCACCAGGCCGACCGTGCTCTTCACACCGTCGATGAAGGCGAAGTTCGTGGCATACGAACCCAGCGCGTACAGATTGGTGCGCTTGGACAGGTTGTACGTGTAGCCGATGCTGTAGATGTTCATCGTCGCATCGTCGCCGGTCAACGCCGTGTTGTTGGCGTCAGCACGCTGCCACGTGGCCAGGATGCTGCCAGCGCCACCGACCGGGGCCGACAGGCCGACCAGGTACGAATTCGACTTGAAGTCCTTGGCGACGACGTTGCTGCCGAAGCTCTTGGCCACGGTGGTGCCGCTGCCGAAGGCGTTGATGGCCTGGCCGGTGAACCAGCCGTCACGCGTCTGGCCGTAGGCCAGCGCCAGCTTGACCACTTCGAAGTCGTACGAACCGCCGATGATCCACTGCTTGGGCGACGAGTCGTTCGCGCCGGCGACCTGATTGGCCAGGTTCAGCTGGTCGTACGTCAGGGCCACGTTCAGCGGGCCATTGACGTAGCGCACGCCGGCCGTGATGGCGCGGGTGTTGTCGGCGGTCTTGAAGCCGGTTTGCGCGGCGGTCGTGTCAGCCACGTTGAACGAGTAGCCCAGGCCAGCCTGGAAGCCGCTGAACGACGGCGTCGAGTACTGCACCATGTTGTCGTAGCGGACCGTGTTGGCGGCGCCGAAGGCGGCACCCACGTTGGCCTGGCCGTAGCTGGCGCCGAACGGATCGATCGCGCCGAAGTACTTCGAGGCGATGTTGGTCTGGCGGCCGAATTCCAGGAGGCCCCAGGAATCGCTCTTCAGGCCGACGGTAGCTTGGCGACCGAACAGGCGGCTGCTCTGGCCCGACTGGCCGTTGGCCGAGTTGAAGCCGCTTTCCAGCGTGAACACGGCGCTCAGGCCGTCGCCCAGGTCTTCGGCGCCGCGCAGGCCCCAGCGCGAACCGCTGGACACGCCGTTGGACATGCCGACCTTCGATTCCTTGTAGCCGTCGTTGCCCTTGATGCGCTGGAAGCCCACGCCCGTATCGATCAAGCCGTACAGAGTCACCGAAGTATCAGCGTGCGCAACGCCAGACAGCGCGGCGAACAAGGCGGTGACGAACAAAGTCTTTTTCATTACAGATTCCCGTTAATTGAACAGACATGCGCTTGCGGGCGGCACGCAACACAAGCGGCGACTCCACGCATGACAGGAACGGATTCTAGGAACGCTGTATGTCAGTTTTTGGGATAGGGCCGGAAACCATCCCGGATATCCCTGATCAATCTTGTTTTGTGGCGCATGGCCCACACGCGGCGGCGCGCCACGTGGCGTGCCGATGGGTGTCATGCCGGTGTGCTATTTACAGGCATGGCGCCAAGGCGGGCCCTTGACCGCGCTAGCGCTCGACAGCCCCCTTGCGCGGTTCTGTCTCAATATTGATAGCGATTTGTCTCATCCCGCCGCGCACGCGGTTTTCTGTGAAATGTCCCGGTGTAAATTCTGCCGCACATTCAGGCCAGGCAACGCTCCGGCCCGCGTTGAATGACTCCCCGCAGACACTGATTTCACCGATGCCACAGGCCGACCATGCGCGCAAACACTCATAAGACCGCCACCCTTCTTGCCATGGCCCTGATCGGCATGCATCACGCAATCGCATTTGCGCAAAACAGCGCGCCGGGTCCCAAGGTGACGGACCCGCACTTCCAGCTGGCGCCCGGCTACATGCAGCCCAAGGACTTGCCCAACAGCCTGGAATTGCTCGGTCCGCCGCCCGCCAAGGGCAGCGCGGCGCTCGCTCGCGATGAAGAAGCCCGCAGCGCCACCATCCCGCTGCGCGGCAAGGCGCGCTCGGGCGTGGCTCGCCTGGACGCCGACCTGCAATTTCCGCAGCCAGCCGCGAATTTCTCGTGCGCCATGGGCATCGAGATCAGCGAAGCGACTACGCCCCGCCTGTATGTGCTGATGCAGCGCGTGCTGACCGATGCCGGCCTGTCCACCTACGGCGTCAAAAACACCTACAACCGCACGCGCCCGTTCGTGGTCCACAACGAAGGCACCTGCTTCGCGGAACAAGAGCCCCTCTTGCGCAACGACGGCTCCTACCCGTCGGGCCACACCGCCGCAGGCTGGGCCTGGGCGCTGGTCCTGGCCGAAATCAACCCCGAGAAGGCCGACGCCCTGTTCCGGCGTGGCCTGGAATTTGGCCAAAGCCGGGTCATCTGCAATGCGCACTGGCAAAGCGATGTCGATGCAGGCCGCACCATGGGCGCCGCCACCGTCGCCAAGCTGCACACCAACGCCGAATTCCTCGCGGACCTGGAAGCCGCTCGCAAGGAAGTACAGGCCGCCAAGACCAATGGCGCAGCACCGAAGACGAATTGCAGCGTGGAAAACGCCGTCTTGTCGGGACAGTGAAAACGCCGTCAGGCATCGGTACGTTTCTACAGCAATTGCTTCATCGGAAAATCATGCGGTCTTTCGCCACCACCTTGACCTTACTTGCCGCGCTGTCCGGGACTTGCAGCGCGGCCTTTGCTGAAGAGAACCCGCTCCCCATCAGCCCGCTTCTGAAAAACAACGCGGCCGCGCCCGGCACCTGGAGCGTCAGCGCCAGCCCCTATCTGTGGGTGGCCGGCATCAGCGGCAAAGCCGGGCAGTTCGGCCAACCGGCCAGCAAAATCGATTCCAGCTTCAGCAAGATCTTCAGCGAACTGGACCTGGCGTTCATGGGTGCCGTCGAAGCGCGGCGCGATCGCTTCAGCGTGCTGGGCGACGTCATGTACAGCCGGCTTTCCGGCAGCGGCAAGAACCATTTCGGCGTCCTCAGCAAAGAAGTCGACATCACCTCCAAATCCTTCTCCGGATTCCTGGGGGCTGGCTACAGCGTGCTGCAATCCGACCGGGGGCATCTCGATGTGGTCGGCGGCGGACGGCTTTGGTATGCCAGCACGAAGATCGGCTTGAAAGGCGGCCTGCTCGATGGCAAAAGCCAACGCGACAGCGCGACCTGGGTCGACGCCGTGGCTGGCCTGCGCGGCCGCTACTTGTTCAACGACAACTGGTTCTTCACCGGATGGGGCGTCGTCGGCGCAGGACAAGCCCGGCTCGACTGGGATGCGACCGCGGCCCTGGGCTATCAGATCAACAACGATTTTTCCGCCGTGCTGGGCTATCGCGCCGTCGGCGTCAACTACAACCGCAACGGCTTTATCTATAACGTCATTCAGCAAGGGCCCATCATGGGCCTGGCCTATCGCTTCTGAGACGCCCCGTAGGCCGCGAAATGATTCGATAAGGGCGGGGCGCCGTCAGGCGTCGCCGTGGCATGACGCCCCGGTTCGCGAGCGTCCTCGGGCGTCATGCCGAAACGCGCCACGAACGCCTTGCGGAATTTCCCCGTATCCGTAAAGCCCGAATCGACCGCAATTCGCGCCGCCGGGCGCGTGACGTTTCGCGGATCGACCAGCGACGCGAAGGCCGCGTCAAGGCGCCGGCTCTTGATGACATTGGCGATGCCACCCAGATCGGCAAACGCCCGGTACAAGTGGGCACGCGACACGCTAAAGCGTTGCATGAGCAGCTCCGGGCCCAATCTGGAATCGGCCAGGTGCGTCTCGATAAAGGTCAGGGTGCGGGCGCGCAGCGCTCGCCCCAGCACGGACTTCGGCTCGTCCTGGACGGGTGCGGTGTCCGCCAGGCCCGCCGACAGCAGCGTCAGCAGCGCATCCTGCACCGCGACGTCTTCGCTGGCGGACAGCTCTGCCGACACGGCGTGCAGGCCTTGCAGATAATTCACCAGCAGCCGCGTGATCGGTAAGCGAGGTTCCAGCACAAACCCATGAAGGTCGCGGGAGCCCAGTAATTTGTCGATGCCTGCGCGGGGAACCGTGGTCGCCAAACGCACACCCGAGTCCACCTCGCATGCGTAAGGCCGGGAAAGATCAATGATGCAAATGCCGCCCTGGGCCGCCCTGGCACTGCGGCCAGCGAAATCGCCCCGAATCGAGCCTGCCACCAGGACATGCACCAGGTAGTGATCGAGGGGGCTGCGCGCGATGGTCCGCTTGTCGCGCGTGTAGCGCTGCGCGTTGAACGACGTGGACCCCAGCGTCAAGCCCGCCACGGTGCGGATCCGCATGGAGCCTTCCAACGTCGCCGCGCCGTGACCACCCGCCAGCGTGGTCTCGCAAAACGGCCGCGTGACCTCGCGCCAGTAATCATTGCGAAGCGAGGGCTCCACTGCGTCCGTCGAAATAAGGATGTCCGTGCATGCCATGCTGATGTCTTCGCTAGTGCTTTTATCTGACCCGTACAGCTGGTTTTTGAAGGGGCTTGCCGCATATTATCAGCGGCGCCAAACCGTTATACCGTCTGGCCTGTCATGAGTTTATAAAGCACCGCGGTTGATATTTGATGAATCCCCGCGCATGACAAGCAAACCCATGACGCGTGCAGGAACAGCGCTTCAAGCAAAGCGGCGGCCGGCAGGGGCAAACGATAAGGGGGAAATGCGGCATTGCCGCGGATCGGCCCGCACACAAGGGCGGGGGATCGGGTACCAAGATCAGCTACTGAGACCCGCTACCAAGAATGGTAGTGCAGCACGGTAGTGGTGCGCCCGACAGGAATCGAACCTGTATCAAGAGCTTCGGAAACTCTCATTCTATCCATTGAACTACGGGCGCAGCGCAAGGAGGCGGTATTGTACCTAGTTTTGCGCGGTGTGCATGAAGTAGATCAATTCCTCCGGCAATCTCCGCGAAAACCCGCGTCCGGGGGTTGGACGTGTGTCCATGACACCGTTATATAATCCAGCGTTTGCTTGCAAGGCGGTCTGCTTTTACCGCCCTTTGTGCAGTACTGATTTTCTGTTGCCGCCGCCAGGCGCCCCCGGTACCCGTTAGCAGGATTTGGTCATGAGCAACGAGCAGGAACACATAGAAGAGCACTCCTCCCCCATCAAGACCCCGAAGCAACTGATCGTCACGATCATCCTGTCCTTCGTGGTGCCCATCGCCATCATCATCCTACTGGTGAACCTGGTGGTCTCAGGCACCAAGGTGGGCGCCGGCTCGGACACGCTGTCCAACGAAGCCATCACCAAACGCATTGCCCCGGTCGCAGGCTTCTCGCTTGTCGACGCCAACGCCCCCAAGGTCTTCAAGACGGGCGAACAAGTCTTTACCGCCGTCTGTACGGCCTGTCATACCGCCGGCGTGGCGGGTGCTCCCAAGATCGGCGACAACGCCGCCTGGGCGCCCTTCATCCAGTCCGGTTTCGACGCCATGATGAACGTGGCCCTGCACGGCAAGGGCGGCATGCCGGCCAAGGGCGGCAACCCCACCCTGTCCGACTTCGAAGTGGCCCGCGCCGTGGTCTACATGGCCAACAAGTCCGGCGGCTCGCTGCCGGAACCGGCCGCCCCCGCTGAAGAAGGCGCCAAGAAGGAAGCCGACGCGACGCCCGCCGCAGCACCGGCTGCCGCAGCGCCGACTGCCGCAGCACCTGCTGCTGCCGCGCCCGCTGCTGCCGCGGCCCCCGCCGCAACGGCCGCTGCGCCGGCTCCCGCGGCCGCCCCGGCCCCCACGACGCAGCAAGCCGCCGTCAACCCGGCCGGCGAAAAGCTCTACAAGAGCGTCTGTTTCGCCTGTCACGCCACCGGCGTGGCCAACGCGCCCAAGTTCGGCGACAAGGCCGCCTGGGACCCCTACATCAAGACCGGCATGGACGCGATGGTCAAGGTGGCCATGCAAGGCAAGCCCCCGATGCCGCCCAAGGGTGGCGCGGCCAACGCCTCGGAAGACGACATCCGCGCCGCCGTGCAATACATGGTGGACGCCGCCAAGTAAGCCGGCGCAGGGCTGCGAGCCATGGCGCACAGCCCCCGCCAAACGGCCACGCCCAACAAAAAGCCCCTCGAGTGATCGAGGGGCTTTTTACATGGCGCGGTACGCGCCAGGCGTCAGTCGGCGGCGGACGACTTCAGCAAAGACATGCCCAGCTGCACACGTCGCTGCAGCCACAGGCTGGGGCGATAGCGCGGGTCGCCGGTCACGCGCTGCATGCTCTTGAGGATCTCAAGAATGCGTTCGGCGCCCAGGGCATCGCCCAGCGCCAGCGGACCCACCGGATAGCCCAGGCCCAACGTCACGGCGCGGTCGATGTCCTCGGGCGTGGCGATCTGCTGTTGCGCGATGTCGGCGGCGATGTTGACGATCATGGCCACGATGCGCTGGGCGACGAAGCCCGGCGAGTCCTGGATCACCGACACTGGCACGCCATCGCCCGCCAGCAGCGCATGCGCGGCGTCGCGCCATTTATCCTGCGTGGCCGGCGACACCATGATGCTGCGGCGGCGAGCGCTGTCGAACGCCTGCAACGTATCCAGGCCCACGGTGCGCGAGGCATCCAGCCCCTGCGCCGACACGGTGGTGGATACGTCCTCGCCAAACGGCGTGACGATGATCAGCGCGTCAGAAGCAGGCGACGCGCCGGACACCAGCGGCGCACCCAGCTTTTCCAGCAGCGCCGTGGCGCGCGCATAGCCTTCGGGATGCTTGGGGCTGATCCAGACCTTCAGGCCCTGCGGCAGCGCCGGCACGGGCGGTTCGGCGGGCATCTGCTTCTGGCCATCCACATACGTGTAGAAGCCCTCGCCGGCCTTGCGGCCGATCAGGCCGCCAGCCAGGCGCACGGTGGTGATCGGCGACGGGCGGAAACGCGGCTCGTCGAAGAACTGGCGATAGATGGATTCCATCACCGGATGCGAGACATCAAGCGCGGTCAGGTCCAGCAACTCGAACGGCCCCATGCGAAAACCGGCCTGCTCGCGCATGACGGCGTCCACCTGCGCGAAGGTCGCCACCGACTCCTGCGCCACGCGCAGGCCTTCGGTGTTCATGCCACGGCCCGCATGGTTGACGATGAAACCGGGCATGTCCTTGGCGCGCACAGGCGTATGGCCCATGCGGCGCGCCAGCTCGGCCAGCGCATCGCCCGTCTCGGGCGCGCTGCGCAGGCCGTCGATCACTTCGACCACCTTCATCAGGGCCACCGGGTTGAAGAAGTGATAGCCCGCCACGCGCTGAGGCCGCTTGCAGGCCGCAGCGATGGCGGTGATGGACAGCGATGACGTATTGGACGCCAGGATGCAGTCGTCGGCCACCACGCCTTCCAGCGCGGCAAACAGGTCGCGCTTGACGTCCAGGCGCTCGACGATGGCTTCCACCACCAACTGGCACTGCGACAGGTCGGTCAGCGCAGTGGCGGCCTGAACGCGGTCCAGCGCGGCCTGCGCATCAGCGGCCGACAGCTTACCCTTCTGGGCCAGCTTGTCCCAGGTCTGGCGCAACGACTCACGCGCCGCCGCCACGGCATCGGCGCTGGTGTCGTACAAGCGCACGCGCAGACCCGCCTGCGCCGCGATCTGGGCAATGCCCCGCCCCATGGCCCCGGCGCCCACGACGCCGATGGTTTGAATCTCCGTCATCAACTCTCTCCTGCCTGTAATTGGAATGGTGTTCGTGCGCCGCGGCGGGCGCGGCCACGCGGCGACCCGGTGCCGCGCAAGCCGTAGGGGGTCAGGCCTGGCTCTGGGCCAGCGCCTGGATTTCTTCGGCCGACAGCCCCAGCTTTTCAGCCAGCACCTGCGCCGTGTGCTCGCCCAGCATGGGCGGCGGGCGACGGTATTGCACCGGGCTGCCGGAAAACTTCAGCGGGCTGGCCGCCATCGGCACCGTGCCGGCCGCCGGATGCGGCAGCTCGCGCTTCATGCCGCGCGCCAGCACCTGCGGGTCTTCGTAGACCTGGTCCAACGTATTGATCGGCCCGGCCGGCACACCCACGCCTTCCAGCGCCGCCAGCCAATAATCGCGCGCACCCGTCGCCATGCGTTCAACCAACAGGGGCACCAATTCCTCGCGGTTCTTCACGCGCTGCGGATTGGTGGAGAAACGCGGATCGGCCGACAACTCAGGCAAGCCGATCGCGCCGCAATAGTTGCGGAACTGGCTGTCATTGCCCACCGCCACGATCAAGTGACCGTCGCTGGCCGCAAAGACCTGGTAGGGCACCAGGTTCTGGTGCGCGTTGCCGGCACGTCGCGGCGCATTGCCGGACGTCATGAAGTTCAGGTTCTGGTTGGCCATCATGGCAACCTGGCAATCGAGCAACGCCATGTCGATATGCTGCCCCAACCCGCTGACCGAGCGCTCGTGCAACGCGGCCAGAATGCCCACGGTGGAATACATGCCGGTCATCAGATCCGCCACAGCCACGCCGGCCTTCTGCGGCCCGCCCCCAGGCAGGTCATCGCGTTCACCGGTGATGCTCATCAGCCCGCCCATGCCCTGGATCATGAAGTCGTAGCCCGGACGGCTGGCGTAAGGCCCGGTCTGGCCAAATCCGGTGATGGAGCAATAGATCAGGCGCGGATTGATTTCCTTGAGGCTGGCATAGTCCAAGCCATACTTGGAAAGCCCGCCCACCTTGAAGTTTTCAACCAGGATGTCGCTCTGCAACGCCAACTCCCGCACCAGCTCCGCGCCGCGCGGCGACGCGATATCAAGCGCCACGGAAAACTTGTTGCGGTTGGCAGAAAGGTAGTAGGCGGCCTCGCTGGTGTCATCGCCTGCCGCATCCTTCAGATACGGAGGCCCCCAGGCGCGCGTGTCATCCCCCGCGCCAGGCCGTTCAATCTTGATGACCTCGGCCCCAAGATCGGCCAAGTTCTGTGTGCACCAAGGACCCGCCAACACACGAGTCAAATCCAACACACGCACACCAGTAAGAGGAGCAGGACGTTGCGACATTTTTTATCTTTCGCGGCAAGAGTGATAGGTCAAGTGGGATATTAGCCGGTGGGGGCTTGATGTGGCGTTTGGGTGGTCGGGGGACGGACGGTTACGTGGTTTGGTGTCGGATGGAGTTCTTAACACGCTCTGTGCGGTGTGGGGTGGGGTACGCGGGGCTACGATTGCGGTCCGGAGCCTTCGCTCCGGACTACCCCGTCCTCATCCTCGTCCAGGCCTTCGGCCTTCCCTACGGATTCCGTCGGGCGCATCTACACGCCCCGCGTACCCCACCCCACACCGCACAGAGCTGCGTTGAATGCAATTTCACGGGGGCTGGGGCGGGCGGTTTGCTTGGCATTCTGGCGTCGAACGAGGGGGGTGGGCGGGGCGGGACGATGCCCGCCTCGTGCCGGCCGCGCGGGCGGCCTTACGAGGCTTACGCGTCGTCTTGCGTGCACCGGTGACGCTATCGCGTGTCGGCAGCGTTGCTGGGTTTCTAGCGGCACGCATGGCGTGTCGCGAACAAGAACGCTGCGCCAACTGGCCGAGCGGCGCGGATGCCGCCCATAGAACACCAACACCCCACCGCCCGATGGGCGGCGCGCGAGAAGGTCACCATGCGCAAACCACTATCTGCCGCGCCGCCCATCACCGCCCCTCCCCCCTGACGGAGAAACCACTAGAAAACCACCCTCCACCAGCGCGAAGCGCACCCACAACCCAGTCAACCACACAGATGCCAAACGTGGCCGCCCGCGCGGCCGCGGCTTGGCGGC
>JBEBOQ010000039.1:0-41948 GCA_040396375.1 Achromobacter xylosoxidans
CGGTGTTCACGCCCTGGGCCCGGGCCATGCGGCCGTTCGAGCCGGTGGCGCGCACCGCCAGGCCCGTCTGGGTGGCGAAGAACCAGTCCAGCGCCAGCTTGGCCAGCACCACGATGACCGCCAGGATCAGGGGCCGCGCCACGTAGTCAGACAGCCAAGCCGGCTGCAGGATGGTGAAGACGGTGGATTCGGTGATCAGCGGCACGTTGGGCTTGCCCATGATGCGCAGGTTCACGGAGTACAGCGCGATCATCATGAGGATACTGGCCAGCAGATCCATGATCTTGAGCTTGACGTTGAGCCAGCCAGTGACCAGGCCGGCAGCCGCGCCGGCGAACGTGGCCGCGATGGTGGCCACGAACGGGTCGGTGCCCGAGGCGATCAGCGTGGCACAGACGGCGCCGCCCAAGGGGAAGCTGCCGTCAACGGTCAGGTCCGGAAAGCGCAGCAGGCGAAAGGAGATAAACACGCCCAAGGCCACCAGGCTGAAGATCAGGCCGATCTCCAGTGCGCCTAACAACGAGAACAATGACATGAGTCAAATCCAATCAGGTAAGGAACGAGCATATTAGAGATTTGAAACGTCCGATTTCTTGCGTTTCGGGGTCAGTTTTACCCGCACTTTTGCAATAAACGTTTCTTGCCGGGTGATTTTCTCTCGATTCCTGCCAAGGCGTCGCCAGGCTTGGCGGCCGGGGCCGCAAGCGGGCTGCTCGATGGACGCTCCGGGGGAGCAAAACGCAGCGTGGCGGCCCAAGGCCGGCATGCCGTTCAAGACCAACGCCATTGCGGCGGCGAGATAAAAAACAAGCCCCGCTCGCGCCGGATAGGCACGGGCGGGGCGGACCAGCCAATACTTTACTTCACGACCACCGCGGCCGACTTGATGAGCGCGTCGGACAGCGTCACGCCTTGCTTGGCGGCGGCGCCCGGATTCACGTAGAGCTCAAGCTTGGAGCTGGTTTCCGAGGGGATGGCGCCGGGCTTTTCGCCCTTGAGGATGCGCACCACCACCTTGCCCGTCTGCACGCCCAGGTCGCGGTAGTTGATGCCCAGGGCGGCGATGCCGCCGCGCTTGACGCTGTCGGTGTCCGAGGCGATCAGCGGGATCTTGGCGTCGTTGCCGACCTTCACCAGCGACTCGTAGGCCGAGACCACGTTGTTGTCGGTGTTGGTGTAGATGACGTCGACCTTGCCGATCAGGCTGCGGGCGGCGGATGCCACGTCGACCGAACGCGGGGCGGCGGCCTCGACCAGGCTCATGCCCGACTTGGGCAGCAGTTCCTGCAGCTTCTTGACCACCACGACCGAGTTGGCCTCGCCCGGGTTGTAGACGATGCCCACGCGCTTGGCGTTGGGCACGATCTTCTTGATCAGGTCGACCTGCTTGTCCAGCGCCAACAGATCGGACACACCCGTGACGTTGGTGCCCGAGGCGTCCATGCTGGACACCAGTTGGGCGGCAACCGGATCGGTCACGGCGGAATACACCACCGGCACGTCCTTGGTGGCGGCCACCACGGCCTGGGCCGACGGGGTGGCGATGGCGACGATGACGTCGGGCTTGTCGCCGACGAACTTACGGGCGATCTGGGCGGCAGTGCCGTTGTTGCCCTGCGCGCTCTGGTATTGCCACTTCAGGTTCTTGCCCGACTCGTAGCCGGCTGCTTTGAGGGCGTCTTGCACCCCGTCACGCACGGCATCCAGCGCCGGATGCTCGACGATGGCGGTGATCGCCACCGACTTCTGCTGCGCCGCCACCGGCGCGGCGATAGCCATCGCCAGCGCCATGGCGCCAACCGTCAGAAAATGTTTTTTCCCGATCAGCATAGGTAAGCTCCTTGAACCCTTGGTATTTGTTCATTGTTACGGTTGCTCCGTGGGCCTCCCCACGGTCCGGGCAACCGTAAAGCCGTATAGTCTAACGTGTCGCAACCCAAATTAACTTGGGGGGAATCCCTGAAATGGTGCATGCGGAGCAAGCCTGCCCCATCGCGGGGCGAGGCGCGCCAATATACCGCCAGCGCCCCCCACGCGACACGACATCCGCGACATTGCCGTTGCGGCACCTGATTGGCGCCACCCAAAGGCCACACCATGATCAAACGCGCACTGGGCCGTTCCGGCCTGCAGATCCCTCCCCTGACTTTCGGCGGCAACGTCTTCGGCTGGACCGTCGACGAGGCCGGCACATTCTCCTTGCTGGACGCCCTGGTTGACGCGGGCCTGAACTTCATCGACACGGCCGACGTGTATTCGCGCTGGGTGCCCGGCAACCAGGGCGGCGAATCGGAAGCCCTGATCGGCAAGTGGCTCAAGCGCTCGGGCAAGCGCGACCAGGTCCTGATCGCCACCAAGGTCGGCATGGAGATGGGCCCCGACGCCAAGGGCCTGACCCCGGCCTACATCCGGCGTTCGATCGACGCCTCGCTGGCCCGGCTGCAAACCGACCACGTCGATCTGTACCAATCGCACAAGGACGATCCCGACACGCCGCTGACCGATACGCTGGGCGAATACGCCAAGCTGATCGAGGCCGGCAAGGTGCGTGCCATCGGCGCGTCCAACTACACACCGGTGCGCCTGTCCGAAGCGCTGATCGCCGCCGAACGGCACAACCTGCCGCGCTACGAAAGCATCCAGCCCGAATACAACCTGTACAGCCGCGAGCCCTTCGAAGCGGGGTTGCAGGCCCTGGTCAAGGCGCAGGACATGGGCACCATCAACTACTACGCGCTGGCCAGCGGCTTTCTCAGCGGCAAATACCGCAGCCCGGACGACGTCGGCAAAAGCGCGCGCGGCAAGAAGATCGTCGACACCTACCTGAACGAGCGCGGCTACCGCATCCTGAAAGCGCTGGACGAAGTCGCCGAAGACGCGGCCTGCACGCCCGCGCAGGCCGCGCTGGCCTGGCAGATCGCGCAGCCGGGCATTACCTCGCCGATCGTCAGCGCGACCTCGCTGGCGCAGCTGGACGAACTGGTGAAAGCGGCCAGCCTGACGCTGACGCGTGACCAACTGGCCAAGCTCAGCCTGGCCAGCGACTGGCGCTGACGAGCGACAGCCCCGGTGCGGGCCGCAACCCGCGCCGGTGCTATCAACAGCGCGGTATCAGAAGCGCTGAGTCAGCGTGACCAGCGCGCTGCGGCCTTCGCCGTAGAACACCGAGTTATAGAAACCCATCGAGCGGTAGTACTTCTTGTCGGCCAGGTTGCGCACGTTCAGTTGCACCTGCGTCTTGTCGCTGAAGTTGTACTGCGCCATCAGGTCGAACAAGGCATAGGGCTTCTGCACGATCGACCCTGATTGCAGGCCGTAATAGGTCTGCGCGCTGGTCTGGCTTTGCCAGCGCACGCCCCCGCCCACCGTCAACTTGTTCAGCGCGCCCGGCAAGCGATAGGCCGTGCTCAGCTTCAGCAACTGTTCCGGCTGGGTGGTCTGCACCTTCTTGCCGGCATTGTCCTTGGACTGACGGTACGTGTAGCCCAGGAACACGTTCCAGCCCGGCATGACCTCGCCCGCCAGCTCTGCTTCGAAGCCGCGCGTGCGGGTGCCGTCCAGGATGTAATACCAGCCGTCGTCGTGCGCGTAATCGTAGCCGCCATATTCGGCCACATCCTTTTGGTCGGTCTGGAACACCGCCACCGACGCGTTCAGGCGCCCGTCCAGGTACGAGGCCTTCACGCCCGCTTCATAGTTGTGGCCATAGGCCGGGCCCGCCATGCTCCAGTCCCGCGTTTTCACCATCTGCGGCTGGAAGATGTTGGTGTAGCTGACGTAAGCGGTATAGGTATCGTCCAGATCGTAGGTCAGGCCCACATACGGCGTGACTTCCGAATACGTGTGCGAATAGCCCGTCACGCCGCCGCTGGTCTCGGTGGATTCCCAGCGAGTCCAGCGCGCCCCGGTCAACAGGTGCAGGCTGTCTGTCAGCCCCAGGCGCAGGGTGCCGTAGACGCCCGTCTGCTTGTCGCGGTGGGTTTGCGACAGCGCCAGGATGTCCCAGTTGGGCGTGGGCCAGTCGCCGGTCCAATGCTTGACGTCCGGGATCGGGTAGGTGGCCTGGTCGCTGGTATCCCAGCTCTGGTTCCAGGCGTTGATGACCGAATGCGAAAAGCCCAGGTTGAACTGGTGGCGCCGGCCAAAGGCGTCAAAGCCGCCATCCATGGAGCCGCCGTACACGTCCTGGTCGCTGCCGCCCTTGAACTTGCGCAGCAGCGGCGGCGTGGAAAAGCCGTCGATCGTCACCGGCACGTCGGACGTGAACAAGAGCGGCGCGTTGAAGGTGTTTTCCAGCCGCGTATACGACAGGCGGGCGTTCCAGCCGTTGGCAAAGCCGTGGTCGATCTGCGCGAAATACTCGTGTGAATCGGTGTCCCAGCGCGACCACTTGGCGCCCATGGCCTGGCCCTTGGGCCAGTCTATCGGCTTGCCATTGGCGTCCAGCGCCGGCAGGCCGCCCCAGCTGATGCCGCTGGGCCGGGTGCGCTGCACCGAGCCGCCCACGCTGACCGTGGTGGACTCGGCCACGTCCGCTTCAATGATGCCGTACAGCACATCGCGCTTTTTCTTGTACAGGTCCATCGTGTCGCCGCGGCGTTCCTTGGCGCCGACCAGGCGGCCACGCACCGAGCCCGACTCGTTGAACGGCGTGGACAGGTCGACCTCGCCGCGATAGGTGTCCTCGGTGCCGGCGGCCGCCTTCACAATGCCCTGGAATTCGCGCGTCGGGCGCTTGCGGATGAAGTTGACCGACCCGCCCGGATTGCCCGTGCCGCTCATCAGGCCGGTCGCGCCGCGGATGATTTCAACGTGGTCGTAGATCACCGGGTCCAGGTTGCCGTCGCCGAATTGGTACAGGCCGTTCAGCGGCTTGACCACGCCGTCGAACTGGAAGGTGTCCAGGGAAAAGCCGCGCGAATAGTAGGTCAGACGTTCGGATTCGGCCTGCTGCACGTTCATGCCGGTGGCGTTCTCCATCACGTCACGCACGCTGGTGATCGAGCGATCGTCCAGCTGCTGACGGGTCAACACGCTGGTGGACTGCGGGGTTTCGCGCTGCGACAGCACCAGGCCGTTGGCCGAGCGCATCCAGTCGGCGGTGTACAGCCCCGAACCTTCCGTGGTGGCCCCCGCGCCCAGCACCAGCACCGGCGCGAGTTGCGTAGCCTGATGGTCCGCACGCTGCAGCAGGTAGTCGTTATCGCCGCGGCGTAGCACTTCCAGCGGGGTGCCGACCAGCAGCGCGGCAAAGCCCTGCTCCACGCCATACGCGCCCTGCAGGCCGCCGCTATACAGGCCCTCGGTCAGGGCCGGGTCAAACGACAGCAGCACCCGCGCCTGCTGGGCAAAGCCGGCCAACGCCGCGCCCAGCGGCCCGGCGGGTACATCGACGACGCGCCCGGCCGTCGCCGGTGACGCGGCCTGCGCCCGCACGGCCTGCGGCGCCAGCGCGCCGCCCGCCATGGCGGCCAGCACCAGCGCGGCAAACGCCTTCATGCGCAGACTGCTCGGCGCGGCGGGATGAGAAGGAGAAAACGGCAAAGACATATCGAGGGTTCCAGGCGAAGAAAGTCGGGGCTACACCCGTATGCCAATCGAAACCGGGAAAGTGACAGTCCCGCCTGATGTTTTTTTGTTGAGGCGCGGAACGCCCCTTTTTTGATGCCCTAGGACCGGGCGCGCAGAACCACCCAATAGCGCGTAAAGCGCTCGGTGCGCACCGGCAGCGCACGTTCCACCGCTGCCAGGATGCGGTCGGTGTCGCCTAACGGGAACGAGCCGGATATCCGCAGCCCGGCCACCGCCGGGTCACAGGCCAGTCGGCCGGGGCGATGACGCCCCAGTTCATCGATGAAGTCATCCAACCGCATGTTGTCGGCGTATAGCGCCCCCTGCACCCAGGCGGCGCCGTGCGGCGACGGCCGGGCTGGCTGCACCACGCTGCGGTCGAAATAGGCGGCGAAGCCGGCCCGCACCGTACTTGCAGCCTCGGCGCCGCCGTCTGCCGGCTGGATGCGCACCGCGCCTTCGGTCACGGCAGTCCAGGCCTGCCCGTCCAGCAGCCGCACCGTGTAGCGGGTGCCCAACGCGGTGACCTGGCCCATCGGGGTCGCAACGCGCAGCGGCCGCGCCGGCTGGCGCGCATCCGCATGCGAGGCCAGGTGCAGCTCGCCGCGGCGCAGGATGACCAGGCGTTCGCTGCCGCTGAAATGCACGTCGGCGGCGCTATCGGTATTCAGGGTCAGCACGCTGCCGTCATCCAGCGTGACGCTGCGGCGTTCGCCGACGCGTGTGCTCAGCGCTGCGGTCCAGGTTTGCCATTGCATGCCGGCTGCCGTCAGGCCACCGGCGCCCAG
The DNA here is from genome assembly GCA_040396375.1 of Achromobacter xylosoxidans. Classification (GTDB taxonomy): domain Bacteria; phylum Pseudomonadota; class Gammaproteobacteria; order Burkholderiales; family Burkholderiaceae_B; genus Achromobacter; species Achromobacter xylosoxidans_D. The sequence goes on from JBEBOQ010000039.1 coordinate 6,360, forward strand.
CGCCAGCGATAGCACCTTCAGCGCCTGGCGCCGGCTGCTTGACCGCGGCCGGTCCAGCACGGCGATGCCGGCCTGCCGGTCGACCTGGCCGAACTGACGTCCTAATTGCTCCACCCGATCCCACGCCGCCCGGTGTTGCGGGCTGGCCTCCAGCCAGCGGCGCCAGGCCGCCGTGTCGGCGGCGCAGACATCGTCCGTTCCCAGCCGGACGAACCAGAGGCTGGCCTCGCGGATCACGTCCTCGGGCAGCCTGCCCGTGCGCCCGCTCACCATGCCATCAGGCAGTGCTGCATGGCGCGCGCCAGATACTGGCGCACCGAACTGACCGACACTTGCAGGGATTCGGCGATCTCGCTGTGACGCAGCCCTTCCAGCTGCGACATCAGGAACGCGCGGCGCACCTTGGGCGGCAGGCCGTCAAGCAGGCGGTCGATTTCGATCAGCGCTTCCAGCGCCAGCGCGCGGCGTTCGGGCGACGGCGACATCCCGTCTTCCTGGGCAGCCAGCGTGTCCAGATAGGCGCGTTCGATATCCCGGCGACGGAACAGGTTGACCATCAGGCCATGGGCGATGGTCACCAGGTAGGCGCGCGGCTCGCGGTAAGCGCGCGTATCGCCCGCCCGCAGCAGCACTTTCAGGAAGGTGTCCTGGGTGAGGTCGGCGGCGTCGAACGGGCAACCCGTTTTACGCCGCAGCCAATCGCGCAGCCAGGACTGGTGCTGCTGGTAAAGCCCCTCGACAGGCGCTTGAGAACCGCTGTGATTCATGGCCATGCGACGGACCGAAGTAGGATTTATTAATGATAATGGTTATCAATTGTAGTCCAATCCGGTCCGTCCGACCATCAATCCAGCTTCACCCCCGAATCGGACACCACCTTGGCCCAGCGCGTCACCTCGCTATCGACGAACTTGCCGAAGTCGGCGCCGGTCAGGGTCGGCACCGACGAGCCGTTGCTTTCCCAGGTCTCCTTGATCTTGGGCGCATTGAGCGCCTTGGTGATTTCGGCCGTCATGCGGTCCACGGCTTCCGGCGGCGTGCCGGCGGGCGCCCAGATCGCATACCAGGTCGACACCACGTAGTTCGGCACGCCGGCTTCGGCCGCGGTGGGCACGTCCGGCAAGGACGGCGAACGCTTGTCGGCGGCCACTGCCAGCGGCTTGATGGTGCCCGAGCGGATGTGGCCCGACGACGATCCCAGCCCGTCGAAGGCCAGATCCACCTGTCCGCCGATCAGCGCGGTCAGCATGGGGCCTGCCCCCTGGTACGGCACGTCGACCAGCTTGATGCCGGTCTGCATGGCGAACAGTTCACCGGCCAGGTGGTGCGTGCTGCCCTTGCCGGCGGTGCCGAAGTTGATCTCGCCAGGGTGCTTCTTGGCGTAGTCGATGAATTCCTGCACCGTCTTGACCGGCAGCTTGGTCGCGTTGATGACCACCACCTGCGGCGGTTGGGCCACCAGCGCCACGGGCACGAAGTCCTTCTGGATGTTGTAGTTCAGGCTCTTGTACAGCGACGGCGCCAGCGCATGGTGCGCGCCGCCCATGAAGAAGGTGTAGCCGTCGGGCCGGGCCTTGGCGGCCACGCCGGCGCCCACGGTGCCGCCCGCGCCCCCCTTGTTGTCGATCACCACCGACTGCCCCAGCTGGGTGGTCAATTGCTGGGCCAGCGGACGGGCGAAGGTGTCGGTGCCGCCCCCGGCCGGGAAAGGCACGATGAGCGTGATGGGCCGTTCCGGCCAGGACGCGGCGCCGGCGCTGCCGGCGAAACCGGCGGCCAGCGTGGCCAGCAGGGTCGCGGCGAAAGTGCGGTATTTCATATTGTCTCCTCTTGCTGCAGCGTGGGACGGCGCGTTTCCCGCGTCTCGTCTCTTGTGTTCTTGGGTTGGGATGCTGCCTGGTTCGGGAATCGTTCTGGAAGGGATCGGGCTCCTTGGGAAAAAAATGGCCGGCCCCGCTGGGCCGGCCCGGGATGACGGCGCTACAGCGCCTGATAGGTTTCGCGCAGCACGTTCTTCTGCACCTTGCCCATGGTGTTGCGGGGCAGTTGCTCGACGATGTGCACGCGCTTGGGCACCTTGAAGTTGGCGATGCGCGCCTTCAGCTCGGCCTGCATCGCGGCGGCATCCAGCGACACGCCGTCCTTGGGCACCACCACCGCCACCACGGCTTCGCCGAAGTCGGCGTGCGGCACGCCGATCACGGCCGATTCGGCCACGCCCGGCATATCGTCGATCAGCGTCTCGATCTCTTTCGGATAGACGTTGAAGCCGCCGGAGATGATCAGGTCCTTGCTGCGGCCGACGATCGACAGGTAGTCGGCGGGCACGTCGCGGCCGGCGGATTCACCGCCCCAGCGGCCCACGTCGCCGGTCTTGAACCAGCCATCCTGGGTGAATTCCTCGCGGGTCTTTTCCGGCATGCGCCAGTAGCCCGAGAACACGTTGGGCCCGCGCACCTGCACGTTGCCGATCTCGCCCGGCGCCAGCGCGATGCCGGCGTCGTCCACCACGCGCACCTGCACGCCCGGCAGGGCGCGGCCCACGGTGCCGGCCAGGCGCTCGCCGTCGGCCGCGTCGTAGGGATTGGAGGTCAGCATGACGGTCTCGCTCATGCCATAGCGTTCCAGGATGGCGTGGCCGCTGCGGTCGCGGAAATCGTTGAAGGTCTCGGACAGCAACGGCGCCGACCCCGAGATGAACAGGCGCATGTTGGCGCAGACCTCGCGGTTAAAGCGCTTGTCGGCGAGCAGCCGCACGTAGTAGGTCGGCACGCCCATCATCACTGTGCTTTGCGGCAGGTAGCGCAGCGCCTGGTCGGCGTCCAGCTTGGGCAGCCAGATCATCTTCGCGCCGGCCAGCAGCGCGCCGTGCGAGGCCACGAACAGGCCGTGCACGTGGAAGATCGGCAGCATGTGCAGCAGCACGTCGTCCGAGCGCCAGCCCCAGTACTTGTGCAGCACCTGCGCGTTGGACGCCAGGTTGCCGTGCGACAACATCGCGCCCTTGCTGCGGCCGGTGGTGCCCGACGTGTACAGGATCGCGGCCAGGTCATCCGGCTTGCGCGCCACGGTCTTGAAGGTCTGCGACAGGCCGCCGGCCGCGTCCAGCAGCGTGCCGCTGCGGTCCTCGTCCAGCGTATAGACATAGGCGCAGCCGGCCTTGTCGGCGGCGCGCTGGACCCAATCGCGGTTCTTGCTGGCGCACACCACCACGGCAGGTTCGGCGTTGCCCAGGAAGTATTCGATCTCGGCTTCGCGGTAGGCGGTGTTCAGCGGCAGGTACACCAGGCCGGCGCGCAGCGTGGCCAGGTACAGCAGCAGGGCCTCGGGCGATTTCTCGACCTGCACCGCCACCCGCGCGCCCTTGGGCAGCTTGAGCGAACTGAGCAGATTGGCCAGGCAGGCCGTGGCGCGGTCGATGTCGTCCCAGGTGTATTCGAGGTCGGGCGTTTCTAGCGCGACCTGCTTGCGGTCGGCGGGAAATCCGCCCTGCAGCACAGCGTATAGGTTGGCGTTGCTCACCGTTTTCAGTCTCCGGAAAAATGAGGGTATACGCCGGCCAGGAAGGCGCGCACGCCCTCTTCGTGGTCCCGGCTGTCGGCGTAGGAGAAATAATCCTGGTATTCGTCTTCGGTCAAGGCGCCGCCGCGGGCCAGCCGGGCGGACAGGCGCTTGTTGATGCGGGCCGCCAGCGGCGCGCCCTGGGCAATGCGTTCGGCGCTGCGCCGCACCTGGTCGGCCACGTCGGCATCGGCCACGACACGGGTCAGCAGGCCCAGCTCGCGGGCTTCGGCCGCGCCGAACACGCGGCCCTCCAGCAAGATGGCCAGGGTGGCCGCACGCCCCACCAACGCCAGCAGCCCGCGCATTTCGTCCGGTGCCATGGGAAAGCCCAGGCGATTGATCGGCACGCCGAAACGGGCCGATTCTCCGGCGATGCGCAGGTCGCACTGGCTGGCGATTTCCAGCCCGCCGCCCACGCACACGCCTTCGATCTGCGCCACCACCGGCTGCGGGCAGTCGGCCACGGCCTGCAGCGCCGGCGCCAATACCTCGCGGTGATAGCGCTGCACCCCGGCCGCGTCGGCGCGTTCAACGGGGAACTCGCGGATATCCGCGCCCGCCGCGAAATTGCCGCCTTCGCCGCGCACCACCACGCAACGCAGCGTGTCGTCCTGGGCGATGCGGGTGAACACGTCGCGCAGCTCGCCCCACATGTCCACGGTGATGGCGTTCAGGCGGCCCGGATGCGACAACGTCACCCAGGCCAAGTGGCCTTCGCGCTGCAGCAGCACGCGGCCTGCCACGTCTTCTGTCATGTCCCCTCCGTCTAGGCCTGTCAACACGGGACAGGCCCTGGTCTGTCTATTTTCTTATGGCTGGCTGACGGCGGATCAGGCCGCGCGCCCCACGCTGCGGCTGACCTGGGGCTTGCCGTCATGCAGGCGCGCCAGGTTGTCGTCCAGTTCGTCCAGGTCGTACAGGTAATTGACCATCAGGGCGCAAGACTGCTTGAGCCCCTTGGCCGAGGTGTCGGCCGCCCAATTCAGGCGTTCGATGCGCGCGCCATTGCCCAGGTGAAAGCGCGCCACGGCATCCACCGGCAGGCCGTTCTTCATGGACTGCAGGTAGTGCGCAGCCAGCCGGAAGCCGGCGCGCTTGACCACGTCGGGCGTCTTCTTGGCCTGCGCCGCGCGCGCCAGCCGGGCCACCCAGCGCTGGCCGTCCGGCACGCCTTCGCGCTTGCGCGTCTTGGCACGGGACTTGTCTTCACGCACGATGGCTTCGACCGCGTCGGCATCCAGCTTGCCCAGCCAATCGGCAAAGCCGGGTATCGGCGACAAGGTCGCGAACGACTTGAGCTTGGGCAGTTCTTCCAGCAATTGCTCGACCACGCGCTTGAGCAGGAAGTTGCCGAAGCTGATGCCCTTCAGGCCCGGCTGGGTATTGGAAATGGAATAGAAGATCGCCCAGCGCGCCTTGTCCAGGTCCTGCCGCGGCGCGGCGCTGTCCAGCAGCGCCTGCACGTTGTCGGCCATGCTGCCGGCAAAGGCCACCTCGACGAAGATCAGCGGCACGTCCGGCAATTGCGGATGGAAGTAGGCATAGCAGCGGCGGTCCGGCGCCACGCGGTGGCGCAGGTCGTCCCACGACTGGATCTCGTGCACGGCCTCGTAGATGATCAGTTTTTCCAGCAGCGAGGCCGGCGAATCCCAGGTCAGCGGCCGCAGTTCCAGCAGGCCGACGTCGAACCAGGCCGACAGCAGCCCTTCGAGATCCTTGTCCAGCACCTGGATGCCGGCCACCTGCTTGCGCCAGCGCAGCATGTCGGCGCGCAGCTCGACCAGGAAGCGCAGGCCCAGCGGCAGCGCGTTGAAACGCTTGAACAGGCGCGCGCCCTCGCCGGCATCGGCGGCGAAAGTGCCGCGCACCTGCGCCAGCGCGGCCAGCATCAGGCGCCGGTCCTTGCCGTCGGCGGCGCCGTAGAGTTCGCACCAGCGCCGCGCCAGCTTGTTGGCGGCCACGTCGGTCAGGCGCGCCTCGAACAGCCGCCGCACCTCGGATTCGCTGGGCAGGCGGCCGCGTTCCCACAGGCGCCCCAGGCGCGTGATCAGGCTGTCGCCGGCCTCCGTGGCGGCCGTGTCGGCCGGTTCGGCGTCAGGCGTGCGTGCGCCGCGCGCGGGCGCGAGATTGGCGGGTGCGTTCATGGGCGGGTTCCTCTGCAGCGGGGGGATCGGAAAATGGCGTGTCAGGGGTAGCAGGCGTGTCAGGCATATCCGCGGCGGCCAGTGTGCGCAACACTTCCAGCTGGCGCATGAGGTGATGCCGGGCAAGCGCCTCGGCGCGTTCGCTGTCGTGGGCACGCAAGGCATCGAAGATCGCCAAGTGCTCGCCGCAGGACTCCTGGATGCGGCCAGGCCAGGCCAGGCTGCGATGGCGCGACAGGCTAAGCACCTTGCGCAGGTTGCCCACCATGTCCACCAGCCATTGATTGCCGGCCAGGGCCTGCACGGCCTCGTGGATCAGGTAGTTGGTCTGGTAATAGGCGTCGATGCGGCCGGCGGCGGCATGGCCGGCCAGGGCCTCGTGCAGCGGCGCCAGTGCGGCCAGTTGCGCGTCGGTGGCCTTGCGTGCGGCTTCAAAGGCGCAGCGGCCTTCCAGCATGGCCATCAACGGGAAGATGTCTTCCAGGTCTTGGCCCGACAATTCGTTGACGAAACAGCCGCGGCGCGGCTCCAGCCGCACCAGGCCTTCGGTGGCCAGCACCTTCAGCGCTTCGCGCAGCGGGGTGCGGGAAATGCCCAGTTCGCCAGCCAGCCGCAGCTCGTCGATCCATTCGCCGTTGCGCAGCGAACGCGCGTGGATCATGCCGCGCAGGCGATCCGCGACTTCCAGGTACAGGGCTTGCCGGACGATAGGTAAGGTCATGGGCAGACGGCCTGATTGCGCCGTAATTCATAATTATGAACATGGCCATCATATCCCCGTCCGGGAAATCCGGGCTAGCGCAACGCGCTAAGGATTTGCCCTAGGATGGGCCGCCGCGTCTGCCCGCACCCGGCGGGCAGACGCGGCCACCGAATCAGAAATGCAGGATTCCGTCGACCGCGTGGCGGGTCAACGAACGCGCCCAGCGGCGGGCGGGCAAACCATATTTGGACTCGACCACTTCGGCCCGCGCCAGCAGGTCGGCCGGCGTGATCGCCAGCCGGGGTCCGGAAAACGCCAGCACGATCTGGTTGCCGGCGTCGATCTCGGGCAACAGCACGATGCGGTCGTCAAACGCCTTGGACAGGTTGTCGATGTTCTTGCCAAAGCTTTCGTGGCGGCCGAACAGGTTCACCGCCACCACCCCGATCTCGCCCAGCACGCGCCGGCAGTCGCGATAGAACTTGACGCTGTCGCGCACCGGCCCTGCGGCGGACGCGTCATACAGGTCCACCATCAGCACCGGGCAGCGCCCGGCGTTGACGGGGTCCGCCGCCCAGGCAGCGGCGTCGTCATGCTCGACCTTGAGCCGGTTTTCGCCCGGCAGGCGGAAAAACATGTGGCAGGCGGCGGTCACGCGGGGGTTCCATTCCACCGCCACCAGGGGGCTGCGGGTGTGCTTGACGCAGTACCGCGCCAGCGACCCCGCGCCCAGGCCGAACAGGCCGATGGCCTCTTCCTTGGGCGGCTCCAGGAACAGCAGCCAAGCCAGCATCTGGGTGGTGTATTCCAGCACCAGTTCCGACGGGTTCTTGATGCGCATGGCGCCCTGGACCCATTCGGTGTTGAAGTGCAGATAGCGCACGCCGTCCACTTCGGAAAGCGTCGGCTGGTCCAGTTCGGAGGGGAATTTGGATTTATACATGGCGCGATTGTAGGCCGGCGCCGCGCGGATGCCGGTCACAAGCCTGTCATGCGCCGACCGGCTGCCCGACCATGGCGGCGCCATGCCGGCGGACGAGGACCGCCCCCGCCCGCCGCGCCATCAGATGCGCTCGAAGATCGCCGCGATGCCTTGGCCACCGCCGATGCACATGGTGACCAGCGCGTAGCGGCCCTGCACCCGTTGCAGCTCGTGCAGCGCCTTGACAGTGATGATCGCGCCGGTGGCGCCGATGGGGTGCCCCAGGCCGATGCCGCTGCCGTTGACGTTGACCTTGGCCGGGTCCAGCTTCAGCTCGCGGGTCACGGCGCAAGCCTGCGCGGCGAACGCTTCGTTGGCCTCGATCACGTCCAGCTGGTCTACCGTCAAGCCGGCGCGCTTGAGCGCCGCCTGCGTGGCCGGCACCGGGCCGATGCCCATGATGTTGGGGTCCACGCCGGCATGCGCATAGGCCACCAGGCGCGCCAGCGGCTTGATGCCGCGCTTGGCCGCGACCGACGCGTTCATCAGCACCAGCGCGCCGGCGCCATCGTTCAGGCCCGACGCGTTGCCGGCCGTGACGGTGCCGTTCTCTTTCTGGAAGACCGGGCGCAGCCCCGCCAGGCTGTCGGCAGTGACGTCGCCGCGCACGTGCTCGTCGGTGTCGAACACGACCTCGCCCTTGCGCGTCTTTTGCACGATCGGCACGATCTGGTCGCGGAAATAACCGGCTTCAATGGCGGCCGCGGCGCGGCGGTGCGATTCAGCGGCCAGCGCGTCCTGGTCCTGCCGGCTGATGCCGAACTTGGCGGCCACGTTTTCAGCGGTGACGCCCATGTGCATGCGGCCGAAGGGGTCGGACAGCGCGCCGGTCATCATGTCCAGCATGACGCTGTCGCCCATGCGCGCGCCCCAGCGCTGCGCCGGCGCGATGTAGGGCGCGCGGCTCATGCTCTCGGCGCCCGCGCCGATGGCGATGTCGGCATCGCCCAGCAGAATGGTCTGCGCCGCCGACACGATGGCCTGCAGGCCCGAGCCGCACAGGCGGTTGACGTTGAAGGCCGGCGTTTCCTTGGCGATGCCCGCGTTCATGGCCGCCACGCGCGACAGGTACATGTCGCGCGGTTCGGTGTTGATGACGTGGCCCACGGCAACGTGGCCGATCTCGTCGCCCGAGACGCCGGCGCGCTCCATGGCGGCCTTGATGACGGTGGCGCCCAGGTCGCAGGGCGGCACGTCTTTCAACGCCCCGCCAAAATCGCCGATGGCGGTACGAACGGCAGACGCGACGATGACTTCATTCATGGTGTTTCCTCCTTGTAATGCGTTCCATCATACCCGCGGGGCCAATGGCCTTGCGTCCGTCCGAAGGGACTAGATCCGGTTATCGCCACCGGCCTCGGCGATAGCCGAACCGTATCGGAAACCCAAAAAATAATATTGGACAGCCCGCCAGCGGCTCGCGGATAGTGGCCACCGATGCGCCGCCCCCGGCGCCCGCCAGACCCGGACCCGCCTGATGATCGATACGCTGGAACTGACCGCCATTCCCCCGCAGGACGAAGCGCTGCGCGCTGACATCCGCGCCTTCCTGGCCGACGCCCTGGACGGCTTGGCGCCTGACCAACGCGCGCGTTCCTGGATGGGCTATGACGCCGGCTTCAGCCGACAGTTGGCCGAACGCGGCTGGCTCGGCCTGACCCTGCCGCGCGAATACGGCGGCGCGGCGCGCGGCCATTTCGCGCGCTTCGTGCTGTCCGAAGAGCTGCTGGGCGCAGGCGCACCGGTATCGGCGCACTGGATCGCCGACCGCCAGAGCGCGCCGCTGATCCTCAAGCTGGGAACCCCGGCGCAAAAGGCCTTCTACCTGCCGCGCATCTGCCGCGCCGAGGCGTTTTTCTGCATCGGCATGAGCGAGCCGGGCTCGGGCTCGGACCTGGCCAGCATCCGCGCGCGCGCCGAACCGATTGCGACCGGCTGGCGCCTGAACGGCAGCAAGGTCTGGACCACCAACGCGCATCGTTCGCACTACATGATCGCGCTGGTGCGCACCTCGGGCACACCCGAAGACCGCCACCAGGGCCTGTCGCAGGTCATCGTCGACCTGTCGCTGCCGGGCATCTCCATTCGCCCCATCCGGGACCTGGCGGGCGACGAACATTTTTCCGAAGTGTTCTTCGACAACGTCGAACTGGCGCCGCAGGCGCTGATCGGCGAGGAAGGCGCGGGGTGGGCCCAGGTAAACGCCGAACTGGCGTTCGAGCGCAGCGGCCCGGAACGCCTGTATTCCAGCATCGCGCTGCTGCAATGCTGGTTGACGCATTGCCGCGAGGGGTCGGCCGACACGGCGGACCACGCGCTGCTGGGCAGCATCCTGTCGCAGATGGCGGTGCTGCGCGCCATGTCGTTGTCGGTGGCGGGCAAGTTGGCCGCGGGCCAGAGCCCCGCCATTGAAGCCGCGCTGGTGAAAGACCTGGGCACCGAACTGGAACAAGACATTCCGCGGCTGATCGCCGATGCGCTGGGCCGGCGGCCCGACCAACCCGTGCCGGCGCCGCTTGCGCGCACGCTGGCCTATCTGGACCAGGTCGCTCCCACGTTCTCGCTGCGCGGCGGCACCCGCGAAATCCTGCGCGGCATCATCGCGCGCGGCCTCGGCCTTCGATAAGGACACACCATGGACTCCCTTTTTGGCGACGCCGCCGAACGCCTGTTCGCGCAGACTTGCACACCCGATCTGATCCGCTTGGCCGAACAAGGCCAGGCGCCCACCCAAGCCTGGCAAGCCTGCGAAGCCGCCGGCTTCGCCGATGCGCTGGTGCCCGACGAGTTGGGCGGCGCAGGCCTGGGGCTGGCCGATGCGTTGCCGCTGGCCGTGGCCGCCGGCCGCCACCTGTGTCCCTACCCTATCGTCGACACGCTGCTGGCGCGGGCTTGGCTGGCGCGCGCGGGCCAGCTCCACGCGGCCGGGTCGATCGCACTGGCGCCGCAGGGCTGGACCCTGCAGACCGGCCAGGCCGTGGCGGCGTGCGTGCCGTGGATGCGTAGCGCCGACCACGTGCTGGCGCGCATCGACCACCACGTCTGGCTGCTGCCCGTCGCGGCCGCCACCGTCGAACCCGGCGGCGTGCACGGCAGCCTGGCCGCGCGGGCGCGCTGGTCGCTGGACCACGGCAACCGCATCGATGCCCCTGCCGACCTGCCCGCGCTGGACGCATTGGCGGCCGCCGGTTATGCCGCGCTGATCGCCGGCGCAATGGACCGCGTACTGGCCATGACGCTGGATTACGCCAACCAGCGCAGCCAGTTCGGCAAACCCATCGGCCGCTTCCAGGCCGTGCAGCAACAGATCAGCGTCATGGCCGAACAGGTCTGGGCGGCGCGCATGGCGGCGCAGTTGGCATTCCAGGGGCGCGCCGGCCTGCCGCAACCGCGGCTGGCCGGGCTGGGCAAGGCCCGTGCCAGCCAGGCCGTGGCGCGCGTCGCCGACATCGCACATGCGGTGCACGGTGCCATCGGCGTCACCGAGGAATTCGACCTGCAGCTGTATACGCGGCGGCTGCGCGAATGGCGGCTGGCGGCGGGATCCGAATCCTATTGGCACGAACGCATCGGCGTGGCGGCGCTGGCGGACGACGCCGACGCCGTGTCGTACCTGCGCACTTCGTTGTTCGACAAGGAAGCCGCCTAGGCGACACAAGCGCGACGCTGCGCTCAGTGCGCCTGCGCCAGCATGCTGTCGCGCAGCCGCAGCACCGATGCGCACGAGGTGTCGTGGTGCGTCACCAGCGACAGCGCCAGCGCATCCTTCGCGTCGGCGTCGGCCAGCGGCACAAACGCCACGTGCGGCGTGGAATATGCGCGCGTCACGCCGGGCACCAGCGCCAGCCCCATACCGCTGGCCACCAGGCTGACCAGCGTCTGCACCTGGATCGCCTCCTGGCTGATGCGCGGCGAAAAGCCCGCCTTGCGGCACAACGCCTGCGCCACGCCGTGCAGGCCCGGCACCTTGGCCGGCGAATACATCACAAAGCTTTCCGACCGCGCACGGGCCAGGCTGACCGGCGCGCCTTCGGCCAGGAGATGGCCCGCCGGCACCGCCAGGATCAGGTCGTCGCGCTCGACGACCCAGGAATCCAGCGCAGGATCCTCGGCCAGCGGCCCGCGCACCAGGCCCGCGTCAATCTCGTTGGCGCGCAGCATCGCCGCCAGGCCCACCGTGCTGTCCTCGCGCAGTTCCAGTTGCAGGTCCGGATACTTGGCGCGAAACACCGGCAGGCAGCGCGGCAGCAGCATATAAGTGGCCGAGCCGACAAACCCCAGGCGCAACGTGCCCCATTCACCCAAAGCCACCCGGCGGGCGGCCTGGCGCGCCTGGTCGGTGTGGAACAGCGCACGCCGGGCGTCGGCCATCAACGCTTCGCCGGCAGGCGTCAACGTCACCCCCTTGGCGCCACGCACCAGCAACGGCACGCCCACCGCATGCTCCAGTTTCTGGATCGACACCGACAAGGCGGGCTGGGCAATGTGCAGCGTGTCGGCGGCGCGGCGGTAGCTTCCCAATTCGGCGATGGTGACGAACTGCCGAAGCTGCCGTAGATCGATGGCCATAACAGATTCCATATCAAGCAATACCGAAGCCATATTAGACGCGTATACGCCGCGCCGATAGGATTCCTGCCATGACTGCTCCTACCCCTGCCTTCCCCGCCCTTTCACAAACCGCCGCGCTGGGCGGCGTGCGCGTACTGGACCTGACCTCGGTGGTGTTCGGCCCGTATGCCTCGCAGATTCTGGCCGACTACGGCGCCGACGTCATCAAGATCGAAGCCCCTGGCGGCGATTCCACCCGCCATACCGGGCCCGCGCAGGAGCCCGGTATGGCCGCCATCTTCCTGGGGCTGAACCGCAACAAGCGCAGCGCGGTGCTGGACCTGAAGCAGGCCGCCGCACGCCAGGCGCTGCTGGCGCTGGTGGATCAGGCCGACGTGCTGATGCACAGCATGCGGCCGGCCAAGATGGCGGCGCTGGGCCTGGACCCCGCCACCCTGTGCGCGCGCAACCCGCGGCTGGTGTATGCCGGCCTGTACGGCTTTGGCGCGGGCGGCGCCTACGACGGCCGGCCCGCCTACGACGACATCATCCAGGGCCTGTCCGGCTTTGCCGACCTGGCGGACCGCCAGACCGGCACCCCACGCTACCTGCCCACCGTGGCGGCCGACAAGACCTGCGGCCTGATCGCCGCGCACGCCATCCTGGCCGCGTTGTTCCAGCGCGAACGCACCGGCCTGGGCCAGCAACTGGAAGTCCCCATGTTCGAAAGCATGGCCTCGTATGTACTGGTCGAGCACTACTACGGCCGGCATCTGGCCGACTCGCCGGGCGAGGCTGGCTATCCGCGGGTGCTGACACCCTGGCGCAAGCCCTGCCGCACGGCCGACGGCCATGTGTGCCTGATGCCCTATACCGATGCGCATTGGCGAGATTTTTTCCAAGCCACTGGTCACCCCGACCTGGCGTCCGACCCCCGCTTTACCAACATCGCCGCGCGCACGCGGCACATCGAAACGCTTTACGAGCTACAGGCCGGCATCGTTGCCGAGCACGCCACCGCCTACTGGCTGGCCCTGTGCGAAAAACTGGAAATTCCTGCGGCCCCGGTCAACCGCTTGCAGGACCTGGAAACCGACCCACACCTGCGCAGCGTGGATTTTTTTCAGCCGCTGCAAAGCGCCTCGGGCAGCCGCTACCGCTTCACACGCAACCCGGTGCGGCTGGAGCGCTCCGACGTGCCCGCTGCGATGCCGCCCCAACTGGGCGAACACACCCGCGATGTGCTGCGCCAGGCCGGCCTGGACCAAGCCGGCATCGACGCGCTGCTGCACACCGGCGCCGCCCATCAGGCCGCCCCCCTTCCCGCCCCACTCAAGGACTCCGCATGAACGCAGACCGCAACGCCCCCGCCCAGCTCGGCCAAGGCTACTACTGGCAAGACCTGGCCGTCGGCCAGCGCTTTCGTACCTTCCGCCGCACGGTCACCGAAACCGACATCATCAACTTCATCAGCGTCACCGGCATGCTGGAGACGATCTTCATCGACGCCACCTATGCGCACGGCGCGATCCAGGGCCGGCCCGCGCCGGGCGCCCTGACCTATGGCCTGATCGAAGGCCTGATCATGCAAGGCATGGTGCAAGGCACCGGCCTGGCGCTGCTGGAAGTGCACAAGAAAATGCTGGCGCCCGTGGTGGCCGGCGACACCGTCTGGGCCGAGATCGAAGTCACCGGCGTGCGCCCGACCTCGCAGCACAACCGGGCGGTCGTCACGTCCACCATTGACGTGTTCAACCAGCACGGCAAACCCGTCATGGCCTACACCGCCACGCGGATGCTCGCGGGGCGGCCAGACTGAAGACCAGATCCGGATTCACCCGGCATCCCGCGGACAAGCGCCCCGCATAGAGGACGCTGCCGCACTGCGGCCAAGGCAGGCCAATGCGAAATGGCCTGCCCGCCTCATTCCCAAAAAAAACACAAGGAGACACCCCCATGAAGCAAGCACTGTCCGCGGCCATGCTGGCCGCCCTGACATTGGCCGGCGCCCCCGCCGCCCAAGCCGCCTGGCCCGAACGCCCGATCACGATGGTGGTGCCCTTCCCGCCCGGCGGGCCGACCGACCTGGTCGCGCGGGTGCTCGCCAAGCAGTTGACCGACCAGTTGGGTCAGACGGTGGTGGTGGAGAACAAGGGCGGCGCCAACGGCAACATCGGCATGCAGTACGCCGCGGTGGCCAAGCCCGACGGCTACACGGTGCTGTACAACACCTCGTCGATCGCGCTCAGCCCCAATCTCTACCGCTCGCTGGCGTTCGACCCGATCAAGGACTTCGCCCCGGTCTCATCCACCGCCGTGATCCCGCTGGTGCTGCTGGTGCATCCGTCGGTGCCGGCCAAGGACGCGCAGGGCTTCGTGGACTATGCGCGCCAGCATCCGGGCAAGCTGTCGTACGGCTCAGCGGGTGCGGGCAATGTCACGCACCTGGGCGCCCTGCTGCTGTTGCGCTCGTTGCAGGTCGACGCGGTGCACGTGCCGTACCGGGGCAGCGCGCCGGCCATGACCGACCTGGTCGGCGGCCAGGTGCAGCTCATGACCAATACCCTGAACGATTCGCTGGGCTTCATCCGTGAAGGAAAACTGCGGGCACTGGCCGTGACCAGCCGCGAACGCAGCGAGCAATTGCCCAACGTGCCGACCGTGGCCGAAACGGTGGCGCCGGGATTCGAGATGGGGGCATGGCAAGGCGTTGTGGTGCCTGCTGGCACCCCGGACGCGATAGTCCAGAAATTGAACGCCGAAATCCGCCGCGCGTTGCAATCGGAGCAAATGCAGAAGCAGCTGAAGGTGCAGGGCGCGCAAGCCCTGGGATCCACGCCAGAAGAATACGGTGCTTATATCAAGAGCGAGACCCAGCGCTGGGGCGCGGTCATCAAGGAAGCCGGCGTAAAGCTGGACTAGCGCTTGGGGCCACGGGCCGGGCCTGCGGGCGTCGGCCCGCTTGCAGAACGTCTTGCGCCGGCGCCGGGACTGGCCCGGACCGGCGCTATGACCTTAACGACCGGCGGCCTTGGCGCTCAGGCCGTTGGCCACGCCCATGTCGGTCTTGGGCACGTCGCGGATCAACACGCGCACGTCTTCGCCGGAAATGCCGATGCTGGCGCACACGGCCTGGTTCAGCGCTGCGATCAAGGCCGACTTCTTGGCCTCGTCGCGGCCTTCGATCAGGGCCGCGTCCACGCGCGCCATGGGCTTGCCGATTTCACCGGCCACGATCACGTTATCGGCGGGGATTTCCTGCAGCACGATGCGCACGCTGGCCAGCGGCGCGGCAATGCTTTCCACTACCGCCTGCGAGGCCGCTTTCAGCAGCGCGGTCTTCTGGGCGGCCGAGTGGCCCTGCATGATCTGGACATTCAAAATGGGCATGACGAATTCCGATATTCCGAATAGGGACATACCGGCGGGGTTGGCCGGCCAGCCATCATATCCGGACTGGCCCCGCGCGCAAGCGTTGCCGCGCGGGGGCCGGCCACCAGGCAAGTGGCCATCGTCAGCCCAGGCTCACGCGGCCTCGCCGTGTTTGGCGGGCTGGGGCTGGCCTTCCAGTTCGGGCGACGGGGCTGCCGCGTGGGCATCGGCCGCCGCGGCATCGGCCGCCGCAGCGTCGGCTGCCGCAGCATCGGCTGCCGCAGCATCGGCTGCCGATTCGGTCAGCACCGGCGTCACCAGCTCGACCACCTTCTTGCGCGACAACATGCCCAGGAACTCGTCGTTCTCGCCGGTCACCGCCACCGGTTGGTCGCTGTGCACCAACTGGGCCAGCACTTCGCCCAGTCCGGCCGTGGCCGGCACCGACGCCAGGTCTTCGACAAAGCGCGACACGTCGCGTCCGCCTTCCCGCACGGCCTGTTCCGCCGCCACCAGCGTCAGCACGCCGGCCAGACGCTTGCCGTCCAGCACCGGCGCGTACTCGTAGTTCAGGGCGCGCATGCGGTCCACGGAATGCGCGGGGCGCGAACGCATGGTCAGCGTCAGGCGCGCCGGGTTCACCGCGTGGGTCGCGTTCAGCACCTTGGTGCGGTTCACGTCCTGCAGGAACGACTGCACGTAATCGTTGGCCGGATTCAGCAGGATGTCTTCCGGCGTGCCTTCCTGCACCAGTTCGCCGTCTTTCAGGATGGCAATGCGGTTGCCCAGGCGCAGGGCTTCGTCCAGATCGTGCGTGATGAAGACGATGGTCTTGTTCAGCTTGGACTGCAGCTGCAGCAGCTGATCCTGCATTTCGCGGCGGATCAACGGGTCCAGCGCCGAGAACGCTTCGTCCATCAGCAGGATTTCGGCGTCGGTGGCCAAGGCCCGGGCCAACCCCACGCGCTGCTGCATGCCGCCCGACAACTGATGCGGGTACTGCTGTTCAAAGCCCGACAGGCCCACCTGGTCCAGCCATTCGCGAGCGCGCTTTTCGCGTTCGGCGCGGCCCACGCCCTGCACGGTCAAACCGTAGGCGGCGTTGTCCAGCACGGTGCGGTGCGGGAACAGGCCGAAGCGCTGGAACACCATGCTCATCTTCTTCTGGCGGAAGGTCTCCAGGTCGCGCTTGTTCAGGCTGACCACGTCGACGCCGTCGACCAGGATGTGGCCGGCGCTGGGCTCGATCAGGCGGTTGAAGTGGCGGATCAGCGTGGACTTGCCGGAACCCGACAGGCCCATGATGACGTAGATGCTGCCCTCTTCGATCGACAGGCTGATGTCGCGCAGGCCCAGCGTGTGGCCGCTTTCGGCCAGCAGCTGTTCCTTGCTCATGCCGCTCTGGGCGGCTTCCAGCCATTTCTTCGGATGCGGCCCGAAGACCTTGTAGATGTTCTTGACCTCGATCTTGCTCATCGCTGGCCTCCCTTGCGCATGCGCTGTCCATACGATTGCGTGATCCGGTCGAACAGCACGGCCAGCACCACGATACCCAGCCCGGCCAACAGGCCGCGGCCCACTTCCAGGCGGTTGATCCCGAGCAGCACTTCATAGCCCAGGCCGCGCGCGCCGATCATCGAGGCGATCACCACCATCGACAGCGCCATCATCGTGGTCTGGTTGATGCCGGCCATGATGTTGGGCAGCGCCAGCGGCAGCTGCACGCCGAAGAGCTGCTGGCGGGGGTTGGCGCCGAAGGCGCGCGAGGCTTCCAGCACTTCGCGGTCGACCAGGCGGATGCCCAGGTCGGTCAGGCGGATCAGCGGCGGCACGGCGTAGATCACGGTGGCGATGATGGCCGGGATCTTGCCCAGGCCGAACAGCATCACGACCGGAATCAGGTACACGAAGCTGGGCATGGTCTGCATCACGTCCAGCACCGGCAGCATGATCGAGCGCAGCCAGTTGACGCGCGCCATCAGCACGCCCAGCGGAATGCCGATGATCACCGACAGTCCGGCCGCCATGATCATCAGCGCCAGCGTCTGCATGCCGGCGTCCCACAGGCCGAGCACGCCAATGACGCACAGCAGCGCGCCCATGGCCAGGCTCAGGCCGATGCGGCGGCTGACCAGCCAGGCGATCGCAATCGTCACGCCCACGACCGCCCACCAGGGCGAACTGCGCAGCAGTTGCTCCAGCCAGACCAGCGCGTGCAGCACGGGCTGCGACAGCGTTTCCAGCGTGTCGGCGTAATTGGTGACCAGGTGATCGACGAAACCGTCGATGGCTCCCCGCACTTGGCGGGCAGGAATAATTTCAGGAAACATGCTTTTGACTCCATTTCAGCGCGTACGCCGCAAGGGTGCGCCGCTGGCGCAGGAGAAAATGCTCCTGCGCATCGCTCGCGTCAGCGAGCCCATGCCTGCCGAAGGGCTTTTTCCCCTTGGGGGCATCCCAAGGGGAAAAAGTCCAACCGGCGGCGCACCCGGGCATGGGGCCCGGGCGTTGCGCGCCGCCGACAAGGGCGGCCGGCGGTTACAGCGCGCTTTGCACGCGCCCGGCGACGTCAGCCGGGACCCATTTGGTCCAGACGTCGGGCTTGGTTTTCAGGAACCACTTGGCCACGGCGGCGGACTCGTCGCCGGATTCTTCCATGTGGGCCAGCGTTTCGTTCATCACGGGCAGCGGCACCGAGACCTTGGACAGGAACTCGGTCAGCACCGGCGCTTCTTGCGAGAACTTGGTGTTCACGGCGGTGAAGACGGGATTGTCGGGGTAGGCGCTGGCCTCGGGCTTGGCGCACTTGGGCGACGTCAGGCACTTGTGCTTGGCGGCGTCATAAGGCGGCATGTCCAGCTTGACCAGGTCCATGGCGCCCACCAGCGGCGTGGGCGACCAGTAATAAAACACCACGTTCTGCTTGCGCTTGTAGGCCGACATCAGCGCCGCCTTCTGGGCCGCGCCCGTGCCGGGCGAGTACAGCGTGTAGGAATCGTCCAGCTTCAGGGCGTGGAACAGGTTGTTGCTGGTGACTTCGCAGCCCCAACCCGCCGGGCAACCGTAGAAGCGGCCCTTGCCGGGTTCTTCGGGGTCCTTGAACTTGTCCTTGAACTTGGGCAGGTCGGCCGCGGACTTCAGTTCCGGCAGGCGCTCGGCCGTGTAGCGGGGGATGTACCAGGCCTCGCCGCCCATGTAGAGATCGCCGATCCGCTTGACGCGACCCGTCTTTTCGGCGCGCTCCCAGGGGTCGGCCACGCTGTTCAGCCAGATCTCGGTATTGATGTCCAGATCGCCGCGCTCGAGCGCGGCCAAGGCGGGCAGCGTTTCGGTGGGCAGGGTTTCGGTTTTGCAGCCGTAGCCCTTTTCCATGATGAAACGTTCAACATCGACCAGGACCAGGTTGGATTCCCAGTTCATGGCGCCAAAGTTGATCGGACGCTTGAGTTCGCATTGCGGGGCATCGGCGGCTTGGGCCGAACCGGCAAAGGCAAGCAAGATGGCCGCGGCGGCCAGGGTCTTGACGGGGGTGAAACGCATTGGCTTTTTGCCTCCATAGGTTCAGGGACACGACGGCGCGAAACCGGCCGTGCCATGGAGCTAAGGGGGTGTGCGGAAGACGGGCAGAACCGCCAATACAGACCGACACTAGCAACAAGAGGATCCGCAGGGTGCGGAGTCTTGCAAGACAGGAGCCTCAAAAACAGAGTTTTCGAGAACCCACAGAAAGTGAGCAAACTGAAAGAAGAAGGCAGCATCTTAAACGAAATTGATGCTTCACCCAACCCCAAGCCTGAACGAAACAGATACATTCTGGCCAAAAAATGTTCGGGACAACCCGGATTCCCAAGAGGCGATTCCCCGTTTTCCCCTGGGGAATCGCGCCCTGAAAATGACGATACATTTAGTTATTATTTTGTTCGTATAAATACATTTAAAGGCCCGAAATAGGCCGCGAACCGGGGTTTCAGACCCCCTGTCCACCCCCATCCCGATACATGTAATCGCGCCGCCAGGGATAGGCCAGGTCAGGCGGATTGTCCAGTTCGTCGGGGCGCCCGGTGGCGGGCGGCTGCCCCAGGATCTGGTGCAGCGCGATCCAGCCATGCTCGAACGCCATGGCGCAACCAGCCAGGTACAGCCGGTAGGCGCGCAGCGAGCGCGCGCCCTGCTCGCCGCTCAGGATCCGGGAGGCTTCGGGCAGGCGCGTCTCCAGCGCATCGCTCCAGGCCCACAGCGTGCGGGCGTAGTGTGGTCGCAAGTTCTCGACGTCCACCTCTTCCAGACCGCCGTTGGTCATGGCCTCCATGACCACGCTGATGTGCGTCAGCTCGCCGCCAGGGAAGATGTATTTTTCGATGAACTCGCCCATGCCGTTACCCAGTTCGGCGTTGTAGACGCCAGCCGCGGTGATGCCGTGGTTCATGATCAGGCCGCCCGGCTTGAGCAGGCGGCGCAGTTTGGCGAAATAGCTTTCCAGTTGCGCCCGGCCCACGTGCTCGAACATGCCCACCGACGCGATCTTGTCGAACGGGGTGGCCTCGTCCAGCTTGCGGTAGTCGAGCAGTTCCATCCGCACGCGGCCGGCCAGGCCTTTTTCCTGGATCAGCTTGGTGACATAGGCGTGCTGGTTGCGCGACAGCGTGATGCCCGTGGCGTCCACGCCATAGTGTTCGGCGGCCCACAGCAGCAAGCCGCCCCAGCCGGCGCCCACATCCAGGAACCGCTCGCCCGGCTGCAGCCGCAGCTTGCGGCAGATGTGGTCAAGCTTGGCTTCCTGCGCCTGCGCCAGGTTCAAGTCCGGCGTGCGGTAATAGGCGCACGAATAGACACGCCGCGGGTCCAGCCACAGGGCATAGAAGTCGTCGGAAAGATCGTAGTGAAATTCGATCTGACGGGCGTCGCGCTCGACCGAGTGGCGCCACACCGACATCACCTTGCGCACCAGCTCGGTCAGCCAGCCGCCGCGCGCGGCATCCACCGGCGATCCCGGCAGCATGGCCGACGCCGCCGCCATCACGTCGCGCATGGAGCCGTCGATATCGATGCGGCCCTCGACGTAATCCTGCCCCAGCACGCCGACCGCGCCTTCGGCCAGGTGGGCCAGCGCCGTCTTGTCATGCGTGACAAACCGGACCTTGGGGTCGGGCGGCCCCAGCACGGTGCCGTCGGGCAGCACCAACTGGACGGTAACGGGCAAGGCCTGGAGCTTGCGTTCCACAACAGACAACAAAGGACTCACAGCGTCTCCTCTGAAATACGTACGGACACGTCAGACTGTATCGGAAATCTGTTGCAATTTGCGTGTAAGGTGCCCCGTGATACAGTCTTTGGCTTGGTGCAAAACGTGCAATAAAGCGCAACGCACCCTGTCCCTCGCGCCGTGTTCCCCGCGCGACCCATCGCGATTCACATGTCCCCAACACTCTCCCCCCGCGGCGGCCTGCCGGGCTGGCTCATTCTCATGGGCGCCCTGACGGCAATCGGCCCCTTCGCCATTGACATGTACCTGCCCGCGTTCCCCACGATCGCGGCAAACCTGGGCGTGCCGCGCGGCGACGTTGAACGCACGCTGGCCGCCTACCTGATCGGCCTGGCGCTGGCGCAGGTGTTCTACGGCCCCATGGCCGACCGCTACGGCCGCAAGCCGCCGCTGATGGTCGGCCTGGCGCTGTTCATGATCGCCTCGCTGGGCTGCGCCCTGGCCGGCTCGGTCGAAGCCCTGACCGGCTGGCGCGTCGTGCAGGCGATGGGCGGGGCGGCCGGCATCGTCATCCCGCGCGCGGTCATCCGCGATCACTATGAAACCCACGAAGCGGCGCGCGCGATGTCGCTGCTGATGCTGATCATGGGCCTGGCCCCGATCCTCGCGCCGCTGGCGGGCGGGCAATTGCTGGCCATCACCAGCTGGCGCAGCCTGTTCTGGGTCATGCTGGCGGGCGGCGCGATGCTGATGACCGCCGTCGCCCTGATCATGAAGGAATCGCTGGCGCCCGAACGCGTGGTGCCGTTGCGCTGGCAGACCATCCTGCAGAACTACCGGGCGCTGTTCGCGCACCGCGGCTTCATGTCGCACAGCCTGGCCGGCGGCTTCGGGCAGGCCGGCATGTTCGCCTACATCATCGGCTCGCCGCGGGTGTTCATCGAACTCTACGGCGTCGAACCCAAGTACTACGGCCTGCTGTTCGGCACCAACGCACTGTCGCTCATCATCTGCTCGCAGATCAGCGCGCGCCTCTTGCGCACCCACACCCCGCGCCAACTGCAACGCCGCGCCCTGACCGCGCTGGCCTGCGCCAGCCTGGCGGCGGTCGGGCTGACGCTGGTCGGCTGGATGACGCTGCCGCTGCTGATGGTCTGCCTGGTCTGCTATATGGGCAGCCAAGGCTTCGTCAATCCCAACTCAGCGGCCCTGGCGCTATCCGACCAGGGCAAGCGCCTGGGCGCCGCGTCGGCGCTATTGGGGACGCTTCAATTGTCCTGCGGCGCCCTGGCCGGTTTCGCCGTCAGTGCCTGGCAAACCGACAGCGCCCTGCCCCTGACCACCACCCTGGCGACCTGCGCCTGCCTGTCCTGGATCTCGGGCCGCGTGGCGCAAACGCACACTGCCTGAGCCACGCCGCCACGATCCACTTGATTTGTTTGACTTTTTCGTATTAGAATCTACGTCTTCACATGAAGTTTCCCGTGCTGGACTACTATGCTTTGTAGTTCAACACTCTGACCCCCAAGCGCATTTTTGCGGATGGCAGGCAGCGGGTATAAGCACTGGGTGGAGTCTCCCCGATTCCCCCTCATCCACTAAGACTGGGTGGCCGGCAAGATGGCAAGGCCTCGTGGCAAGACCGCGACGATCCACGCCTCTGATACAGCCCGGCGGCTGAAACCCTGTCTCCCCCCGGCGATGCGCAAGAATAAATGAGGTGCATCCATGGCACGCGTATGCCAAGTGACCGGCAAAGGCCCGATGGTGGGCAACAATGTTTCGCACGCGAACAACAAGACCAAGCGTCGCTTCCTGCCCAACCTGCAATCGCGCCGGTTCTGGGTTGAAAGCGAAAACCGCTGGGTCCGCCTGCGTGTTTCGGCCAAGGCCATCCGCACGATCGACAAGAACGGCATCGACGCCGTGCTGGCCGAAATGCGTGCCCGCGGCGAACTGGCCTAATCGGCCCCCCGCCAATCTGACATACTAGGAGCACGACATGGCCAAAGGTATCCGCGAAAAGATCAAGCTCGAGTCGACTGCCGGCACGGGTCATTTCTACACGACCACCAAGAACAAGCGCAACATGCCCGAGAAGATGCTGATCAAGAAATTTGATCCGGTCGCTCGCAAGCATGTGGACTACAAGGAAACCAAGCTGAAGTAATTCAGCCGGTATTCCGCTAGTCGAAAAGGCCCTGCATCGCAGGGCCTTTTTCATTGGCGCACGCCATGGGCACACACCATGGGCGCATGTCATGGACGCACTTCATTGGTGCGCGTCATCGCCGTTTTTCCAGCGGGGGGCCGTTTTCCTTGGCGCGCGGCGACGCCCATGCTTCAATTGGGCCGACACCGCCCCCGCGCCCGGAAGCCGCCTGCCCCGTGGCGCGGCTTCATTCAAGCCATCCAGCCTGCGATACCCGCCATGCTCCGTCCCTGCCTGACCCTGCTGCGCCGCGCGCTCGCCCCCGCGCTTCTGGCCGTGGCGCTGACCCCGGTCGCGTCCGCCAAAGACGCGGAACCGCCGATCCGCATCGGCGAGATCAACAGCTACAAGGCCATCCCCGCCTTCCTGGGCCCGTACAAAAAGGGCTGGCAGTTGGCAGTGGAAGAGGTCAACGCCTCGGGCGGCGTGCTGGGCCGCAAGC
The DNA here is from genome assembly GCA_040396375.1 of Achromobacter xylosoxidans. Taxonomy (GTDB): domain Bacteria; phylum Pseudomonadota; class Gammaproteobacteria; order Burkholderiales; family Burkholderiaceae_B; genus Achromobacter; species Achromobacter xylosoxidans_D. Next base: position 29,533 of record JBEBOQ010000039.1, read on the forward strand.
TGGAAGTCATCTCGCGCGACGACAACGGCAATCCCGGCGACTCGGTGCGCGCCGCCCAGGAACTGCTGGCCCGCGAAAAAGTCGACCTGCTGTTCGGCGGCTTCCTGTCCAACACGGGCTTGGCCCTGACCGACTTCGCCAAGCAGCAACAAGTGTTCTTCCTGGCCGCCGAACCCCTGACGGACAAGATCACCTGGCAGGAAGGCAACCGCTACACCTACCGCCTGCGGCCGTCCACCTGGATGCACGTGGCCGCCCTGGCGCCCAAGGCCCTGGCGCTGCGCAAAAAGCGCTGGGCCATCGTCTACCCCAACTACGAATACGGGCAATCCGCCGTGGCCACCTTCAAGGCCATGATGAAGTCATTCCAGTCCGACGTGGAATTCGTCGCCGAACAGGCCGTGCCGCTGGGCAAGGTGGACGCCGGCGCGGTGGTGCAAGCGCTGGCGGACGCCAAGCCGGACGCGATTTTCAATGTGCTGTTCGCCGCCGACCTGACGCGCTTCGTGCGCGAAGGCAACACCCGCGGGCTATTCGAGAACCGCGCCGTGGTCTCGGTGCTGTCGGGCGAACCCGAATACCTCGAGCCCCTGGGCGCCGACACGCCCACCGGCTGGATCGTCACGGGCTACCCCTGGTACGCCATCGACACCCCCGCCAACAATGCCTTCGTCGAGGCCTACCGCAAGCGCTACAACGAAACGCCCAAGGTCGGCTCGGTGGTCGGCTATGCCTCGCTCATGTCGATCGCCCAGGGCCTGAAAGCCGCCGGCGAGGTCGACACCGAAAAGCTGGTCGACGCCTTCGCCGGCCTGAAAGTGGACACGCCCTACGGCCCGATCCAATACCGCAAGATCGACCACCAGTCGACCATGGGCGTGTACGTCGGCGTGACCGCCGTGGAAGACGGCAAGGGCATCATGAAGGACTTCGCCTACATCGACGGCGCGCGCCTGCAACCGCAGGACGAGCAAGTGCGCAAGATGCGCCCGGCGCACTGACGAGTCCGCAATGAGCCTGTCGGGGCTGCTGTCGCAGCTGCTCAACGGCCTGGCCGACGCCAGCGCGCTGTTCCTGGTCGCCGCCGGCTTGTCGCTCATCTTCGGCGTCACGCGGGTGGTGAACTTCGCGCACGGCTCCTTTTACATGCTGGGCGTATACCTGGCCTGGACCTTCACCCGTTTCTTTGGCGACGGGCCGGGCTATTGGGCCGGCCTGCTGCTGGCCGCGCTGGCCACCGGCCTCGTCGGCGCCGCCGCCGAACTGCTGGTGCTCAAGCGCCTGTACCGCGCCCCCGAGCTGTTCCAATTGCTCGCCACGTTCGCCCTGGTGCTGGTCATCGGCGATGCCGCGCTGGCGCTGTGGGGCCCCGAAGACCTGTTCTCGGCGCGCGCGCCGGGCCTGTCGGGCGCCGTCAACATCCTGGGCCGCCGTTATCCGCAATACGACCTGCTGCTGATCGCCGCCGGCCCCGTGGTGCTGGGCCTGTTGTGGCTGCTGCTCATGCGCACCCGCTGGGGCCGCCTGCTGCGCGCCGCGTCGGAAAACCGCGACATGCTCGCCGCGCTGGGCGTCAACCAGGCCTGGCTGTTCACGTCCGCCTTCACGCTGGGCGCCTTCCTGGCCGGGCTGGGCGGCGCGCTGGCCGCGCCCCGCGTGCCCGCCACGCTGGGGCTGGACCTGGAAATCATCGCCAGCGCCTTCGTGGTCGTGGTGGTGGGGGGCCTGGGCTCGATCCCAGGCGCATTCCTGGCGGCGCTGTTGATCTGCTGCGTCAAGGCCGTGTTCGTCTTCATCGGCCAGGTGCAGATCGGCCCCTGGGCGTTCAACCTGTCCAAGCTCACCTTGCTGGCCGAATTCGCCGTCATGGCGGTGGTGCTGGTGGCACGGCCCTGGGGCCTGTTGGGCAAGCCGCCCGCGCCGTCGTCGCACGCGCCAGCCGCCGATCCCCCTATCGTGCCCGCCGGGCGGCGCTTGCGGTGGGCCTACGGCGGGCTACTGGCGCTGCTGGTGCTGGCGCCGTTGGCGGCGGCGCAGTGGCCCTACCTGGGCATCCTGCTGACCGAGGTACTGATCGCCGCGCTGTTCGCCGCCAGCCTGCACTTCCTGACCGGACTGGCCGGCATGACCACATTCGGCCACGCGGCCTGGTTCGGCCTGGGCGCCTATGGCGCCGCGCTGCTCCTGAAACTGACGGCGCTGCCGATGGAAGCCGCGCTGCTGCTGGGGCCGTTCGCTGCGGTGCTGGGCGCGTTGCTGTTCGGCTGGTTCTGCGTGCGCCTGGCTGGCGTCTACCTGGCAATGCTGACCCTGGCGGTCGCGCAGATCCTGTGGGCGCTGGCCTATCAATGGGACGACATCACCGGCGGCAGCAACGGCCTGATCGGACTCTGGCCGTCGCGCTGGCTGACGCAGGGCCCAGGCTTTTACTACCTGACCCTGGCGCTGTGCGCGCTGGGTATCTGGTGGCTGCGGCGCCTGGCGTTTTCGCCGTTGGGCTACGCCCTGCGCGGCGTGCGCGATTCCGCCTTGCGGGCCGAAGCGCTGGGCATGGATACGCGGCGCATCCAGTGGGCCGGCTTCGTCGCGGCATCGCTGGCAGCCGGCCTGGCCGGCTCGCTGTACGCGTTCTCCAAAGGCAGCATCGCCCCGGATGCGCTCAGCGTCAGCCGGTCGGTGGATGGCCTGGTGATGGTGCTGCTGGGCGGCCTACAGACGCTGGCTGGCCCCCTGGTGGGCGCCGCGGCCTACACCTGGCTGCAGGATGTCGCGGCCCGCAGCACGGAATACTGGCACGCCGTACTGGGGCTGGCCATCCTGGCGCTGGTCATGATTTTCCCGGAAGGCCTGGCGGGTGCGGCCAAGCGGCTGCGCGGGAGGCGCGCATGAACGCCCCGCTGCTGCAGGTGCAGGGCTTGCGCAAATCGTTCGGCGGCATCGACGCGCTGGCAAACGTGTCGTTCCAGCTTGAAGCCGGACAAATGCTGGCGCTGATCGGGCCCAACGGCGCGGGCAAATCCACCTGCTTCAATGTGTTGGGCGGCCAATTGCGCCCCGACGCCGGTTCGGTGCGCCTCGCCGGCCACGAACTGGTGGGACTGTCCGCCGGCAAGATCTGCCGGCTGGGCGTGGGCCGCACGTTCCAGACCGCTGCCACCTTCCGCTCAATGACCGTGCTGGAAAACGTGCAGACCGCACTGCTGTCACGCGACCGCCTGTTGTTCCGTCCCTGGCGCCACGCCGCAGCGCATGCCGTGGACGAAGCCCAGGCCCTGCTGGCGCAAGTGCAGATGGCTGGCCAGGCCGGCGCGCCTTGCGGCGTGCTGGCGTACGGCGAGGTCAAGCGGGTAGAGCTGGCGATGGCCCTGGCGCACCGGCCGCGCCTGTTGCTGATGGACGAACCCACCGCCGGCATGGCCACCAACGAACGCCACGCGCTGATGCAGCTGACCCGCGAACTGGCCGATAGCCAGCGCATGGCGGTGCTGTTCACCGAGCACAGCCTGGACGTGGTCTTCAAGCACGCTGATCGCATCGCCGTGCTGGTGCGCGGCAGTCTGCTGGCCGAAGGGCCACCCGACCGCATCGCGGCCGACGAGCGCGTCCAAGCCGCTTATCTAGGCACCGAAGCGCCCCAAACCTGAGCGGTATGTGGCTGCAACCGCCGGATTCAGCCACCGGACTGCGGGCTGTCCGGCTGGCACTCCCAGAACACTTTCGCCTTGCAGCCCGCGCAGATGTCGCGATCCAGCTTGGCGTAAATGGTATGCAGCGCCGTCGCCTTGTCCGGAAACACGTGGTCCGCGCCCAACGTGTCCAGAAAGCCCGTGCGGCGCCACATCGCCAGCACTTCCGGCCGCGGTCGGTGAAAGTACAGGTCGCCGCCCATGGCGCGGCGGGCCGCCAGTTCGTCTTCCCAGACCTGGGCGCCGGCCAGATCGATGAAATTCATGCTCTTGGCCATGACCAGCAGATGGCGCGGCGTATCGGGCGCGGCGCGCAATTCCTGCAGGCGCTGCGCCACGTGCGCGGCGGCCCCGAAATAGACCGACCCTTCCATGCGCAGCAGCTTGAGCTGCGGGCATTCGGGCAGCGCATCGTCCTGCGCTTCCAGCACCACGAAACGGCGGTCCAGCCCGCGCGAATCGAAGCCCATCGTGCGCATCGCCGGCCGTGACGTGCGGTGCAGGTACACCATCAGCGACAGCACGGTGCCCAGCAAAATGGCCACTTCCATACGCACCGTGACAGTGGCCGCCAATGTGGCCACGGCGATCGCGCTTTCGCTCGGCTGGGTGCGGATCAAGTGCCGCCAACGCGGCACATCGAGCAAGGTCCAGGCCACCAGCAACAACAAGCCCGCGATGGCCGCATGCGGAATCTGCGCCAGCAGCGATCCCGTCAACGCCACCAGCGCCATCAGCAGCAATGCCGAAAATACCGCGGCCAGCGGCGTCCTCGCGCCGGCTTCGAAGTTGGGAATGGAACGATTCAGCGAGCCACAGGACAGGTAGCAGGAAAAGAACCCGCCCACTACGTTGGACAAGCCTTGGCCGATGAATTCCCGGTTGGCATCGATGCGCTGGCCCGATCGCGCCGCTACCGCCTTGGCGATGGAAATCGATTGCGCCAGCGCCACTATCGTCAATGCGAAAGCCAGGCTGAGCAGATCCGGCAACGCGCGCCAGTCGATGCTGGGCACATGGAATGGCGGCCACGGCTGCGCCAGGTCGCCCAGCACCGGCACCGCAGCCGCGCCGTGGCTCGCCACCAGCGCATTGAACGCCGCCGCGACCAGCGCCCCCGCCGCCAAACCGGCCAGCATGTAGGGTTTGCGCTTATCCCGCCGCTTGACCAGCAGCGCCGCCGCCACCGTCACGACCGTCACCAGCGCCGCGCCCCATTGCATCTGATCCGCATTTGTCGCCAGGCTGACCAGCAAGGTGCCCGCCCCATGCGAGGCCGGCGCCGGCAGGCCAAAAGCGTCCTTCAGGGCATGCACCGCAATCAGCAAGGCCGCGCCGCTGGTGAAGCCGAACAGCGCCGAGGGCGAAATGAAATGCGCCAGCGATCCCAGGCGCAGTGCGCCCACCAGCCATTGCATCAGCCCGACCATCACCGTCACGGCCAGGGCCAGTTCGATATAACCGGGGCTGCCCGCCACCGCCAGCGGCGTCAGCACCGCAAACAGCGCCAGCGAATTCGCGTTGGTGGGGCCGGACATGACATGGCGGCTGGAGCCGAACAGCGCCGCCACGATACAGGGCACGATGGCCGAATACAGGCCGTATTGCGGCGGCAAGCCTGCCAGCGTGGCGAACGCCACGCCCTGCGGCAACACCAGCAGCGCGCCCAGCAGCCCGGCGGCGAGGTCCGCGCGCAGCGTCGCCGGGCCCACTTGCGGCACCCAATCGCCAAACACGCGCGCCAATCCCGCTTTCCACCCCGCCGCCATCGTTGCCCAACCCCTGGTTTTTTCGTCGGATGCCTAGCGCAGGAACTTGCGTTCCAGCTCGCGCATGCCCGCATCGCCTTGAAGCGCGATGATATCGCGCACCGTCGGCAACCCCGCATCCACGGCATGGATGCCACCGTCTTGCCGGATGCGGGCGAATACCTCGCGCATCGCCCCCACGGCGGCACGAATCGCATGGTTGCCGTAGATCACCAGCCCGACCTTGCCCAGCCCCTGGATATCGGCCTCGCGCAGTTGCGGATAAGCGGTGGGCACCAGCACCAGCGGCACACGCCCCTGCCAGGCCGCGATGAAGGCCAGCACCTCGTCCGGCGTGGTTTGCTTGGAATGGATCAGGATGGCGTCGGCGCCGGCCGCTTCGTAGGCCGATGCGCGCGCCAGGGCCTCGGCTTGGCCCAGGCCGGCAATCAGCGCCTCGGTGCGGGCGATGATGCAAAAATCCGCATCGCGGCGCGCCGCGCAGGCAGCCTCGATCTTGCCCTGGAACTCATCGATGCGCACCAGTTCCTGCCGGCCGTCAGCGCGCAGGCTGGTGTCCTTGGGAAAGGTCTTGTCTTCCATTACCACGGCCGACACGCCTGCCGCTTCGTATTGCGGCACGGCATAGGCCACATTGATGGCATTGCCGAACCCCGTGTCGATGTCGGCGATGACGGGCACGTCGACCGCGGCGGAAATCGCCCGCATCATGTCCAGGTGCAAGCCGGCCGACAGGATGTTGGCGTCGGGCACCGCGTAGCTGGCCGACAATTCAAAGCCGCTGCCCCAGATGGCATCGAACCCGGCGTCGGCCGCCAGTTTGGCTGACAAGGGGTTGTGCGCCGACATGGCGTGCATCAGGGCGGAATCCTGCAGTTTCTGGCGAAAACGGGCGTGGCGGGACATGGGGCGGACGACCTGTGATCCGGCGCACAGTGCCCCGGCTAAGGCATTTTTTACACTAAATGCCCCGCCGCCCCGCCAATACCAAAGCTAACCGCGCCACCACAAGCGGATGGAATCCCAGGCGCGTCCGACGAATCCAGCCTCGGCCACGGGTTCCAGCGCTACCACCGGGAACTGCATGGTGGGCTTGCCGTCGACCATGACGCGCAGCGAACCCACCGTCGCCTGCGCCGCAATCGGGGCCACCAGCGGGTCCTGCGGCGTCCAGACCGGCTCGACCTTGGCGCCCATGGGCACCGTCACATAGGCGTCCCGCGCAAAGCCCGCCTTCAGCGTGTCGGCCTGACCTTTCCAGACCTCGGGCGTGGCCACCGGCTGGCCCTTGGCATACAGCTTGACGGTCTTGAAGCCTTGGAAGCCCCACTCCAGCAACTCGCGGCTTTCCTGCGTGCGCAGTTTGTCCGACGCCGTACCCACCACCACCGTGATCAGGCGCCGCTGGTCCCGCCCGTTGGGTCGGCGCGCCGTCGCCACGATGCAGTAGCCCGCCGCGTCGGTATGGCCAGTCTTCAGGCCGTCCACGCTGGGGTCCAGCCACAAGAGGCGATTGCGGTTGGGTTGGGTAATGTTGTTATACGTAAATGTCTTGGCCGAATCGTAGGCCTGGTACAGCTCGGGGTAATCGCGAATGAAGCGCGTGGCCAGGATGGACAGGTCGCTGACGGTCGAATACGTGCCCGGGTCCGGCAGCCCGTGCGGGCTGGCGAAATGCGTGCCATGCAGGCCCAGTTTCACCGCCGTGTCGTTCATGCGGGCCACGAAGGCTTCGACGCTGCCCGACACCGCCTCGGCCAATGCGATGGCCGCGTCGTTGCCGGACTGAATCATCAGCCCCCGCAGCAGCAGGTCCACCGACACCTTCGAGCCCGGCTCCAGGAACATCTTCGAACTGCCCGCCGGCACCTTCCAGGCCCGCGTGGAGATGGTCACCTTCTGGTCGGGCGAGATTTCCTTGTCATGCAGCGCGCTGAACACCACGTACGCCGTCATGATCTTGGTCAGCGAGGCCGGCTCGATCCGGGCGTTGGCCCCTTGCGATGCGATCACCTGTCCGCTGGTCTCATCCAGCAGCAGCCAGGCCTTGGCTGACAGGTCCGGCTGGGGCATCGATTGCGCCATGGCGCCTGAAATACACGCGGTCGCAACGAGCAGGCTCGCCGCCAACTTCTTCATCAACATATAGCTGCTTCACTTCCATGCGGGGTGGGAATGGCGCGCCGGCGATCGGAAAACAAGCGGCCGCAAGACCGCCGCCCAACCCTGCCGATGCGCGCCGCGATGCATTGGAACACGCCGCGCGCAGATGGTTCAAAACACCTGCAGCCAAGCGTTTTTCGCGACGTTCGCAGCACTGAAAAAATCGATGCGATTGTCACGACATTTTGCGGGAGCCCTTCCAGAAAGGGTTTTTCTGCGTGGAAAACAACAAACATTGATCGAAAGGCCTGTAGAAAGGCGCAAAAACCGCTGCGCTTCCGCTATCATCGGGCGCGTAGCGTTAAACGCCGATACCCGGCGCGCGCGCTGCCCCAATGTCCTCAACATACGGATTTTGACCATGGCCACGAAAGCAAAAGCTCCTGCCAAGAAAGTCACCAAGCCCGCCGTCAAGGCGCCCGCAAAGAAGGCTACCGCCGCCAAACCCGCAGTGAAGCCGGCAGCCAAGAAGGTCGTTGCCGCAAAGAAGGTCGCTGCCGCCCCCAAGGCTATCAAGTCTGCTCTGAACAAGACCCAGCTGATCGCCCACATCGTCGAGCAGTCCGGCGTTGAAGCCAAGTCGGTCAAGGCCGTCCTGGCCAGCCTGGAAACCTCGGTGCTGGGTTCCGTGGACAAGAAGGGCGCTGGCGAATTCACGCTGCCCGGCCTGTTCAAGGTTGCCGTGCAGAAGGTTCCCGCCAAGGCCAAGCGCTTCGGCAAGGATCCGTTCACCGGCGAAGAGCGCTGGTTCCCCGCCAAGCCGGCTTCGGTCAAGGTGAAGGTTCGCCCGCTCAAGAAGCTGAAGGACGCCGCGCAGTAATTCCGCACGGTTATCCGGTCAAGCCGGAAAGGGCCTGCCCCGCATGGGGCGGGCCCTTTCTTTTTTTGCGCGCGCTTTTCCCGCGGCGAACGCGCGCCTTGCGCCATGTGGGGCCGGGCTGCTAGAATTTATCTTTACGTGAAGATACTTTATATAAAAACATCATGAACGATCTGGTCGACCTGGTGCTGTCGCAGTGGGAACGGGAATGCCCCAACCTGGACATCTCGCCCATGAGCGTTGCCAGCCGCCTGTTCCGCCTCCACGCCTTCGCCGCGCGCGACGTGGGCCGCGCGTTCAAGCGCTACAACCTGCACCAGGGCGAATTCGACGTGCTGGCGACCCTGTACCGGACCGGCGCGCCGCACGCCATGAATCCGCAGAAACTGGTCGCGGCCCTGCTGCTGACCTCGGGGGCCATGACCAATCGGCTGGACCGGCTGGAACAGGCCGGCCTGCTCGCGCGCACCCCCAACCCGGAGGACCGCCGCGGCGTCATCGTCGCCTTGACCGCCGAAGGCGTGCGCGTCATCAAGCTGGTTCTCAAGGACTATCTGCGTGAACTGGAAACGCTGCTCGCCCCCCTGAACGCCACCGAGCGCCGCCAGATGGCCGGCCTGCTGAAGAAACTGCTGATCCCGCACGACCGGGAAACGCCCGGCGGCATCGCCGCCTAGGGCCTGTCCACACCAAGCCCTTGCCCCGCAACACCCAGACTCCCTGCCCCACATGAACGCCGCACCCGCCCAACCCGCTCCGCTCACCGCGCCCGTCATCCTGCTGATGTCCGTCGCCACCGGCCTGGCGGTCGCCAGCAACTATTACGCGCAGCCGCTGCTGCACACCATCAGCCAGCAATTCTCGCTGTCCAACGCCACCGCGGGCAGCATCGTCATGATCGCGCAGCTCAGCTACGCGCTCGGCCTGATCCTGCTGGTGCCGCTGGGCGACCTGTTCGAACGCCGCGGCCTGATCGTGCTGATGACCCTGCTGTCTTCCGGCGGCCTGCTGCTGTCGGCCTTCGCCCCCAATATCCAGATGCTGATGCTGGGAACTGCAGTGACCGGCATGCTGTCGGTGGTGGCGCAGGTGCTGGTGCCGTTCGCGGCCACCCTGGCGGCGCCGCACGAGCGCGGCAAGGCGGTCGGCACCGTCATGAGCGGCCTGTTGCTGGGCATCCTGCTGGCCCGCACCGCGGCCGGCGTGCTGGCCGACCTGGGCAGCTGGCGCACCGTCTACTGGGTCGCCGCGATCCTGATGCTGGCCATGTCCGCCGCGCTCTGGAAGGTGCTGCCGCGCCACAAGAGCCACGCCGCCATGAGCTATCCGCGCCTGCTCGGCTCGATCTTCCGCCTGTTCGCCGAGGAACCGCTGCTGCGCGGCCGCTCGCTGCTGGGCGGCCTGCTGTTCGCCGCCTTCAGCATGCTGTGGACGCCGCTGACCTTCCTGCTGTCGGGCCCGGACTACGGCTTCAACAACACCACCATCGGCCTGTTCGGGCTGGCCGGCGCGGCCGGCGCCTATGCCGCCAACCGCTTCGGCAGGCTGGCCGACCGGGGCCTGGGCAACCAGGCCACCCGAATCGGCCTGCTCCTCTTGCTGGCCTCCTGGGGCCTGATGGCCTTCGGCCAGGCCTCGGTGATCGCGCTGCTGGCGGGCATCCTGATCCAGGATCTGGCGATCCAGGGCGTCCATGTCACCAATACCAGTTCGCTCTACCGGCTGCGCCCCGAAGCCCGCAGCCGCCTGACGGCCGGCTACATGACCAGCTATTTCATCGGCGGCGCCACCGGATCGCTGGTATCGTCCTGGCTGTACTCCCATTTTGGCTGGCCCGGCGTGGTCACCGCGGGCGCCGTTCTCGGGGCCATAACCCTGGCCTACGGCATGCTGGCGGCAAGCGCCCGCATCCCGGAAACGGCCCCGTCCCCTATCCGCGCCTAGCACCTCCTATAATCAGGGGTTTTGGCCGCCCCCGCGCCTGGCGCGCGGGGGCGGTTCACCCATTTTTCGCCATCGCGCACGAGCCCATGCAGGAACGTTACCTCCCCACTACCGTCGAAGCGGCCGCCCACCAAGACTGGCAGGCCCGCGACGCCTATCTGGTCCATGAACACGCGAAGAACGCCGACGGCTCCGAAAAGCCGAAGTTCTACGCCTGCTCCATGCTGCCCTATCCCAGCGGCAAGCTGCACATGGGCCACGTGCGCAACTACACCATCAACGACATGATGGCGCGCCAGTTGCGTATGCGGGGCTACAACGTCCTGATGCCGATGGGCTGGGACGCCTTCGGCATGCCGGCTGAAAACGCCGCCATCAAGTCCAAGGTGCCGCCCGCCAAATGGACCTACGACAACATCGCTTATATGAAGAAGCAGATGAAGTCGATGGGCCTGGCGATCGACTGGTCGCGCGAAATGTGCGCCTGCGACCCCGAGTACTACAAGTGGAACCAGTGGCTGTTCCTGAAGATGCTCGAAAAGGGCGTCGCCTACCGCAAGACCCAGGTCGTCAACTGGGATCCGGTCGACCAGACCGTGCTGGCCAACGAGCAGGTCATCGACGGCCGCGGCTGGCGTTCGGGCGCGCTGGTCGAAAAGCGCGAGATCCCCGGCTACTACCTGCGCATCACCGATTACGCCGACGAACTGCTGGGCGCCGTCCAGAACGACCTGCCCGGCTGGCCCGAACGCGTGCGCCTGATGCAGGAAAACTGGATCGGCAAATCCGAAGGCCTGCGCTTTGCCTTCCCGCACCAGATCGCCGGCCAGGATGGCCAGCTGATCCAGGACGGCAAGCTGTACGTCTTTACCACCCGCGCCGACACCATCATGGGCGTGACCTTCTGCGCCGTGGCGCCGGAACACCCCCTGGCCACGCACGCCGCGCAGTCCAACCCGGCGCTGGCCGCCTTCATCGAGCAATGCAAGCTGGGCGGCACCACCGAAGCCGAGCTGGCCACGCGCGAAAAAGAAGGCATGCCCACCGGTCTGTACGTGACCCATCCGGTCACCGGCGACCAGGTCGAAGTCTGGGTTGGCAACTACGTGCTGATCACCTACGGCGACGGCGCCGTGATGGGCGTGCCCGCCCACGACGAACGCGATTTCGCTTTCGCCAAGAAATACGATCTGCCGATCCGCCAGGTCGTGGACGTGGCAGGCAAGGCCTATTCCACCGACGCTTGGCAAGAGTGGTACGGCGACAAGCAAAGCGGCCGCACCATCCAGTCCGGCAAGTACGACGGCCTCTCGCACAAAGAAGCGGTGGATGCCATTGCCGTCGACCTGGGCGCGCAAGGCCTGGGCGAAAAGCAGACCACCTGGCGCCTGCGCGACTGGGGCATCTCGCGCCAGCGCTACTGGGGCACCCCGATCCCGATCATCCACTGCGCCGATTGCGGCCCCGTGCCGGTGCCCGAAAAAGACCTGCCGGTCGTGCTGCCCGACGACCTGATCCCGGATGGCAGCGGCAACCCGCTGACCAAGAACGAAGCCTTCCTGTCCTGCGCCTGCCCCAGCTGCGGCAAGCCGGCGCGTCGCGAAACCGACACGATGGACACCTTCGTGGACTCGTCCTGGTACTTCATGCGCTACACGTCGCCCGGCAACAACAACGCCATGGTCGACGCGCGCAACGACTACTGGATGCCGATGGATCAGTACATCGGCGGCATCGAGCACGCGGTCCTGCACTTGCTGTACGCCCGCTTCTGGACCAAGGTCATGCGCGACATGGGCCTGCTCAATTTCGACGAGCCCTTCACCAAGCTGCTGTGCCAGGGCATGGTGCTGAACCATATCTATTCGCGCAAGACCGCCCAGGGCGGCATCGAATACTTCTGGCCCGAAGAAGTCGAAAACGTCTATGACGCCCGCGGCGCCATCACCGGCGCCAAGCTCAAGTCCGACGGTTCGGACGTGACCTACGGCGGCGTGGGCACCATGTCCAAGTCCAAGAACAACGGCGTCGATC
>JBEBOQ010000040.1:0-41621 GCA_040396375.1 Achromobacter xylosoxidans
ATCTTAAATGCGAATGATTCGCACGTCATATTTCGTCTGCAATAGCGTAACACCCAGATGCACCGCCAACCCTGCGCGCGCGCAAACAAGCCCACAACCCGCACAGGAACGAACACACACCACGCGCTCTTTCGCCAGCGCCTGCGCCACGGAGCCTGCGCGCACCGCATCCACACTGCGCATCCCCAGTGCGCATCCACATGACTCGCGTCCGCAAGCCTGCCCAGACGCCCACCCCCTACATGCGCACGACAAGCGCAAAAACAAAAAACCCGCCACGGTACCGTGTGCGGGTTTCTGTTTCGGCTTGCTGATGGTGGGTGCTACAGGGGTCGAACCTGTGACCTACGCCTTGTAAGGGGTTAACGGCACCTTATAAATCAAGACCTTAACGAAACAACCAACCAGAAATACCAGCCGCCCCCAAAAAGTAGGCCTCGAACCTGGCCGACAGGACCTCTATATTAGAGCACTATCCCGCCGCCCCCATTTGCCAGGTCAGGAGCGCATTATGTGCGGTCGCATCGTCCAGAAGTCCGGGCCGCTCGATTACGTCGAGCGCATCTTCCCCAACCCTCGCCGCGTCTTCGATGACCCGGCTGGCCCACTCTACAACATCCCGCCAGGCACAAGGCCGCTGACCATGCACCGCCTCGCCGGCGACTTCGAGCTGGAGCGCCTCCACTGGGGCTGGCGCCCGCACAATTCGAAGTACTCCATGTCCAGCGCGCGGCTGGACAAGATCCTGGCCGGCGCCTGGCCCTGGAAGATGCTCACCGCGCGCGGCCGCATCCTGGTGCCGGCGGACGGCTGGTATGAATGGAAGCCCTTGGCCGATGGGCCGAAGCCGCCCAAGCAGCCCTACTACATCCACGCCACCGACAATGCGCCCCTGTTCTTCGCAGCCCTGAGCAACTGGCGCCCCGGAGCGGACAAGGACGAGGCCCACGGCTTTGCACTCGTCACGAACGACTCCCTGGGCGGCATGATCGACGTTCACGACAGGCGGCCGGTAGCGCTGCCAGCCGACCTGGCCATCCACTGGATGGACCCAGAATTTCCCACCGCCCAGGCGCTTGCGCTGCTGGAGCATGGCCTCCCGGAAACGGCCTTCACCTGGCACCCGGTGCGCCAGGAAGTTGGAAACTCAAAATACCAGCTTCCCGATGCAATCGACCCGGTGCCGCCTATGCTGCGGGCTTGACCTTCTCATAGAGAGTGATCGCGGCGGCTAGGGACGGCTCCATGCCGTGGCGTGTGCCGTTCGCGGCCCACACCTCATATTGCCAGCGGTTCTGTGCGAACACCCGGAAGATGGTCCACCCGCCAGGCCCTGCCCAGTAGTACTCGTCCCTCTGCTGCCAGTCTGCCGCATCGGCCATGTTCCGTCCCCTATCGGCCGAAATCGGGGCCGAATTGCGCGAATTCTAGGACTGTTTAAACTGGATGTCCATACAGTATTTTGAGCAAGACCATGCAATTTCAGTGCAGCGTCCTCCGGACGCACCACCTTGGCGAACGTCGCCGCGATAACGATCCAGGCCAGCCCGTCGTGGGCACGGTCCACATGTACACCATGCCCCATCAGGAGCTAAATCGCCATGTACCCCGCCTGACCATGGAGAGCTTGGCCAAGTTCGGCGCCCGAATTCCAAGCGCGATCCCTGACCTGCTTGACCCGGTGTTGCTGACCTTTGGATCGGACCGGGGCATGATGGTCTGTGGCTTCGAAGAAATCGCCGGCGTGCGCTACTACCAGGGGTGGTGGATGCAGTGGGTAACGGAGTAGGACCGAGCTGCCGGAAGGGCCGCGCAACCTGCGCGAGGGCATGGGGCCGCAGTAGGAGACGGTCATGGACGGCAATGGAATCCTGGAGCAGGCCCAAGGCACGTACGTGGCCCACGCCGCCCTCACGCTGCCGCCGGCCGTGACCACCGAGGACCGCGACTACCCGGCCGAGATCGATGCAGGCCACGCCGGCTCGGTGCGCATCACCTTCCGGCGGCAGAAGACCAGGCGAGTCAAACACAGCCATTGGTTCTTGTCATTTGCCGATGCCAAAGAGAAACTCGACGCTTGTCGGCGGTACTATAACGAGATTCGCCCCCACGCCGCGCTGAGGTGGCAGCCACCTGCTAAATGAGCGCACTGGCACTTCCGACCACAATAAGCCGGGAATCTCTACTTCTGATCCAGACTAATTTAGAGACTAGGCCACCACCTATACTTAAAATAATTAATGCGAACCACCCACACAACACCCCTCACAAGATCAGCCACCAAAAACATAGCCATTGCAATTCAAAACATGAATTGGTTGGCTTTTTTGCTGCCTTGTCTCATATTTTCCATTTATGGATTTAAAAATTTAGACCTCCCAGGCTTATATATGGATTCGGTTAATCCGGATTACACGGCAGCATGGCTTCAGAGGCAATCAGTTAGCATTCCAGCCTGGATATACCCAGACAATTGGCTCGCAGGAATGTATGAATTTCCATTGTTGAACTCCCTGTACGGCGGAAATTCCACTGCATATCTTGCGACCATTTTTTTTAAATTATTTGGCTTTGGGGCCGTAGAAGTCCATTTATTCCATTCACTTCTTGGAATTTCTCTTTTGTTATCAATGACTTGGTGCTTGCTAAAATGGAAAGCATCTACATTTGCAGTAGTTTTATTTGGATGCGCCCTAGCCTCGGACCCAAGCTATATATTTTCCTGGCGAACCCAATACTATCTTCAACTCTACCCTTTGATTTGGCTGTTCTTGGGACTTGGCCTTATAGGGAGCATTCTCCTAAACGGCAATAAAAATAGAAAAAAGATTCTTGAATTAAAAATTATATTGGCTGGAATTTGTATAGGATTCTCCGCGTACTCATACTTTATTTTTGCCATTTACGCAGGATCAATTGCCATTTTATTTTATTTGGCAACTCAGAAAGATGGGACTAAGCCATTCTTCCAGTTAATTGCAGGGATGCTCATTGGCTTTAGCCCATACTTATATGCACACGCTTCAATCGTATTAAACACAGACTTCGCTTCTTATATGACGCAGCTCAAGGGGCTCCAAACCGCATACGGCGTTGTCGACACAAACCAAGGCGGATTGTTCGATAGACTTAGTACGGTTGGGGCGCGGCTTGAACAATTAGTATTTGGAAGAGGTGTCGAGACCGCAATTTTTGGAACCGCTACGCCAACGATTTATTCTTCACTGGTAGCACTTGGCTTCTTATCTTTTTTCCTTGCCTTTTATCGACCTACTTTTCTTTATTTAAACAAACAATCGAAATTTAATCTGGATTTGGAGCGACGCAACAATCTATCCGTATTGGGTGCATTTGTATTGACGTCCCTGTTTTTTCATATAGCTTTCGGAGTAACAATTGGGAAGCCCCTAAACATACAGCACTATATTATGGTTTCACCCCTGTCCTACTTTGCCTGCGCCATATTATTTACAAGCATTTCGTATACAAATAACACCAATCCAATCAAGATTACGCTAAAGTCAATTGCCGTTATTTTTGCGATTTTTATTTTTACCAGCAATATATTTTCGGGGCAAAAAATTTCAAATCGCCTAGCAACAGAGGGCGGAAATGGCTTATATTCTGATGCCATCAATAAGGTTGGGCTTTACATCTCGACCCTGCCCCCAGACACAGTCGTGCTTTTCCCGCAATGGGGTTATTGGATGGGCGTGGTTACGATTACCGGGCCAGTGCATTCTATGTTCCATGCTCCCAATTTGGGCGAAATGGAGGCGAGATTAAAGTCCGACCCAGCGCTTAAAGATAGGAATTCACTTGTTTTAGTGCTTGGGAGAGATTATTTTCGGGGCAATGACATAGATATCGATCTTAAGGAATTCTTGCAACGAACCGACCTTACCATCGAAGATATCGCAATTATCAACGGTAGAAATAATATTGATAAAGTTAAGCTAGTGCACCTATCAACACGGAAACCTTAACCCACCGCTAAATTTCGATCCGCCGTAAGCGATTCTATTGCGTAAGATTAACCACCTCTCGATATTCCAATAGGATGCCTCTTCACGGCATGGTCTCGCTTATAATGTTGTCGTGAAACGATCTGCACCAATCCAGCGGGGCCCATAAGCCCAAGCTGAGGGATGCTTGATCCGAAGTTGGTCGAGCCACCAGGCGCACCGGACAACCTACCCGGGAGTGCGCCAGCACGCTTGCGGCGGCAGAGCTTTTCCCAGATCTCGTTACTCTCCAGAATCTGCCGCCGAACCTCCGACGGTGTTCGATCGACCTCCGCCGCCGAGTCGAAATAGACTGGCCGCGCATGGTCGCAATACTCAACGCCCACCCTGGCCGGGGCGGCGCACCCAGCCAGACTTGAGGCGATCAGAAACAGCATCATCGTCCATACTGGCGACTTCATCCTCCACATTGCGCACCTCCTGGCGAGCCTTCGCCGCCTGTTCGTTGATTCGGTCGTTTCGCTCCTGGCGCTCATCCATGCGGCCGGCGCTGCGCCCGCGCAGGTAGACCAGCACCACCGCGGCGACCGCCGCCGCCGCAGTGACGGCATAGCCCCATATCCGCTGCATTAGTGTGGGCATGATCAGACCTCCACCGCGGCCATGGCCTGGGCATACAGCGCCGGCCAGGTGCTCGGATGCGGCTTTCCGGGCCGCCAGGTGCGCAGGTACAGCGCCCATCCCGCGTCAGCATCGCCGATAGCCGGCAGCGCCTCGGGATCGGTCCACAGCAGCAACCGCGCCACGCCGGCCGCCAGCACGTCGTCATACTCCAGCGCGGCATAAATCGCGTCCGGGTCACAAGCCACGCTGCGCGCCTTGCACAAGGCCGCCAAGTGGCCCTTGCTCGCCGCGTGCAGGAACACGCCCCACACGCCGCCACGGCTCGCGCGGGTGCCCTTCTCGAACTGCCAAAAGCCCCGCGCCGGCCCGCCGATCTGCTGGCGGTGCGTGAATCGACTTTCCTGCAGGCCGATTGCCAGCAGCATGACGCGCGCCGCCGGCGTATCCATGCGAGTCGGCAGCAGCGCCAGTGCAGGACTGACGGCGGCATCGATGAGGGTCTTCAGATCCATGGCTCAGCCCTCCCCGCCCGACCGCAGGCCCAGGAGCTTGGCCCTGACCTCAGCGAGCCATTGCAAAAGCCCCTTTTGCCGCATGCTCGCCATCCAGCGCATGTAGGCACCCAACACCCACCAGGCCGGCAAGCCGGCCAGCAACATGCTCGGCCCCAGCACATAGAACTTGGCCAGCAGCGCGTCGTCGCTGCCGGCGCCGTGCTGCGCCAGCCACGTCATGGCCTCCATCAGCCCGGGCTTCCAAGCAATGACCGCCCCGGCGAGCGCAGGGCCGAACATGAACGAACATGCGACCGTGCAGATGGTGCGTACCGTGAACTCGCGCCCGGTACGCGGCGGCATGATGAGAAGCCCCAGAATCGCCGCGATTGCCGCCGGCACACCGTAGGCCATGGCGACCTTCACCGCCGCCAGCCCTCCCAGACCTTCCAGGCCCTTCAGGGCCGCCAAGCCGCCCAACCCCGTGGAACTCGGTTCCATAATTTCCCTGCTCCTGTTGACGGTGTGCATGATTGCCTCTCCCGTATGGACGAAAAAAAACCCGCCGAAGCGGGTGCGTTGTGACAGATGCGTGGCTAGTTGACCCGAGACGCCTCGATGAACATTGCATCAACCTCGGCCTCGGACAGGCCAAGGTGTGCGCTCGCTTCGAGCGTGCTGGCACTGCGTCGCTGCGCTGTCGGCGCCATTTCCCAAGCCAGGCGGCGCGGGTCATCCAGAGCAAGACCAGCGAAGAAAGCATTGGTCTGCGCCAGAAGGCCGTACTTGGCCAAGATCACGCAGCATTGATACTTCGTCACCGATTCAGGCACAGCTACAGGCGCGAGTGCGTTCGGGTCGTGCGCCGCAACAACAACTCCGACTGCGGCGCGGTTCTCAGGAGACAACGCTGGATTCAGCGTCACGGTCCCGTCCAGATTGACGATATCCCCGAAATTTACGCCGTCCGGCGTCCACGCGATTGGCAAGCCCCAAAGGCCAGCGGCGGCGAGTTCGGATGGGAAAGACGGTCCAATAATCTTCATCGCTTGTTGCTCACGAAATAGCCGCAGGTCAGATAGGCAGTCCCGCTTCCCCCGGAACTCAACCGAGGATCGATATAGTGAAAGCCCTCAGTCAAGCCGCTCTTGACCGCATACATACCGGCGGGAATCGATCCGTTAGCGGCCTGGACGGTGCCGTATGACGCGTTCTCGGCCACGCCATCCAGGAATATCGTCAGAGTGGGCGCGGTCCCGGCCGTATCGCTGCTGATCACCCCCGCTGTGCCGAATTCCACGGACTCGCCGGCCCACACCCACGTGTTGACAGCGGGCGCAACCGATACCGGGGACGCTGAGGACGTGCCCGCCAGATAAGCGGACCCTCGCCCGATGTTGCTGAAACGATTAAACCAAGACGCCACGCCGGGGACGACATCATCAAATTGAAATTGCCCCGAAGCATTCTTAAACGACATGCCGACCAGGGTCCGCGTGGGATCGCCCGACTTGATCTCCGCCCCGTCGGAATGGCGCGCATGGCCGGTGGTAACGCCCTCCAACGAGATCCCGCCGCTCCCGTCATCCTTCGCATAGACGTAGTTCGCCGTGCCATTCGCGCCAGCAACACTGGCAATCGGCAAGGGTACACCCACGGCCGGAATGCGGTACTGCCTGCCGTTGATGACAAGGCCGTTTCCGTTGTAGGGCATCAGCCGGCATTCGGTAGCGCTGACATAGACGAACCGACATTGACCATGATCGCCATTTGTGACCGTGTAGCGGGCTCCATCCCAGTCCATCCCCCCCTGACCAGGAACGAAGATCGGCCCGACGTTAGAGGCTGGCACTCCGCCTGGAGGAAAGATCGGAAGCCCCATGCCTTGAGCGGCAAGCCGCGCGTAATGCTTGGCGGAAAACTCGTTAGAGTCGACTGGCTCGTCTAGCTTTGTCGCCCACTGCCGAGCCAGGGCTGCGCTTGCCCCTGACTCGCTTGCCTTCTGACTCGCATCTTGGAGCGACGACGCCGCAGCAGCAGCCGAAGACTGAGCAGCAGCCCGACTTGAATCCGCCACGTAAGCGCTCGACGCTGCGGCGTTCGCGTCTTGGTCTGCGCTTAAAGCCGATTGCACCACATCCTCCTGCAAGGCATTGGCCTCGGTCGCGAACCGGGGCAGCGCGGCCATAAAGGCGTCCGCCCGCTCCGAAAAATTCTCCGGATCGCTTCGACTGGGCGGCGTCGGAAGGCTCGTAATTGCCATATCAAGTAAGTCCTTCAATTTCGAGGTTGCAGAACTTCACCATCGGATATGCGATATCAATGGAGAAGTCCCGATAAAAGCCATAGACCGTCAAGGGGCCGTAGCCCTCGGCGTCCGTTCCAATCCAAACACAGGGCGTTGCGCGCAGCCCGGACAGCAGCCGATACACCGCGGCAAAGCGCGCCCCCTCAAGCCACAGACGCTGTGACATGCGGCGCGAGAAGCGGCGCTTGCGGAACGTCGTCATGCCAGCTTCCGACGTTTCCTTTCGGCTGTAGTCGACAATGCCGGCGCTGCCGCCGTATTCCGCCTCGCCGATGAAATAGGCGGTCCCGCAAACCATCGCGCCGCACGCGGCCTGCGCCTGCGGAGCGAAGATGGAAACGTCCAGGTGCAGGCTGCCATAGGCCGGCAGATCGGTAAGAACAAGCTCCGTCAGCGGTGAAAAGGGCTCGAAGAAATACTCGTACCAGTTGGTCACTATCGACCCTTCCAGTACGCGTTCGGTGTCGTAGAGAATCGGCCCGTCCAAACCGTCGCGCCCGATGACACGAACCCTCGTCCCTATGAGTTCCAACAGCGCCAGGCTGTTGACCAGGCCAGGCCGCACCACCACACGCAATGGACTGTCGCCAATCGTCTGCGTGCTGACCTCGCTATCAAACATCGCCCATCGGTTGGTAGGCCCGGCCAGCGCCCAATACAGCGGCGCCGCCCCCGGTATGTTGCCCTTGTTCGGCGTCTGGACGCACTCGTACACCTTGGACTCGTACACCACCCTTTGCCCCACCGTGTAATCGGTGGTGGGGCTATAGGTGGGGTAGTCGCCTTCAGGCACGCTGGACGAAACCAACTGATCGCGGCCAATGGAAACCGGCTTGATCACTTTCATGCGTTCATAACCTCCACACGTAGGGCTTCAGCACCGTCCGGACGGACAACCAGACCATCGGACTCGATGCGGTCCAGCTGGCGCGCCGTCTTGCCGGTATTGCTGGCCGTCGCCCGCGCTTCGATGCGCAAGTTCTCGACCTCTTCCCGCAGGCGCTGTTGCTCTTGCAGAAGAGCCCGCAGCAGCACCAGCATCTGGCTGTCGTCACCGCCTGCCAGCATCGCCCGCGTCTGGTCCGCGTTGAAGATCCGGGACGGCCCGGTAACCTCCAACTCGGGACCGTTCTCGCCAACCAACCGCAAGCCGCCAGTGTGGAAACCACCTTTGGCAAATGCGGCGACTGCCCGGCCGGTCAAGGCGTTGACCACCTGCCGCAACCCGTTCACCGTCGCATCGCGTGCGGCGTTGATCGCGTTGGTCAGCACCTGGTCGCCCGACAGTGCCGACTTCTCCAGTTCCAGCAGCTTGGCGTCGATCTCGGCCAGCAAGTCCAGGCTCTGCTTCTGGTAGTCCTTCGGCGCCACAGCATCCATGCGCCCTGCCACCGCCTCGGCGCGAGCCAAGGCCGTGGCTATGAACGCCTGATACTGCTCATCCGAAGAAAACGCCCCCTTCGCTGCCTCCAGCATGGGCAGCATCAGGTTGTTCAACTCGTCGGCATAGCCGGCCAGTTCCTCCCCGTCCGCACCCATGGCCTTGGCATACGCCTTGGCATAGTCCGCTTGCAAGTTGGCGAACTGATCTTCCGGCGACAACTGGCTGACGCGGTAGTCCTTCACCGTCTTGCGCAGCCCCTTGGCTCCCTCCGCGAGCAAGTTCGCCAGCGCCTTCTGGGCTTCGTAATACCGCAGCGTCTCCGCACGAAGCTCACCCAGCTTGCCCACCGACTTGCTGGCATCCAGGGCGAACTTCTGCAAGGCATCCGCGTAGGCCGTCTGCTCCGTGCGCGCCTTGTTCGCGGCTTCAGTCGCCACGGCTTGAGCGCTGGCGGCCTCGGTCACGGCCGAGGCATAGGCGGCCTGTAGCCGGCTTACCTCTGCGGCACTGGGCGCCGCAGTTGCGGCAGCCTGGGCGGCCGCCAGCGCCGCCTGGGCCTGCGCAAGCGCCTGCTGGGCGGCCGGAAGCTGCGCTTGGGCAACCGAACGCGCCTCGTCCAGTTCCTTCCAGTTCTTTTTCTTGTATGGCACCGTCTTGGGCGCGTAGATATCCCAGTTCAGCTTGTCCAGCCACGCCTGGGCGTCACTGGCTCGCTGCTGGGCCGCGTCAAGATTGCCGGTCGCGGTATCGTGAGAAGCCTTGACCGAGTTGTAAGACTGCTCCGCAGCATTTCGGGCGCTCAGCTTCTGGGCCAGCACCGAATCGGCGTAGTTCAACTGCGCGCCGGCCGCCACCAGGCCCGCGTTGCTGGGCAAGGCTGTAGCGATTTCCTGTACGCCCTTGCGGATCGCCTCGGGTGACATGGCCCCAGGGTCCAGCACCTGCTGTGCAGCCTGACGAACCGCGATTCGCTCATTGGCGATGCTGTCCAACAGCGACCGCATGCGATTGGCCAACTGCTCAAAGGCTGCGGTCAAGGTCGCCACGAAGACATCGGTGTCCACCTTTTCCAGCGCACCGGCCAACCCCGTAAAGTCGATGACCGTACCACCAACGGCGCTGCGCAGCACTTCCATTTGCTCGGCCAGGGACAAACTGGCTTCCTGAGCGCCAGAAAGCGATCCATCCAAGCGGGCATTGGAAACGCTGAAATCGAGCAAGCCCGAATCCAGATCCAGGAAGAGGCGCGATATCTGCCCCGTCGACGTGCCGACCTGGGTCAGCGAGTCCGCAAGCAACAACGCCTTCAGCGCCGCTCCGTCCAAGGCGCCAGCGAGCGCACCACGGCCCGTGAACGCCTCCAGCAGCTTGCCGGCGGCCTCCTGGCCCCGGCGCGTGGTGGCCTCCATGACCGCGGCGAACTCCGGCGCGATAGCCAGGAGCGCCACATATGCCTTGCGGCCGGCGTCGGTCGTCAGGTCCAACGCCGACACCATGCCGCGCAATTCCTCCATAGTGTTGGGCATGGTCAGATTCACCGAACGCAATGCTTCGCCCATATTGGCCAGGCTGATCTTTCCGCGCTCCATTTCCGAGTAATAAAGCTGGTAATACTGGCTCGTTGCCTGGGTCAAGGCGTCCGTGCTGCCAAACGCGTCAACCAGCTTTGCCGCCGCTGCGGCGCCCGCCACCGACACGTCAAACAGTTTCAGATCCAGCAGCTTCAAGGACTGGTTCGCCGCGGTGAGGTTCACGCCCAGGCGTTCCAGCGTCTGCGAAGCGGTCTCCCCCTCCTTGCCAAAGTCGGCAATGTTGGGGATGAGCGAGCGCACCATGTTCTCACCAACCGCTGCAATCGCTTCCTCAAGCAGTCGCTGGTTTTCCTGCTCATCCTTTGTCAACTTGACGCGGATTTGCTCGCTATAGGTGTCCAGCGACTGGGCCGAAAGTCCCACAGCCTTCGCCATGCTGGCCGCATTCGACTTCATCAAATCGAATGCGGCCCCCAGGTCGTTCATCAGGCTGTTGTCCAGCGCTCCCACCTGCACACCGCTTCGGCCGCTGCTGAACCAGCCCCCCTTCTGCTTCCAGGGCGTAGACGTGTAGCCCGAGAATCCAAGAGAGTTGAAATCACCAACGAATGTGGTCTCACCGAACTTCTTCGGCCCTCGGCCGAAGGCGCGATTGAACACGCCCCCCAGCACGCCGCCAACGACAGCGCCGAGGGCCGTACCGAGACCAGGAACGATAGAGCCGATGGCCGCGCCGGCCGCCGTGCCAGTATTGACTGCGCGATTGCCAGATTTACCCCAGGCGCTGTAACCGCCCGAGATCAGTTTCCCTCCCATCAAGCCAATCCCGGCGCCGGCGGCGATACCTGCCGCCGACCCGAGCAACCCGGCGCTGGTGGCGCTGGCGTTCACCCCGCCACCAAAGCCATATCCAAAATCGGCAATCCACTGAGAGCCCATTTCCACACCGAAATTGGTTATGGACTGGCCCATCGCGGCAAAACCGCCGGTCAGCATGCTGTAGGCGTTCTTTCCAGCGCTAAGTAGACTGAAGGCATTGGCCGCGCCGCCAGCTGCCCCCATGGCCCCGCCAGGCGCTGCGGCGGCAATACCCGCCGCCCCTGCGCCGGTCACACCAAGCAGACTCGCAGCGATTCGCACAACAAAGGGCTGAGCGAACATTCGATAGATCTGGTCCGCCACGGTCGTCTTGAACGTCGTAACAAGCGACTTCGTAAACGACTTCCAACCGTCCTTGCCGTTGTTCATCATGTCGGCGAAGCCCTGGCGGAAAACGTCACCGTACTTGTTCACGGTGCGCTCCCAGTCGCGCGCCATTTCGTCCGTGGCCTTCTTCTGGGCGTCCTTGATATCCTTCTGGCGAATCGCGGCGCCCAAGCGCTTGCGCGCATCGATTTCCTTTTCGATGAGTTCGACTTCCCGCTCGGAGCCGTCAAACCCCTGGAGCGCGGCCTTGCGTTCCTCCAGGCGCGCGATCGTCAGCTGCTCCAGCGCGGCCTTGCTCATGCCATAGGTGGCAACCTGGTCTTCAACGCCTTGCGCCTCCTGGGCGATCTTGGCTACGCCGTCCTCCAGGCCGGCGAAGTACTTCTCGCGGGATTCCTGGAAAGCCTTCGTCTCAGCGTTGGCGCGCATCAGCGCCCCCGCCTCGGTCGCCAGCGCCTTGGTGCGCTCCAGGCTAGCCCGCACCTGGGACTTGAGGTTGCCCTTGAGCAATTCGCCGATTTCGGCCGAACGCCGCTCATACTCGTTCAGCTTGCTGGTGTGCAAGCCACGCTGGTCCAGTTCGACCGCGAGCGCCTTTTCTTCTGCGATCCGGGCGCGCAGACGGGCAATTTCCGACTCGGCCCCGGACGGGCCTTTGCCCGCATCCTTATCCTCAAACTGCTTGTCGATATCGGCCAGCTTGACCTTGTGGGCGGCGTAGACCCGGCGATACTCGTCCGTGCCTTCCTTCAGGCCCTCCACCGCCTTGCGAAATGCCGCCGCCTCCTTCTCGATGGCGCGCTGGCGCTGTTGCGGCTTCGTGTTGCGGCTGTCGTCCTCCAGGTAGTCGGCGCGAAACTGCGTTTGGTCCAGCGCCTTGCGGCGGTCCCGTTCGGCCTGCGCCTTGCCCTGGGCCTCGAAATACTCGCGCTCCAGCCGTTCCTGTTCGGTCGCGGCCGCCTTGATCAGATCGGCCATGTTGCCGGTGGCGCCACCGCGCGCCAGCCGGGCCTGGAGCTTGCTTTCCAGCGCCTGAACGGTGGCCGCCTGCTTGGCGATGCGCTCTTCCAGCGTGCCGGTGCGGCCGATATCGAGCATCGCGTCCCAGGCGCCTCGGGCGGTCTCGCTCACGCCCTTCCAAGCGCGCTCCAGCAGGCCGAGATTCTGAGACAGCTTCGGCGCGCGGTCGTTGAGCGCATCGGCATAGGCACGCTGGGCCACGCTCGCCGCCTCGGCCGTCTTGCCCTGCCGCTCCAGTGCGCGGATCTGCTCATACGTCGTCGCGGTCAGGAAGTTCATGCCCTCATTGAGCTTGAGCGCCGCTTCCAGCGGCGACTTCCCAAGCTCGATGAAGTTCTGCACCGTATCCGCCACGGCGGCGCCCGTGACCTTCTCCCAGCGCACCGCCGCCGCGGTGAACTGCTCCATATTCTCGGCGCCGACCTTGGCCGAGCCGGCAAAGAGATTGAGCGCATCGGCCGCCTTACCCTGCGTGCCGACAACATCGCCTACCCGGCGGGCCATGTCCTGCAGCTGGCCTGCCGTCACGCCCGCCACCCCGCCCGTTTGAATGACGGTCCGGTTAAATGCCTGGGATTCGTCTACCCCTTTCAGGTAGGCCGCCCCCAGGAAGGCCACGGCACCGGCGGCCAGCGTGAACGGATTGACCAAGCCGGCGATGTAGCTGCCCATCGCTCGCGCTGCGGGGCCAAGGCCACCAAACATGTCCTTCAGCTGGCCGCCCTGCTGCATCAGCACCGTCATGGGACGCTGGCCACCCTGCAACGACACGATAATGTCGGTGAACTGGGCAGGCAGCCCGCGCATTGCCGCAGCGGTGGCCTTTGCCGACATTCCCATTTGCTCGACCGCCGGCGCGGTGGCCTGGATCGCGGCCTTGGCCTCGGCCTGCTTGCGCGTCACGGCTTCCAACTGATCCAGATAGGGCTTCAGCTGGTTAGCGTCGATGCCGCGCTGCTTGGCCAGTTCGACATAATAGGAGGCGGTCCCGCGTGCGCCCGCGCCGGTCACCGCAATCTGGCGCTCAATCTGGTTCACCAGGCTTTGCGTGGCGCGCTCCAGCTTGCGGCCGGCCTGCGTGCCATCTTCGGCCGCCTTGGTCATCCCTTGCGACGCATCACGCCCCAACGCCGCAAGGGACTTCTTGGCTTTGCCAGTTTCCTGCGTCACCTCGGCCATGGCCGCCGTCAGCCCGGACGCGTCACCATCAACCCGGATAACACTTCTGGCCAATTCATCAGTCATGACACGTTCCAAAAAAGGAAGCCGCCCATAGGCGGCTACTTGCGGTTTATTTCTTGCATAGCCGCGTCCTCAAGAACGCGGATCTGGTCTTCCAGCTCGTCGCACCGCTCGGCAGACAGGCCAAGCCGGTCAAGCCTGCGATAAAGGACGCCATAGTCCAGGCCGGTCACGCCGGCAAAGCTGACGCGCCACTGAGTGCGCAGCGAGGCGAAGATCTCGAACGCCTGCTGGTTCTCGGGCCATATTTCGACAGGCGGCGACTCTACGTCCTCCGCCGTGAGCCCGAATGCCTCCAGTTCCTTCGCATTCGGCGGCCGGCGGTAGAGCGCCGCCCCCAGCGCAATCAGTTTCCCAGCCGAGCCTTGACGATTTCGTCCATGTACGCCGTGAAGATGGCGCGGGCCGCACCGACGTAGTTCTCGACCAGCTGGCCCACGTTGTCCTTGTCGAACGGCTCTTCCAGTTCCCAGCCGCTGGCGATAGCCAGCACCAGGTCGGTGTCATCCATGTCCTTGGCGCGCTCCAGGAACTCGGTGAATTCCTCCTTGCCGCGGTGCTTGAAGGTGAACTCCACATCTGCGAACGCGCCGCCCGGGATGGGCATCGGCACCTTGTGCTTGAAGGTCGGGTTGGGAATGAGGGTGAACTTGATCTTTGCCATGAGAGGTTCCGAAAAATGGAGAATTGGGAAATGCGGGCCGCCCGTCCCTGGGCAGCCCCTTGGCTGGCGCTTGACCGGCCGTGGAAATTACGCGGCGTAGCGAACAGGCCGCGACAGCAGCGAGAACGTGGCCTGCACGCCCATCACTTCACCCTTGGTCATGGTCGGCGTCTCGTTGAACGACACATAGCCGTTGTAGAGCAGCACCGACCCGTTGGGGAAAGCGACGCGCAGGGCGCGCACTTCGCGCAGTTCGGCGGCAGCCTGGAGCGCCTTGTAGCCGGGCAGCGTCGGATCGTCGGCGATGGTGATCGCCAGCGATTGCGCGCTGGCCTGCGTCGGGATCTGCGCTTCGAAGTCGTTTTCCAGGAAGCTGTAGGTGGCGAATTGCATTTCGCCGCCCGACGTGGACACTTCCAGGATCTGCGAAATCTGCGTGAAGGTGGTGATTTCGCGCACCGAACCGCCCCCCGTGCCGGCCGGGAACTGGATCGGCGAGAGGGTGTTCATTCCTTCCAGCGCGAACGTGCCTGCGGCGGCGTCCGCGACGCGCACGATGCGCTCGTTCAGCTTTTGCCAGCCCGATTTCAGTTCGACCAAGGCGCCGTTGGCCAGGCCGTGGGCCGCGCTGGAAGCAACGGCGGGATTGGCGTTGGTAATCGCCGTGATGGTTTTCGAATTGGCGTAACCCGTCGCAAGCGACAGGATGACACCGTTCGGCAGAGAAACGGCCATGTCTAGGCTCCTTGCAATGAACGAAAAAATGCCCGCATTTGCGGGCTGTAGGTTTTGCCCAAAGAGGGCGGACGACGAAAATGGATAAGGCGGCCGGCTACGGCTCGACGATTTCGCTTTCCAGTTCAAGCGTTACCGTCACGCCGGCCAAGTCAGCAGCACTGCCGACCGAAAGGGAACGGCTTGAGGCGCGGGCAACAAAGAAATGCGCTCCCACGCGCGGCAGCGTGATGCGGTAGCTGTAGGGCCTATCCAGCCCCGCGGCCTGCCGCAGCGCGGCTTGTCCTGGGTCGACCAGACGCAAAAGCTCCAATTGCAACGTCTGGGGCGCCCGCGCCACCCGGCGCTGGAACGGAGCCGTGCTTCCCAGGGCATGGAAGGCGGCGGTCTGGTACTGAAGCGCAAGCGAGCCAGCGACCCGGACGCCGCGAATGGGTGTGAACGCCAGCGAATCAAACGCGCCTGGCCCCACGACTCGCGGAACATCGGCACATAGCGCAACGCTCGCGCCGGCGATAACAATGGGAGTGGTCATGGTGAGTACCAAATGCTGAAGTCCTGCATGGCGCCCTTGAAGCCGGTTTCCAGGTCCCGCAGCGATACTGGCGCCCCTTGAGGCAATCCGAAGTACGGCGAGCCGCACAACGCGGTCTGCACCTGGGCGATAAGCTCCGACGCCTGCGCCCTACCCTTCGCCCATACGGTGATCTGCATGCGGGCGTTCTGCTTGTCCGGCAGCGCGCCATCCATGAACACCGTGGATGCGCCCCCGACCTGCTGGAACGTGGCAAAAGGCATCGGCGTATCGCCTGAGGCCGTGTCGGGATATACCCGTCCTTCGAAGATCGGCACCAACGCCTGGAGCATCAACGATTCAACCATTCTGAATCTCCCGTACCTTCTCGGCCAGCCGCCGGCGGCCAGCCTCCGCGGCAGCCTTGAGCTTCGCATCCACGGAAGACCGCAGGTAAGACTGGGCGGGGACGAACACAGGCACCTTGAGCGGCTTGTTCTTCAGCGTGATCCATCCACCATCGTCCAACTGAACCACGGCATGGCGTCGCCAGTGCCCATATTCGACCAGCCACCAATGAGGCGCCTTCGTGACGTTGACGCCCACCAGGTAGGTTTTCCGATCCGGCGTCGACCGCTTGTCGTCGAACCAGCGATAAATGGCGGACTGGAGTTTGCCGAGACGATGCGGCACGCGCAGCCGGATTTCGTCATATAGGACGAGGGCCATTGCATGCGCGGCTGGGCGCAATGCCTCTTCCTTGATTCGGTCAAAGAAGGCGCCCACCTGGGCCTCTATGTCTCCCTCCATGGTGAAAGAAACCGAGTTTGCGCGAAAGAGCTTGGCTTTCCTCATGGCATCACCTCGCGTCCGGTCAGCTTTCGACACACCAGATCCGTGTGCTCGCGCCGCTCTTCGTCCGGCAACACAGCATCAACTTCGTATACGTCATCCCCGTGGCGAACTCGCATTCCCGCGAGTACCGAACGGCGATACGGGATGCGGATACTTGCCTTAGCAATCTCCTGCTCTGCCCCCGCCTTGATCGCGGTAATGCCTGACACGTACTTAATCGAGGCCCACGCGTTGCCAGCCACCCGCCAAGCATCCGCAAGGTCATTGGCGGCGTCCCTATCGCCCGTGCGCTCCAGGATCTCGACGCGCCGATTGCGCTTTCCTGCCTTGAACATAGCCAACTCCTTAGTCGGGCCACCAGCGATACGGATCCGCAAGCTCGTCAAAGCCCTGCGGAATGTTCGCTAGAGATAGATCGGACGTGGCCTCTCGGTTAGGGTTCCAGTGCCCAATCAACAGCAGCAAGGCCAGCTCGATATCGACATCGAGCAAAACTGCATTTGACGGAGCCGGGTCCGGCAGATCCTCCGCCTTCCGAAAAAGCTTGCGCCCCGTCTTGTGTTCGAAGCGACGAACCGCCGCCCCCAGGAAGCGCAGCAGCACCGAATCGTCCGCGTCTTCCGGGTCGATATTCAGGTGGCTACGGATATCGGACAATTCCAGCATTTGGCTACGCGGGCCGGTTACCCGGCCCGCCCCTCGATTAACCGCCCGCGCCCGGCTTGCCTTGCAGCGCCTTGATCGCCGCGGTGTCTTGCAGGACGCACCCGAAGCGATGGAAGGCCAGGAATCCGGTCTGGTCGTATTCGGCGTAACGCTCCACCAGGCGCTTGAGGACCATGTAGCGCACACGGCGCAGGATGAACTGATCGAAGTCGCCGGCGAACATGAACTTCGCGCCCGCCGCGACCGCCGGGATGGCCTGGTCGATGACGTATTGGTACTTCAGCAGCCGCGCCGGGGCGCCGGCGTCCAGTCCCGGGATCCACAGCGGGCGGCCGTTGCCGTCTTCCATTTCTTCCAGGATTTGCAGCGTGGCGTCGTTGAAGGCCAGGCGGAACTTCGGCGCGTTGCGATATGCGGGGTCAACGGAGTGGATGAGGCCATTCACTTCCTTCCAGGTGAAGGTGGTGGCCGAGGCGGTCTGCTTGCCCACGGCGGCGGAGGCGGCCAGGCCCTTGGGCTGCGCGGGCGAGCCGGTGCCCGTGCCCATGACGATGAGACGGGATTCGGCGCGACCGATACGCGAAGCGACACGCCCGGCGAGGAAGTTTTCCATGTCGATGCCGGTGTCGGCCAGCAGCTCGTTGGAGATTCGAATGACCTTGGAGGTCAGCTTGTGCGCGCCCAGGGCGTCCATGCCGAATTCCACGTCCTTTTCGCCCGCGTCGGTGTTCTCGCCGATCAGTTCGCCTTCGTCCTCGGTGCCATTGCTGGTGGGCCACTCGATGGGACCACCGCCGTCCGTGGTCAGGATCTGCGCGACGCTTGCGATGCCGCCGTACTGCTTCATCGACTCGACCACCTTCGCCCAGAAGGTCGTCGGCACGGTATAGCCGCCCTTTTCAGCCGGGGACACGCCTTGCGCGCGGACTTCCGCGAGCAGCTTGCGTTCTTCGGGCGTCAGGTCGCCGGCGCCGTGACGCAGGAACTTCACGAACGCCTGGGACCGCTGTTCCTCGGGGCTCTTCTTGTCGGCGGCAGTGGCGGCAGCGGCGGCCAGCGCGGTCGCGTTGTCGTCAACGAAGCGCTGCTCGTCGGCGCGCAGTTCTTCTTCGCGCCCGATCTGATCGTCCAGCTTCTTGAGGTCGGCCTTCATGGCGTCCCATTTCGTGCGCTGCTCGTCGCCCCAGGCGTTCTCGCCCTGGGCATCGTGGTAGGTGCGCATTTCGCTGGCGACTTGCGCACGCTTTTTCTTCAGTTCAGCAAGGGTCATCGTTGACTCCGTTCAGATTGACATCAGTTCAAGGAAGCGTTCGCGTGCGCGACGCTCATTTACAGCCTTGGCCGCCAGTTCTTGGACGCCTTCGGCCTTCTTCTTCCAGCTGTCCAGCGAGCGCTGGGCAGCATGGCTATCGCCATAAGCCGGATACGTCACCGGCGACACATCGCGCAGTTCGGCCAGCTTGTGGATGGTTCGCACAACGATTTCGCCCTCGCGGCGCCATTCGTCACCGTCCGCGGCGACGCGGAACCCGAAACTCGATCCCGTCACGTCGCCACGCTTGAGCGGCGTCAACACCAGATCGCGGACCGTCTGCGTATCGGGCGGGTCGATCGTGTAGGCCAAGCCCCGCGAGTCGATTTCAAGGCGCAGCGTGTTGCTGCGGGTTCGCCCGAGGACAAAATTGGGATCGTGGTTAAACAGTGCCCGCACGTCGTCGCCCAGCACGTCGTCGAACGCGCCCGGTGCGATTTCCTCGACGAAGGAACCGAACAGCAACGCGCTGCGGGTGTTGAACACGGCCGCGTAGCCCGTGATCTGCGGGCGTTCCGCCTCGCCTTCGACGGACATGCGCAGCTCGCACGGCTGGTTTCCCAGCGTGCGCATTTCGAGGTCTTTCATGGCATTTCCTATTGGCTATTTGCCGGCGCCTTGCCCACTTCGGCGGCCGGCTTTGCGTTGACGCTGACCAGCATTTCGGACAACCCGTCACGCGGGCTGAAGTCTTCCAAGGTGCGCAC
The DNA here is from genome assembly GCA_040396375.1 of Achromobacter xylosoxidans. Classification (GTDB taxonomy): domain Bacteria; phylum Pseudomonadota; class Gammaproteobacteria; order Burkholderiales; family Burkholderiaceae_B; genus Achromobacter; species Achromobacter xylosoxidans_D. Next base: position 19,229 of record JBEBOQ010000040.1, read on the forward strand.
TTCGTTGCGGTCCATCCAGCCATCGGTGATGGCGTAGTGATAGAACTCGGCCCGTTCCTTGGGGGTGCCGCGCAGCAGGCCCGCCAAGTTGAGCTTCACGTAGTAGCCGGCACGCCGCTCCGACGCGGTGAACAGTTTGCAGTTAAGTTCCTGCTCCCAGTTCACTGCCCAGGGCATCATCGAGTACCGCACAAAGCGGATGCTCTGCTCGGTAATGTTCGAATTGGTGGCGCGCTCCAAGTCGTTAATCATGTCCGCGGGGACGTTGTAGATAGCCGCAATTTCCGTGCGGTTCATCTTGCGCGTCTCCAGGAACTGGGCAGCCTCGGGGGGGATGGTCAGCGCGCGATAGTCCAGATCCGCAGGCAGCAGGAGTGTTTTGTTCTCGGACTGGATGAGACGCGCAACCGCCTTGTTCCAGAAGTCCCGCAGCCGGTTCCAGGAATCGGTTTTCAGGTCTCCCTTGACCGTCAAAATGCCAGTTGGGCGGCCGCCTCCCTCGAAGAACTCCCGGCCGTAGCGCTGTGCGGCCAGACCAAGGCCCAGCATCTCCGCGTGCTGCTGGATAATTCCCTTACCCAGCCGCCCGGTTGAGCCCAAGGCGCGGACATGCACCATATCGTCCGGATGCACGGCCAGGGGCGTGCCGTCTTCGTCCTGCGTGCTGTAGATCCAACGCCCGGCCGGCTTGATCAGCGTTGTGGTCCATGGCGTACAAAATTCCAGGCTGCGCAGTTCCCCTGATCGACTACGAACGATGCGGGTGTAGCCGTTGCCCCAGCCCAGTACATGGTGCTGCTTGGTCTCGCGCCACTTGTAGCTGGTCTGAAAGTCGTTGGGTTTGGCGTGGATGAGGTCGAAGGCGGGATGGTCCGTGGCCAGACTGATGTTTTCACCCTGCTTGCGCAGCACAGCCGCCGGCAACTGCGCCACATTGCTCGACAGCACATAGTGACAGGCATACACCGCCGACAGGCTCAAAGCGGCCTCGGGCGTGACCGAGATACGCTTGCCCTCGCCGTGCAGGTACTCTTGCAGGTTCTGGCCCGTCAAGGGTACAGAAGGGCTCTCAATGCTGCGGCCTTCAAATAGGGACGAGAGGATCATCCGCGCCTCCCTGCCGCTGCCCGCAAGGCAAATGCCAGCAGTAACGCGCCGCCCACGATCAGCGACGGCCCGGTGCCATATTGGACGTACACCCCGGCCGCCAAACAGCCCAGCCCAGCAACGCCGGCTGCGTCAATCAGCAGATTTTTCATTTCACATCACCAGAATGTCGTCGTCGGTCAAGTTGTCCAGTACGGACCCGTTACGCTCAGCGAGCATTGCCCGACCGATTGCCATGATCAGCGCCACAGCGCCGTCGATCTTGTTGTCGTTGCCCTGTTTGATGGGTCGAACCACGTCGTCATTGCCCGGCAGGTGCTTGCCGATGACGTTGCTGACACACCAGGTCATGATCGGATTGCCGTCGTGATGGAATCGGCCCGACTGAATCGCGGCCTCCAGTTCCTTCATCGGATCGCTCATGTTGGTGTAGTTCTGCACCACCGTAATGGGCGTTAGGCCCTCGTCATCCAAGTGGTGCGACAGATTCGTCGCCCCACTCGGGTCGATGGGAGATTCCAAAACTGGGTTTAGGCGGTTGGCGTCCTCGGCCTCGGCAAGAATCTCCCGATAGTCGATTTCTGCCCCTTCGGACGTGTGAAGATGCCCCGTATTCACCCACTTCTGGAAGCGCTCCGCCATGCGCTTGTTATCGGTGTCGTTCACCGTGTCCTCTGGCACCCAAAACCGTGGCGCGACACAGTAGTAATGGCGCTTTCCGTCAATATCGCGGTAGAAAACGCGCGCCATGCTGTTCATATCCAGCTTGCGGGCCAGGTCGAACGCCAGAAAGCAGCTTTGCCCCTCGAATTGCTCCAGCGTGAGGGTTTCGTCCTTGCATGCTTCCCACTGCTGGAGGTTGAAATAGCCCGCCTTGGCGGTCACCCAGAGATTGAGGTGCTTCGTTTTGAAGGTGTTGGTAAACCGCGCCTGCTTGATCGCGCGTTGCTGCTGGCTGATGAGGTAATCAGCATAGACCGACACCCCCATATTGGGGTTCGCCTTCGCCAATACCTTGGGGTCCGTCCAGTCGTCCCCCTCATCGAGCGTCCATATCCACCCGAAAAGCTCATCGTTGGGCACCAGGCCCTCAAGCATCTCGATCACTTCGCGGCGCTTGTCGTAACACGGGCCCTCGATGTTCGCGCCGGCCGTGGTGATGATGAACATCAGCGGATGGCGGCGGGCGCCCATGCCGGTGAGCATGGTTTCATACAGGGCGGCGCTGTCGTGTTCGTGGTACTCGTCGACGATTGAGCAGGACGGCGACGCGCCGTCGCCCGGGTTGCCGATGATTGGCTCAAATCGGCTGCCGTCTTCCGGCCTTGCGAGCGCCTGGGCGTTTACCTCAATGCCCATATGCTCGACGAGCATAGGCGAGCGCTGCACCATCAAGCGCGCGGGCCGGAAAACCTCCCACGCCTGCTTTTCGGTAGTCGCGCCCGAGTACACCTCGGCGCCGAACTCGTCATCAGCCACGAACATCGAGATGCCGACACCTGCGGCGATTACGCTTTTGCCGTTCTTGCGCGGCACCTCCCAGTACGACTCGCGAAAGCGACGCAAACCTCCTTTTTTCTTCACCCACCCGAACGTCACGCCCAGGCCGAACTTCTGCCACGGCTCCAGCGTTACAAGCTGGCGCTTGAACGCCCATTCCCCCTTGGTGTGGGGCATCAGTTCGATTAGATTGAGCTTTTTTTCTGCCTCTGCGGCATTGAATCGGTACGGATACTTGGCCGACTTACTCGCGGCCAGGTCATCAAGGTGACGCTGGCAGGCCAGGACAACGTAGCGGCAAGCCGGAACCTTGCCTTTCACTACGTCCTTTGCGAACTTCAGCGCCTGCGCCACCCGTGGGTACTGGGGCGCGGCCATCTATCAGCCTCCGCCCAGCAGCGCGGCGAAGGGATTCCCCTTGCCCGCCTTCTTCGGCCCCTGCAAGCGCTGCCGGCTGGACGGGTCGAGCCCGAGAAATGCGCCATAGGTCGCCATCTGCTTCAACGCTTCATTGGCAACAGTTGCCGCGGGGTTCTTCAGCGGCCCGCCCTGCGAGCCGGCCACCACAATTCCATTCTTCTGGATGTCCTCTTCAGCCCGGCGGAATCGCCCATAGGCTGCACAATAGGCTTCCAGGTTCTGGATATCGGTGGCCTGCAGAATTCTCTCCCGGCACAACAGCGGCGCCAAGTGTTCCCACAGGTCTCGCCCGTGTCCCTGCAACCATTCAGGCGCGAAGATGTTTGTTATCTCGCCATATGACGGCGCGTCATTATTTATCGCACGCTTTCCCGGGTTGCCCGCCGCCAGCTTCTTTGCCGCCGGCTTCGGCTTGCGCCCGGAGCGCCCAGCAACTCCTGGCATGGCCTACTCCATTGGTCAAAAAGTGCGCAAATTGCGCTATCCGCTAAATTTCATTTTTCGCGGGCGTAAAAAAAAGACGGAACGGGCGGTACTGGCGGCCTTCGGCCCAGAGATTGACCCTCCCCCCCCTCCCATCGAGCCTCGGCCGGCACTCCAGACCGCAGCAGCAGCAGCCCGCCAGCCGACGATTCGGAACGCCCTAGGGTCAGGGCCACCGCTTCGCTCTTGCGCGCGCCCTGCCACTTTCCTTGGCTGTCTTGCGCTTGTGACACTCCGTGTTGATCGCACACAGGTTGTGCGGCTCATCGGTGCCGCCCTCCGCCTTCGGTATTCGGTGGTCAACCTCCGTGGCAGGCAGCACACGGCCGGTGCGCTTGCATTCCTCACACTGGCATAGGTAGCGGTCTCGTTTGAGGATCAGCAATCGAAGCCTGTCCCAGTCGGCCCCGTAGCCACGCTGGTGCCGGTTGCCTCGCTCACGGTCAGGCTTCCAGCCGACGGCGTCTCCTGCATGCCTTTCGCAATATCCAGGAGTGCGGATCAGTGCGGCACAGCCGCGGTGGCGGCACCGAAGTAAAGTTCGCTTCGCCACGCGGAGCCCCAAAAATGACAAAGCCCCGCTCGGATACCAGGCGGGGCGATTCGATACTTGGAGCGGGCCACGGGGATCGAACCCGCGTAGGCGGCTTGGGAGGCCGCAGCCTGACCACTCGGCCAAACCCGCAAATGAAAAAACCCGCCGGCTTTCGCAAGGGCGGGTTCTATTTCCGTGGACGCAAAAATCCACGACACCCGCACTATAAAGCGGGTGATGTGATTCCGCAAGCCCTTTGTGCGACACCCCGCTCGGCTCGAATCAGGCCGCGCTTGCGCAACGCCGGCAACAACTCCGCCTTGGCCTCCTGATAGGCGGCATGCTGCTGTTCAGCCGTCAGGCGGGGATTGCTAAACACCTGGGCACCGGCTGCCTTATTACCGGCATGAAGCCCGATAGCGGCACGCAACTGCCAGCGCAGCGCGTCGATGCAGACCTCCACCTGTTCGGCGCGGCGAGTATCAAGCACTTCGTCAACTTCGTCCGGGTCAACGGTAGTCACCGGCTCCGAAACGCCGCGGGCATAGACCGACACGCTCCCGACTCCCAGGTTCGGCCGATACGCCCTCGTCCATCTGAACCAAACCATCACCAGCGCCTCAATTTGTTCCGATTCTTCGCGCGTCATAACCTGCTCCTTGCCAAACCACACCGCCCCGAACGGGTCGATTCGAATTTCTTTCCAGTTCACCCAAGCCCGGCGCCTGATCTGCTGTTCCTGCTTTCGCTCCAGCACCTTGGCCGGGTCATCGCGCTCCCACCTCCGAAGCCACTCCATCAAATGATTCCCGGTGAATAAGTGACTTTCGGATCGAGGTAGCCCACCAATACCTCCCGCGCTTCATCAAAGCTCCGGCAAACCTCGACGCGGTAGCCGGCGCTTCGAAGAAACGCGATCCAATCCTTCTGTGGTGCGCTGACTCGACCATCCTGCGTCTTCATTTCGATCCACAGCCCATGACAACCGAAGCGCGGCACTGGCAAGCACAGGTCCGGCACGCCGGGCTTGACACCCTGCCCCTGCAATTTCGCAGCAACCGCCGCGTGACGCTGGCCGCCGTTCGGAACGTGAAAGAGGCGCACCAACTCCGGATACACATTGACCTGCCGTTTGGCCCAGGTGATGACCTGGGCTTGAATTACGTCCTCGCTGATGCTGTGGTTCGCTTTGGCGCCGGCCTTGGCCGGAGCCAGTTGATAACGTGGCCATCTGCTCATGCTGCTTTTCTCCTTTTGGCGTGTTGCCGCCGGACTTCTGTTTCCAGGTACTGCTGGGCCTGCACGCCTCGCTTGCGGCCCACGAAGTTGAGATAGGGAACCCTCTTATCGAACGGCAGAGAAAGAACATGGCGGGCTTCACACTGCCGGCGCCATTCTTCGCTGCTGGTGTCTATCGGCTTGCTCATCAGAATGGCTCCTGATCATCGTCAAAGGTGCGGCGCCCCCGTTTTCCCCGAGTGGCCGACTTGGTGACGCCGGGGCCGGTGTAGTCTTCGAATCTCAGGTATTCGCCGCGATACGCAGCCGGCACCATTCCCAATGTCCCGTTTCGCTGCTTCATGACATACAGCTCGGCGTAACCGGTGAGTTCGGTGTCAGGGTCGTCCTGCTCTTCTCGATACAAGCCGATGGCAATGTCGGCGTCCTGCTCGATGGACCCACCATCGCGCAGGTCAGAGAGCATCGGGCGCTTGTTGACGCGCTTCTCGATATCCCGCGAGAACTGCGACAGCGCGTAAACCACGATGTTGAGTTGCTTCGCCAGGCGCTTGAGCCCTTTGGTAATCGCCTCGATTTGAAGCGTGCGGTTCTGTTCGCTGCCTTCCATCAACTGGATGTAGTCCACGATCAGAACGTCCAGCCCATGCTTGCGATGGACCGCGCGGACCTTGGCCGCCAAGGATTGCAACGTCAACCCGGCTTCGTCATCCACGTAGAACTTGGCATCACCCGCGATCTGAGCGGCACGGGTCAGGCGCCCCCAGTCGTCCGTACTCAGTTGCGGCTTGACTGCGTTGAGCTTCGAGGCCGACACGCGCCCCCAGTTCGCCACCGCGCGCCCCGTTACCTGCTTGGCCGGCATTTCGCCAGACCAGAACATGACCGAATAGCCCGCCTGGGCGTTGTTGCAGCCGATGGACCCGGCAAAGGCCGACTTGCCCATGCCAGGACGCGCACCGATCACGACAACATCACCACGGCACGGGCCGCCGTTCAGCTTGTCGTCGAGGTCCTTGATGCCAGTGGGGATGCCGGGGTGCGCCACCTTGCCTTGCACCCGCCCGTCCAGGTCGTCCAGGAAGGCGAGCATGGTGTCGGAAATGGATACCGGCTCATTGCGTACCGCCCCCAATGCCAGCTTGCTAAATTCCGCCTGCGCTGCGTCCAGCAGTTCGGCGGCAGGCTGTTGCCGCGCCAGTACCATCTGCTGTACCGCATCGGCAGCGCCCGCCAGCTTTCGCAGCAAAGCGGTCTCCCGCACGATTTCGGCGTACCGCGAGACGTTGGCAAGGCTGGGCGTCGATTCGACAAGGCTGTTCAGGTATTCCAGCCCCCCGATGGCCTCAGCCGCCCCCATCGTCAGCAGGTAGTCATGCACCGTGACCACATCCGCCGGGCGCGCCCGCATAATCAGGCTGCGCGCCCCCTCGAAAATCGTCCGGTTGCCGTGGTGGTAGAAATGCGCCGGCTCCAGATCGCCCAAGCGGTCGAAGGCGTCGTTGTCCAGCAACAGGCCGCCCAAGATCGCCTGTTCGGCGTTCAGATTGTGCGGCGGGAGAAAAGCCGTTTCGGCGCTCATCGCCCTTGCTCCTTCGTGAATTGGCCGCCCCGCAGGCTGGTCACGGTCTCAGGCTTCATCAGCCATTCGAAGCCGGCATACGGGGGCAGCGTGCAGTTGTCACGGATCCACGGGAAAAAGCGCGTCCAGAAACTGGGTTTTTCGGACAAGGTCAGGAACGTCCGAATCGCGCCGGCCCGCCGCTCGCTGTAGACGGCCGGGTCAACAAGGCCCATGGTGTCGCCCAGCGTCTCGTTGAACGACTCGATCACCTCAAGCTCACGCGGGCTGTAGGCGGTTTCGATTTCGTCTTCCCAGGCGCCAGCGTTCAGCCACGACGCGGGATACGGAATCTTCGTGGGGTCGCGCCACTGCTCGGTCGTCTTGGCCCGCTCGATGCCGGCCAGCAACTCGTCCAGCAAAGCGTCGTCAGGGTTCAGCTTTGCAAACGCCTTCTCGGCGTCAATGCGACTGCGTTTGCGGGGATAAGCGGCGTAGAAGCGCTCAAACCGCTTCTGATCGTCGGAAGACAGCACGGTCACGGCCCGGCCATTGCGGCCTGCTCGCGTGCTTGGCGGCGCAGTCATGGCCCGACCCTGCTGGTCTGCTCGTGCGCCGTCAACGGATTCTGCGCGATCCGCTTGCGGAGCGCAAAGGGTTTTATCTTTTTGCTTTTGTAGTTTTCTTTTGGAGTTGTCTTTTGTGGTTGTAGGTTCTACAACAGCGGCGTTGTTGGACTTACAACACTCCACGCCCTCTGATGTTGTAGCTTCTACAACAGGTGAGCCGCCAAGTGTTGTAGGGGCTACAACATCTGGGCCGTCAGGTGTTGTAGGAGTTACAACAGCAGGACCGGCGGGTGTTGTAGGTTCTACAACAGCAGGCGAGCCGGCACACCCCTTCCATTGGCTTTGAACCAGTTCAACCCGTCCAGACCTCAGGCCCCATTGCGTGTAGTCCTTGTTGATCGACAGCAACTGTCCGTGGCGACCCCGGGAGCGATTCAGGATTCGACGGGACACCAGGCTCGCAATCGCACGGCTCATGTTCCCGCGGTCGCCATCCGTCATGGTCGCCAACTGCGACAGCGCGATATCGTCCTCGGTCTTGTTGAAACCATAGGTCTTGCGCACCACCGCCATGAGAACTTCCCATTGCTGCTTGGTAAGGTCGGCCAGCACCAGCGCCCCCAACAATTCGTTGGAAATGCGTGTGTAGCCGTCCTCGACCTGGGGTGACGCTGGCGTGACGACGGTAGGCATGGTCAGTATCACGGCGCTCATGCCGCCACCCCGTAAACCTGGAGATAGCCAATCTCGGCCTCCAGGGGCCATAGGGCCAACACGACCAGCGCCAGGCGCGTCCGCTCGAATCCCGCTTCCCACAAAGCCACCTTCTCGTCATAGGACGCGCCGACAGGGTTCTGGTCGATGTAAGCGTGGCACGCGACGCAGCCCCAGGCGGTGGCCCAGTCATGCGCCTTCAGCCATCCGGCCTTGCCGTGCCGCGCCTGGTTCGAATGGCAGGCGACTGTGGTCTGCGTGCCGCCGATGCAAACGTCAGGGATCTGGAGCATGCAGGGCCTGCCCTTGGCCAGATTCAGCAAGGCCCGGTTGCGGTACATCGTCTTGGTGGCACGTGGCGCGCTGCGGCGGGCCGGCATACGCTTCCCGCTCGACTTCAGGGCCGAGCCTTGGCGCATCGGCGCGCCACGCTTCATGGGCGTTTTCTGGCGCAATGGCGCCTTGCGGGTCAACGACATGCCGCCCCCTGTTGCTTCTTGACCCGGTGCCAATGGGAAAAGCGCCAGCCGTTGGAGTGGCGCTTGACCAGGCCGGCCCTCACTGCGTCGAACAGGAACGAATCGACCGCGGCAATAGCGGCGTCTTCTCGCGTGGTGCGCGGCCAGGGATCGACGGCGACCAACGCCGGCAGCACCAGGGCGCGCAGGGAGGTCAAGTCAACCTCTCCGCGCGTGGCGATGATGGCCTGCCGCACCGCCTCGACCGTGGCCGGCGGGACGCGGTAGCCCTTGAACATGTGCAACGTGTTACGCATACAGGCCGCTCCACTTCAGGAACGGCTTGCGCACCGCCTCATGGAACAGGGTGGCGGCTGTAGCGTTGTGGTCCAGCTGGGCGCGGCTGTCGATACCGCAGACGTTGCGCACGAACTGCGCCGCGTGCTGGTAGGGGCTCACGCCCTGCGGGGCGGCGCCGATGCGGGATTCAACCCACCCCTGGAATTTCGCGTTGCCACACATCATGGCCGCAACGCGAGACAGCGCCGCCCCCTTGCCAGCCGCAGGCGCGCGTACTGCGCGCACCGGGCGCCCCGAATCTCCACGCGTCAGCATCCCGCCCTCGCCTTGTCGTCTGCCGCCCGCTGGACGTTGCGCATCAGGCGCTGGGCCTTCTCCACGATCTTGCGGCACTCAGTCACGATGGCCGAGGCGTCAGCGGCGCAGATCGCGCCATCGGCCAACGCCTCGATAGCTACAGCCGACAACTCGCCATTGAGGTGCGACATTTCCATGACCTTCTGGCGAGCAGCGTCCACTTCGTTCGCGTGATGCGGCGCCGGCGGCAGAATGTTGGCGGCCACGCCGTGACGCAGCGCAAGGGCCAGAAGCCAATCCCGTGCATAGTCCGCCCCGCCCTGCTTCTCCAGCATCCACTCGGTGGCGAGTTCGAACAGGTCCAGGGACATGGATTGGCCCTTCACCTTGCGCAGCTTCTGGCGCAGGGTTTCCGCGTGCATCGACACGCCGCGGCGGTTCGTCATGAACGCGGCCAGTTCTTCTACGCCCCCGGGCGTCTTCTGCACGCCGATGTAGAGCGCGTCGTGCGGGTCGATCTGTGTGTAGCGATGGGTCATGAGGTCTTACCTTGAAATCCGGGTGCGATCAGGGTTTCGGGCTTCGCGCCCCCGCCCTACGATGTGCGACATGGAACACTTCACGACACATCAAGCGGACCAATCTGGATCGCGCCAGGCGCGGGCGGCGTTCGCGTGTCCTCCGGGTCGTGCTGCTGGGCCTTCGGCAGCAGCCGGAAGCGGCCATCCGCCTCCAGAAGCCAGAAGCGATGGCACGCCGAGGCCAACGCCTCGTATTCAGGGGTGTGCATGAGGCGCCTCCTTTTTGTTCGGCGGCCCGCCGTAGAAGAAGCCCAACAGGTCGCCACGACCGAAGGGCGCCCCAAACTCCTGGCAGGCGGCCCAAAGGCCGTCCATCGTCCCTTTGCGAGGAACCTTGCGCGCATAGAGCAGGTGCGTTTCGACGTAGGCGACAGTGGTGCCGGCGCGTTTCGCAAACCTCTCTCGCTCGCCTGTAGGCAGGGAGAGATAGAAGGCTTTGAATGAAATCAGAGGGGTGGATGTGTCCATAGCCGCGATCTTATTACCCTTTTGGTAATAGATCAACGCTTTGATGTTACCCATTCGGTTTATTTACCCAAAAGGTAATCCCGGTTCCAATCGCCTACATGAAGTCCATCAAAGAAATCCGACGCGCGAACTTCGCGCGTGCAATCGAGGAAAAATGCAGCGGCAATCAGACCGATGCAGCAGCACGCCTGGAATACTCGACGCCCTCCCTGGTCAGCCGATACGCGACTGGCAAGAAGGACATAGGCGACCGCGCCGCCCGTAAGATGGAAGAAGCGTTTGGCTATCCTGCCAACTGGATGGATGCTGACCACGCGCACCCGGGAGAAGTAGTTGTACGGGTTGCCGACGCCCCCGCGTGGCCCTTCCCTTCTATTTCCGAAGCGGACGTCCGAGCGCTGCCCCCAGCCAAGCTCAACGCGCTGGAAGGGGCTCTGGCTCTCGCGATCGCTCAACTGGGCCTGGGTATTGATGTCACGCAACCGTCCCAAGGCAGAACGGTCAACGGTCGGCCTCGCATGCACTCGCCGAGCAAGCTGGTTGACTTTGACGAGGTGCCGGACGAATTCAGTATGAGAATCGGGGGAATGGACGCGGCGCCGTGGGAGGGGGGAAAGACCACACGCCAGCTGGAGCGGGAAGAGCAGCGGCTAAGGATCAGCCGAATTGCGAATGTCGGTCATGTGGCGCGCGCTGGCTACTCGGCGAACGACCAAGAATTTCTCGCAGTACCCGAGCTTGATGTACGACTGGCCGCCGGACGACTCGGCATTGAAAACTATCACGAAACGGCGATAGGACAAATCCTGCTGCGCCGGTCATTTCTCGAATCATTCCGGCTGCCCATCGAGCGAATGAAGATCGTCTACGCGGACGGAGACAGCATGGAGCCCGTGATTCGGAACGAAGGCCCGATGCTGTTCTACGAAGAGCGGGTCACCGATACTCGGTTGATCGACTCCCGCACTGTCTACGCTATCAACTACGGCGGCAAGATGATTGTGAAGTGCATACAGCGTGAGCGCGATGGAACGCTGTTGGCCAAGTCCTTGAACCCCGCCTACGAACCTTTCCCGCTGGAAAAGGATGACGGGCGAGACGTGTCTATCGTTGGTCGCATCCTCTGGTCACCGTATGACCTCCGGAACGGTGTAGACGAACGTCTGCTGTAGAAGCCCCGTCTTCGCCCCCAAGCCGCCTAGATGGCGGCTTTTTTTCGTCCGCATTTCTATCAAATTTACCCAATTGGTAAAAAAATTCAATGGCGAAGTTACCTTTTTGGTTTGACCACTATTACCATTTGGGTAATACTTCGGTCATAGGCTCAACGCCGACGAAATCGCTCTTTAACAACCTGCCGCCGATGTTGCTCGCCCCGCCTGTGGGGCGTTCCCCGGCTCAATCGCACCTACGGGCATGGCCGTAGCTCTGCGCGGTGTCCCTACCGTATCCAGCCCGCCATAGCGCGGTCCACGGTCAACAGGGTGAGGCGTAGACGGCCAAGACAAGCAACGGTCACGCCGGTTGGAATCCCGGCCAGTTTTACCCGATCCGCTGAAAAGCGGGTTTCGGCCAGCGCTGCGAGTCAGCGCTTACCGAAGCCAACCACGGAGACGCAGAAATGCAACACCTCAACCAAGGCAACAACGAACAGATCGGGTGCGGCCTGATCCCCAACGCTGATGGCTTCCTGGCCCTCACGTTCACCCGGTCCAAGCAGTTCAAGACCCGCGCCGCCGCAGTGAAGTGGCTGGCGAAGCGCGGCGTAGTCGTCGCCTAACCACACCCGCCCCGGTAGGGGCCAGGAGAACAGCATGGAATTCCATGTGTACGTGAGCAACGGCTTTCACTACGACTACTTCACGACGATTTCGGCCACATCGGCTCACGCCGCCCGCAAAGAGTTCAAGCGCCTCTACGCGGGCGACCACCGCTCCGAAGATTTCCGCGTCAGCCGCGCCGCCTGACCTTCCCCACCCCGCCCCGGGTGCCGGGGCAAGGAGACAACCATGGAGAACACCGAAGCCCTTTCCCGGGCAATCTCCGTACAACTCGCCGCCGCCGTCGCCATCAACACCACGCACGGCGATATCCCCCTCGATGACGAAATGCGCGCCGCACTGGACAACGCCCTGCGGCCCATCCTCAAGCGCCGCTTGAATGCGGCCATCGTCAAAGTTCAACCCCAGCAGTGAGGAAATGACCATGACCAAGAAAGACCTCCAAGCCAAGCACCTGGAAGCTATGCGCGCCGTCGCCAATGGCGCGGACGTGTGGGCCTACGGCACCGCCGTAGACCTCCGCGAAGTGCAGCGCGCCGCCCCGGAACTCATCACCATCGGCCGCGCCATGATGGCGCCCGAGGACGGCGCCAAGAAACAACCGTATTTCGGCGCCATCCTGACCGATGCGGGCCGCGAGTTCGTCGGCTTGCCCAGGCTCATGGCCGCGGCCGCCTGAATGCACCAGACCAACAGGAGAACCCGACCATGGAAGAAGTGACCATTCACGAAGCCGGCGCCCTGCTCGCCGCTACCGGCCGCATCATGCTGCGCCAAGGCGTGCATTTCGACGTGTTGGTCGGTGACTGCCGCGATGATTGCAGCGATGCCGACTTACTGGAAATCATGGGTAACGCCGGCGTGCCGGAAGAGCGGGCGCGCCAACTGCTCCGCATGGACCTCAGCGACGTGATCGCCGATCTGCACTTCGGCACCTGACAGCCCCGGCTCATGCCCCGCACGCGGGGTATCGGCAGGCGCTGTTGCCTGATCCCCTTGGAGACTTCCCCATGCTCGCCGCCTTCATACGGTTTCTGGAAGAACTGATCGACGTTGCCAACTTCGGCCGCGACCTAAGCAAGTAGCACCGCAAGCCATGCCCCGCACGCCGGGGCGGCTTCGGAGAGCGGGCCGGCGCCGCTTCGTCACCGGCGCAAAAAGTGACTTTCATCCTGGAAGTGAACTGATCGGGCCTTCCGGCCTGCTCTCCGAAGCTGTATCCCTCCATCGGCCCACGGCCACCTCTGGACCCTTCCCATGACTACCGATAAAGCACGCGAGCGCATGCTCAAGCTGCTGGCCCTCGCACGCCGCGGCGAAGGCGGTGAACGAGACAACGCGCAACGCTTTCTGAACCGACTTCTGAAACAACACAACCTGTCCATCGAAGACCTGGAAGAAGAGGGGCAGCCCGCCGAATGGCAGAAGTTCACCTACAAAACGGCATTCGGACAGCGGCTGTTGGTTCAGGTGATCGGCATGGTTCTTGGACGGCACACGTTCGATACACGGGTGAAACGTGGGCGCAAGGGCTTTGAGGTCCAAATCACCAAGGCCCAGCACGTGGAAATCGACCTGTACTACCGCGCATTCCAACGCGATCTGGAGCAGGCCATGAAACATACCTTTGTGGCGTTCATTAGCCGTAACGGGATTGGCGTAGACGCGCCGCAGGAAGACGACGGGCCAAGCAAGTACAGCGACGAAGAGCGCTGGCAAATCATGCAAATGATGGCCGCCATGCCGAAGACCAACGTACGGCGGCAGATTGGGCACAGCACGCCGTGAATGTTTTCCTAACACTCGCCACCGTCACCGGCCTAGTTGTGTGCATTGCACTGCTGGGCGACTACATCACGCGCCGCCATGCAGCGGCCGACCCCTGGAGCGCCACCCAATGAACACCATCAGCGCAAGCGCGCCCCCGGCACGCATCCGCCCCCTGCGCATCGCCGCCAAGGCGGCCCGCAAGCTGGGCGACTTCATCGCACCCCGTGACCATGCCGGCAAAGGCAACTGGAGCAAGGACGCGGATATTCCGTGGCAGGCATGGCCTGGTGCCGTCGCCCTCGCCGCGTTCATCCTCTTCGGCCCCAAGGTGCTGGGCTGGCTACTGCGGATGGCCCTATGAACGGAATTCAGTTCATCGTCCGCGACCGAAGCGGCTGGACGCCGCAAATTGCGCCGCCCCGTAGTCGGCTCAAGTGGACCGAACCCGCACGCAAGCCCATTTCCCGCCGCGAAGCAGCGTTTATACGCTCCGCCCAGGGGTCCATACCCAGCAACGAGCTTGCGGAGTGCTTCGGCGTCGGCACTCAGGCCATTCGAGATATCTGGAAGGACCGAACACACAGAGGGAAGCGCCCCGGCCGCCCCCGAAAGAAAGTCCCGAAGGCCCGCACAAGGCCCCACACCCAACGAAGGAGTCCCACCTAATGTGGTTCAGAAACCTGAAGATCTACCGCCTGTCCGCCCCTTGGTCGCTGTTTGGCGATGACCTGGAATCCGCCCTGGAGCGCCACGCCTTTAAGCCGGGCAGCAACCTGGAAATGCAATCCCTGGGCTGGTTTCCACCCCGCGAAAACGGCGGCCTCGCCCATGTCGTCAGCGGTCAGATCCTGCTGACCCTGCGCGCCGAAAGCAAGCTGCTCCCCACCAGCGTTATCAACCAGGTCGCCAAGGCCCGCGCCCAGGAAATCGAAGATCAGCAAGGCTACAAGCCGGGCCGCCAACAGATGAAGGAAATCAAGGAGCGCGCCACCGACGAATTGCTGCCGCGCGCCTTCAGCGTCTACCGCGACACCCGCGTATGGATTGACCCGCTCAACCGCTGGCTGGTGATCGACACCGCGGCGTCCTCCAAGGCGGACGAGGTGATCGGGCTGCTGGCCAAGTGCGTGGACCCGTTCCCGCTCGAAAACCTCTACGTCACGCAGTCCCCCGCCTCCGCCATGACCACTTGGCTGGCCGAGGACGAGGCGCCGTCGAATTTCACCATCGACCAGGATACCGAACTGCGCTCATCCGGCGAGAGCCGCGCAGCAGTCCGCTACCTGCGCCACTCCATCGACGCCGACGACGCCCGCCGACATATCCAGTCCGGCAAGCAATGCACCCGGCTTGCCCTCACCTGGGCCGACCGCGTGTCGTTCGTCCTGACCGAAGGCCTCGATATCAAGCACGTCGCACCGCTGGACGTGCTGAAGGAAGGTAACGACACCATCGCCGCCAACGACGACGAGAAATTCGATTCGGACATGGCGCTCATGACCGGCGAACTCGCCAAGCTGCTGGCCGAATTGGTCCACGCGCTTGGCGGCGAGAAGCGCATCTGATTTGCGCCCCACATACTGAGGTATCTCATGACCCAGCCCCCCGCATCGTTCAAGTCGATGATCAACGCCGGCACGCTCAAGCGCGCCGATGCGATGAAAGCCCGCTACCGCGATATCCGCGTCAAACCCAATTTCAACCTCCGGGACCGGGATGACGTGTATGAAGCTGCCGTAGAGGAACTGACCGCCTACATCATGAGCGGGGGCCAGCTTCCCGCGCTGGAGGTGGCACCGCTCCCCGATGGTTCGGGCGTGGAACTGATCGACGGCCACCGCCGGCACGACGGATACGGCCGAGCAATCGCGCGCGGCTTCCCTATCGAATGGGTCTCCATCGTCGCGTTCCAAGGCAACGAGATCGACCGGCAGGCCCGGATCTTCACCAGCAACAAGAATGCCCCGCTGCGTCCCCTGGAGGCCGCTCGCGGCTTCAAGCGCTTCCGCGGCGCCGGCCTGGACAGCGCCGAAATCGCCGCCATCGTCCATTGCAGCCGCACCCACGTTGAAAACTATCTCGTCCTGGCCGACGCCGAGCGCGACGTGCAAGAACTGGTCCGCACCTGCACGGTATCCGCCGACGTAGCAATCGAAGCGGTGCGCAAGCTGGGCGCCAAGGCAGGCGAGTTCCTGGCCGGTAAGGTCGACCAGGCCAAGGCCGCCGGCAAGTCCAAGGTCACGCCCAGCACCATCCACGGCCGCGCCCTGCCCCGCAAGGTCGTGTCCCCGCTCATCAGCGGCGTGGACGCCTTCATCCAACGCCTGGACGCCAACCAGCGCGCAACCCTCCTTGATATCAAGGAAGGCCGCGTTGCAGACGAAACCATCACCATCCCCGCCGCCGCCCTGGTCGATCTGTTCCAGGCACACAGCGCCGTCGAAGCCATCCGTGCCAAACAGGCCGAAAAGCAACGCCGCGCCGCCGAGGCCGCAGCAGCTGCCGGCCAGGCCTCGATCCCCGAAGAGGAATCCACCGCATGAGCGCCCCCCTCACCGAAACTGAATTTCTGCGCGACGTGGCCGACCACGTCATGGAAGTCCAACGCGATGAAGGCGTGTATCGGCACATCAGGTTCCGCAAGCCAGGCACGATGTGCATGCACTTCGACCTCATCACCTGGCCCGGCTACCTCTGCTACACGGGCGACATGGGCACCTACGTGTTTACGCGCCTCGTAGACATGTTCGAGTTCTTCCGCACGGATCGCTCGCATGCTTCGCGCGCCGGCCGGCGGCTGGTCGTGAACCTGTCGTATTGGTCCGAAAAGCTCGAAGCGGTGGACGGAAGCCGGCGCGGCGGCAGCGCCGAAGAGTTCGACGCCGCGCGCTTCCGGAAGGTGGTCAACGAATACCGCCTCGATTGGATCCGTGGTGACGCCCGCACGCTCTTGAGCAAGGACGAGCGCCGCGAACTGTGGGAAGCCGTCGCCAGCGACGTGCTGGACAGGGCCGACGACGGCGAGCAAGTCGCATTCGCAGCCGCCAACGACTTCGATTGGAAGCCTTCCAGATATCCGGCCTGGACGCGCAGGCGCTGGCGCTTTGACGACTTCTGGGACCACTCCTTCACCGACTACACCCACCGCTTCCGCTGGTGCTGCTTCGCCCTCGCCTGGGGCATCGAGCAGTACGACCTGCAAACCGCCCGCAAGGAGATTGCCGCATGAGCAGCCCCGCCCCCAAGACCAGCCCCGACGCCGCACTCGGTAGCCTCCTGGGCGCCGCCCTGAACGTGCCCGCCCCCCTCATCCAGGCCGCCCCCGTGGAACGCGACAGCGAAGGCTATTGGACCCATCCGGCGCACCCGGAATTCGAAGAAGGCCAGGACGCCGAGGCCGCCGCGTGGTTCAAGGCCCAGCAGCTGCAAACCCACGTCGCCTACCTGGAAAGCGAAGCCGAAGACCACCCCGCCGTCGTCTCGTACTGGGGCGATGCCGGCGATTCCAATATCAGCGCCTGGGAACCGCCCCGCCCTGAGGGTGCAGGCTGGTTTGTCCTGTCCATCCATGACACCGAAGACTGGGGGCCGGTATGCGTCTGGGTCCGCCATGCAGCCCAGCAGGGCAAAGGCGGTGCGTGATGGCCACCATTCAACTGATCGACGTTGCCCACGTTGAAGCCGCCGCCCAGGAAATGGCGAAGTACGCCGAATCCTGCCGGCGCTCGGCCCAGGCCGTGCCCATTCTCGCGGACGTTTACACCGCTCAGGCGCTCTCCGGAGACATGGCGGCGCGCTACCTGCGGTCGGTCATTGAACAGCACGGACGCACGGCTGTAACGCCGCAGAGTCCCCGGGGAGCTGCGTGATGGAACTCCAGCTGGAAGAATCCTATGCGATGGATGACTCGTGCCAGATCCAATACTGGGCGCGCGGTCATTGGTCCTGGGGCGAATTCGTAACTGCCGTTCAGGACCGCATTGCCCGGGAAGGACGCGATATCCCCAATTGGGTCATCGTGCAAGCACCGGTCAAGCAGGTCTACCAGCGCGCCGTGCCGTGCCGCGATTCCATCGTCGGTGACACCCGCTACGTGCATTCTGACAAGCCTGGGCGCGGTGCCACCGCCGTAACCGTCATGGACTTCTGGTTTCCGATGCACGCCTACCTACCGGCCCAGCAGAGCGGCCAGGGCGCGGGGAGGTGAGCATGAAAACCGCCATCGACCTATTCGCCGGCCTGGGAGGGAATTCCCAGGGCGCGCGCCAGGCGGGTGTCCGCGTCGTCTGGGCGGCCAATCACTCGAAGCCAGCAGTTGATACCCACGCGGACAACCATCCGGAAGCCGTCCACGTCTGCCAGGACCTGCACCAGGCCGACTGGACCCGCGTGCCTGGGCATGATATCCAGATCGCGTCGCCGGCCTGCACCGGCCATACGCACGCCCGTGGCAAGGATCAGCCGCACCACGACGCCGCGCGGTCTACAGCGTGGGCGGTCGTGTCCGCGGCGGAATGCCACCGGCCGCCGTTCATCCTGGTGGAGAACGTCCCGGCCTTTGCGAAATGGCAGCTTTACCCCGCATGGTGTGCGGCCATGCACGCCTTGGGCTATGCGCTGTCACCAGTCATCTGGGATGCGGCAGATTGCGGCGTTCCCCAGCATCGAAAGCGCATTCTGATCGTAGGAACGCGCAGCAAGCACCCCATTCAGCTGACCGCGCCATCGGCCCCGCACCGCCCCGTCCGCGACATTATCGATTTTGCCGCAGGCACCTGGACGCCCATCGAACGCCCTGGCCGCTCGCCCAAGACGCTGGACCGCGTCCGCGCGGGGCGGCGCCAGTTCGGCGACCGCTTCGTGATGCCCTACTACGGCTCCGGCTCGGGCCTCACGGGTCGGTCCCTGGATCGGCCCTTGGGCACCATCACCACCCGCGCCCGCTGGGCCGTCGTGGACGGCGACCGCATGCGGATGCTCACCACCGCCGAGAACTGCGCCGGCATGGGCTTCCCCGCCGACTACCGCTTGCCGGAAAACCACGCCCTGGCCCTGCACATGCTCGGCAACGCCAACCCTCCGCCGCTGGCAGCCTACGCCATCGACGCCATAAGGAAAGCAGCATGACCAATCAGAACAGAGCCGCCCAGGCCATACAGGAAGCCGAGCGCATCGCCGCGGCTGATGAGTACTTCCAGGCCCGCACCTGGATCATGGACACCAACGACAACCGGCGCATTTTCGAGGCCGGATTCGACCGCGCCTACGCCCTGCTGTCCAAGCTGCGCGCCCCTGTAGCCGAAAGCACCGACCGCGCCATGCTTCAAAGTGTCCTACAGGACTTGGAGAAGTCAGAATCGGTATGCCCACGATGCGGGTATGGTGATAGCTGCGCGGATATGGACGTGGCGCACATGATCCGCGACCACTTGAAAGGCGATGCAAGCGCCCCTGTAGCCGGGGAGGCGGTGGCGCTGGAACTGCGGGGCGTGCCCGAGACGATCAAGGAAGGTGGCGGGTTCTGGCGGTCCTGCACGGGATGCCATGAACTGAATGAGGGGCGTGACACTGGCCCCTACAGCGCGGTCCTGGGGTGCCACCTTGGTCAAGGTTGCAGCGAATGCGGTGGGATCGGCGCGATATGGGACAGCACCGACTATCAGACGATGGCCGACGACATGGCGCGCGATATGGGGCAATCGGTCAGTGCCGCTCCCCAGGCCAGCGCCGAGGGCGCACTCACAGCACCGGCTGATGTGGCCCAGCTGGTCGCCTTCATCTTCGACCGATTCGGCCAGCCGGGCGATGCCGGGGCGCTGCCGGACAACGTAGCGGCCGCCGTGCGCCGCCTGGAGCGCGGCATCAAGGCCCAGGCGGACAAGGACGGCGAAGCTTGCGCGAAGGGAGACGGCAATGTCTGACCGTATGCAGGCCGAACTGTTCTCGGCGGCCAACTTGGCACCGACAGTCAAAATCCCGCAGGCGCCAGTACTGGTCCCTCATTACGAGTGGCCGTTCCCCGGAATGTCTCCCTCAGACTCGGCCAGGGCAGGCATTGCCATGAGCAGCGAGTTCACCGAGGCCATCATCGCCACCATCAAGGCCCACCCCGACCGCGCAGGCACAGACGCCCAGGTGCTGGCGCTGATTCCGGATGACTGGAAAGCGCTGCTCGGTCCCTGGGCGCACGGCAGCATCGAGGATTGGCAGGGCCGCCCTCATGGCATCAAAGTCACGCAAGTCATGCACGAAGGCCCAGGCGGCGGTTTTCACCGCGAGTATCGAATCGAGGAGGCAGGCAATGGCCATCGACATTGATCAGCTGCGCGCCTTGCTTGCGAAGGTAACGCCAGGGCTGTGGAGCCTCGGGAAGCCGTATGCAGACGACGAAGGGTATCGGGAGTTCCCCCTGTTCGCATCGGTGAACGGCACGACCGTATGCCCGGTGGCGGTTTGCCTGCCCTTCCCCCACGTCAGCGGCATGCAGGAAGCCAATGCCGCTTTCATCATGGCGGCCCGTGCCGCCTTGCCCGCGCTCTTGGATGAGCTTGAGCGGCTTCGCGCCGCCCTGCCCGCCCCCAGCCAGCCCACCAACAAGGGACAAGCATGACCGCCCTTTACCTACTCGTCCTGCCGGCGGCGCTCGCTGTCGGCGCCGTCGCCGGCCTGGTGCTGTCTCCGCACCGCACCAGGCGGCCCAGGGGCTGCCGCTGATGGCAGCCCGCCCCCAACCTCACCAACACCCACAAAGCCCGCCCAGCGCGGGCTTTCTCTTGGATGACACCATGCCGAGCCATGCACTTATGCCCACCGAGGGCAAGCGCGGGAACGTCAGCCGCTTCGGTGCCCAGTCGCCCACCACCGATGTGGTCGGCGCCGCCGAACTGCTGAAAGTCCACCCGAAAACCATTCTTGCTCTGATCGACGAGGGCGCCATCCCCGCCGCCAAGGTTGGCAGGGCCTACGCCATGCTGGTCCGCGACGTGCTGGCCTACCTGGAACAGAGCATCATCGCGCAGACCCGCGAACGGATGCGAGCGCCTACCAAAGCCCCGCGGCAAGGTCGGACCCGCGCAGGTTCGCGTACCGCATCATCATCCGCTGGCTCTTGTGCCCGGTGATTTTCATGATCTGCGTTTCGGAAAGCTGGGTGCGCTCAAATAGTCGGCTTGTGGCCTCATGCCTCAAGTCGTGGAATCGAAGATCCTCGCACCCAGCCTGTTCGAACACATTGGCAAATAGCTTCGACAGAAAGTCGCTTGCGGCGGCCAATGACCCCGTATCCCCATCCCACCAGGGGAACAGCAGATCATCAGCTTCTAAGGCACGTTCCAGTATGTGGGACTCCAGCAGGCTCCGCGCCACACTGGACATAGGCACCTGGCGCTTGTCGCCGTTTTTGGTCTTGTCCAGAAAGATGGTGCGCTTCGGCAAATTCACCTGATGCACACGCAACGTGTACATTTCGCGCAACCGCATCGCGGTTTCCAGCGCCAGCAGGTACAGCAGCTTCACCGCGTCCTTGTCGGGAAGCTCATAGGCCTTGCGCTTACGTGCAAGCTCGCCGCCTTCGATGACGGCCAAGATGGCCTCATGTTCCCCACGCTCCAGCCGGCGGTCGCGTTCTTCGTCAACGCGTTTCACCCCGCCCGCCTTTACCCTATCCTCTTCCGTGTACTGCGCGTAGCCATTTGGCAACGAACGGAACGGGTGATCCGGCATCGTCAAATGTCCCTGCCGCATTCCCCAATCCGTACAGCGCGCCAGGGCGCCGACGCGCGCCCGTATCGACGCGGGCGCCAACCGCTCGATACGCTTCATCGCCGAAATCCAGTTGTCAACCCAGGCCGCAGCAATCGCCCTTAGTAGCGTGCTGCCCTCCATCCGAACAATGACGCGAAGCGCGGCCACGTCCTTGGGCGACGGATGGGCGTTGCGCTGGTACTCCCGGTCAAGGTCGGCAATCGTCAGAATCCGACTTTCCGAGCGATGTTCCGCAGGGATGATGCCATTATCCAACAGCGCCTCCAGGCGCGCGGCGTAGGCATCCCCTTCCTCTTCGGTCGTGAAGGTCATGTAGATCGGCTTTTCCAGCACGCCCGAGCGCTTGAACACGAATTCCCAGGTGCCGTTCTCCCGCTGCCTCTTCCCTGCCACCACGCGCCCCCATTTGCCGTTTGATGAGGGGGCCAATGTAGGGCGTAGTGTGGTTGGTCGCAAGCTCTTTTTGGTTGGTTGAGACTCCCTTAGACTCCCCAAACGGGTGGCAAAAAAGCAATAAAAAAGGCACTTAGTTTTACCTAAGTGCCTGATTTATATGTGCTTTTGGGTGGTGGGTGCTACAGGGGTCGAACCTGTGACCTACGCCTTGTAAGGGCGCCGCTCTACCAACTGAGCTAAGCACCCGTCTTGGTGTCGAATCTGCCGCGAACGGAACGCGGAAAATCGCTGGCCGGGGTACTCAAAAGCAATACGCGGGCCGGAGTATACCGGACCGCGTACCTGTCGGCAAATCAACGGGTGCCGTGCCCGTGCAATCTGCCTGGCCGTCGATCAGTTGACGGCGTCCTTCAGGGCCTTGCCCGGACGGAACTTCGGCACCTTGGCCTT
>JBEBOQ010000041.1:0-41007 GCA_040396375.1 Achromobacter xylosoxidans
CGCGACGAGATCCTGATCCAGTTCGCCAACCAGAGCTGCGCCGTGCTGGTGGCCACCGACGTGGCCGCGCGCGGCCTGGACATCCAGAACCTGGGCGCGGTCATCAACGTCGACGTCACCAAGGACACCGAGGTCCACGTGCACCGCATCGGCCGCAGCGGCCGCGGCGAACAGAAGGGCCTGGCGCTGAGCCTGTGCTCGCCCGACGAAATGCGCTGGGCCAACCTGGTCGAGCAATACCAAGGCTCGCCCCTGACCTGGGGCGACATCAAGGCGCTGCGCCCCAAGGCCGACCGGCCGCTGCGCGCGCCCATGGTCACGCTGTGCATCCAGGGCGGCAAGAAAGACAAGCTGCGCCCCGGCGACCTGCTGGGCGCCCTGACCGGCGATGGCGGCCTGACCTTCGAACAGGTCGGCAAGATCAACATCACCGAATTCAATTCCTACGTGGCGCTGGACCGCAAGATCGCCAAGCAGGTGTTTTCGCGCCTGACCAACAGCAATATCAAGGGTCGGCGCTTCCGCATGCGCTACCTGGAAGAATTCTGATCCCGGCATCTGTAAGCATTCGTCAGCCCGTTCCCGGCCCCCGGGGGACAAAAGCTTGATGGTTTTGCTGGGGATTTGCCATAATGGCCCCGCCCTGCGCCCCATGGCGCCGGGCGCGGAACCAAAGGCTCGCCGTGCGCTCCAATCCGCGCATCGCCCCCCTTAACCATCACAAGAGAAACTCACCATGATCAAATCCGACGACACCGGCAAGCTGATCTTGCGCCTGACCCTCGGCATTCTGATTCTGCTCCATGGCTTGTTCAAGATCACCGGCGGCGGCGTCAGCGGCATCGCCGGGATGCTGTCCTCGCACGGGCTGCCCGGCTTTCTGGCCTATGGCGCCTACATTGGGGAAATCCTCGCCCCGGTGCTGATCATCGTCGGCATCTACACCCGCCTGGGCGGCCTCATCATCGCCATCAACATGGTCGTGGCCATCCTGCTGGCGCACACCGGCCAGTTCTCCAGCCTGACCAACAACGGCGGCTGGGCGCTGGAACTGCAAGGCATGTTCCTGTTCACGGCACTGGCCATCGCCTTCTTGGGCGCCGGTCGCTTCAGCCTGGCTGGCAGCGGCGGCCGCTGGAACTGACGCCACGGCGCCCCTGGCGCCGAGCTGAAAAGCCGCCTTCACAGGCGGCTTTTTTTCGCCCTCGGCCAGCACAATTGCTACGAACGACATCAACGGTCACGCCGGCGCAAACATCCGTCACCCGAAAGCTGTTTCGGAACCATTACAGGCCCGAACTCGCCAGGCGGGACGTGGCCTAATCCCTACGAGCCCAATGAAGGCGTGGTGCACGCCCGGTGCTCGGCAGGAGATTCCAAATGAAGAAGACCGTGTTGTTGATGCTGGCGATGGCCAGTGCCCTGACGGGCTGCGTGGTGGTCCCGGCGCGTCCGGCTTATTACCGTCCGGCGCCCGCTTATTACTATTACCCCGCCCCGCACTACTACTATCACGGCTATTGATCCACGCGCCCGCCGCGTAAAGGAAACGCCATGAACGCCCACGCCAGGATCCTCTCGTTGCGCCCGCTGGCCGCTGCCGTCCTGATGGCAGCCTGCGCCAGCGCGGTGGCGCAGACATATGCGCCACCGCCGCCGCCCGCGCCGCCCGCACCCGCCGCGCCCGCCTACGACAACGGCGATCCCGCCAACGCCAACCTGGCGGCCGTCGACCGCAGCCCGCAGCCCCCCCCCCCGTTGCCCGTCTACACGCAGCCACCCGCCCCGGGCGACGGCTACATGTGGGTGCCCGGCTACTGGAGCCTGAACCGCCTGGGCTACTTCTGGGTGCCCGGCGCCTGGGTGCTGGCGCCCTACACCGGCGCGCTCTGGACGCCGGGGTACTGGGGTTTCGTTGACGGCATCTACCTCTGGCACGGCGGCTACTGGGGGCCGCACATCGGCTTCTATGGCGGCGTCAATTACGGCTTCGGCTACATCGGCATCGGTTTCGTGGGCGGCTATTGGGACCACGACCGATTCTTCTACAACCGCGCCGTGACCAACGTGAACGTCACCCGCGTCACCAACGTCTACAACCACACGGTGGTGGTCAACAACATCGACAACCGCCGCATCAGCTACAACGGCGGGCCCGCCGGCATCCAGCGCCAGGCCGACCCGCGCGAGGTTGCCGCACGCAACGAGCAGCATCGTCCGCCCACCGATGTACAGCGTGGCTTCGCGCGCCAGGCGGGTGGCAATCGTGCGCAATTCTTCGACCATAACCAGGGCCGTCCGCCGCAAGCGTTTGTGGAGCACGCGCCGGAGCGTGGCGGGCCGGGGCAAGGACCGGGACCGCGGCCGGGCGCAGGTCCGGGCAATGGCCCGGGCGCCGGCAACGGTCCGAATGCCGCGGGCCCCGGTGGCCGGCCGGAACTGAATCGCGGCGGCCCTGGCGGCGTGCCTGCGGGACAAGCGCCGGGCCAGCCTCGCCCCGGGCCGCAGGCCCAGCAGCCAGGCGTGCAGCACGGCCCGCAGGCGCAGCCGCAAGCCCGCCCGCAACAAGCGGCGCGGCCCACGCCTGCGCCTGACAACCTGGCGCAGGCGGCGGCGCGCGAGCGTCACGCCGCGCCGGCCAACCGACCGCAGCAGGCTCGCCCCGAAGGCAATCCGCAGCACGGCGGCGGCAATCGGCCGCAAGGTGGCCACGAACCGCAACACGGCGGCGAACGGCCGGCGCCACGCGACCACAGCCACGATTGAAAACAGGCTGACCGATGCCGGTCAGCCTGCGCCCTGTTCAACGATGATCCGCGACACGTCAAGCCCGACGCACGGCAGTCCGGCACACCGAAATCCGGCGAACGGAACGTGCGTCGGCTGAATCCCAGCTGACTGAATCCGCACTGGATTCCGGCGGCCGGCGCGGCTACAGTGCAAGAACCGACGCAGCCCCGCCGCGCACCGATTTCCGGAGACTCCCATGAAGCGCCTCGCCCCCTTGTTTCTCGCCTGCGGCCTGTTGGCCGGCACCGCCGCCCAGGCGGCCCTCAATGTCGGTGCGCCCGCGCCCGACTTCAGTACCCAGGCCTCGCTCGGCGGCAACGTGTTCACGTTCAAGCTCGCCGAAGCCTTGAAGCAAGGCCCCGTGGTGCTGTATTTCTATCCCGCCGCGTTCAGCAAGGGCTGCACCATCGAAGCCCACGATTTCGCCGAAGCCACCGACGAATACAAGTCGCTGGGCGCCACGGTCATCGGCGTCTCGGCCGACGACATCGACACGCTGAACAAGTTTTCCGTCAGCGAATGCCGCAGCAAGTTCGCGGTGGCAGCCGACGGCGATGGCAAGATCATGAAGGCCTACGACGCGGTGCTGGACGCGCGCCCTGAACGCGCGCAGCGCACGTCCTACGTGATCTCGCCCGAAGGCAAGATCCTGTACGAATACACCAACATGAATCCCGAAGCGCACGTGTCCAATACGATGCGCGCGCTACGCGAATGGAAAGCCGCAAAGCAGTAAGGCATAGCCCGGGCTTAACGGGCTGAAGCGCTGAGAGGCAAATAGAAAGGGGGGCTTACGCCCCCCTACTTACGCCCACCTACTCATGCCGCCCTGCTCGCGCGGTTCGGCCGAAGCCATCCCCTTTCAGTTGAATGGCCACACGGTCGGGTGCGTGCCCGGCGGGCTGGACGGCCGCGTCCAACGCGCGGGCGTGGTGGAAAACTGCGCGGCGTGACGCACTGCCGTCAGTTCGCCAAAGCCCGAAGGCGCGGTTTCCAGCAAGCCGGCAAAGCCGGGCATCGAACAGGTCAGGCCGCCCTCGACACGACCCAGCGTGCGCAGCCAGTGCGCGGTCTGGGCCAGCGATACCCGCACATGCCAGCTGCCGCCCTCGGTGGCCTGGCGCGCCAGCGCGACCTGCGCGCCAAACGCCATCAGGTAGCCCGATGCGTGGTCCAGAATCTGCATCGGCAGCGCCTTGGGCGCGTCCTGGCCGGCGGCATGGGCTTCGGCGTGGTTGAAGCCGGTGGCGGTCTGCACCAGAGAATCGAAACCACGGCGGTTGGCCCACGGGCCCACGGCGCCGTAGGCGGACAACGATACATAGACGATGCCGGGGCGCAGGCGAGCCGCATCCTGCGGCCCGAAGCCCAGCGCGGCCATGCCGCCGGGCCGGTAGCCCTGCACGAAGATATGCGCGCTGCGCAGCAGGTTACCCAGTGCGATGCGGCCGTCGGCCGTGTCCAGATCGGCCAGCACTGACAGCTTGCCGCGGCTGGTGTCGATGAGATTGTCGATGTTGGGCAAGTTCGGCGAATTCACCAGCATCACGTCGGCGCCGTACGCCGCCAGCGCCCGGCCGCAGACCGGACCGGCGATGATGCGGGTCAGGTCCAGCACACGGATGTCTTGCAACGGGCGAGCATCTTGGCCGTACTTGGGCAAGGGCCGCGGGTCCGCGTCGCCAATGCGTTCGATGGTCAGCAAGGGCTGCGCGGCGATCGCCTGGCCTTGCGGATGGCGGTCCCATTCGTCAAAGCTGCGCATGGCGGTCACCACCAGGCCGGCGTCGGCGGCCACCTGCTCGAAATCCTGTGCGCGCCAGCGGCCCAGCGCCTGCTCCACAGCCTCGCGCGTGGCGCCCGCGCCGGTGGGGCAACCCAGCAGCGCCAAGGCGCCGTCGCGGTGGTGCGCGAAATTGGCGTGAATGCGAACCCAGCCGCCGTCGCCGCAACGGTAGACGCCGGTGATGGGATCACGCGGGTCGGGCGTGGCGCCGTCGATCATGAAATGGCTGCGGCACTCCTGCGCCGCGTGCAGCATGTCGACACCGACCTGCTGCCGGGCCCCGCCGCGCAGCAGCCAGACCTCGGCCGCCGCCAGCGCCGCCGCGGCGATGCTGGCCTGCGCCGCGGCGCCCACCGCGAAGGAAGACGGCAGCACCGGCTCCGCGCCGGTCAACACCACGTGCTCAAGCGACTCGTCGGGTAGATCGACCGAGCGCCAGAGTTGTTGCAAGACCTCGCGGGCTGTCTTGCTGGTGGGGGTGCGTCCTCTCAGGAAGGACGGGCGGAGATCCATCAGGTGTCCCATATTTATTCATCTTGCTTTTGGCGTTAAGTGAATTACAGGCGGCCCCGGCAGGTGCGTCAATACAAGGAAAGCGCCAGCGTGTTTCGGGGTTTGACGGCGGCGACCGCGCATTCGCGGGGCGGCGGCCCCGGGCCGGCCCGTCCGCCAGGCGCCAGCGCGACGCATACATTCGTCACATCTACTCGTAGTTTTTACACGGTGTGCCACGGCGGCCGGGGTGGCCCCAGCGCGCCGCCGCCGCGCCCGCGCAAGATAGAATGCCAGCCTTGCCCCGCGCCCTGCGGCGCCCGCATTTCCCAGACCGCCATCCCGTCATGAATACCCTGATCTGGCTGCGCACCGACCTGCGCCTGCACGACAATCCCGCCCTGGCCGCCGCGGCTGCCGCCGGCACGGCCACGGCCCTGTTCATCGCGGCGCCCGGCCAATGGCGCCAGCATGGCGACGCGCCGGCCAAGGTCGATTTCTGGCTGCGCAATCTGCGCGAACTGTCGCAAGACCTGGCCCGCCTGGGCATCCCCCTGAAGCTGCTGACGGTGGACACCTGGGACGAAGCGCCCGACGCACTGATCGACTTCTGCCGGGAACACACCATTGCGCAGGTCCACGCCAACATCGAATGGGCCGTCAACGAACGCCGCCGCGATGACAACGTGGCCTGGCGCCTGGCCGAAGCGGGGGTGGACTGGACGCTGCACCACGGCGCCTCGCTGCTGCGGCCCGGCACGGTACTGACCGGCAAGGGCGACTGCTATCGCGTCTACACGCCCTATGCACGCGCCTGCCGCGAACGCCTGCGCACCGCGCCGCTGCTCGCCGTGCCCGCCCCCAAGGCGCAAGCGGCGCCGGCCTGGGGCCCGGACCCGCTACCCGATGCGTTTGACGGCTACGCGCCGGCCAGCGAGGCCATCCGTGCGCTCTGGCCTGCGGGCGAAACCGCGGCGGGCGACCGGCTGGACGCCTTCGCCGATGGAGTCATCAGCGCCTACCGCGACGAGCGCGACTTCCCCAGCCTGCCGGGCACCAGTTGCCTGTCGCCGTACCTGGCTGCCGGCGTCCTGTCGCCCGGCCAGGCGTTGCGGGCGGCTCAGGCCGCCAACCACGGCGAACTGGAAAGCGGCAACGTGGGCGCCGCCACCTGGATCAACGAACTGCTGTGGCGCGAGTTCTACCAGCATCTCTTGGCCGCCTGCCCCGCCCTGTCCATGCATCAACCCATGAAACCGGAGACCGCTGCCGTGCCGTGGCGCGACGCACCCGATGACCTGGCGGCCTGGCAACAGGGCCGTACCGGCCTGCCCATCGTGGACGCCGCCATGCGCCAGCTACTGACGCTGGGCTGGATGCACAACCGCCTGCGCATGGTCACGGCGATGTTCCTGTCCAAGAACCTGCTGATCGATTGGCGCCTGGGCGAAGCCTGGTTCATGGCGCATCTGGTGGACGGCGACCTGGCGGCCAACAATGGCGGCTGGCAATGGAGCGCGTCCACCGGCGCCGATTCGGTGCCCTACTTCCGCGTCTTCAATCCGCTGTCGCAGTCACGCAAGTTCGACGCGCGCGGCGCCTTCCTGCGCGAATGGCTGCCCGAACTGGCGCATCTGGACGACGCCGCCATCCATGACCCCAGCCCCATGGAACGCGCGGCGGCAGGCTACCCGATGCCCATCGTCGACCTGGCGCAAAGCCGCTTGCGCGCGCTGGAAGCCTTCGGCAATCTGCCCAAGGCCTGACCCCGACCAAAGCCGTCCATCACATCATGGCCATGGCTGTCCGCGCATATTTACCTTTCGCATAACTTATAAATATCTTGATGTAGATCAACCCCACCATAGCGTCCGTCCCCGATGATCCGGCAGCACCTCGCCACGCCCATCACAGGACGACAGACGCATGCGCAATAACCAGCCGGTCTACGACAAGGAATACACGCTGCACGACGAGCAGTACCTGATCTCGCGCACAGACGCCCGCGGCCGCATCATCTATGCGAACCCCGCGTTCGTTGAGGTCAGCGGCTTTTCGCGCGACGAACTGGTGGGCGCTGCCCACAACATCGTGCGCCACCCCGACATGCCCGAAGAAGCGTTCGAGGACCTGTGGCGCACCATCCAGCGCGGCGAGTCCTGGACCGGGGTGGTCAAGAACCGCCGCAAGGACGGCGGCTTTTATTGGGTACTGGCCAACGTCACGCCCATCATCGAGCGCGGCGAAACGGTCTGTTATGCCTCGGTGCGCGTCAAGCCGACGCGCGACCAGGTCGACGCGGCAAGCGCGGCCTACGCGCGCTTGCGCAATGGCACGGCACGCGGCTTCAAGCTCAGCGGCGGCCAGGTCAAGCCCACCGGCATACGCGGCCTGCTGGCGCGCCTGAAAATATGGCGCCTGACCGGTGTGCGCTCGCGCATGCTGGCCTGGGCCGTGCTGGCATCGGCCCTGTTCCTGGGCGCGGCGGGCGTGGCGCTGTACAGCATGCTGGACCGCTTGAGCACCGAAGAAGTCGCGTTGGCCGGCGCCATCCTGGCCGCCGGCGTGGTGTTGATTTTCGCGTCAGGCTGGGGCTTTGCGCGCTCGATCACGGGCCTGCTGGTGACCGCCACCGACTTCACGCGCCAGATCGCCGCCGGCAACCTCAGCACGCCGCTGCCGCCGGCCGGCATCCGCGATGAAATCGGCGCCCTGAAGTTTTCACTGGAAGTGATGCGCAAGAGCCTGGTCAGCATCACGCGCGACGTGCACAACGGCATCGAAAGCGCGCTGACATCGGCGGCCGAAATCGCCGACGGCAACGCCGACCTGTCGGCCCACACGCAGCGCCAGGCGGCGTCGCTGGAAGAAGCGGCGGCCAGCATGGAACAATTGGCGTCCACCGTGAAGCAGACCGCCACCAATGCGCATGGCGCCGATCAGATGGCCAACCAGGCATCCGATGTAGCCAAGCGTGGCGGCCTGGTGGTCAACGACGCGGTGGCAGCCATGCAGGGCATCGTGCAAAGCACGTCGCGCATCACCGAGATCGTCAGCATCATCGACGGCATCGCATTCCAGACCAACATCCTGGCGCTCAACGCCGCGGTGGAAGCCGCCCGCGCGGGCGAGGCCGGCAAGGGCTTCGCGGTAGTCGCGTCCGAAGTGCGCAGCCTGGCGCAGAAAAGCGCCACCGCCGCGCGTGAAATCAAGGAACTGATCGAAGCCTCGAACAACAGGGTGGAAGACGGCGTGCGGCACGTGGAGCGCGCCGGCGAGGCGATGCTGGATATCGTCGATTCGGTGCAGCAGGTGACACAGATCGTCAACGAGATCGCGGCCACGTCGACCGAACAGCACACCGGCATCGACAACGTCAGCCGCACGATTTCGGAAACCGACAACGCGGCCCAGCGCAACGCGGCGCGGGTGGAACAGGCCAGCCTGGCCGTGGACAACCTGCGCACCCGCGGCGCGCAGCTGCGCCACGCCATCGAAGTGTTCCGCATCGCGGGGGCCCAGACCGTGCTGCCCAAGCGCGCCGCCGCGCCCGCACCCGCGGGGTTGATCGCAGCGCCGCGACAAGGGCAGCCGCTGCTGGAGCAGCGGGTTTCTTGACGTGACGGGCGGGTCGATACGGCCGGCGTGTTGAAGCGGCACGCCCGCCGTGGCGAAAAGCCCCGCAACGCCCTGCGCGGCAACCACGCCGTGGCTCAGGCTGCCGCCGCGGCCGCCAGGATCGTCTGCAACTGGCCCACCAGGCCTTCGCGCGCTGCGGGGAACTTGCCGTCCAGCGCCGCAGTGCCGACCGTGAAGCCGGCGGCACCGCCGCGGCAAGCCGCCTGGATGCGCTCGGCCGAATCCAGCGACCCCGCCACGATGACCGGCACGTCCACGCCGCACACGTCTGCGATCAGCGCCGGCACGTCCACGTCGGCGCGATAGGCCAGCAAGTCCAGGCCATGCACGCCGGGCAGATCCGCCAGCCGGCGGGCGCTGTCGGCAATCGATTCGCGTGTGCCGCCCAGGATGCTGGGATGGCCATGTACCCGGCCGGGAAATGGGTAGTAGCGGATGCGCGAACCCGACAAGAGCGGCAACACATCCGCCACGTGCGTGCCGCCCAATAGAAAGTCCACGTCCAGTTCCAGCGCGGCGCGCACGGAGGCCAGCTCGCTATCGCGGTCCTGCGAAACCACTTCCAGATAGCTGCGGGCGCCGCCCTCGCGGATGCCGCAATTCAGACGCTGCAGCGTCGCCAGCGGCTGGCCGATATCCTTGAAGCCGATGTGCCGCACGCCGCTGCCCAGGGCGATGTCCAGATAAGCCTCGGCGTGGTCGACCGTGCGGTCGTTGCGCGTCAGCATGAAGATGAATTCGGATCGCATGATGTCGTGGGTGTCCTGGTTATGCATTGTCGATATTCAAAGCGGCCTGGGGCAAGCCCTGCGCATGCCCGGCCAGTTGAAAGGCGCGGTCGATGGCGGTCCGCAGGCTGGCCGGGTCCGCGATGCCTTGCCCGGCGATATCGAAGGCCGTGCCGTGGTCGGGGCTGGTGCGCACGAACGGCAGCCCCAGCGTGATGTTCACGCCCTGTTCAAGACCCAGATACTTGACCGGAATCAGCCCCTGGTCGTGGTACTGCGCCACCACCACGTCGAAGCGCCCCTGCCGCGCCTGCATGAAGACAGTGTCCCCGGGCCACGGGCCGCTGGCGTCGATGCCTTCGCGGCGCGCGGCCTCGATGGCCGGCCGGATGATGCGCGCCTCTTCGTCACCGAACAGGCCGTCTTCGCCGGCATGCGGATTCAGGCCTGCCACCGCCACCCGCGGCGCGGCCGCGCCCAGCGCGCGGCCGCCCAGGTGCGCCAGCCGGATGGCGGATACCTGCGCAGCAAAGTCGGCGCGCTCGATGGCCTGGCGCAGCGAGCAATGAATCGTCACCAGCACCGTGGCGATGGCCTCATTGGCCAGCATCATCGCCACGCGCTGCGCGCCGCCGCGCTCGGCCAGGATCTCGGTGTGGCCAGGATGCGGCACCCCGGCCGCGGCCAGCGCCGCTTTATGAATAGGCGCGGTGACCATGCCCGCCACCCGCCCCTGGCGCGCCAGGTCGATCGCCAAGCAAATGGCCTGGTACGCCGCGCGGCCGCACGCCGGATCGACGCGGCCCAGCGGCGGCAGCGGCGCCAAATTGGACGACGGCAACAGGTAGATCCGATCCGCCTGCAACCGGGCATCAGCCACCTCGTGCACCACGTGCAGACGGTCGGCGGCGCCCAGCGGCGTCAACGCGCGGGCCATGGCGCCTGGGTCGCCCACCACCAGGCAACGTTCGGCGTAGCGCGGCAGCAGCAGCGTCTTGGCGACGATCTCCGGCCCGATGCCGGCGGGGTCGCCCATCGTGATGGCCATGGGCAGCAAAGGCATAGGTGTCTCCTGGGTCAGGGAATTCATCGGCGCAGCAACTTCGTGGTGGCCGCGAGCAACGCGTCGGCGTTGCCAAAGCCGCCGGCCTTCATGGCGATCGCCAAAGGGTGGCCACGACCGGCCACGGCAGCGCCGCCTGCCGGAAAGCCCGGCGCCAGCTCGCAGGTCAAGCTGAACGCGCGAATAGCCAGCGCTTGCAGCAACGCGGCCAGCGTGTCGCCACCGGTGGCGATCAGACCGTCAAAGCGGTGGCGCGCCAGCGCCTGCATGGCCTGGCGCGTCAATGCCGCCAACACCGCCGCGGGGTCGGCTTGCGGTGATTCGGGCGCTTTCAGGCAGACCACCTGGGCATCGTGATGGATTTCGTCCGCGTGGCTCGTCACTTGCACGCCGGCAGCCCGCAACGCGTCGCACTGCGCATGACTGACCCGATTGGCGCTGCCCACCACGATCAGCACGCGTTGGGCGCGCACCGGCGCCGGCATGCCGGCCGCCGCGCCGCCGCACTGGGCAGCCAGCGCGCGCGCCATGCCCGGCGACCCGGCCCACAGCACGGATGCGCCCCGCGCCAACAACCGCGACACCCGGTCGTCCAGCACCTGCTGCGTGCTCGCGTCCAGCACCAGCACCCGCGATGCGTCGGCGGCGGCGCGCAACTGCGCGGCGCTGGCGTCCTCGGCGATCACGCGCGCCGGGCCGAGGGCCGGGTCGATCAGGTCCAGGATGCGGGAGGTGCGCGCCGGATGCACGGAATCGGCGCCGTAGGCGCTGGCGGCCACCAATTGGCCATGCACGTACTGGTTGCCGCCCCGCGTCACGCGGCCGGCATCGGCAAACGCCGGCGCCACCACCAGCAGGTGCCGGCCGCTGGCGCGGAACGCCGCCGTCAGTTCGGCGCGGATATGCCCGCGCAGCGTCGAATCCATGGTCTTGTAGAGCACGCCACGGTCGGCCAATGCCGCCGCCGCCCGTGCTGCGACTTGCGCGGCGGCAGGTTCGGACAGGGTCCGGCTGCCGGTGTCCAGCGACAGCACGCGAGCCGACTCGTCGTCCATGCCGTCGCGGCGTACCTGCGCCGAACCGGCCCAAGGCAAGAACGGACCCGCGCCATCGGCGGCGCTGGTCAGGTCGTCGGCGACGATGCCGACGCTGTGGGAAAAGGCTGCGGGTGTGTTCATATTGGTGATTAAAATGCATATCACCCGCCAGGAATATCCATAATTCCTGACGTTTATTCGTGATAAAAACTCACCAATGACATCTACTCGCCGGCCTTCCCTGAACGACCTGCGCGCCTTCGAGGCGGTGGCGCGCCTGGGCTCGATGCGCGCCGCAGCCGACGAACTATCGCTGACGCACGGCGCGGTCAGCCGGCGCGTGGCCAAGCTGGCCGACGACCTGGGGCTGGTGCTGGTCGAGCCCGCCGGCCGCGGCGTGCGCCTCACGGCCGCCGGGCAGTTGTTGGCTTCGTCGATGGGCCGGGCGCTGGCGCTGATCAACGGCGCCATCGATACGCTGCAAGATCGCGGCGCCAAACGGCCGGTGGTGCTGTCCTGTGAACGCTCGGTGGCGATGCGCTGGCTGATCCCGCGGTTGTCGGCATTTCAAGACCGGCATCCGGATATCGAACTGCATCTGTCGGTCGGTGGCGGTCCGCTGGATTTTTCGCGCGACCAGGTCACGCTGGCGCTGCGGCGTCTGGATTTTCCGGTGCATCCCGATTGGACGGTAACGCCGCTGATGCCGGAAAGCATGGGGCCGGTCATGGCCCCCGCGCTGTTGCCGGGCTTTCTCGCCGGCGATTACGTCGCACTGGTGTCGCGCACCCGCCCGCAAGCCTGGGACGACTGGCTGGCGCAGGCGCCCACGCAACCCGCGCCGCGCAGCACGCGCCGGCTGGATCATCACTTCCTGATGGTGGAATCGGCGGCGGCGGGATTGGGCGTGGCGCTCAGCCCGCGCATCCTGGCGCTGGATGACCTGCGCACCGGCCGGCTGGTCGCGCCGCTGGGTTTTGCGCCCGACGGTTCGGCCTATGGGCTGATTGAACCGCGTTCGACCCCCGCGGGTGCGGCGCCCGCGCTGGCGGCGTTGAAACAGTGGCTGGCCGAGGCCGCGAACGAGGTAGCCGACACTTGACCTGGTCAACGCAAACGCCGCGCAACGCCGTCAACGTTTGACCTGAGCTACGTGCACGCGCCGCACGATCGCGCCTTCGCGACACGCCTTTATGGCCGCGTCATTGCGCTGCGGCCGCGTCCTTGTCCAGGCGCTTGATGAACACTTGCAGTTCTTTTTCCACCTGCTTGTCGCCGCGCGCCTGCGCGGCTTTCAGGCCCGACTCCCAGGCCGCGCGTGCGCCTGCCTTGTCGCCCTGACCCAGGCACGCCTTGCCCAGCCATTTCCAGGCCACCGAATAGGCGGGATCGAACGCCAGCGACGCGCGCAGATGCGCTTCGGCTTCGCGAAAGCAATCTTGTTCGGCGTAGGCCTTGCCCAACGAAAACCGCAACAACATGTTGTCGGTGCCTTTGGCCAACATGGTTTCCAAACGGTCGATCATTTCCTGCATCGCCGGCCTCCTGTGCGCTGCATGCGCTAACTGCGATGGCACATGATAGGCCGGCGGGCGGGCGCGGACGGCAATGGCCCCGCGCCGCGCAGGGATAGCGGCGCGTTTTCAAAACGATCGGTTTCCCTGCGTTTCAAGCCGCGTCGCAACGGGAATGGCGGTGCGACTATCCTGTCACACGCCTAGGGCCTGCCTGCCGCCCGCCGTACCTGACCGCCTGCTGATAGCAGGCCTTATCGCCCACCACAAAGGTGCCCGCTTCATGCTGCTTTCGCGCCTCTTCCTGCGCCGCCTGGCGCCCCTGCTGCTGTTGCCGCTGGCGGCTCAGGCGGCCAGCGCCGCACCCGGCGCGCCGCACATTGCCGCCGCAGCCGTGACAGCGCCGGGTCGCGACGCCGACGCCCGCGCGTCGGACGCGGCCCTGGTCAACCGCATCACCTGGGGCGCCACACCCGCCGAACTGGCGCGCCTGCACGAGCTGGGGGCGGCGCGCTATCTGCAGGCGCAACTGCATCCCGATCCGCAAGCCCGTCTGCCGCCCGCGGTGCAACAGCGCATCGACGCGCTGTCGATCTCGCGCCAAAGCGCCGAAGACGCATTGGCGCAGCAACGCGCGATGCGCAAAGACGCCAAGGACGCCGCTCCCGACCCCAAGCAGGAAGCGCAGCGCGATGCCCGCACCATCTCGCGCCAACGCGCCGACGACACGGCCAGCCGCGCGTTCTACCGCGCGCTGTATTCGCCTAACCAATTGCTAGAGCAGATGACATGGTTCTGGATGAACCACTTCAATGTCTATGCGGCCAAGAACGATATCGGTACCTACATCGACCAGTATGAAGAACGCGCCATCCGGCCGCATGCCCTGGGCAAATTCCGCGACCTGCTGGCGGCCACGCTGCGCTCGCCCGCGATGTTGGTGTACCTGGACAACACCCAGAATGCCGTCGGCCGCATCAATGAAAACTACGCTCGCGAGCTGATGGAATTGCACACGCTGGGCGTCAAGGGCGGCTACACGCAAAACGACGTGCAGGAGCTGGCGCGCATCCTGACCGGCCTGGGCATCCGCAACCAGGACGGGCCGCCCAAGCTACGGCCCGAATTGCGCAGCCAGTTGGTGCAAGAAGGCCTCTTCCTCTTCAACCCCGCGCGCCATGACTACGGCGACAAGGTTTTCCTGGGCCACACCATACGCGGCGCGGGCCTGGCCGAAGTGGACCAGGCCGTGGACCTGTTGGCGCGCCATCCGGCCACCGCGCGTTTCGTCAGCGCCAAGCTGGCCGCCTATTTCATGGGCGACGCGCCGCCGGCTTCGGTAATCGACAAGATGGCCAAGACCTTCCTGGCGCAGGACGGCGACATCGCCGCCACGCTGCAGACGCTGTATGCCTCGCCGGAATTCGCGCAGTCGCTCAAGACGGGCGCGTTCAAGGACCCGGTGCACTACGTGTATTCCGGCATCCGCCTGGCCTATGCGGACCTGCCGCCCATCGTCAACATGCGGCCCGGCCTGGCCATGCTGCGGCAACTGGGCCAGCCGCTGAACCAGCGCCTGACGCCTGACGGCTATCCGCAAGCGCAGTCGGACTGGGCCGGCTCCGGCCAGATGACCGCGCGCTTTGAAGTAGCGCGCGCCATCGCCGCCGCGCCGCAGGCGTTCTACCGCGAAGGCGACGACAAGGGGCCGGTGGAACTGCCGCGCATGCCCGACCTGCTGCGCGAAAACGCCGACGACGGCCTGTTCGCGCGGCTGTCGCCGGCCACGCGCCAGGCCATCGCCCAAGCCAAGACGCCCAAGGACGCCAACACCTATCTGTTGGCCTCGCCCGAATTCATGCGCCGCTGAACCGCGACGCGACAGGAGTCCCATCATGCATCGTCGCCGCATCCTGCAACTCATGGCCTTCGCGCCGCTGGCCTTCGGCGCCAGCCGCCTTTACGCCGCGCCGGCGGCGGCCGGCAACAAGCTGCT
This sequence comes from Achromobacter xylosoxidans, assembly GCA_040396375.1. Lineage (GTDB taxonomy): Bacteria > Pseudomonadota > Gammaproteobacteria > Burkholderiales > Burkholderiaceae_B > Achromobacter > Achromobacter xylosoxidans_D. The sequence goes on from JBEBOQ010000041.1 coordinate 15,046, forward strand.
GGTCGTCTTCATGCGCGGCGCCTACGATGCCGCCAGCCTGCTGGTGCCGGCCGACAGCGACTTCTATTACGAATCGCGCCCCACCATCGCCATCGCCAAGCCCGGCAGCGGCGCAGGCGCGGCCCTGCCCCTGGCCGACGGCTGGGCCCTGCATCCGGCGCTGGCGGACAGCCTGATGCCGTTCTACCAGAAGCGCCAACTGGCCTTCGTGCCCTTCGCCGGCACCGACGACATCAGCCGCAGCCACTTTGAAACCCAGAACAGCATTGAACTGGGCCAGGGCGCGGCCAAGGCCCGCGCCGGCGACTTCCGCTCGGGCTTTCTGAACCGCCTGGCCACCACGCTTGGCGCGGGTGGCGCGCAGTCGGCGGCCTTCACATCCGAAGTGCCGCAGATTTTTCGGGGCAATGAACGTGTGCCCAATATCGACCTGGACGGCGCCAGCCGCAAGTCGCGCCTGAGCGACGACGACAACCGCGCCATCGCCTCGATGTACCAGCACACCGACCTGAACGCCTCGGTCACCGAAGGCCAGCGCATCATGGGCGCGGCGCGCGAAGAACTCGAAGCCGAAATGCAGGCCGCCAACGGCAACGCGGTGTCGGCCGGCAAACTGGAGCAGGAAGCGCGCCGCATCGGCCGCTTCATGAGCGACCGCTACAACCTGGGCTTCGTCGACGTGGGCGGTTGGGACACGCACGTGGGCCAGGGCGCGGCCAACGGCGTGCTGGCCAACCGGCTGGGCCAGTTGGGCCGTGCGCTGGCCGCCTACGCCGAGGCCATGGGCGCGGCCTGGAAGCAGACCACCGTGGTGGTCATCAGCGAATTCGGCCGCACCTTCCGCGAAAACGGCAACAAGGGCACCGATCATGGGCATGGCACGGTCTATTGGGTACTGGGCGGCAATGTGCAAGGCGGGCGCATCGCCGGGCGCCAGACCAAGGTCGCGCAAAGCACCTTGTTCCAGGACCGCGACTACCCCGTACTGAACGAATATCGCGCCGTGTTCGCCGGCCTGTTCTCGCGCCTGTATGGCCTGGACAAGGCCCGACTGGCCCAGGTGTTCCCGGGCATCGCGCCGCTGGACCTGAAACTGGTGTGACGGCGATCCGCGGGCCGAGGGACGGCCCCCGCCCGACACCTTTCTGTAAGGGATTACCCGTACCATTGGCAGGGACTTGCCGTGGCGCCCGCGCCCGGCTGCCCTAAAATCGGGGACTCGTCCCCTCTTGCCGCCGGCGCCCTGCCTTGCCCGCCGGCCCATCCCCTTCCGGTTTCCCATGCCCCTGCATCTCATCGCGCTGGCCGCCGCCGCTTTTGGTATCGGCACCAGCGAATTCGTCATCATGGGCCTGTTGCCCAACGTTGCCGCCGACCTCGATGTCACCATCGACATCGCCGGCTTGCTCATCACCGGCTACGCCATGGGCGTGGTGATCGGCGCGCCCATCATGGCCATCATCACCGCCAAGCTGCCGCGCAAGGCCACGCTGATCGGCCTGGCCAGCACCTTCGTGCTGGGCAACCTGCTCTGTGCGCTGGCGCCGGGCTACGGCACGCTGATGGCCGCGCGCGTCTTCACCGCCTTCTGCCATGGCGCCTTCTTCGGCATCGGCGCGGTGGTGGCGGCCGACCTGGTGCCGCGCCACCAGCGCTCCAGCGCCATCGCGCTGATGTTCACCGGCCTGACGCTGGCCAACGTGCTGGGCGTGCCGCTGGGCACCGCGCTGGGCCAGGTGGCGGGCTGGCGCTCGACCTTCTGGGTGGTCAGCGCCATCGGCCTGGCCGCGGTGGCGGCGCTGGCGGCCTGGCTGCCCGGCCGCATCCCGATGCAACCCGGCAACATCCTGCGCGAATTCCGCGTGCTGCGCGACGTGCGCGTGCTGTGGCCGCTGCTGGCCAGCGTGCTGGCCTCGGCCGCGCTGTTCTGCGTGCTGACCTACATCGCGCCGATCCTGCGCGACATCACCGGCGTGTCCGAACGCGGCGTGACCGGCGTGCTGCTGCTGTTCGGCGTGGCCCTGACCGTGGGCAGCACCCTGGGCGGCAAACTGGGCGACCGCAACCTGGAAGTCTCGCTGCGCCGCATTTTCGTGGGCCTGGTGCTGGTGTTCCTGGCGCTTAGCCAGGCCATCCACGCGCTGACGCCGATGCTGATCATGACCTTCATCTGGGGCATGTTGGGCTTTGCCGTGGTGCCGCTGCTGCAGACCCTGATCGTGGACCAGGCGGCCGACGCGCCCAACCTGGCGTCGACGCTGAACCAGGGCGCCTTCAACCTGGGCAACGCCAGCGGCGCGTGGCTGGGCAGCGTGGCGCTGGGCCATGGCCTGCCGCTGACCGACCTGCCGTGGATGTCGGCCGCCCTCGCCGGCGCCGTACTGCTGCTGACCTTGTGGGGCACGCGCTACTATGGACGCCATGCCGGGACGGCGCAGCCGCGGCAAGCCGGCGAGCTGGCATCGTCCCGTTCCGACGCATGACCCCAAGGAGCACGCATGAGCACGATCTATGATTTCTCGGCCCGCGACATCCATGGCGCCGATCAGCCGCTGGACGCCTACCGCGGCCGTGTCCTGCTGGTGGTGAACGTGGCGTCCAAATGCGGCTTCACGCCGCAGTATTCGGGCCTGGAAGAGCTGTACCGCGGCCTGCGCGACGATGGCCTGACGGTGCTGGGTTTTCCATGCGACCAGTTCGGCCGCCAGGAACCGGGCGATGAAGCCGAGATCCTGAATTTCTGCTCCACCCAATACGACATCACCTTCCCGCTGTTCGCCAAGATCGACGTCAACGGCGACGACGCCCACCCGCTGTACCGCTGGTTGAAGGGTGAAAAGCCCGGCGTGTTCGGCACCGAGGGCATCAAGTGGAATTTCACCAAGTTTTTGGTGGGACGCGACGGCCAGGTGATCAAGCGCTACGCCCCCACCGATACGCCTGCCGGACTGAAGGACGACATCGTCCGCGCACTGGCGGCGCCCGCCGTCTAGCGCCTGGCCGGGCTGGCGTGCGGTGACGGCGCGCACCTGGCGCCCCACCGCCCCGCAGCTCAGCGCAGCGGCGGCAGCCGTCGGCGCACGGTGTGCGCCTTGATAATGGCGGTGTTGGTTTCAGCGAATTCGGTCACGCGTTCCAGGATGCCGTCCAGGTGCGTGATCGACCGCAGCACCACCCGCGCGATGAAGCAATCATCGCCGGTGACCTTGTCGCATTCCACGAACTCCGGAATCTCCTGGATCAGGCCCTCGACCCGACGCAGCTGCCCGGGCAACGGCCGGATCCGCACGATCGCTTCCAGCGTGTAGCCCAGCGCCACCGGATCCACATCCAGCGTGTAGGCGCGGATCACCCCCGATTCTTCCAGCCGCCGCAGGCGGTCGGCCACGCTGGGCGCGGACATGCCGACCTGGCGCGCCAGGTCGGCGGTAGTGGTGCGCGCGTTGGCCGTCAGGGTCTCAACCAGGCGGCGATCGATACCATCCAAGACCGGGGTTTCATTCTTTAGGTCGTTTTGCATAAATTCCACCTAAATGAAGGTTCCAAAACAAAACTGCCGTATCAACATCATATAGCCGGCGCAATCGGCCTGGGATAATTTCTCCATCGAATCTATTGGCCGCACGGCCGCCTGGAGCCCATCATGTCCCCCTCTTCCGATCGCCTCGGCCTGGCGCAAATGGCCGCCGCCATGACCCTGTCGGGCACCCTGGGGGTGTTCGTCCTGGAGTCCGGCCAAAGCGCGTGGAACGTCGTGTTCTTCCGCTGCGTGTTCGGCGCCCTGTCGCTGTTCCTGTATTGCTGGGCCCGCGGGCTGCTCAAGCCCGGCCTGTTCACGGCCAAGACCCTGGCGCTGGCCCTGGCCGCCGGCGCCGCCCTGGTGCTGAACTGGGTGCTGCTGTTCTCGGCCTACCGGCTGGCCTCGATCTCGCTGGCCACCGCTGTCTATAACGTACAGCCGTTTTTCCTGATCGGCCTGGGCGTGCTGTTCCTGGGCGAGCGCCCCAGCCGCGGCAAGCTGGCCTGGTCGGTGGTCGCCTTCGCCGGGCTGCTGCTGGTGCTGCGTCTGACCGATACCGCTGGCGCGGGTGGCAGCACCTACCTGTCCGGCCTGCTGCTGGGCCTGGGCGCGGCGGCGCTCTACGGCGTTACCGCCGTGATCGTCAAGCGCTTGAAGGGCATCCCGCCGCAGGTGCTGGCGCTGGTGCAGGTGACGCTGGGCGCGGTGATGCTGCTGCCCATGGCCGACTTCCAGGCGTTGCCCACGGCGCCGCTGCAGTGGGGCTGCCTGGTTGCGCTGGGGGTCATCCACACCTGCCTGATGTACATCCTGATGTACTCGGCCATCCAGAAGCTGCCCACCACGTCCACCGCCGCGCTCAGCTTCATCTACCCCGCCGTGGCCATCCTGCTGGACCTGGTCGTGTACGGGCATCGCATGGACGTCACCCAGGTCGTGGGCGTGGCACTGATCTTCCTGGCGGCGGCCGGCGTCAGCCTGAACTGGCAATGGCGCCTGCGCGGCGGCGCCAAGCCGGGCGCGGCCTGAGCCGCTGCCCCCGGCACACGCGGGCGCCGGCCCGGCTCCGCCTCAACCCAGGCCTGTTCCGCGGGCCGGCCTGTACCGGAGCCGGCCGACTCCGGACAAACCCGCACCCGCCCCCCGGTTATTCGTCCGGCCGCCCCCCACCCCCCGCTATCATGGTTTTCCGATCCGCCGGCGCTGGCCGGCGGCGCCAAGACGAGAAAGGAATCCGCATGATCGATCTCTATTACTGGACCACCCCCAACGGCCACAAGATCACGATCTTCCTGGAAGAAACCGGGCTGCCCTACCAGATCCATCCGGTCAACATCGGCCGCGGCGACCAGTTCAAGCCCGAGTTCCTGGCCATCGCGCCCAACAACCGCATCCCCGCCATCGTCGACCAGGCGCCTGCCGACGGCGGCGCGCCGATCTCGTTGTTCGAGTCCGGCGCCATCCTGCAGTACCTGGCCGAAAAGACCGGCCGCTTCCTGCCCGCCGACCTGCGCGGCCGCGCCGAGGTCTCGCAATGGCTGTTCTGGCAGATGGGCGGCCTGGGCCCCATGGCCGGCCAGAACCACCACTTCTCGGGTTACGCGCCCGAGCGCATCCCCTATGCCATCGAGCGCTACGTCAAGGAAACCAACCGCCTCTACGGCGTGCTGAACAAGCGCCTGGCCGACCGCGAATTCGTCGCCGGCGACTACTCCATCGCCGACATGGCGTCCTACCCCTGGATCGTGCCGCACGCCAAGCAGGGCCAGGACCTGAACGACTTCCCGCACCTGAAGCGCTGGTTCGACGCCATCGCCGCGCGCCCGGCCGTGCAGCGCGCCTATGCGCTGGCCGACAAGGTCAACACCGCGCCGTCGGTCAGCGACGAGGAATCGCGCCGCATCCTGTTCGGCCAGACCGCCCAGAACGTGCGCTGAGCGGAGGCCGCCATGACCGACTCCCCGCTGCGGTTCCGCCGCGCGCGCGTGGGCGACCTGCCCGAGATCGTGGCCATGCTGGCCGACGACGAACTCGGCGCCAAGCGCGAAGATCCCTCGATTCCGCTCAACCCCCGCTACACTGCGGCTTTTGCCGCCATCGAGCAGGACCCGAACCAGTACTTCGCGGTGGTCGAGCGCGACGCGCGCCTGATCGGCTGTTTGCAGTTATCGTTCATACCCGGCCTGTCGCGGCTGGGCCAGTGGCGCGGACAGATCGAAAGCGTGCGCATCGCCTCGTCGGCGCGCGGCCAGGGCCTGGGACGCGCCATGTTCGAGTGGGCCATCGAGCAGTGCCGCGCGCAGGGATGCGCCATGGTGCAGCTGACCACCGACCGCGCCCGGCCCGACGCCCGCCGCTTCTACGAAAGCCTGGGTTTCGTGGCCAGCCATGACGGCATGAAACTGAGCCTGTAGCGCCGCCCCCGGCGCCAGGCCTGATACACAAGGAGCGCCCATGCACGGCGAATACAAAGTCCCCGGCGGCAAGCTGGTGGTCGCGGACCTGGAAGTCCGCGACGGCCGCCTGGCCGACGTCCGCATCAGCGGTGATTTCTTCCTGGAACCGCCCGAGGCGCTGGAAGCCATCAACCGCGGCCTGAACGGCCTGCCGGCCGACGCCGGCGAACTGGAACTGGCGCTGGCGGTGCAGTCGGCGCTGCCGCCCGACACCGAAATGTTCGGTTTCTCGGCCGAGGCCGTGGCGGTGGTGCTGCGGAGGGCGCTGGCATGACGCGCACCGACTGGAACGACTACGACTGGCAACTGATCCACGAAGCCCCGCAGCGCCCCGCGCTGCACATGGCGCTGGACGCCGTCATCACCGATGAGGTCGGCGCCGGCACGCGCCCGCCCACCCTGCGCATCTGGGAATGGTCGGCGCCCGCGGTCGTGATCGGCCGCTTCCAATCGCTCAAGAACGAAGTCGATCCCGAAGGCGCCCGGCGCCACGGCATCGAGGTGGTGCGCCGCGTCAGCGGCGGCGGCGCCATGTTCATCGAACCGGGCAACAGCATCACCTATTCCCTCAGCGCGCCGCAGGCGCTGGTGCACGGCATGAGCTTCCAGGAAAGCTATGCCTTCCTGGACGCGTGGGTACTACAAGCGCTGCAGGGGCTGGGCATCAAGGCCTGGTACCAGCCGCTCAACGACATCGCCTCGGACATCGGCAAGATCGGCGGCGCGGCCCAGGCGCGCCGCGCAGGGGCAGTGCTGCACCACGTCACCATGTCCTACGACATCGACGCCGATAAAATGGTGGAAGTCTTGCGCATCGGGCGCGAGAAACTGTCGGACAAGGGCACCACCAGCGCCAAGAAGCGGGTCGACCCGCTGCGCACCCAGACCGGGCTGGCGCGCGAGGTCATCATCCAGCGCATGGTGGATACCTTCGCCGGGCTGCACCGCCTGACGCCGGGCCAACTGGGCGCGGCCACGCTGGCAAATGCCCAGGCCCAGGCCGTCGACAAGTTCTCCACGCCCGAATGGACCGCGGTCGTCCCCTGACGGCCCCCGGGTTTACGTTCGACGGCCGCGCCCTGGCCCTAAGGGCGCGGCCGGGTTTTTCTGGAGGTAGTGCAATGCGTCGCCCCTTTACGCCTCGCGGCGGGATAAACGCCCTGTTCCTGGGCGCTGCCCTCTTGGCGCTGGCCGGCTGCGGCAGTTCGCCGCCCGCCAACATCACGCTGGACTCGCCGGCCTCGGCATCGCAGACAGCCACGCCCGAGAAAGTGGGCGACCTGTCCACCGAACGCATCAAGTGGTCGTCCGACAAACCCGGCTGCAAGGGCGACTGCCCCCGCATCGAAATCGACAGCGTGGCGTTTCCGGGCATCCCGAAGCTGAGCGCGTTGGTCGACCACGTGCTGGCCTACATGACCGGCACCGACGCCAACCGCCGCGGCCCCTACGAGACGCTGTCGGAATACACCCAGTATTTCTGGTCCACGGCCCGTGCCCGCGACGCCACCTTCTTCAAGGCCAGCGTCAAGGATACGGTCGGCGACGTGGTGTCCATCGAGCTGCACACCGAACAATTCCTGACCGGCGCCGCGCACGGCATCCCCGCCACCCAGTACCTGAACTGGGAGCGCAGCCGCGGCCGCGTCATGGCGCTGGACGAAGCGCTGATCCCTGGCCGCCACGCAGAATACGTCGCCGCGCTGCAACGGGCCCACGCCAAGTGGCTGGCCAGCAACGCCGACGCCAAGCGCGACCCGGCCGCCTACAGCAAGATGTGGCCGTTCCAGGAAAGCGATAACTTCGCCCTGACGCGCGACGGCATCGTGGTCAAGTACGACGCCTACTCCATCGCGCCCTACTCTTACGGTGAACCCGAGCTGACGCTGCCCTACGCCGATCTGCGCGGCATTCTCAAGCCGGAACTGCTGCCCAAGTCGTAGCGCGGGCGGACCCGGCGGCATCCCACCGGGTCGAACTTGGCTTGAAAAACAAAACGGCGGCCTTCAAGGCCGCCGTTGCATTCAAACGTGCGTCACCACTGGTATCTGGCCGTCGCCAACACCGTGCGCGTCGCGCCCCAGTAGCAGATCATCGTACTGTTGCAATAGGCCAGGTACTGCTTGTTGAACAGATTGGTGGCGTTCAGGCCAAAGCGCCAGCGGCCCGTGTCGTAGTGCACCGCCGCGTCCACCAGCACACGGTCGGGCAACGTGAAGCTGTTGTCGACCGACCCATACGTCTTGCCGACATAGCGCACGCCGCCGCCGAAGCCCAGCCCGTTCAGATCGCCGCCATGAATGGTGTAGTCGGTCCAGACCGACGCCATGTGCTTGGGCGCGCCGGTCGGATGCTTGCCCTGGGACTCGTCGTTGGCCTTGGTGACGACGTTGTCCATGTAGGCGTAGGACGCCACCAGGATCAGGTTGCGCGTCAGTTCGGCATGCGCCTCGAGTTCGAGGCCTCGCGAGCGGATTTCACCGGACTGTATCGACGCCTGCGGGTGGGCCGGATCCGGATCCGCGGTCAGCACGTTGGTCTGGCGCAGGTCGTACAGCGCGACCGTGGCAAAGCTGCGCACGTTGGCCGGCTGGTATTTCACCCCCACTTCGTATTGCTTGCCGCGAGTCGGCACGAACGGCGTGCCGTTCCAGTCGCTGCCGCTTTGCGGTTGGAACGAAGTGGAATAACTGACGTAAGGCGAAACGCCATTGTCGAACTTGTAGTTCAGGCCGGTACGCCAGGTGAAGGCGTGATCGCCCGTGACGCTGGACGCGGTGCGTGCGCCGGTCAGCGCGTCGTGCTGCGTGTCGTCGGTGCGCGCGTAGTCCTGGCGCCCGCCCACGGTCAGCAGCCAGCGATCCCAACGCAGTTGCTCCTGCAGATAGCCGCCCAGCTGCGTCAGGCGCGTGGTCTGGTTGACCGTGACAGGCACTCGCGGAAAGCCCGCGTAGTCCGGGTCGTAGACGTTGACGGGCTGCGCGCCGAAATACTGCCCGCCGCGGCGGATGTCGTTTTCCAGGTACTGGTAGTCCACCCCGGCCAGCACCGTGTGCAGCAGCGGCCCGGTCTGGAAGTCCAGCTGCGCCTGGTTATCGATCGTGAACTGCGACAGGTGTTCCTTGTTGACGTTGGCCCACATATAGGCCGACCGCCCATCCGGCCCCAGCGGGCTGGACAGCGACGTCTGGTAGTAGTCGATATCGTCTCGCAGATAACGCACGTTCTGGCGCACCTGCAACGCGTCGCTGAAACGATGCTCCAGCAGATAGCCCACCGAATACTGCGTGCGCTTGAAGCGGTCGCGGTCCGGATCGCCCAGATAGGCGTCCGAGCGCAGGCGACCATTCGGGTTCCACAGCGCGGTACCGTAGGCCGGCACCGGGTTGAACAGCCCGCCCTCGGGGTCGTACTGGTAGCTGGCCAGCAGCGTCAGGCTGGTGTCGCTGTTGGGCCGCCAGGTCAGCGCCGGCGCGATGCCCACGCGCTGTTCCTTGACGTGGTTGGTCTGGGTGTTGGCGTCGCGCCCCAACCCCGTTACGCGGTACAGCCACTTGCCGTCCTCGTCCACCGGGCCGCCGAAGTCAAACCCCATCTGGTAGCGCTGGTGGTTGCCGATGCCGAATTCCACCGAATGCAGCGGCTCGCTGGTGGGCCGTTTGGTCACCATGTCCACCACCCCGCCCGGGCTCGCCTGGCCATACAGCACCGACGACGGACCGCGCAGCACGTCAATGCGCTCCAGGAAATAGGGATCGATGCGCGGCGTGGCGAACCAGGTGGTGCGGTTCAGCTTCATGCCGTCCAGGTACGAATCGGCGTCGAAACCGCGGATGCTCAGTTGGTCAAAGCGCAGGTCGTTGTCCTGGCTGTACACCGCCGGCACATAGCGCACCGCCTGGTCTATGGTCTGCGCGGCCTGCGCGTCCATCAGGTCGCGCGTCACCACCGATACCGATTGCGGCGTGTCGATCAGCGCCGTGTCCGTCTTGCTGCCTACGCTGCTGCGGGTGGCCACCACGCCGGGCGCGGGGCCATCGGCCTTGTCGGTGGCCGCGCCGGCCGTCACCGTGATCGCCGGCAATTGGCGGGTTTCCTGGGCGGCGGCGGGCGCCGTCCAGCACGCCGCCAAGGCGAGCGCCAGCGTGGACGCCCCCAGCGGGCATCGCGTCAGTCCTGCAAACATGCTTGGCATTCTCCGATGAGCGGGCCGCCTCTGACGGGCAGCCGCGAGATAAACATCAAATAACAATGATTAGTATTTAAATATTTAAACTAGAATGCAGGGAGCCAGCTTCCACTGCAAACCGGCCAACTTTTGACGTTTTCACATCTTTTCTGATCAAAGCTATTTGCTATGGACTCACTTTGGCGGCAGCGCTTCGCCACCGGCTACCAACGCCTGCCTCGGCCGGTCATCGCCCACGCGCACGACTACGCCCACGGCGAACGCGAAATCTGGCACAGCCATGAACAAGGGCAGTTGGTGCACGCCATCCAGGGCGTGGTGCGCGTGCTCACGTCACAAGGCGCCTGGACCCTCGCCCCGTTGCACGCGCTCTGGATCGCCCCGGGCGTGGACCACGAGTTGCACATGGTGGGCGCCGTCAAGATGCGGTCGCTGCGCATCGAACCTGACACCGCCCCCTGGCTCTGGACAACCTGCCGCCAGATCGAAGTCGGCGCGCTGCTGCGCGAACTGATCGGCGGCATGCTGCGCGATGCGCGCGAATACGCGCCGGACAGCAACGCCGCGCTGATCGTGCCGCTGCTGCTGCGCCAATTGCGCGAAGCGACAGTGGTCGAACAGGGCAAGCTGCCCCTGCCGCAAGACAAGCGCCTGCTGAAGGTCTGCGAAACCCTGATGCACATGCCCGCCAACAACGACACCCTGGAACTGCTGAGCAGCCAGGCCGGTGCCAGCATCCGCACACTGGGCCGGCTGTTCAAGCGCGAAACCGGCCTGACCTTCGGCCAGTGGCGCCAACAACTGCGGCTGGCCGAAGCCGTGTGCCAGCTATCCCTGGGCGAGCCCGTGGTCCGCGTGGCGCGAGGCATGGGCTACGCCAACGCCAATGCCTTCAGCGCCATGTTCCGGCGCGCGCTGGGCGCCGCGCCCCAGCGCTACCTGCGGCTGGCGGCGGTCACGCCGGCATAGCGCTGCCAGGCCCTGACGCGCGGCGGCGGGTCCGGACCGCTACCCGTGGCGCGCATTCGGCCCGCCCCAATGCAAACCGCCCCTTGCGGGGCGGCTGCTTGTCTTCCTCACTGCTCCTCCTGCGCCGGGCTTGGGCCCGGCGTCAGAAGAACTTACGGGTACAGGCCGCGCACCTGGCGCGCCTGCAGGATCCGCGTGCAAGCCACGATGAACGCGGCGGTGCGCAGCGTCACCTTGTGTTCCTTGGCCACCTGCGCCACCGAGGCGTAGGCTTCGCGCATGATGCGTTCCAGGCGCTGGTTGATCTCGTCTTCGCTCCAGAAGAAGCTGGAGAAGTCCTGCACCCACTCGAAGTACGACACGGTCACGCCGCCAGCGTTGGCCAGCACGTCCGGCACCACGTACACGCCGTGTTCAGCCAGGATGTCGTCCGCTTCCGGGGTGGTCGGGCCGTTGGCGCCTTCCACCACGATCTTGGCGCGCACCTTGGCGGCGTTGTCGGCGGTGATCTGGCTTTCCAGGGCCGCCGGGATCAGGAATTCGGTTTCGAGCGTCCAGAACTCGTTCTTGTCCATCGCCTGGCCGCCGGAGAAGCCGCCCACGCCGCCATGCTGCGACACGTGCGACAGCAGTTTGTGGACGTCCAGGCCGGCGGCGTTGTGCACCGTGCCGGTGTGGTCCTGCGCCGCGATGACCTTGGCGCCGGCTTCATGGAACAGGCGGGCGGCGGTGCCGCCCACGTTGCCGAAGCCCTGCACCACCACGCGCGCCTTGGACACGTCGATGTCCAGGTCGCGCGCGGCTTCGCAACCGACCACGAACACGCCGCGGCCGGTGGCCTCGACGCGGCCCAGGCTGCCGCCCAGCGCGATCGGCTTGCCGGTGACCACGCCGGTGGCGGTCGCGCCTTCGTTCATGGAGTACGTGTCCATCATCCAGGCCATGGTCTGGGCGTTGGTGTTCACGTCAGGGGCGGGAATGTCCTTGGACGGGCCGATGATGACGCCGATTTCCGAGGTGTAGCGGCGCGTCATGCGCTCGATCTCGGACTGCGACAGCTTGCGCGGGTCGACGCGGATGCCGCCCTTGGCGCCGCCGTACGGCAGGTTGACCGCGGCGTTCTTGACCGACATCCAGGCGGCCAGCGCCATCACTTCCGACAGGGTCACGTCCTGGTGGAAACGCACGCCACCCTTGCCGGGGCCGCGCGAGGTGTTGTGCTGCACGCGGTAGCCTTCGAAGTGGGCCACGCTGCCGTTGTCCAATTCGATCGGCACATCGACGATCAGCGAACGCTTCGGGCGCTTCAGGGTCTCGACCCAGCGAGCCAGCGAGCCGAGGTACGGGGTGACCCGATCGACTTGTTGCAGGTAATTACCCCAGGGGCCGAGATCGTCGGCATTCAGATAAGACGGCAAGGCGTGGGTAGGAATTTGAGACATGAACATGCTCTCCTGACAAAGTTGCGCCATTTTATCCATAACCTTAATGTGTCCCCATATTTTAGATAAATATTTTAATTGGGGACATATTAAAGCAAAGGATACCGCGAGCGTCGCAGAGCCTGCCGAAACGCTGCGCCTATCCTAGCCCCGCAGGGCGGCACCGTCCACCCCACCCCACCGCTTGAAACCGCCCCGCAAAAAAGCCGGCCCGCGCAAGCGGGCCGGCTCAAATTGCATGGCCCCGGCCGCCTTGGCCGGGATGCGGCGCCTCACGCCGACACAAGCTGCCAGGCCAGCCGGGCCGCCGCGCGGGCGCCGTGCCCGTCCACGTCGAAACGCGGATTGAACTCGGCCAGGTCGGCCAGGCGCAGCTTGCCGCTGGCCTTGACCCGCAGCACGATCTCTTCGATCACCGCCATCGGCACGCCGTAGGGCGCGGGCGCTGACACGCCGGGCATCACGCCCGCCGGGAGCACGTCCAGGTCGATCGTCAGGTACACGTGGCGCGCACGGGCCAGCAAGGCGTCGACGTTGGCCAGCCGCGCCTCCAGATGGCGCTCCTGCATGTCGCGGTCTTCGACCCAGATGGCGCCCACCTCGGCCGCCCGCGCGTACAGCGCCGGCGTGTTGGCCAGCCGCGACACGCCCAGGCAGGCGTATTGAAACGCCAGGCCCTGCGCCTCGCAGTAGTGCGCGATCTGGTCGAACGGCGTGCCCGAACTGCCCGGACGCCCCGTGCGCAAATCGAAGTGCGCATCCAGGTTCAGCACCAGCACCGGGCCCGCATCCTCGCGGCCCGCCAGCCAGCGTGCCAGGCCCTGGAAGCTGCCCCAGGCAATCTCATGGCCGCCGCCCAACACCACCGGGCGTGCGCCCTGCTGCAGCAAGTCGGCCACCGCCAGCCCCAGGCGTTCCTGCGCGTCTTCCAGCTGGTCGCCCTCGCAAGCCACGTCGCCCGCGTCCAGAAGGCGGGTCAAGCCATGCGCCGGCAAGCCGGCCATGAACTTGCGGATGCCGGCCGGGCCGGCGGCGGCGCCAATGCGGCCCTGGTTGCGGGCCACGCCCGCGTCGCAGGCAAAGCCCAGGATCACGGCTTCGCCCTTGGCAGCCTGCCCTGCGGCCGGCTCGACAATGTGCGCCAGGCGGCGCGTATCGCCGCGCTCGGCGCTATCGTCGCGCGCGGTCCACAGGCTCTTGTCCAGTTGCGCCGTCGTCATGCCGCACCCTGCCCTGCGCTGAGCACCGCCTGCAGGAATTCGCGGGTGCGGGCCTCGCGCGGCTGGCTGAAGATGACTTCAGGCGGGCCGGACTCCAGGATCACGCCGCCGTCCATCACGGCCACCACGTCGGCTACGTCGCGGGCAAAGCCCATTTCGTGCGTCACGACCATCATGGTCATGCCTTCGCGGGCCAGCAGCTTCATGACCTGCAGCACTTCGCCCACCAGCTCGGGGTCCAGGGCCGAGGTCGGCTCGTCGAACAGCATGACCTTGGGCTGCATCGCCAGCGCGCGGGCAATCGCCACACGCTGTTTCTGGCCGCCCGACAGGCTGGCCGGCATGGCCGACATCTTCTGCGACAGGCCCACCTTGTTGAGCAGGTCGGCGGCCAACGCGTTGGCTTCGTCCCGGCCCATGCCGCGCAGCTTGCGCGGCCCGACGGTGACGTTGTCCAGCACCGACAGATGCGGGAACAGGTTGAAACCCTGGAACACCATGCCCACCTGCATGCGCAGCTGGTTCAATTGGGCCTCGGGCAGCATGTCGCCTTTGTCCTGCAGCGTCTGGCCGCAAATCTCCACCGTGCCGCCCTGGGCCACTTCCAGCCCATTGCAGCATCGCAGCAAGGTGCTCTTGCCCGAACCGCTGGGCCCGATCACCACCACCACCTGCGACGGCAGCACGTCGAAATCGATGCCGCGCAGCACGGCGTGGTCGCCGTAGGATTTTTCCAGGCCGCGGATGCGGATCATTTCTTTCGGGTTTCCGAAGTTCATTGCACCATCCCCCCGGCGCGCAGGCGTTGCTCGACCTGGCGCAGAATCACCATGGCGACCGTGGTCAGGACCAGATAGATCAGCGCCACCACCAGATACGTTTCCAGCGAGCGGTACGACACGCTGATGATCTTCTGCCCTTCGTGCATCAGATCGTGGATGGTCAACAGCGACACCAGCGCGGAATTCTTGATCAGCGCGATGAACTCATTGCCCAGCGGCGGAATCATGCGCACCACGGCCTGCGGCAGGATGATGATGCGCATGGCCTGGCCCGAGGACATGCCCAGCGAGCGGGCCGCCTCGGTCTGGCCACGGTCGACCGACTGGATCGCGCCGCGCACGATTTCCGACACATAGGCGCCGGAATACATGCCCAGCCCCAGCACGCCGCAGGCGAACGCCGGCAGCGTCACGCCGAACTGCGGCAGGCCGAAGAACCAGATGAACAGCTGCACCAGCAGCGGCGTGCCGCGAAAGAACAGCAGGTAGACGCTGCACAGGTTGTAGATGATGCTGCGCTGCGGGTTGAGCCGGCCGACGCCGACCAGAAGGCCGATGACACAGCCCAGCAGCAGGGCGCCGGCGGTCACCTCGATGGTGACCACCGCGCCGCGCACCAGCGCGTCGAAGTCGGCGAAGACGGGAGCAAAATCCAGGTTCATTTCGCGGGCGCCTCGAACCACTTGTTGACGATGGCCTGGTAGCTGCCATCGGCCTTGATCTTCTTGAGCGCCTCGTTCAGGCCGCGGGTCAGCTCAGGCTTGCTCTTGGGCACGGCGATGCCGTAGTCCTCGGTGGTGACCTGCTCGTCCAGTACGGTCAGGTCGGTCGTGCTCTGCGCAAACAGCTTGGCGGCCGGCTTGCCCGTCACCGCGGCGTCCGCGCGGCCGATCTGCACCAGGTTGAACATCTCCTGGTTCTTCTCGACTTCCACGCGCTGCACCGACGGGTAGTTTTCCTTCAGGTAGTTGACCGACTTGGTGCCGACCTGCACCGACACCTTGCGGCCGTCCAGGTCCTTCAGGGTCTTGACCGGACCGTCCTTCTTGGTCAGCACCACCAGGCCGCCGGCGTAGTACGGGTCGGTGAAATCCACCACCTTGCTGCGCTCGGGCGTGATGTAGATGGCGGACACGGCGATGTCGGCGCGGCCGGCCTGCAGGGCGGGAATCAGGCCCTTGAAGTCGATGTCGATCCATTCGACCTTCTTGCCCATGGCGGCGGCCAGGGCCTCGACCAATTCGATGTCAAAGCCGGTGCGCTTGCCGTCCTTGACGAACTCCATGGGCGGGAAGGTGGCGTCGGTCACGGCGCGAATGGTTTCCTGGGCATGCGCGGAGCCTGCGCTCCAGGCCAGGCCCAGCGTCAGGGCGGCGGTCAGCAATGTGCGGCGATTGATCATGGCGGGTCCTAAAAGGAATAAGGGGTACGGGGGTACGGCGATCGGTACGGCGTAAGGCCAGCGGCGTCTAGAGATGAGGCAAATGGCGGGGACAGCGTGGAATCCGGATACGGGGCGGCGTCAGTGCGCTTGCAGCTTGGCCGAAATGCGGCGAGCCGCGGAGACGGTCAAGTCGATGAATGCCTGGGGCCGCTGGGCGGCGCGGGTGGACGGGGCCATCAACGTAATGGAGGCCACCGCCTGATTGGCGCGCTGGAAGATCGGCACGCTCACGCCCCAGACGCCGGCGTCGACCTCACTGTCGGTCACGGCGTAGCCCTGGCTGCGGATGGCGTCCAACTCGGCGGTCAGCCGCGAGGGATCCACGTCGGCCTCTTTGGCCAACAGGGTCAACGCGGTCTGCAGGCGCGCCGCCGGCATGAAGGCCAGCAGCGACTTGGCCGAGGCGCCGCGCGCCAGCGGCAGGCCGCGGCCCTTGGTGAAGGAACAGCGCAGCGGATGCTGGCTTTCAACCATGTCCAGGCACACCGCCTGGTCCTTGACGGCCACCAGCAGGCCGATGGTCTCGCCCGATGCGGCGGCCAGCGCCGCCATGTCCGGCTGCGCCTCGTGGATCAGGAACGAAGACTGGTCAAAGCCCCATGCCAACTGCACGCACAGCGGGCCGGGGCCGTATTCGCCTTCGTGCTCGGCGACAAAACCCCAGCGCTTGAGCAGCGCCACCTGCCGGTACAGCGTGCTTTGGGCAAGGCCGGTCTTCTCCGCCAGCGCGGCGATGCTCAAGGGGCCGTCGTGCCGGGCCAAGGTGGCCAACACATACAAGACGCGATCCGCGCCCGCCCCAACCGACTGATCCGACATCAAAAGGCACTCCCAGCATTGATGAAGGCCAGATTATCAATTTATGGTGGTATCTATCGAAAATATTCCCATCTAGTGAGAATGCACAGGGAAAACCCCGAACCAGAAGCGCAAAAAAATGGCGTCGCGGGCCCCGGAGCGGCCGCCGTGCTGCGCTGCCGCCCGCAAAATACCCTGTCCGCCCACACAGCAGGCCTTAACCCCCGGCCAAGAAAAAACCCGCCTGGCGGCGGGTTTCGGGACGAGCAGCGGACAAACCCCGGGGCGCAGCCCAACCGGGTTCAACCCTCGGCTCAGGGCGACGCGGGCGTGTCGTAATTGTTCAGGCGCACGCCTGACACCCCGCCGACGCTGGACGAATCAGGCGCGGCCTTGGGGCTCGCGCCGCTGGCGCTGCCCACGCCCGGCGCGGATTGCACCACCGGCGGCGTCGCGTCCGCCGGCGCAGCCTCTGGCGTGGCCGTGGCGTCGGCGGCGTCGGGTTCCGGCTCTGCTGGTTCGTTGGCGCGGCGGGCGCGCTTGGCCGCTTCCTGTTGGGCGATCAACGTCTGCAGTTCGGCCGCCAGGGCGGTCGACTTGCCTGTGCGCGCCCAATCCGACGCGTTCTGCCCCTTGGTGTCGCGCGTGGTGATGTCGGCGCCCGCCTTCAGCAGCAGGTCCACCATCGGCTTGTTGCCGGACAGAGCCGCCATCATCAGCGGCGTTTCGCCGTTGGGCGCCGGCGCGTTCACCATGGCCTTGTTGTCCAGCAGCAGCCGGGCCATGGCCATCTGGCCCTTGGACGCGGCGTAGTGCAGCGGCGTCCAGCCCAGGCGGTTGACCTGGGCGCCGCGCGCCATCAGGCTGCGCGCGCGGTCGGTCTGGCCGGCGATGGCCAGGTACATCAACGGGGTCTCGCCCGCCGGGTTCTCGGCGTTCACGTCGGTGCGCGGGTTGGCCGCCAGCACGTCGAACACCTTCCAGGCGCCGTCCACCACTGCCCGCATCAGGGCCGGCTGGCCGTTCTTGTACCGAATATTGGGATCGGCGCCCTGCTTGAGCAGGTCTTTGATGTCGTCCGGATAATCGTTGGCGACGTAGATCCACCAATCCGACGGATTGGCCGCCAACGCCACCGGCGCCGTTGCGGCGAGGCACAGCGCGAGCAGCGCATTGCGGGCATGCGAGACAAGGCGACGACGGGACAACGCGGTGCGGGCAGCCATGGCGATCCTGATAATTAACTTTAAATTAATTAGATTAAGTTATTTCTTTATCTTCTTGAAAAGATTAAAGAAATTATCCGTTGATGCGCGTGCCACCTCGGCCACGCTGATGCCCTTCAGGTCGGCAATCTTTTCCGCCACATGAATGACCTTGGACGGATCGTTGATCTTGCCACGGTACGGCACCGGCGCCAGATAAGGCGAATCGGTTTCGATCAGCAGGCGGTCCAGCGGCACCTTGGCGGCCACCTCGTGCACCACCTGCGCGTTCTTGAACGTGACGATGCCCGACAGCGAAATATGGAAATTCTGATCCAGCGCGGCCTGGGCCACTTCCCAGGTCTCGGTGAAACAATGCATCACCCCACCCACCTGGGCCGCGCCCTCTTCGCGCAGCATGCGCACGGTGTCTTCGGCGGATGAGCGGGTGTGCACGATCAACGGCAGGTTCACGTCGCGCGCGGCGCGGATGTGGCGGCGAAAGCGCTCGCGCTGCCAGTCCAGCGGCTCGGACAGGCGGTAGTAATCCAGCCCGGTCTCGCCGATGGCCACCACCTTGGGGTGGGCCGCCAGGCGCACCAGCTCCTCGGACTCGGGGTCCGGCGTGTCTTCGTAGTCCGGGTGCACGCCCACCGAGGCCCATAGGTTGGCCTGCGGTTCGACCAGCGACATCAGGCCCGGCCATTCGGGCATGTTGACGCTGACCACCAGCGCGTGGGTCACCTGGTTGGCAGCCATCCGGTCGAGAATGGCCGGCAAGTCGGCGGCCAGTTCGGGAAAATTCAAATGGCAGTGGGAATCGACGTACATGGGAATTGGGTTCGGGTGGCAATACCGCCGCCTGGGCATGCCAGCGGCGGCTCGCGGGTTACGCCTGGCAGGATAGCACCACGCGCTGCAGGGTCGCGTGGGCAAAAAGCTTGGCATTCAAGGGGTGCGTGGCCAGCGCACGCTGACGTGTCAGCCAGCGCGCGGCTTCGGCCACGCGTGCTTTATTCATGCGTGCGGCCACCTGCTCCACGCCGCTGGCCAGCGCCGGGAAGTAACGCACGGGGGCCCCGGCGGAGGCCAGCATCAGGTCGGTGTACAGCCGCTGCAAGGCATCGATCCATTCGGCGGGCGCGGTTTTTTCCAGCGTTTCGGCCAGCGTGCCCACGTCCGGCGCCTGGCCCTTGGAGAGCGGGCCGATCAATTGCGTCAGCCACGGCGGGCAGGCGGTTTCGGCGTGCTGCGCCAGGCGCAGCGCGGCCAACGGCGCACCACCTGCGGCGGCCAGCCATTCGCGGGCCGGCTCCACGTTCTGGTCGCGCAGCCATTGCAATGCGGTGTCGGCGTCGGGCGCGGGCAGCGGCAGGCGGCGGCAGCGCGACACCAGGGTCGGCAGCAGCCGGTCCGGCGCATCGGCCACCAGCAGGAACACGGTATGCGGGGGCGGCTCTTCCAGCACCTTGAGCAAGGCGTTGGACGACACCACGTTCAGCGCGTGGGCCGGATACAGCAGCGCCACCCGCCAGCCGCCGCGGTGCGTGGCGGTGTTGAACCAGGATTCCAGAGAGCGGATCTGGTCGATGCGGATTTCCTTGGACGGCGCCTTCTTGGCGGCGCCGGTGGCCGGCTCGGCGTCCTCCGAGGGTTCCGCGGCGTCCGCACCCTCTTCGACCGCCACGGCTTCGGGCCGGATACGGCGCAGGTCGGGGTGGTTGCCGCTGGCGAACCAGGCACAGGCGGCGCAATGACCGCAGGCCAGGCCGTCTTGCGGCGTTTCGCACAGCAAGCTGGCGGCGGCGGCGATGGCAAAGTCGAGCTTGCCAATGCCGGCCAGGCCGTGGACCAGCCAGGCGTGCGCGAAGCGGTCGCGGTTGCCCAGCCAGGCCCGCGCCGTTTCCATCTGCCAGGGCAGGAACTGGGGCGCGCTCATGAAAGGGCCGCCACCAGTTCGCGCAGCCCGGCTTCCAGGTCGGCACGGATCTCGGGAATCGTGCGGGTCGAGTCAATCACGCGGATGCGGCCCGGGTCGGCTGCGGCGCGCGCTTGGTAGGCCGCGCGAGTACGCTCGAAGAACGCGGCGCCCTCGCGCTCGAAACGGTCGGGTTCGCGCGCATCGGCCAAGCGCGCCCGCGCCACTTCCAGGGGCACGTCGAACAGCCAGGTGCGGTCGGGCTGGCCGGCCTGCATCCAGGTTTCCAGCGTGGCCACGCGCTCGGCGCCCAGGCCGCGGCCCCCGCCCTGGTAGGCGTAGGTGGCGTCGGTATACCGGTCGCAGACCACCCAGGCGCCGCGTGCCAGTGCAGGCTCAATGACCTGACGCGCGTGTTCGCAGCGGGCGGCAAACATCAGCAGCGTTTCGGTGTCCAGGCCCATCGTGTCGGTCAGCACCAGTGCGCGCAACTTTTCGCCCAGCGGCGTGCCGCCAGGCTCGCGGGTCGAAACCACGTCCAGGCCCTGGCCGCGCAGGAAATCGGCGATCCAGCCCGTGTGCGTGCTCTTGCCCGCGCCGTCCACTCCCTCCAGCGTGATGAAGCGTCCGCGTGAGGTCATTGGTCTTGTCCTTGTGCTGGTGCCGGATCGGCGTCGGGGGTCGAAGTGGGGGCCTGGGCTGGCGTGGTGGCGGGAGCCTGCGCAGGCGCGCCTGCCGGCGTGGCGGCCGAGGCCGGCGCGGGTGCGCCCGCCGGTGCCGGAGCAGCGGATGGCCGGGCGGCCGGGGTCTGGCCCAGGATGTAGCGGGACACGTTGCGGTTGTGCTCGGACAGGTTCACCGAGAACTCGCTGGTGCCATTGCCCCGCGATACGAAAAACAGGAATTTATGCTGCTCGGGCTGCACTGCGGCCAGCAGCGCTGCCCGGCCCGCGGCCGCGATCGGCGTGGGCGGCAGGCCCGGACGCGTGTAGGTGTTCCAGGGCGTGTCGGTCTGCAGGTCGCGCTTGCGGATGCGGCCCTGGTAGGCGTCGCCCATGCCATAGATGACGGTGGGGTCGGTCTGCAGCAGCATGCCGATCTTCAGGCGATTGGTGAACACGCCCGAGACGCGGCGGCGCTCGGGGCCATGACCGGTTTCTTTTTCGATGATGGACGCCAGCACCAGCGCCTCGTAGGGCGTGGCTACCGGCAGGTCGGCCTGGCGCTTGCCCCAGGTGTCGTCAAGAATGCGCTGGCCTTCCTGGTAGGCGCGGCGCAGCAGGTCGAAATCGGTACTGCCCGGCGTGAAGATGTAGGTATCGGGGAAGAACAGGCCTTCGGGGTGCTTGATGTCCGAACCCAGGCGTTCCATCAGCGCCTCATCGCTGATATCGCCCAGCGTCTGCTTGACGTCGGGGTTCTCGCGCAGCGCCTGGCGGATCTGGCGGTAGGTCCAGCCTTCCAGGAAGGTGATCTGGCGCTGGGTCATGTCGCCGCGCGCCATGCGTTCGAGCAGCAGCCAGGGCGTATCGCCATTGATCGCCTGGTAGCCGCCAGCCTTGATCAGCTTGTCTTGTTCGGTCAGGCGAGCCATCCAGACAAAACCCGGTTCCCAGAGCGGCACGCCCAAGGCGTTGAGCGCGCGCGCAACCGTGCGCGGGCTGCTGCCCGGGTCCACCACGAAATCGATCCTGTCAGCTGGCAGGTGCAGGGGCCTATGCATCCAGCTCCAGGCGGCGCCAACGGCCGCGGCAGCGGCCAGCACGATGAGCAGGAAAGACCACAGAACGTAAAAACGGAGTCGCTTCTTCATAAGTCTGGGAAGTTTAATGGATCGTGCGGGCCTGTCGCGACAAAACCAGGGCCGGAGCGCGCAATGCGCCCCTTTGCCCGTCTCGGACATGGGCCTGCCAGGGGGGGAACACGGCTATCATCAAGCCTTTGATGACGAGTCACGGGCCTTTGCCGCCATGCATGCTTTCTATTCTTCGATTCCGGCGCGCGCAGAAGGTTGCGCCCAATGCGCGCCTTTGGAAGATTTTGCCGTATTCGCCGCCGCCGGCGCCGATGCACTGACCTTCCTGCACGGCCAATTGACGCAAGACGTCACCGGCCTGCCCTTTGATGCCGCCCGCCTGGCCGGCTACTGCACCGCCAAAGGCCGCCTGCTGGCCACGCTGGTGATGTGGCGCGGCGCCGGCGCCAGCGACGACGCCCCGCAGCTCTACGGCCTGGTGCGCCAGGACCTGGCCCCCGCCCTGCTCAAGCGCCTGTCCATGTTCGTGCTGCGCGCCAAGGTCAAGCTGGCCGCAGCGCCCCTGCACGTCGCCGGGGTGCAAGCCGACGCCGCCCAGTTAGCCGCCCTGCAAGCTGCCGCGGGCGCCCTGCCCCGCAGCGCCTGGCAGCGCGCCGACCTGCCGTCCGGCACCTGGATCGCCGCGCCGTCCGCCGACGCCACGCTACGCTGGTGGTGGATCGCGTCCGACGAACAACTGGCTGCGGCCGCACCGCTGGCAGCCGTGCTGGGGCTGGCCCCGGCTGCGCAATGGCACGCCGCCGACCTGGCCGCCGGCATCCCGTGGATCACCACGGCCACGCAAGACGTTTTCATTCCGCAGACGGTCAACCTGGATCTGATCCAGGGCGTCAGCTTCACCAAGGGCTGTTACCCCGGCCAGGAAGTCGTGGCGCGCAGCCACTACCGCGGCACGGTCAAGCGCCGCATGGCCTACGGCACCATCGCTGACGCCGGCCTCTCGGTCGATGCGCTGGCCGGCACCGACGTGTTCGACGCCAGCCAGCCCGGCGAGCCCACCGGCCGCGTCGTGGATGCCGCGGCGACCCAAGGCGGGGTATCGGTGCTGTTCGAAACCACGCTGGCCGCGCTACCCGAAGGCGACCTGCGGCTGGGCGCGGCCGACGGCCCGCGCATCGCGGCGGTACCGCTGCCTTACTCCATTACGCCGTAAACCCGGCTCGGCCGGGCCCTGCCGGCAGGCGCCGCCTGCTGCGTCAGGGCCTGGCCGGCTTCGCTTGGGCCTGCCTACACCACCGTGCCGAACAAGGCCCCGACGCCCGCCGTCGCCGCCATCGCCAGCGCTCCCAGGACCGTCACGCGCAGCGCCGCCGGCCCTTTGGGTGCGCCCCCCGCGCCAGCGGCCAGGGCCCCCAGCACGGCCAGACAGACCACCGACGCGCCGATCACCCAGATGATCAATTGCGGCATGGGCGCGACCGCGGCCACCGCCAGCGGCAACGCCGCTCCCCCTGCGAAAGACGCAGCCGAGGCCACTGCCGCCTGCACCGGCCGCGCGCGGTTGTGCACAGAAATACCGAGTTCGTCGCGCGCATGGGCATCCAGCGCGTCGTGGCGGGTCAGTTGCCGCGCCACCTGTTCCGCCAGGTCCCGCGACAAACCCCGGTCGACGTAGATACCGATAAGTTCGTCCAGCTCTTCGTCCGAATTGCGCTTGAGCGAACGTTGCTCCATGCGCAAGTCGGCCGCCTCGGTGTCGGCCTGCGAACGCACGGATACGTATTCGCCCGCCGCCATCGACAGCGCGCCGGCCACCAGGCCGGCCAGCCCCGAGGTCAGCACCGCGCCGTGGGTGGCTTGCGCCGCGGCCACGCCGGTAATCAGGCTGGCGGTGGACACGATGCCGTCGTTGGCGCCCAGCACAGCAGCGCGCAGCCAGTTGCTGCGGAAGATCCGGTGGTGTTCTTTCGAGGGCATTGCCGAAGACCTGTTCAGGGCGCGACAAAGCTTGCGGCGGCTCGCCGCCGCAAGCGGATCAGCGCGGCGTCACGCGCACCGCGGTGAGCAAGCCTATCACGCAAAGCGTGGCCTGTTCGCCCTCGTAGGCATGCACTTCGACCTGGCAGATCGACAGGCGCTTGCCCGGCTTGACCACGCGGCCGCTGGCCACGTAGCGCTCGCCCTTGGCCGGCGCCAGGAAGTTCATCTTGAATTCCGAGGTCAGCACGTCCTCGCCCGGCTGGAACAGGCTGAAGGCGGCGTAGCCGCCGGCCGAATCGGCAATGGTGGTGGAGATGCCGGCATGCAGGAAGCCGTTCTGCTGGCACAGGTCGGCGCGGTACGGCAGGACGATGTCCACCCTGCCCGGCTCGACCACGTCCAGGCTGGCGCCGAGCAGCCGCATGATGCTCTGCCGCTCGAAGCTCGCCTGGACCCGCCCGGCCGGATCGGCGCAAGTGGCGGGCGTGGCCATGTCAGTCCTGGTCGCGCTTGACCAGGTTGACGATGCTGGAGAAATCCAGCCGGCCCGAGCCGCCCGCGCTGTGCAGCGAATACAGGTTGCGCGCCAGCTCGCCCAGCGGGATCGAGGCGCGCGCCGACAGCGCCGCCTCGGCCGCCAGGCCCAGGTCCTTGAGCATCAGGTCGACGCCGAAGCCGCCGGCATAGCCCTTGGAGGCCGGGGCATGCTCCATCACGCCGGGCCACGGGTTGTACAGCTCGGTGGCCCAGTTGCGGCCCGAGCTCTTGGCGATGATGTCCGACAGCACCTTGGGATCCAGCCCGTTGGCCACGCCCAGCGCCAGCGCCTCGGAGGTGCCCGCCATCAGGATGCCGAGCAGCATGTTGTTGCAGATCTTGGCCACCTGGCCGGCGCCGGCCGGGCCCGCGTGGAAGATGTTCTTGCCCATTTTTTCCAGCACCGGACGGGCGCGCTCCAGCGCGGCGACCTGGCCGCCCACGATGAAGGTCAGCGTGCCCGCCGCCGCCCCGCCGGTGCCGCCGGACACCGGCGCGTCGATCATGGCGATGCCGCGCACCTCGGCCGCCTGGGCCACCTTGCGGGCCGAATCCGGCGCGATCGTGCTGCACTCGATGACCACCGCCGAAGACGGGATCTTGCCCAGCAGGTCTTCACCCAGGTACAAGCCTTCGACGTGCTTGCTGGCGGGCAGCATCGAAATCACCACGTCGGCGCCCTTGACGGCTTCCGACGCCGACGCGGCCGACTTGGCGCCCGCATCGGTCAAGACCTTGACTGCCGCCGGCACCAGGTCGAACACAGTCAGGCTGTGTCCGGCCTTGACCAGGTTCAACGCCATGGGCGAGCCCATGTTGCCCAAACCGATAAACGCGATACTGCTCATGATGTCCTGTCTCCTGTTGCTATTGCTGTAGGTATGAAATCAGTGTTGCGACGCGATGCCGGCCCGCTCCGCGGCGGGCGTCAGCGGCCTTCCTTGCCCAGGTCGTCCAGCGGATGCGGCTGGCCTTCGGGCCAGGGCTCATCGAAGAACTTCTGCACCCAGGCCTCGGTGGCCACGTCCATCACCGCGGGGTTCCAGCGCGGCTTCTTGTCCTTGTCGATCAGCAGTGCGCGGATGCCTTCGGCGAAATCGCCGTGCGTCGTGCAGTGCAGCGCCGCCACGTATTCGGCGCGGAACACGTCGTCCAGCGACCGCAGCCGCATGCGTTGCTGCAGCGCGAACGACAGCCGCAGCGAGCCCGGCGAACCGGCCAGCATGGTGGCCGCGGCGCGCGCCAGCCAGGGGTCGGCGTGGTCTTTCAGGGTGGCTACTTCTTCGTAGATGTCATCCAGCCGGTTGCCGCTGCACAGGCTGTTGATCAGGAACGAATGATGGCGCAGGTTGCCGCCTTCCAGCGGCGCCTGCGGCTCCAGCGCAGTCAGGGCGCGGCGCAGCAGGCCGTCGTTGATCGAGCGCGGCGGAATCGCATCCTCGGCGCCGCCCGTGGCTTGGCCGCCCCAGGGCTGCTCTTCCAGCGACGCCAGCAGCTTGGGCCAGTCTTCATGGTTCAAGCGGAAATCCGCCAACCCGGCGAAAAACGCGTCAGCAGTGTTCAGTTGCGCGCCCGTCAGGGCCAGGAACACGCCCGTGCGGCCCGGCATGCGGTTCAGCAGCCAGCTGCCGCCCACGTCGGGGAACAGGCCGATGGAGACTTCCGGCATCGCCAGGCGCGACGATTCGCTGACCACCCGGTGGCTGGCGCCCATCATCAGGCCGATGCCGCCGCCCATGACGATGC
>JBEBOQ010000042.1:0-39976 GCA_040396375.1 Achromobacter xylosoxidans
GTAGTTGCGGATCTGCCCCATGAACTGGGCCAGCCACGAATACTTGTGCCAGCTCAAGCGCGGGTTCAGCAGCAGCGGCGCGTTGCGGCGGCCCAGCCAGCGCAGGCCCTTCATGACGGTGGCGGTGCTGTTCCAGACTTCGGCGTTGCTGGCGGACAACTGACCGCCGTTGGCATAGGACGTTTCCATGGCGGGATAGCGCTGGCGGTCGTAGACCGTGACGTCGTAACCCAGTTTGCTCAAGGCGTACGCAGACGTGACGCCGGTGATACCGGCGCCGATGATGGCGATGCGGGGCATGGTGGCTCCAGATAGCGTGGCTGCGGCCAACCGGCAGCAGCACCCCATCTGTCTTGGTACCTGAGAGCTTCACCCGGGCGGTGTGCGCCGCGGGATCCCCTTCGGTGGGCGCGCATGGCGCCTCTCTCCAGATTGTCTACACCGCGCAGTCCTGTTGCCTGAGAGTTTCCGGGGCGGTTGCTCCGTCGGCGCCCGCCACGGGGGGACGGGACTCTTCTGCGGGGTTTTGAATCGACGCAGTGAGAATAGCCAAAATCTGCCGCGAGCGGGACTCAGGGTTAATACCAGGAAGGAGGCGGATAGGCTCTACACTGGGCGCCAACCCGCGCGGCACGCGCCGGTCAGAAAACGAAAGGACGATCCCGCATGCGCGCTCCGGCAATGTTCCGTATTTCCCTGCTATCCACGACGTTGGCGCTGGCCCTGGCCGGCACCGCCTCGGCCAGCCCGGCCGTTGCGCAAGCGCCGGCCGCCAAGGCAGCCACGGCATCGGCCTCCGCATCCACGCCCGCCAAGGCCGATCGCGCCACCGCCGCCGTCGACGCCGCGGTGGCCGAGGTCATGCGCCAATATGGCATCGACGGCATGGCCATCGGCGTCAGCCACAATGGCAAGCAGCGCTTCTTCAACTATGGCGACGCCTCGCGCCAGCCGCGCCGCGCCGTTTCCAGCGACACCCTGTTCGAACTGGGTTCGATCAGCAAGACCTTCACCGTCACGCTGGCCGCCTACGCGCAGGCCACGGGCCGCCTGTCGCTGGCCGACAGTCCGGCCAAGTGGGTGCCCGAGCTGCAAGGCAGCGAATTCGCCAAGCTGACGCTGGTGAACCTGGCCACGCACACCGCCGGCGGCTTTCCCTTGCAGGTGCCGGACGCGGTCCAGAACACGGCGCAACTGATGGACTACCTCAAGGCCTGGACCCCGCGGTATGCGCCCGGCACGAAGCGCACCTATGCCAACCCCAGCATCGGCATGCTGGGCGTGGTGGCGGCGCGCGCGCTGGGCGAGTCCTACGTGGCGGCGATGGAGCAGCAGCTGTTTCCCAAGCTGGGCCTGCGCGACACCTGGCTCGAAGTGCCGCCGCGCAAGATGCCCGACTACGCCCAGGGCTACGACAAGCAGGACGCGCCGGTGCGCCTGAACCCGGGCGTGCTGGCCGACGAGGCCTACGGCGTGAAGTCCAGCGCCCGCGACATGCTGCGTTTCATCGAGATCAATCTGGGCGCCGTGCCGGTCGACGCCACGCTGCAGCGCGCCATCGCCGAGACCCACACCGGCTATTACCAGTTGGGCGCGATGACGCAGGACCTGATCTGGGAACAGTATCGTTACCCGGTGGCGGTGGACGACCTGGTGCGCGGCAACTCCGCCCAGGTCGCGTTCGAGACCCTGCCGGTCAAGGCCCTGCAACCGCCGCTGGCGCCGCAGCAGGCGGTGTGGGTCAACAAGACCGGCGCCACCAACGGCTTTGGCGCCTACGTGGCGTTCGTGCCGTCGCGCAAGCTAGGCATTGTGATCCTGGCGAATCGCAATTACCCCAACGAGGCCCGCGTGCGATTGGCATTGCGCGTGCTGCAAGCCGTAGCGCCATGATGCGCAGCCGCTCGCCGCTGGGCAAGGCCGGCGCCAGCGCCTGATGTCATGCCCGCGGCGGCGCTTCCCCCAACTGCAGTTGCTGGCGCAGCATCTCGACCAGGCTGCGCACTTTGCGCGGCGGGTTGGCGCCTACCCATAGCGCATGCACTGGCACGGGGGGCGGCTCGAAGGCCTCCAGCGCCAGGGCTAGGCTGCCGTCCTGGATCCAGTGCTGAATCTGCCAGTAGGGCGAATAGCCTAGCCCCAGGCCCAGTCGCGCACCCGCGTAGATGGCGGTCATGGCGTCCGCGCGGAAATCGCCGGACACCTTGATGGCTCGCGCTTTGCCGTCGATCTGGAACAACCATTCGCCCTTGCGGCCGCCCACGGTGCGCACCAGGCATTGATGGCTGGCAAGTTCGGCGGGATGGGCGGGTGTGCCGTGCCGTGCGAAGTACGCGGGGGCGCCGAAGACCACGCGGCGCAAGGCGCCCAGGCGCTTGGCGCGCAGGCTGGAGTCGGGCAGGTCACCGATGCGCACCATGACGTCGATGCCCGCCGTGGCCAGGTCGACGAACGCGTCCGAGGTGTGCAGTTCCACCCGCACCTTGGGGTACTGGCGCATGTATTGCGCAACGATAGGCATCAGGAATTCCGGCGCGAACAGGACCGGCGCGCCGATACGCAGCACGCCCGAGGGTTCCAGGCGTTGGCTTGCGGCTTCCTCTTTGGCTTCCTGGATGCTTTCCAGCGCGGGCTTGATGCGGTGGTAGAAGGCCAGCCCGGTATCCGTGGGGACGGCGCTACGGGTGTTGCGGCGAATCAGCTCAACCCCCACCGAGGCCTCGACAGCCGCCAGCGAGCGGCTGACGGACTGCAGGGGGCGCCCCAGCGCGCGCGCGGCCGCGGTCAGGCTGCCGTGGTCGACGATACCGGCAAAGGCCTCAAGGTCCTGGATGCGGCTCATGTCAGTATCCCGGAAATCGAGATAATTTATCTCCAAATGCACTAATTGTCAGCAAATTGGCAAGTCCTTATCGTGGATTCCCGTGCTCTCACGTCAAGGAAAAATCATGACTCCTCCGTCCTCCCCCACCGTGCTTGTCGTCGGCGCGACCGGCAAGTTCGCCAGCATGATGGTGCCCGCGCTGCTGCAACGCGGGGCCAGGGTGCGCGCCCTGGTTCGACACGACGCGCAAGCCGCTGTTGCGCGCCAGGCGGGCGCGCAGGAAGCCGTCATCGGCGACCTGCGCGACGGCCCGAGCCTGGTGGCCGCCGCCCGGGGCGCGGACGGTGTCTTCTATCTGGGCCCGGCCTTTACCGCCGATGAGGCCGATATGGGCGTGCGCATGGTGCAAAGCGCCCAGGCGGCCGGGGTGCGTAAATTCGTGTTCCAGTCGGTGATACATCCCACGAACACGGCGCTGTCGAACCATGCCAGCAAGATTCCCGTGGAAAACGCGCTGTACGGCTCGGGCCTGGAATACACCGTGCTGCATCCCGCCAACTTCATGCAGAACATCGCGTCAGCGTGGCCCACCGTCGTGCAGCAGGGCGTGTTCGCCGAGCCCTTTGCGGCCAATGCCCGGATTGCGCGGGTCGATTACCGCGATGTCGCTGAAGTGGCCGCCATTGCGCTGACCGAAGACCGGCTGGCCTACGCCACGCTGGAACTGTGCGGGGAAGGGGCCTACACCCGCAACGAGGTCGCCGCGATGATGAGCGCGGCGCTGGGCCGCCCGATCCAACCGCTGGCGCCGTCCTTCCAGGACTGGGCGACCCAGGCGCGCCTGCCCCACGATGCGGCCCAATTGGCGGTCTTTGAACAGGTTTTCGCGCATTATGCGGCGGTGGGCCTGCCGGGCAATGCCGCCACCTTGAGAGCGGTGCTGGGAAGAGAGCCGCGGCGGTTGCGGGATTTCATCTTTGAATTGGCCGGCAAGGCGGGGGCGGTGCGCTGCACCTTCCTGGGTTGAGGCGCCCAGCGCCGCCGGGGTGTTACCGGTCTGTCGGAATTGCGCATCCCTGGTAAAAGTATTGCGGCCGGGGATGCGCTATAAACCTGTTTCAACACATCACTGCGTTCGCCCGCTGGGGCCCCGGGGAATTCGGCCATGGCTGATAATCCCCCATCGCTTCAGAAGTCGGACCCCAATTCATGCCCCGCGTCACCCGCCGTCTTGCCCTCCCGTTGTGCGCTGCCTTGGCAGCTGTTCTGGCGGGATGCGCCGCTCCCAAAGCCGCCTTCGAAAAAGAAGATTTCGCCCAGAACGACACCTATTCCCGGACGTTTCCGGCAGGCAGCAACACGGCCTGCGACGCCGGGCGGCGGGCCTTGCTCAGCCAGGGCTACAACATCGACAAGTTCGAAGGCTCGCGCGTCACGGGGCACAAGAACTTCCAGGGCGACGACGGCCAGCATACGCAGATCAGCTTCAATATCGACTGCGCGTCGGATGGCGCTGCCAACGAGCGCGCCACGGTATTCGCCAATGCCGTGCAGGATCGCTATTCCATCAAGCGCACCAGCAGTTCGGCCAGCGTGGGCGTGAGCGTGCTGGGGCAGGTGTCGATGCCGTTCGGCGC
Organism: Achromobacter xylosoxidans; assembly: GCA_040396375.1. Lineage (GTDB taxonomy): Bacteria > Pseudomonadota > Gammaproteobacteria > Burkholderiales > Burkholderiaceae_B > Achromobacter > Achromobacter xylosoxidans_D. Next base: position 4,462 of record JBEBOQ010000042.1, read on the forward strand.
CAGCGACGATTCTTTGGTCAAGACCGCCAGCCAGACCGTGGCGCGCCCGGCGTTCTACGAAGGCTTCTTCCAGCTGCTGCAACGCTTCCTGCCCGATGCGCAAGCCGCTGCCGCGCCGCACGTGCCGCCGCCCGGCCGTGGCAAGGCCGTGACGCCCAAGCCACCGGCTGACCCGGTGACGGCGCCGGATGCGCCGGCCGATACGCTTAACCCGTCCACGGCCAGCGGCGCGCCGGCCGCCGGCGACAAGCCGGCGCCCGAGCCGGCCCGCGCGGTGCCGGCTGCCGCGCCTGCCAATGGAGAAGGGGCGTCGGTCGCTCCGGCTACTCCCGCAGTGAAGGCTGATCCGGCCACGGCGGGCAAGGCCGCCCCGGCCGCGACTGCGCCCGCATCGACGCCCGCCCCGCCGCCCGCGACGACCGTCCCCCCCGCCGCCCAGCCGGCGGCAACCGACGCGGCGAAGTAACCCGCAAGCGGTTTCGGCTCACGCCGCAACCGCCATCCCGTTTGTCCCAGCGCAAGCCCCGGCGGCAATGTGGCCCCATGCCGCTCCGCCGTCCGGCGATAATCCCGCGCATGACCTACCAACTCCTGATAATGCTGCATGTTGCCGCCGTGGTCGCATGGCTGGGCGGCTCCCTGTTCGTGTCCCTGTTCCTCTTGTCGTCGCAGCCGCCCGATAGCGACGAGGCGCCCAAGGAACGCAAGATGCTGGGCGCGCTGCGCCGCTGGACGCTGTTCGTGACCACGCCGGCCATGGTGTTGGCCTGGCTGGTCGGCCTGCACCTGGCCGTGACCTTCGGCTGGTTCGCCATGGACTGGCTCTGGATCAAGGTGGGCGTGGCCCTGGCGTTGTCGGCCCTGCTCGGTATCCAGAGTGCCGCGCTACGCCGCCTGGCCAACGGCGGCACCAAGCGGCCGCCGCTGGTGGACCTGTATGCGCCTTTCACCGTCATCGCCGCCGCCGTCATCGTGACGCTGGTGCTCGTCAAGCCGTTCTAAGGCGCGGCCGGCTCGCCGCCTGGCCGCTGCCGCGGGTTTGGCCGCGTACCAATCCCGCCGGCATATGCGCCCACCACATAACCAAACACCCTTGTAATAAGGACTCAACCAACTATTCGTTCGCGCGCGCAGGAGCCATCCCTAGAATCGTCTCTCTCATAACCGTATTGACTTAGAGGCGATTCCAATATGACTCCCCGTACTTTCACCGCCCGCGCGGGCACGCTCGTCAAGGGTCTCTTGGGCGCCGTGCTGGCCGCCGCGGCCATGTTCCACGGACCGGCTTTTTCGGCCGATCCCAAGCCGCTGAAGGTGGGCGTGCGCGGCGGCGTCGACGAGCAGATCTGGGAAGTGGTGGCCCAGGTCGCCAAGAAGAACGGCCTGGCCGTGGAGCCCGTGGTCATCACCGGCACCGCCAGCCCCAACGAGGCGCTGAACAACGGCGACCTGGAAGCCAATGCCTTCCAACACATTCCTTTCTTGAACGACCAGATCAAGCAGCGCGGCTACAAGCTGGTGTCGGTGGCCAACACGCTGATCTCGCCCATCGCCTTCTATTCCAAGAAGTACAAGTCGCTGAAAGACCTGCCCGACGGCGCCAAGGTCGGCATCCCCAACGACCCCAGCAACCAGACCCGCGCGCTGGTCATCCTGCGCGACCATGGCCTGATCACGCTGCGTGACGGCTTTGATCCCGCCACCGGCACCGCCACGTTGGCGGACGTGACGTCCAACCCCAAGAAGCTGAACTTCGTGGAAAGCGCGTCCGTCGTGCTGGCGCGTTCGCTGCCCGACGTGGACACCGCCGCCATCGTCAACAGCTTCGCCTACCAGGCCGGGCTGATCGCCACCCGCGACGGCATCGCGGTCGAGAAGAAAGAGAACAACCCCTACGTCAATATCATCGCCGTGCGCGAGAAAGACAGGAACGCGCCCTGGGTGCCCGAGCTGGTCAAGGCCTACCACTCCGAGGAAGTGCGCCAGTTCATCCTGAGCAAGTACGAAGGCTCGGTGATCCCGGTCTTCTAAGCGCGCCATGATCCAACACGAATTCTCCCTACCGCACGAGGCCGCGCTGGCCGAGGCCGGCGCCGCGCAAGCATCGCAGGACGCGCACATCGTTTTCGAGGATGTGCAGAAGCACTACCCGGGGCCGCAAGGCCCGGTGGCGGCGCTGTCGGACATTTCGTTTTCGATTGCGCGCGGTGAAGTGTTCGGCATCATCGGGCGCAGCGGCGCCGGCAAGTCCACGCTGCTGCGGTCCATCAACATGCTGGAGCGGCCCAGCGCCGGCAGGGTGCGGGTGGACGGCCTGGACGTGGGCAGCCTGGACGAAGATGCGCTGGTGGGGCTGCGACGCCGCATCGGCATGATCTTCCAGCACTTCAACCTGCTGTCGGCCAAGACGGTGGCGCAGAACGTGGCCCTGCCCTTGCGCGTGGCGGGCGTCAAGCCGGCCGAGGCGCGCGCCAAGGTCGACGCGCTGCTGGACCTGGTCGGGTTGCGCGACAAGGCCGACACCTATCCGTCCAAGCTGTCCGGCGGCCAGAAGCAGCGCGTGGGCATCGCCCGCGCCCTGGTGCACGACCCCGAAATCCTGCTGTGCGACGAAGCCACCTCGGCGCTCGACCCCGAAACCACCCAGTCGATCCTGGCGCTGCTGCGCGACATCAACCGCAAGCTGGGCCTGACGGTGGTGCTGATCACGCACGACATGGCGGTGATCCGCGAGGTCTGCCACAAGGTGCTGGTGCTGGACGGCGGCCGCAAGGTCGAGCATGGCGAGGTCTGGCGCGTGTTCGGCAATCCGCAGGCCGACGCCACCCGCGCGCTGTTGCGGCCATTGCAGCATGACCTGCCGGCCGACCTGGCGGCGCGGCTGGCGCCGGACCTGGCGGGCCTGTCGGGCAGGGCCGGCGTGGCGGTGCTGCGCCTGCGCTTCACCGGCCAGGGCCGCCCCGACGGCGTGTCGCTGCAGGCGCTGGCGGCGCTGGGCCCGGGCGCGACGCTGCTGCACGGCGGGCTGGACCGCCTGCGCGGCCACGCCCAGGGCAGCCTGCTGGTGTCGGTGCCGGCCGCCGTTCTACAGGAAGAGGCCGCGCGCGCCGCGCTGGTGGCCGATCAGATCGAGGTACTGGGCTATGTCGCTGCCGATGCTGGATAAATACCTGCAGGCCTTCCTGCAGACGCTGACCATGGTGGGCGTGTCCGCGCTCATCGCGATCGCCGCGGGCCTGACGCTGGCGGTGGTGCTGACCGTCACCGCGCCGGGCAACCTGTATCCGCGGCCGCGCCTGAACAAGGCGCTGTCGATCACCGTGAACACGTTCCGCGCCATCCCCTTCATCATCCTGCTGGTGGCGATGCTGCCGTTCACGCGCATGCTGGTCGGCACCACGCTCGGCACCTGGGCCGCCATCGTGCCGCTGTCGGCCAACCTGGTGCCGTTCTTCGCGCGCATCGCCCAGGTCAGCCTGAACGACGTCGACCATGGCCTGGTGGAAGCCGCGCGCGCCATGGGCTGCCGCCGCTGGCACATCGTGCGCCACGTGCTGCTGCCCGAGGCGCTGCCCGGCATCATCGGCGGCATGACCGTCAGCGTCATCGCCATGATCAACGCCTCGGCCATGGCCGGCGCGGTGGGGGCCGGCGGCCTGGGCGACCTGGCGATCCGCTACGGCTACGAACGCTATGAAACCCGCGTGATGTTCGAAGTGATCGTGATCCTGATCGCGCTGGTCTCGATCGTGCAATTCACCGGCGAATGGCTGTCGCGCCGCGCCGACCACAAGCGTTGACGGCGCCGCGCCGTCCGCTTTCCTGAACCGATTTCCGGAGACTCCCATGTCCGACACGCAATACCAAGGCTTCGCCACCCGCGCCATCCACCTGGGCTATGACCCGCTGGACGAACAGGGGGCGCTGTCGCCGCCCCTTTACCTGACGTCCACCTACACCCAGGACAGCATCGAGGCCTTCGACCGCATCCGCCTGGGCGAACAATCGGGCTACGTCTACGGCCGCACCCGCAACCCGACCCAGGCCTTGCTGGAAGAGCGGCTGGCCTCGCTCGAAGGGGCCGAGGCTGGCGTGGTCACGGCCTCCGGCATGGCGGCGATCTCGGCCACGCTGCTGTCGCTGCTGCAAAGCGGCGACGAGATCGTGGTCGACCAGATCGTCTACGGCACTGCCTTCACGCTGTTCGCGCAGGGGTTGCCGCGCCTGGGCATCAACGCCGTGTTCGCCGACTTCACGCGCCCGGAAACGGTGGCCGCCGCCATCGGCCCCAAGACCCGCGCGGTCTATTTCGAGACGCCGGCCAACCCCAACCTGCGGCTGGTCGACATTGCCGCCATCTCGGCCATCGCGCGCGGCAAGGGCCTCTTGACCATCGTCGACAACACCTTCGCCACGCCGGTGCTGCAGCGGCCGTTGGAACACGGCGCCGACATCGTCCTGCATTCGGCCACCAAGTACCTGGGCGGCCACGGCGACCTGCTGGCGGGCGCGGTGGTTGGGCGCAAGGAGCACATCGACGCCATCCGCCTGCAAGGCCTGCGTTATTTCACCGGCGCGACGCTGTCGCCGTTCACCGCGTTCCTGGTGTTGCGCGGCATCAAGACGCTGGAGCTGCGGGTGGAGCGCCACAGCGAATCGGCGCTGAAGGTGGCCAAGTTCCTGCGCGAGCACGCGGCGGTGCGCGACGTGTTCTATCCGGGCCTGGCTGGCACGGCGGGTGCCGAGATCGCACAGCGCCAGCAAGCGGCGGGCGGCGGCCTGGTGGCCTTTGAACTGAAGGGCGGGCTGGATGCCGGCCGCCGTCTGCTCAACAGCCTGAAGCTGGCGCGCATCGCGGTCAGCCTGGGTGATCCGGAAACGCTGATCCAGCATCCGGCTTCGATGACGCACGCCAGCTACACGGCCGAGGACCGCGAGAAGTACGGCCTGTCCGAAGGGTTGCTGCGCCTGTCCGTCGGCTTGGAAACCGCCACGGATATCCTGGCTGATCTGAAGCAGGGGCTGGACCGGGTGTAACCCTTCACCGCAGGTCGGACGTCAGGCTGTCGAACTGCTGCAGTTCCAGCCGGACCCGTTCCTCGGTCAGCTGCCGCACAGTCTGCTGGTGCGCCTGAAAGCGCGCCAGCAGCTTGTCCTGGTCGAACACGATTTCGTTGTGCTCGGCGCGCCATGACCGGCGGTTGTCGTCCAGCAGGTTGATCATCTTCTCGAACTCGGCCAGCGTCTGACGTTCGATGTCCCAGTTGCGCGCCAACGTGGCCTTTTGTGCCGGGCGCGCCTTGAGCGCGCCTTCGACCATCTGATTCTTTTGTTGCTCGCTCAGGTCCAGGCTGCGGATCATCAGCGGCACGTCGGCCAACAGCCTCTGGTTCTGCTGGCTGTACTTTTGCACGATGCGCTGCGATTGCTCCAGGATCAGCCGGCTTTCCACCAGGCCGCGATCGCGCGCCAGCCGGTTGGCGATGAACAATTCCGACAGCCGCACGTCGTCCAGTTCCTTCATGTAGGCGCGGTATTGCGTCAGGCGCTGCCCCAGCAGGATCTTCACTGCGCGCTCGATCTGGCCGTAAGCGCCGCGGGCCTTGGGAGCGGGATCGATATCCGGCACGTCCCCCTGCGGATGGTCGGCGGCGTACATGGCGGTGCGCATCACGTCGCCGACGTGGCGAATCTCGGTGTAGGCGATCGCCTTTTGCTTGCCCTGATAGAACGCCATGCCGCTCAGCGTGGCAAGCATGCCCAGCAGGGCCAGCCCGACGCCGAACGCGATGCGCATGCGGTTGCGCGGCGTGCGCAAGGGCTTGAACACCGACAGAATCAGAATAACGAGGCAGGGCGGGATTGCCAGCGCGACGGCGGCGCCGACGGCTTGGCCCAGGGTCGACGCGGCTTTCGCGGTCGACGGCGTGTCGTCCCGCAGCAGGACCGCCAGCGCCCAAAGTCCGACGTAGATGGCGTAGGTCCAGAATTTCAACGCGCGGCTGGGAGCGGGAGGCCTTTGCAGGGCGGCGGCCAGTGGGTCCGGCTGCGGGCCGGGCGGCGCGTTTTCCAGGCTCAAGGTCGGTTCGTTGCGCGTATGCACGGTCAGCGGCAGCCAAGAAATATTTGGATGTAAATGTTACTGTGCGGGCTTTTCAGGCGCAATCGCATCACGTCGCCAGATGACCCATTCGCCTGCGCCATCGAAGTGGCGTGGGCCGCCCGACGCGGCGACCAGGCCGGCCCGCAATGCGTTGCGGTTCAGGTCCGGCATATGGCGCAGCAGGGCCGGTGGCAGCGCATCGGGGTCCAGGATGTCCTGGTTGAATTCCACCGCCATCAACGCGTCGTCGTCCTGCACCCGGACGTACCACAGGCCTTCCATGTAGTCGCCGGCCCAGGGGTCCGGATAGATCGCCTGCGAGAAGCGAAAGCCGAATTCGTGGACGTCTTGCCAGGGCCAGGATTGGCGCAAGCCCATGGCGCTGGCCAGGTCGCTGGCGCGCGTGAACCCGGTGTCATCGAAGCGGATGGTTTCGGCAAACGGATCGGGTGCGGCGGGCGGGCCCGACAGCAGCCGTTTAAGGCGTGACCACATGGCGATAAGGGCGGCGAAGTCGATGCGGCAGTGTAGCGGCTGGCCGTGGCGCCAGGGCTTCTCAATCCGGCGCGGCAGACTGCAAAAATGTTACGTGTCTTGATGCATGTCAACATCCTGTGTTGCGGCCCGGGTTAGGGTTGCACTTTTTCCTGACGGGTCGCCGGCGACTGGCCGGACCCCACGCGCAGCAAGGACAGGATCGATGACAGACAAGACCCCGCAAGCTTCCGAACAGGCTCAGGCCGCCACGGCTGATAAACCCGCGGCCCGCGCCGCCAAGCGCAGCGCCGGCGTGCGTCGCGCCCCGGCCGCCAAACGCGGCCAATCGGCTAACCAGGGCGCCAAGCGTCCGGTCGCCGCCGTGCCTGCGGCCCCGGCGTCCAAACGCGCTGGCCCGGCCGCAAAACGTGCGGGCGCGACGGTCTCTGTTGCCGCGTCGCCCGGGGATCTGCCGGCCATCGAACCCGCCGTTACCGCCCGCAAGCGCGTCAGCGCACGCGAGAGCGCCGCCCGCCAGGAAACCGCGGCCGTGCTGGCGGACATCGCCCGCCGTTATAACGTCGGCGAATCCGGCCAGGCCCACGAGGCGCTGCGCTCGGTGATCGAGGAACTGTCGCCGGACGACGCGCTGGCCGTGCATCGCGCGCTGCTGCAAGCCAACGCACAGGCGCCCGCCGCCCGCCGCAATCCCGACGAAGAGCTGGCCACCGACTGGCGCGAGGGCGTCTACCCCTACCAGCACCGCATGCTGCGACGCAATTACGAAACGCAGAAGTACGCGCTACAGGTGGAATTGCTCAAGCTGCAGGCCTGGGTCAAGGCGACCGGCCAGCGCGTGGTGATCCTGTTCGAAGGCCGCGATGCGGCGGGCAAGGGCGGCACCATCAAACGCATGATGGAACACCTGAATCCCCGCGGCGCGCGCGTGGTCGCCCTGGAAAAACCGTCGGACACCGAACGTGGCCAATGGTATTTCCAGCGCTACGTGCAGCACCTGCCCACCGCCGGCGAGATCGTGATGTTCGACCGCTCCTGGTACAACCGCGCTGGCGTGGAACGCGTGATGGGTTTTTGCACGCAGGCGGAATACCTGGAGTTCCTGCGCCAGGTGCCGGATTTCGAGCGCAACCTGGTCGCCAGCGGCATCCACCTGGTGAAGTTCTGGTTCTCGGTCAGCCGGGAAGAACAGCGCCGCCGCTTCCTGCAACGCAAGGTGCATCCGCTCAAGCAATGGAAGCTCAGCCCGGTGGACCTGGCCTCGCTGGACAAGTGGGACGACTACACCCGCGCCAAGGAAGCGATGTTCGCGCATACCGACACGGCCGATGCACCGTGGATCGTGGTCAAGTCCGACTGCAAGAAGCGCGCCCGCCTGAACGCCATGCGCTACCTGATCGGCCGCCTGCCGTACGAAGGCAAGAGCGCCGAGCCGGAGATGGCGCTGGATTCGTTGATCGTGGGGCGGGCGCTGTAGGCGCTGCGCCGCGTTTGATGGCGCAGGGGCCGGCGATAACGCAGGCCGCCATCCGCTGTGTTATTTGCCGCGCATCTGATCAATCAAGCGCCGATCACGCTTGGTCGGCCGCCCCGCCGCGATGTCCAGCGCGGGTTCGGGCGCCAGGCGCCGCATTTCCGCGGCATGGGCGCGCGCGGCAGCGCTTTCGGGGGTTTCTTCGTATAGCTGGCGCGCCACCGGCGCCGGGCCGCGCACGCCGCTCACCGCCACCACGCGCACATGCAGCACCGGGTCTTCGCGGCGGATGCTGACCAGGTCGCCCGGGCCGACTTCGCGCGCCGGCTTGGCGGGCTGGCCGTTGACCTGCACGCGGCCCTTGCCGATTTCGTCCACCGCCAGGCTGCGCGTCTTGTAGAAGCGCGCCGCCCAGAGCCATTTGTCGAGCCGTATCTTTTCCATCGTATCGTTCGCAGCCATGTCAGGCGGACATGATAGCGGCTGGCGTCAGGGCGGCGTGTCGCGCAGCAGCGCGGCAAAGGCGGTGGCGGGCAGGGCGCGGCTGAACAGAAAGCCCTGCATGGCGTCGCAGCCTTCTTCGATCAGCATCTGGCGCTGCGCTTCGGTTTCGACGCCTTCGGCCAGCGTGCGCATGCCCAGCGAATGCGCCAGCCGCACCACGCCGCGGATCACGGCGGTGGCGGTGGGCACCTTGCCCAGCGCCCAGACGAACGACTGATCGATCTTGAGCGTGTCGATCGGCAGCCGCACCAGATAGGCCAGGCTGGAATAGCCCGAGCCGAAGTCGTCCAGCGACGCGGAAATTCCTGCCTGGCGCAGCTCCATGAGAATGCCCGAGGCCTTCTCGACGTCGCTCATCAGCGAATTCTCGGTGACCTCCACATCCAGCAGCGTCGGCGGCACGCCGTGCACCTGCGCCAGCCGCACGATGGTGGCGGCCAGGTCGGGCGCCACCAACTGGCGGGCCGACAGGTTGAACGAGATGCGCGGCACGGGCAGATCGTCGGCCAGCCATTCGCTGATGTGCTGGCAGGTGGCGTTGGCGACCCATTCGGTCAGCGCCGATTCCAGCGGCGAATCCAGGATCACGTCCAGGAACGCCGCCGGGCCGAGCAGGCCGCGGGTGGGATGGCGCCAGCGCAGCAGCGCTTCGGCGCCGCACAGGGAGCCGTCGTGCATGCTGATCTGCGGCTGGAAATGCAGTTCGAACTGGTTGTTGGTCAGCGCGCCCTGGATGTCGCCGCGCAGCGACAGCCGCGCGCCCAGGCCCTGCATCAGTTCTCGGTGATACAGACGCACCTGGAAGCGGCCCGCCGATTTGGCCGCGTACATGGCGGCGTCCGCGTAGTTCAGCAACATCTCGGCGGACTCGCCAGGAGCATTCAACATCGCGATGCCGATGCTGGCGCCCAGCGAGACCGAACGGCCGTGGATGTCGCTGGGCCGCGACACGGCGTTCAGGATCGAATTGGCCAGCGCCTCGGCCGCGCGTTCATTGGTGCCGCGCAGCACCAGCAGGAATTCGTCGCCGCCGACGCGGGCGCAGAAGATCGCAGGGGTCAGGAACTTGCGCAGCCGCTCGGCCACGTTGCACAGCAGCAGGTCGCCCTCGGCGTGGCCGAACGCGTCGTTGACCTCCTTGAAACGGTCCAGGTCCAGGAACAGCACGGCCAGCGAGGCGTTCTGCGCGGCTAGCCCCGGCGCCGCTTCGGCGATGGCGCAGGACAGCGTCTCCATGCACTGGCGGCGGTTGGGCAGGCCGGTCAGGTAGTCGTGGGTGGCCTGGTACCTGAGCTGGGCGGTTTCTTCACGTTCGCGCGAGACGTCGCGAAACAGCACCGCCAGGCCGCCGTCATGGGGAAAGGCGCGAGCTTCGAACCAGGTGGCGTGCGGCGCGTAATAGCCGGTATGGCTGGCGGGACGATCCGTTTGCAGGGCGCCGCGGCAGGCGTCGTAATAGCCGGTGCCGACCAGGTCTGGGCAGCTGTCCCACAGGCTATGCCCGATCAGGTCCTGCCTGCTGCGGCGCAGCAGCCGTTCGGCGGCGGGATTCAGATAGCGTACGCGCCAGTCGCGGCCCATCGCGAGAAAGCCGTCGGCCAGGCCGTCGAGTGTGGCGCCGTCGGCGCCGGCCGCCAGCGCTGCGGCCGCGTCGGCGGGCGGGGACGGGGAGGGCTCGTGGCTTTCTTGGTTCATCTTGTTCCGGACTTCCCATGGCGCGTTCGATCCGCTCTTTTTATCGCATCGGGGCCGGTCGTAAAAGCAAAAAAAAGGGCAAAAAAACGGGCGCCCCGAAGGGCGCCCCAATACCGGCAATGCGGTTGTGGACCGTCAGCGCGTGTGCAAGGCATCCCAGGGATGCCGACACGCCTGGCGGCCCGTCATTACTTAGTCCAGTTTCAGGCCGGCTTCCTTGACCACGCGCTGCCACTTCTCGATTTCCGCGCGGCGGAACGTGTCCAGTTCGGCGGGCGTGGAGCCGATGGTCTCGGCGCCGATGCCTTCAAGCTGCTCGGCGATCTGCGGGTCCTTGAGCACCTTGGCCAGCGCTTGCGAGACCTGGTTGACGATCTCGGGCGGCGTGCCGGCGGGCGCGAACACGGCGTTCCATTCATAGGTTTCGTAGCCCGGCACGCCGGATTCGGCGATGGTGGGCAGGTCGGGGGCGGTCTTGGAGCGTTGCGATCCGCCCACGGCCACGGCGCGCAGCTTGCCGTTCTTCACGTGCTGCCAGGCCGAGCCCATGCTGGCGAACATCACCGGCACCTGGCCGGACATGACGTCGATCATGGCCGGGCCGCCGCCCTTGTAGGCCACGTGTTGCAGCTGCGTCTTGGCCAGCAGGTTGAACAATTCACCGGCCAGGTGCTGCGCCGAGCCGGGGCCGGCCGACGCGAAGTAGACGTGTTCCTTGGAGCCGGGCTGGCCCAGCTTGATCAGGTCGGCCACCGTCTTGACTTCATACGACGGGGTCACGACCAGCACGTTGGGCACGCGCAGCAGCAGCGACACCGGTGCGAAGGCGGTCAGGGTATCGAACTGCATCTTGGGGTGCAGCGCGGGGTTCTGCGCGTGGTTGGACGCGTCCAGCATCAAGGTGTAGCCGTCGGGCTGGGCCTTGGCCACCACCGCGCCGCCGATCATGCCGCCGGCCCCGCCGCGGTTTTCAATGACCACCGGTTGCCCCAGTTCGGCTGCCAGCTTGGGGCCGATCAGGCGGGCCACCACGTCCACCGTGCCGCCGGGCGGGTAGGTCACGACCAGCGTGACGGCGCGCTCGGGATAGGCGGCGGCTGCCGAGCCGGCAGCGCCGGCCAGCACACCGGCGGCGGCCAGCAGGCTTGCGCGCCGGGCGAGGCGTTGGAACAGAGGGGTCATTGGGAGTCTCCTGAAAATTGGAACAGCTGCAACGGCGTGTCGGCAAGGATGGCGCGTCGTTGCGCGGGGTCGTCGATCCAGTCGTCCAGCCACTGCGTGGCCGCAGGGTAGGACGCCAGGTGGCGATGCTCGGTATGGGGCCAGTCGCTGCCCCACATGAGGCGGGCGGGCGTGTAGGCCTGTAGCAATTGCTGCGCGGCCAGGCGGCCCGACGCGCCACAGGCGGGCGCAGGCCAATTGCGGTAGGGGGCGGACAGCTTGACCCAGACGCGGCCGCTGTCGGCTTGCCGCAGCAGGTAGGCAAAGCCCGGGTCCGACACGCCAAGCGCCGGTTCAGGGCGGCCGAAGTGGTCGACCACCACGCGGCAGCCGGCCTGCAGCAGCGCCGGCATGATATCGGCCAGGCGCGCGGCTTGCACGTGGATTTCGACATGCCAGCCCAATGCATTGACGCGATCCAGCAGATGGCGCCAGGCCGGCGCCTGCACGTCGGGCAGGGGCAGGCCGATCAGGTTCAGGCGCATGCCGACCACGCCGGCCGCGGCCAGGGCGTGCAGGTCGGCGTCTGCGATAGCCGGGTCCACCACGGCCACGCCGCGCAGCCGCTGGGGCTGGGTGCGCAGGGCGTCGACCAGGAAGCTGTTGTCGGTGCCCAGGAAGCTGGGCTGCACCAGCACGCCCTGCGTCAGCCCGTGCGCGTCCAGCAGGGCCAGGTACTGGTCCAGCGTGGCGTCGTAGTCGGGGGTGTGGCGGCGCGTGTCCGCCAGCGCCAGGCCTTGCCGGAATACGTGGGCGTGGGTGTCGACGGCGGGGCCGGTCGCGGACGGGGGCAAGGCGGTCTCCTGGGCTTGTGCGCAGCCGATGGCCCGCACGCTTCTGTAAGGTTTTGTAAGGCGGAATTGTAGGGAGGTCAGGTATAGTTTTCCATTCTGGAAAATTGCTTTATGTATATTGGATCGATATGGAAACCAGGCACCTGCGCTATTTTCTGGCCGTGGTGGACCACGGCAGTGTCAGCCGCGCGTCGGAATGGCTGGGCATCGCCCAGCCTGCGCTGAGCCAGGCGCTGGGCCGCATGGAAAAGGACCTGGGCGTACGCTTGTTCGACCGCTCGCGCCAGGGCACCACCCCCACGCCGGCCGCTGCCGCCATTCTCGAAGACGTGCGCGTCAGCGTGGCGCGCATCGACGCCGCCGCCCACCGCGCCCGCGAGATCGGTCGCGGCAGCGCCGGCCAACTGACGGTGGGGCTGGTGTCGTCGGCGCTGTTCAACACCCTGCCGCGCGCACTGCGCGAAATGCGGCGGCAGGCGCCCGGCGTGCGCGTGATCCTGCGCGAAATGAGCAACGCCGAGCAGGCCGAGGCCCTGCAGACCGGCGAAATCGATATCGGCTTGATGCATACGCCGGTGGCGGTGGGCGGCCGCATGCGCGAACGCCAACTGCTGCGCGACCGGCTGGTGGCGGCTGTGCCCGACGAATTCGAGGTCGCGGCCGACGGCCAGGTGTCGATGGCGCAGATCGCCCAGGCTGGCCTGGTGATGTATCCCCAGTCGCAACTGCCGGCCTTCTACGCCGACATCCTGGACGCCATGCGCAAGGGCGGGCACGACGCCCACGTGAACCAGGAGGCCAACCGCACCCTGACGGTGCTGGCCTGTGTGGCGGGCGGCTGCGGCGTGGCGCTCTTGCCCAGCTGGATCCAGTCCATGGATTTTCGCGGCGTGCGGTTTTGCGAAGTGCGCGACGGCGAGCGCCTGCCTAGTTTCGACCTGAGCGCCATCTGGCCGGCCCGGTCGGTGCCGACGCTGGCGGACATGTTCGCCAACCTGGACCTGGGGGCGAACTGACCCGCCCCGCCTTTCACTTCCCCTTCAGTTGCGTCGGCGAACGCTTAAGCCACGCTTAAGACGGCGTTTTCGCCGGAACTAGACCCCCTTTGTCGTTCTAACCAAAAACGACGCTAGAGGGGCATGTCATGGATCTGAACTGGCAGCAGCAGCTGTGGGAAAGCGCGCTTTGGTTGGTGCGCGCGTTCGGCATCACCGCCATCGCGTTGGCCGCCGTGGCGCTGGCCCTGTCGCGCTGGACCGACTGGGGGCGCAAATTCTGGCGCCTGGCGTGGCCCTACCTGACGCCGCGGCGCAGCTGGAAACCGCTGCTGACATTGGCCGCGCTGCTGTTCCTGGCGATGTTCTCGGTTCGCATGACCGTGCTGTTTTCCTATTGGTACAACGGGTTCTACAGCGCGTTGCAGGCGCTGGACCCGACGGCGTTCTGGCGCTTCCTGGGCATTTTTGCCGTGCTGGCCAGCGTGCACGTGGTGCGCACGCTGGTGGACAGCTACGCCGGCCAGGCCTTCGACATCCATTGGCGAGTCTGGCTCAACGACCGCCTGACCCGCGACTGGCTGGGCGCGCGCGCCTACTACCGCAGCCACTTTGTCGGCGAGCCGGTGGACAACCCCGACCAGCGCATCGAGCAGGACATCGCGATGTTCGTGACCGGCTCGCGCAGCCTGGTCATCGGCGCGTTGAGTGCCATGGTGTCGCTGGTGGCGTTCACGGGGATCCTGTGGAATCTGTCCGGGCCACTTGGCATCGCGGGCGTCGAGATTCCGCGCGCGATGGTGTTCATGGTCTACCTGTATGTCATCGTCGCCACGCTGTTCGCCTTCAAGATCGGCCGGCCGCTGATCCTGTTGAACTTCCTGTCCGAACGGCTCACCGCCAACTTCCGCTACGCCTTGCTGCGCTTGCGCGAAAACGCCGAGAACGTGGCCTTCTACCAAGGCGAAGACGTTGAGCGCGCCACGCTGTGGACGCGGTTCTCGGCCTACATCGCCAACCTGTGGGCGCGCGTGTATCGGGGCTTGAAGTTTGACGGCTTCAATCTGGCCGTCAGCCAGGTGGCGGTGGTGTTCCCGTTCCTGTTGCAGGCGCAGCGATTTTTCAGCGGCGCGATCAAGCTGGGCGATGTCATGCAGACCGCGCAGGCCTTTGGCCAGGTGCAGGATTCGCTGTCGTTCTTTCGGACGTCGTACGATTCGTTCGCGCAGTACCGCGCCACGCTGAATCGTCTGGCAGGCTTTCTGGACGCCAACGCGGCGGCGCGCGAGCTGCCGGCCATCGAGCCGCTGCCGTTGCCCGATGGGCTGGAGATTTTTGGCCTGGACGTGTCGCGGCCCGATGGCCAGGCCATGCTGCGGCAACTGCACCTGTCGCTGCGCCCGGGCCAGGCCCTGCTGATCAAGGGGCCGTCGGGCAGTGGCAAGACCACCTTGCTGCGCGCGCTGGCCGGCCTGTGGCCGTATGCCCAAGGGACCGTCAAGCGGCCGCAGGGCGCGGCGGCGTTGTTCCTGTCGCAGCGGCCCTACCTGCCGCTAGGCGCGCTGCGCGACGCCGTGGCCTACCCGGGGCATGCCCAGCCCCAGGACGACGCTCGCCTGGCGGCCGCGTTGCGGCAAGTAAACCTGGGCCATCTGGCCGGCCGGCTGGACGAAGCGGCCGACTGGTCGCGCATTCTGTCGATCGGCGAACAGCAGCGCGTGGCGTTCGCCCGCGTGCTGTTCAACCGGCCCGCCATCGTGTTCCTGGACGAAGCCACCTCGGCGACCGACGAAGGCCTGGAGCACATGCTCTACAGCCTGCTGCGGCAAGAATTGCCGGACTGCATGCTGGTCAGCGTGGGGCATCGCAGCACGCTGGACCCGTTCCATACGCACCGGCTGACACTGGATGGGATGGGCGGGTGGACCACGGGGGCGATGGGGGGCGCGGGCGAGGCGCCATTGGCGCGGGTGGCGGCGTAAGGGAGCGGCGTCGCGGGCGATGCCCGTTGGCGACATTCAAGCGTGCCTTGAATGTCGCCGTGGCGTCAGCGGACGTCAGGTGCCGACGCGCAGCGGCCCGGTCAGCTTGCGCAGCGCCGCGATCACGCTTTGCGCGGTGATGCGGCCGGTCTTGGGGTTGGCCGACGGGATGTTCTGGATTTCCATCGAGAACGAAGCCGCATCGGACACCACTTCGACGCGGTGGATATTGCGTTCCAGCGACGGATCGGCCCAGATTTCGAGCGTGGTGCGGTCCGGGCCGATGCCGGCCAGCGACACGCTGACCGCGACGTTCAGGTTGGCCGGAAAGCCCACCGCGGCTTCGCGCGGCGAGCCGCGGAAAATCAGGCGCGGTTCGGTGATGTCGGCGATATCGATGTTGTTGTCGGTCAGGTACGGGGCGCCGAGCAGGCCGCGCACGGGCTTGCGGGTGATCATGGTGACCGAGTGAATGACGCCTTCGGCGGCTGCCGTGATGGCGTCCAGGCCCAGGATGGCGCCGGACGGCACCAGGATCTGGCCGTGGTGGGCGCGCGCCAGTTCGATCAGGTCGTCATGGCGCAGCAGCGCGCCCGAGCTCAGCACCACCAGCTTCTTGCCGGCTTTCAGCACCGGTTCGGCCAGTTCGCGGAAAACGGCGGCGGGGGCGCATTCCACCACCACGTCGCAGTGCTCGACCAGTTCGCCGATGGTGGTGAAGGTGGGGGCGGCTTGCTGCCAGGTGAAGGCGGGCGCGGCCTTGGGGTTGCGCACGGCCACGGCGGCCAGCGTCAGGCCGGGCAGGCCGGCGTCCAGGGATTGCGCCACGGCCTGGCCGATGGCGCCGAAGCCGGCGATGCCGACGCGGTAGCTGTTCATGGAAGATTCCGGATGAAGGTCGCGGCGAACCGCGGGAGTCGAAAGCTCGGCTTGCGGGCGGCGCGCCGCCCAGCCAGGGGTCGGCGGTCACTGTAGCGACGGGGCGGGCGGGCGTCAATGACGCAGACCGCTTATCAGACGGTGCAAGCGCGCACGCTGCGCAGCGTTTGAGCTTGAAATCAGGGCGTGCGGCCGGCGGGCGAATCGCGCCCGGCCGTGCGCGCAGCAACATCAGGCGGCCGCGCTTTCCAGCGCGAATTCCCGGCCCGTATATTCATGCGCCACCTGCACGTCGCCCCGCGCCAGGCGACCTGACCAGTCATCCAGGATGCGGCGTTCTTCGGCGCTGACATCCGCGCCCAGCACCAGACGCAATGACGCGCCGGCTTCCAGGCCAAAATGCGTGACGGCGCCGACCCGCAAGGCGCCGGCGGCGTGGTCGGCGGCGGCGCGCTCGACGCACAGGCCGGAATCGGCCAGCGCCGATGCCAGGTACACGGCCGGATCGCGCGCCACCCAATCGAGCACGTTGCCGATCTGGCGCAGGCCGTGGCGGCGGCAGGCTTGGGTGATTCCTTCGCGGCCGCCGTCCATCATCGCGAACACCACGCGGGCGCCGCGGGCGGCCAGCGCGTCGGTCCAGGCGCCAGCCAGGGCCGGATCATGCTGGTTGCCGCAGAAGCCGGTCAGCGGGTCCTGGCCGCGCACGCGGCGCACGCCGTCGGCGTAGGCCGCGCGGCCCTTCAATCCGGGCCGCACGCGTTCGCCCGACAGGTGCGCGGCGCCGCCGCGCAGGCCCGCCAGCACGCCGGCCAGAAAGGCGGTGTGTTCCTGCAGGATTTCATAGGACGCCACGTTGGCGCCGTGGTGGCTGCCCTGGGTGATGGCGAACTGGGTGCGCGCAAAGCGCGGCGCCACCTGGGCCACCGGGGCGTCGCCCTGGCCGCCATGCACGATGACCAGGTCAGGACCCGTGGCGCACAGCGCCGCCAGGCGTTCGGCGCGCAGGTCCGGATCGTTGTCTGCGATCCATTTCACTTGCAACGCATGGCCGGCCTGGGCGGCGCGCGCGGCGCCCTCGACCGCGGCCTCGTTGAAACCGCCCCGACCGGGATGGCCGAACAGCACCAGCAAGCGGCGCGCGCTCACAGGCTGGCTCCCGTTGCCCGCACCACTGGCCCCCAGGCGTCGGCCTGGCGGCGCACGAAGTCGGTGAATTCGCTGGGCGATTTTTCCGCCAGCACGAAACCCTGGCCTTCCAGCTTGGCGCGCAGGTCAGGCGTTTGCAGCACTTGGGTCAATGCGGTGTACAGCCGCTGGCTGATGGCATCGGACAGGCCGGCCGGCGCCGACAAGCCGATGAAGTTCTCGGCCACCAGGCCGGGATAGCCCAGCTCGCCCACGGCCGGAATCGTCGGTGCTTGCGGCACGCGTTGCTGCGTGGTGACGGCCAGCAGCCGCAACTGGCCGGTGCGCAGGAACGGCAGGTTCTGCGGCAACGCGTCCACCGCGAAACGGATCTGACCGCCCAGCAGGTCGTTGCGCATCGCGCCGGACCCCTTGTACGGAATGTGCTGCAGCGGCGCGCCGGTCTGGCGCGCGTACAGTTCGCCCACGATCTGCCCGACCGATGCCAGGCCGCCGCTGCCGTATTGCACGGGCTCGGGCTGGGCTTTGATCCAGTCGGTCAGTTGCGCGAAGGTCTCGGCCGGCACCGACGGATGCACGACGAACGCGGTCGGCACCGCGCCGATGTAGGCGACGTGGCGGAAACTGGTCAGCGGGTCGTAGCTGTGCTGCGGCATCAGTGCGGGCGAAATCGACAGCGGCGCAGAGTTCGACATCAGCAGCGTGTAGCCATCGGCCGGGGCTTGCGCCACCTGCGCCGCACCCAGGGTGGAGCCCGCGCCGGGCCGGTTCTCGATGACGATGGCCTGGCCCAGCAGTTCAGCCAGGCTGGGCGCGATGATGCGCGCGGCGATGTCGCTGGCGCCGCCCGGCGGAAAGGTCACCACCAGCCGGATAGGCCGCTCGGGCCACGCGGCGGCGCGCGCGGCGCGGGGCCGCGCAAGCGGCAGCACCAGCGCGCTGGCAAGCAGAAGACGGCGTCGGGAAATCGGCATGGCGATACGGCTCTTTGGCGGCAAAGGGCCGTACTGTAGGAAACCGCGCCGCGTCCTACAAAGACTTTATGGCGGTTTGCTTATGCCCTGGGTGCAAGACGCAGGTGGGCTGGGGGCACACGCGTTGCACGTGCGTTGCCAGGGCCTGCCGTCGAGGGGGCAGGCCCATGCGCTACCGGCTAGCTACCCTTCTTGGCGCGGGCCATGTAGTCCACGGTCAGGTTCGACAGTGCGCGCACGCCGTTGATGAGGCCCGACTCATCCACATAGAAACGCGGCGAGTGGTTGGGCGCCGCCGTGTCGGGGTCGGTGCCCTTGGGCGTCACGCCCAGATAGAAGAACATGCCCGGCACTTTTTCCTGGTAGAAGGAAAAGTCTTCCGACGCGGTGGACTTGGGCTGCAGTCCGTAGTTGCCTTCGCCGGCCACGCGGCGCAGCGTGGGGCCCATTGCTTCGGTCAGGGCAGGGTTGTTGACGGTGGCGTTGTAAAGCTCCACCACGCGCACGTCGGCCTTGGCGCCCGCGCTTTGCGCGATCATCGTGGCGGTGCGTTCGATGCGCTGGTGGATGTCTTTCTTCATGCCCTCGTCATAGGTGCGGATGGTGCCCGTCATGGCAACGCTGTCCGGCACGATGTTCATGCGGTTGCCGCCGTGGATGGCGCCCACGGTGATAACGGCCGGCTCCAGCATGCTGTTGATCTGGCGGCTGGGAATGGTCTGCAGGCCCAGGATGATCTGCGAACTGACCACGATCGGGTCGATGCCCGACCACGGCCGCGCGCCATGCGTCTGCTTGCCGGTCACGTCGATCCAGAACTGGTCGGCCGCGGCCATCGCCGGGCCGCTGCGCCACGACAGCTTGCCCACCGGATAGCTGCTGGACACGTGCAGGCCGAAGATCGCGTCGACCTTGGGATTTTCCAGCACGCCTTCCTGCACCATCATCTTGGCGCCCCAGATCTTCTTGCCGTCCGGCTCGAAGTCGGCCGGGCTTTCCTCGGCCGGCTGGAAGATGAACTTGACGCTGCCGGGCAGCTGGTCCTTCATGCCGGCAAGCACTTCGGCGGTGGCCATCAGGATGGCGGTGTGGGCGTCGTGGCCGCAGGCGTGCATCACGTCCACTTCCTTGCCCAGGTAGGTGCCGCGGGCCGTGGAGGCGAATGGCACGTCGACCTGTTCTTTCACGGGTAACGCGTCCATGTCGGCGCGCAAGGCCACCACCGGGCCGGGCTTGCCGCCCTTGAGCAGCGCGACCACGCCGGTGCCGGCCACGCCCGTCTTCACTTCCATACCCAGCGCGCGCAGGTGGTCGGCGACCAGTTTGGACGTGCGGTTTTCCTGGTTGCCCAGTTCGGGGTGTTGATGGATGTCGCGGCGCCAGGCGATGAGCTTGTCTTCGATGGCTTTGGCGCGCTGGTCGATCTGCGCGGCCAACGCCGCGTCGGGCGCGGCTTGCAGCGGGCCCTGCGTGCCCGGCGCGCTTTGCGCGGCGGCGGGGCCGGCCAAGGCCAGGTGCGCGGCCAGGGCCAACGGCGCCAGGCGGAACAAGGTTTTACGGTGCTTCATGGGGTTGTCTCCTCTCGGTTGTTAACCTGTTATTGGGCGGAGATCTTACCGGAGCGACAACCCTGGGTCGCGTTTTTTACGCATGCTTAAACACCGCGCTGTTTGATTCCGCGCGCTGGAATTTCGCACGCTGGAATTCCGCGCCGCGCAGGTGTGGCAAGCAATGCGCCAGGCCTGTTGCTCGACGTCTGCGTGGGTGTACCCGCCGCCGCCTTCAAGCCGTGTGCAGCACCGGCCGCGCGCCGCGAGTGACCATCAGCAGCAACAGCGCCGCCAGCACCGACATCGCGCCTGCCCCCAGCATCGCCGCATGGAAACCGCCAGCCAATGCGTCGGCGAACAATGCCGCCACGCCGTCCGGCTGCGCAGGCATGACATGCTGCGTGACTGCGGCGCGCGCGACGGCCAGCGCGTCGTCGCGGCCCAACCGCATCAGCGTTGCGGCAAGACTGTCCACCGCGCGCCCGCTCATCAATGCGCCGAGCAGCGCGATACCGATGGTCATGCCGGTCTGGCGCAGCGCGTTCATGGTGGCCGACGCCATGCCCGAGCGTTCGCGCGGCACCGTCGCCATCACGGCCATGCTGGTCGACGGCACCGCCAGCCCCATGCCCAGGCCCAGCACCACCATCAGCGAACCCGATACCGCAAAGGACGTGTGCGCGTCAAAACTCATCATGCCCAGCATGGCCGCGCCGATCAGGCCGTAGCCGGCGACCATCAGGCGCGGCAGGCTGAAGCGGATATTCAAGCGGCCGAAGACGGTCGACATCAACCCGGCCGCCACGAATTGCGGCGCCAGCTGCCAGCCCGCGGCCAGCGGCGACAGGCCCTGCACGTGCTGCAGATACAGCGAGAAAAAGAACAGGCTGCTGTAGCCGCCAAAGCCCAGCACGAACGACGCGAAGTTGGTGACCGCAAAGCCCGCGTCGCGAAATAGCCCCAACGGCAGGATGGGACGCGCCACGGTATGTTCGACCCACAGGAAGCCGGCCAGCCCCAACGCCGCGACGACCAGCGCCGCTACCGCCGGCGGCGATTGCCAGCCATGCTCGCCGGCCGCGATCAGGCCGTAGGTCAAGGCGCCCAGCCACACCACGCTCAGCGCCTGGCCCGCCGGGTCGAAGGCGGCATGCTCGGGATGCGAGCTTTCCTGGATGCTCCACAGGCCCAGCCCGATGGCCAGCACGCCCACCGGCAGGTTGATCAGGAAGATGCTCTGCCAACTGAAGTGCGCCACCAGCACGCCGCCCAGCATGGGGCCTACGATCAGCGAGATGGCATTGAACGAAGCCCAGACGCCAATGGCCTGGGCCCGCTCGCGGGCGTCGGGAAAGGCCTGCGTCAACAACGACAGCGCACCCGGTATCAGCAGCGCGCCGGCCACGCCCTGCACGGCGCGGCCGATCAGCAGCATGGGCAGGCTGTCGGCCACGCCGCATAGCGCCGAGCCCACGGTGAACAGCAGCACGCCCGCCAGCCACGAGCGCTTGCGGCCATAGCGGTCGCCCAGCGGGCCGGCGGACAGCATGAAGGCCGACAGGAAGAGGGCGTAGGCGT
This sequence comes from Achromobacter xylosoxidans, assembly GCA_040396375.1. Classification (GTDB taxonomy): domain Bacteria; phylum Pseudomonadota; class Gammaproteobacteria; order Burkholderiales; family Burkholderiaceae_B; genus Achromobacter; species Achromobacter xylosoxidans_D. The sequence goes on from JBEBOQ010000042.1 coordinate 25,855, forward strand.
CCACCACCCATTGCAGCCCGGCCATGTCGATGCGCAGCGCGGCCTGCATGGTGGGCAGCGCCACGTTGACGATGCTGATGTCCAGGATGGTGATGAAGCTGCCCAGGTTGACGGCAAGCACCAGGGCGCGGCGGCGGCTAGGGGTCATACGGATGGCCGGAAGGGGAGAAAGCCGTATTCTAATAATCGACTGACCGACGGTCAATGGATAAAAAACACTCGCGATGCCGCGCTCCCGTCACCCCTCGCACGCAGTCCCAGCGGAGGTGCTTGATGCGTTGAGGGCAGCGCCGGCCAGGCCGCACGGCGGCCCGGCATCGGCGACGCTAGTTCAGCTTGATACCCAACTCCTTGATCAACGGCCCCATTTCCGCGCGGTCCGCCGCGATCGTGTCGGCCAGTTCCTGCGCGCTGCCGCCGATGGGAATCATGCCCAGCGTCTGCATCTGCGCTTTCATGGCGGGCTCCTTCAGGATGTCGGACACCGTCTTCTGAATCAGCGCGACGCGGTCGGCGGGGACGCCGGCCGGGGCCATCAGACCAATCCAGGGTTGCGGCGCATAGTCCGCCATGCCCGATTCACGCAAGGTGGGCGTGTCCGGCAGGCCGGCAAAGCGCTCGGGGCTGGTGATGGCCAGCGCGCGCAGGCGGCCGCTGTCGATCAGGCCCTTGGAGCTGGACGGCGCATCCAGCCCTACGTCCAGTTGGCCGCCGATCAGGTCGTTTTGCGTTTTGCCGGACGACGACGACGGGATGTACAGCGCCTTGATACCAGCGCGCCGCGCGGTCTGTTCCCACACCAGGTGGAACGCGGTGCCGATCGAAAACGACCCCACGGTCAGGTTGCGCGTCTTGCTCTCGCGCACGAAGTCCTGCCAGGTCTTGATCGGGCTGTCGGCGGGCACGATGAAGAGGAACGGCGTGCGCGCGACGAGCGCCACCGGTTGCAGGTCTTTCTGCGGGTCGAACGGCAGGCTGTCCACCGCGAATGGCACGATGGTCACGGACGAGGCCACCACCATGCCCAGCGTGTAGCCGTCCGGCGCCGACTTGACCAGTGCGCTCGTGCTGATGATGCCGGAGGCGCCCGGCTTGTTTTCCACCACCACGGCCTGGCCCCAGGCCACCGACAGTTTGCTGGCCAGCACGCGCAGCATGACGTCGACCGGACCGCCCGGCGGATTGGACACGATGATCTTCACCGGCTTGTCCGGATAGGCCGCGCCTGCTGCCGCCGGCAGCAGCAGGGCAAGCGCAAACGCGAGATGCTTGAACATTGGTATTCCCCTTGTGTGTGTTTTATGTGGCGCGTGCCGGGCAGGCGCGCGTCAGTCCAGCAATTGCAGGTGTGGCGCGGGCGGCCAGTGCGGCGCCTCGCCCCGAATGAACGCGATCCAGGCGCGTTGCGTGGCCTCGGTCAGCCGGGCCGCCTGTGCGGGCGGCAAGCCCTGGAGCATGGGCGCGTCGGCGAACGCCTGGACGGTGCCAAATACGAACGGCAGTTCGATGCAGTGGCAGGCCTTGAATGCGTCGGTGGGGGCTACGTCAAAGCGCGCCAGCCAGGCCTGCCGGCCCTGCGCAGCGGCATCCACGGCCCACTGCCGCGACGGCGCGCCGAACACCGCTTCGGTCGCGGCCTGGCTGTCGGGGCCGGTGCCATTGCCGGGAAACGCGGCCATTTCATCGCGGGTATAGGCAACCAGCACGTCGGCGCGGGCGGTGGCCCGTTGCAAGGCTGGGGCGATGTCGGCGGGTAGCACCTGGCCGTCCAATACCGGCGCGAACAGGCTGCGCCGGCTGCCTTCGGCCTGCAATGCGGCGGCGACCTGCGGCGCTTGCTGCGCGGCCAGCAGGCGCTCGACCGGCAGGGCGCGGGCCTGGTCCAGCGTGGCCGCGCCGGCAGCGTCCAGGAACGCGCGGCCCAGCGCCTCGGCCTGCGCCGCGCTGCGAAAGCCCCGGCCCAGCGCGGCGCTTTGCAAAATGGCGCGGGAAAAGCGCGGTTGGCGCGTCAGCATGGCGCAGATTGATGATGCGCCGGCGGACTGGCCCATCAGCGTGACGCGTTCCGGGTCGCCGCCCAGGTCGTGGACGTTGTCCATCACCCAATCGATGGCGGCCTCCTGGTCCAACAGGCCGGCATTGGCGGTCTGGCCGGGCGCGTATAGCCAGCCCAGCGCCGCCAGCCGGTAGTTCACCGCCACCACCACCAGGTCGCCCTGGGCCGCCAGGTGCGCACCGTCGTACCAGTCCAGCGCGCCGCCGCCGCTTTGCCAGGCGCCGCCGTGCAGCCACACCACGACGGGCCGGCGCCGCGTGTCGGCGGCGGGCGTCCATACCGTCAGGTGCAGGCAGTCTTCCGATTGCGGGGCAACGAAGTCGCCCATGGCGCCGCGCAGGCGCGACGGCAGTTGCGGGGCGACGGGGCCCGGGCGGGTCGCGTCCAGCGGGCCGCGCCACGGCGCCGCGGGCTGCGGCGGCGCGAAACGCAGCGGCCCTACCGGCGGCGCGGCATAGGGAATGGCGCTGTAGCGGCAGACGCCGCCCTCGCGCAGGCCAGTCAGCAAGCCGGCGCGCAGCCGGGCCTGGACGGTGTCGGTCATGGTGTTGCCCCTTGTCGTGGTCGTCTGGGCGGCGCCTGTGGGCGCCGCTGTCATCGGACTATGGTAGGGACGAACGGGGCGGGGATGACATGCCGGTTTCGAACCGGGCCATGCGCAACCCGCATACCTGCTGAACCGGGGGCCGGTTACTTCAGGATGCGCGCATCCATGCTGTTGTCGGCCAGGGCCTGCGCCTGCGCCTGGCTCATGCCCAGGTGCTCGTACAAGGCGTAGAAGTTTTCGGTGACGTAGCCGCCGAAGTAGGCCGGGTCGTCGGAGTTGACCGTGACCTTCACGCCGGCATCCAGCAGCGACAGGATGTTGTGCTGGGACATGTGGTCGAACACGCGCAGGCGGGTGTTGGACAGCGGGCAGACGGTCAGCGGGATCTGCTCGTCGATCAGGCGGGCCATCAGGCGCGGGTCTTCGGCGGCGCGCACGCCATGGTCGATACGCAGCACCTTCAGCAGGTCCAGCGCTTCCCAGATGTATTCGGGCGGGCCTTCTTCGCCGGCATGCGCCACCGCCGGCAGGCCTTCGGCGCGGGCCCGGTCAAAGACGCGCTGGAACAGGCGCGGCGGAAAGCCCATTTCGCTGCTGTCCAGGCCCACGGCGATGAAGGCGTCGCGGTAGGGCAGCGCTTGGTCCAGCGTGCGCATGGCGGCTTCTTCGGGCAGGTGGCGCAGGAAGCTGAGGATCAGGCCGCTGCTGATGCCCAGCTTCTTGCGGCCGTCTTCCAGCGCCTGGCTGATACCGTCCAGCACCACGGGGAACGGCACGCCGCGGTCGGTGTGGGTCTGCGGATCAAAGAAAGGTTCGGTGTGCACCACGTTCTGTTCGTGGCACTTGACCAGGTAATCCCAGGTCAGGTCGTAGAAGTCCTGCTCGGTGCGCAGCACGTCGGCGCCCAGGTAGTACAGGTCCAGGAATTCCTGCAGGTTGCCGTAGTTATAGGCGCCGCGCAGAGCATCGATGTCGGGCCACGGCAGCGCCACGCCGTTGCGGCGGGCCAGCCGGAACAGCAGCTCGGGTTCGAGCGTGCCTTCCAGGTGCAGGTGCAGTTCCGCCTTGGGCAAGGTGTTGAGCCAGTCGTACATGGGCGCTCCTAAGTAGGGGTATTGATGGCCAGCGCCACGGTGTCGGCGAAGGCGCGGGCCTGGCGGGTGCTGGGACGGTCGCGGCGCCAGATGGCCGCCAGCGGCGATTTGCGCAAGGCCGGCCGGGCCGTCAGCACGACGACTTCGCCGCGCGCCTCGCGCACCGCCGCGACGCTGCCGGGCAGCATCCACAGATAGTGTCCGGTCATCAGCATCTCGCGGCCGAATTCCAGCGACAGGGCGCCGATCATATCCGGAATTGCCAGACCCTCCTGGTGCAGCAGCATTTCCAGTTCGCCGCGGATGCGGCTGCCGGGCAGCGCCGTGATCCAGGGATAAGCCACGCATTCGGCCAAGGGGGCGTCGGGTCGGCCGGCCAGCGGATGCGCGGGGCCGCAGACCAGCACCACGGAGTCCTCCAGCAAGGTGGCCGACCGGTAGATCTGCGGATTGACCGTGGACGAGAAGCGGCTGATCAGCACGTCCAGCGCGCCCGCGTCCAGGTCTTCGATCAGGCGTTCGTGGGTGCCGATCTCCAGCGTCAACGTGATGCGCGGATAGTTTTGGCGAAAGTGTGTGGCCGCCTGGGCTACCGGCCAGCCGGCGAACATGGAAAAGCAACCCACGGTCAGGCTGCCCTCGTCGCCGCGGGATAGCGCGGCCAGGTCGATCTCGGCTTTGCGAAAACCGGTCAGCAACTGCCGGGCATGGCGGCACATGGCCTCGCCCAGCGGTGTGCAACTGGTGCCACGCGCCGTGCGTTCGAACAGGCGGGCGCCCACCAGTTCTTCGATCTCGGCGATGGCGCGCGACAGGCCTGACTGTGTGCTGTGCAGTTGCGCGGCGGCCTTTGACAGGTTGCCCAGCTCGGCGACCGTCAGCACGATCTCCAGGTGCCTGGTGCGGAGTTTTCCTTTGAAGGGCGTCATGGCGGGCGGGGGCAGCAGGCGGCTTGGGGGAATCCGCCGATTATTCCCCGGCCCCGCGGCCTTGGCAACGCGGGGTTTTCGGTATAGTTCGTCGCCATGGGACACGATAAGAATGCGATGAAGACGGCCCCTTGGGCCACAGCGGCCGCGCGCCGCGCGGGCCGCCTGGCCGTGGCCGCCCTGGCGCTGGCGGGTTTGTCGGCCTGCGGCGTATCCACCGTGGACGAGGTGCGCGTGTCGTGGCCCGATTTCCAGAAGGGCGGGCCGCTGGTGCTGCCGTCGGACCCGGCGCAGTGCCCGGACCTGGCCGGCACCTATCGCGCGGCGGGCGAGCTGCGTAGCGGCGAAGCCGCCATGGGGGGGCTGACCGATTTGCAACGCTTCCTGGCCAACACGCTGTCGCTGTCTGGGCTGCCCGACACCGCCCAGCGCGAGTGGCGCCCCACGGCCGCGGCCAGCGTGACGTTCACCCCGGTGCCCGGCGGTTGGCGCATCCAGGCCGACGATGGCCAGGGCGGCGGCAGCACGGGGCTCTTGCACCAACGGGATGGCGCGGCCGACCCCGACGCGGCCGACCTGCCACGCCACCCCCGGCAGGGCGTCAGCCGCTACAGCGGCTGCACCCAGGACCGCCTGTGGGTCACCGTCCGCCGCGACTGGCACCAGTACGAATCCATGGGCGTGTTCCGCTACGTGGCCCTGCTGCGGCCGCAGGCGGGCGGGCTGCTGGTCAGCGTGCAGCGCGAATCCCACAGCATCGGCCTGTTGCCCTGGTATTCCTCCGACAACACGCAGGCGCAGGTTTGGTTTGCGCCGGTGGGCGCGAAGTAGGGGGCGCGGTGTGACCACTGCGCCGGCCAGACCCCCGCCTTCCCCTTCCGTACCCGCCCGCTTCGTGTCGGGCCCGCTGCGCGGCCATGTCCTTGAGATGGTGCTGACCGGCTGGACCAGCATGCTGGCCGTGTTCGGCGTGGAATTCCTGACCTTGCTGTATCTGGGCAGTCTGCGCGACGAAGCCGTGCTGGCCGCGGTGGGCTTCGGTTCGATGACCTTGTTCACCGTCATTTCGATCGCGATGGGCGTCACGGTGGGCGGCGTGGCGCGCGTATCGCGCGCACTCGGCGCCGGCGACGCGCGCGAGGCCCGCCGCATGGCGGCGGCGTCGCTGGTATTGATGGCCCTGGCCATGGCGGTCTCCGCAGCCTTGTACCTGGCCGCCATCGGCCCATTCACCCAGGCGATCGGGCTGGAGCCGGACGTGCGTGCGCTATTGCTGTCCTATGTCGCCATCACCGCGCCGTTCGCGACCGTGATGGGCCTAGGCATGATGCTGTCCAACCTGCTGCGCGCGGCCGGCCATGGGCGCCAATCCATGTGGGTGCTGCTGGCCGGCACCGCCACGGTGGCGGTGCTGGATCCGTTCGTGATCTTTGTGCTGGACGGTGGCATGGAAGGAGTAGCCTGGGCCGGCGGCGTGGGGCGCGTGGCGACGCTGCTGCTGGGCGGCTGGCTGGTGTTCGGCAAGCATCGATTGGTGGCGCGGCCCGTCCGTGCCCGCCTGGGCGCCGACCTGGCCGCCGTGGGCCGCATCGCCCTGCCGGCCGGGCTGAGCGCCCTGGCCACGCCCGCCGCGGTTATCTTCACCGCGTCCACCTATGCCGGCTTCGGCCCCAGCGTCATGGCCGGCGCCACGGTGGTGGACCGGGTGCTGCAATTGTCGTATTCGATGTTTTTCGTGTTGCCGGGCGCCATCGGCCCGATCCTGGGCCAGAACCTGGGCGCGGGGCACTGGGACCGGGTGCGGCGCACCGTGCGCCTGACCACGGGCATGGCCCTGGCGTATGGCTTGGGCGCCGCCGTGCTGTTGGCGGCGCTGGGGCCCTGGATCGCGGACCTGTTCCAGGTGTCGGGCGAAGGCCGCGAGCTGGTCCTGTTCTTCTGCCGCTACGGCAGTTTCGCCTGGGCGGTCAATAGTCTCTTTTTCGTGTCCATCGCGGTCTTCAACAATCTCGGCCATGCCACCTATGCGACCGCCATCGGCTGGTTGCGTGCCACGGTGGGTACGCTGCCCTTTGTTTGGGTGGGCGCGCGTTACGGCGGTCCGGAAGGCGTGCTGCTGGGGCAGACCCTGGGCTTTGCGCTGTTTTCCTTGCTGGCGATGACGCTGTGCCTGCACGTGCTGCGTCGCCCGCCTGCCGGCTTGGCGCGGGCGGCAGGTCAGACCGCGTAGCGACTGGCCTCTGCCCACGGTGGCGGCATCTGGGGTGCACCGGTCAAGGCAGGCCGCTTGAAGTGGGATAAATGGGTCCGGTCCGTTCGATTTCGGCGGCCGGTCGAGGTACGATCCGGGCTGACTTGGATTTTTCAGGATTGCCATGCGACAGCGTCTTCTTCGCGCCCGAATCGATCCCTTTGCCCGCGCCGTGCTGGCCGCCGCGCTAGGCGCGGCCACCCTGGGCGTGGCCCAGGCCGAAGGGCCGTCTTCCGCCACCGGCTCGCGCACCCCCGCAGCCCAGTCGGCGCCCGCGCCGGTGCTGACGCCCAAGCGCAGCTTTGATGATACTGGGGCGGCCCTTTCCGGGGCGGCCCCTGCCGGGGCGGCCCCCGCCGCGACACCGGCTGCTGCGACTCCCACCCCCGCAGTTCCTGCCCCTGCAGTTCCTGCAGTAGACCCCAACTCGTCGCTTCCTGGCTTGCCGACGCGCACGCATGTGCCCGATCAATCCCCTGCGGCACCCGTGAACCCGCCCGCTGCCACCGCCGCGCCCGCTGCCGCACCGGCGGCAGCGCCTGCGGCCTCAGCCACCTCGCCCAAGGTCATCATCCCGACCGAGCTGGACACCAAGGCCTGCATCGCCAAGTTGCGCAACGGCGCCACGGCCAACGGCCTGACGGTGGCTGACTGGGACAAGTACACGGCCAACGCCAAGCTGCTGCCCACCACCGTCGCGTCCGCCCAGGGCCAGCCCGAGGGCCGTGAAAGCTGGTGGGACTACATCGCCAAGACGGTCGACGACGAACGCGTCAACGACGGCCGGGGCGTACTGACCAAATACGGCAAGCAACTGGGCGCCATCAGCCAGCAATACCAGGTGGACCCGGCCACGTTGGTCGCGATCTTCGGCATCGAAACCAACTACGGTCGCCAGATCGGCAAGACCGACGTGCTTAACGCCTGGCTGACCCGCGCCTGCACCGAAAACAAGCCGCTGTGGGAAAAGAACGCCTACGCCTCGGTGCGCCTGCTGCGCGACGGCATCGTGCCGGCCGACAATTTCGTGGGCTCCTGGAGCGGCGCCTTCGGCATGACGCAGTTCATCCCCACCTCGTTCTACGAGCTGGCCGCTGACGGCGATGGCGACGGCAAGATCGACCTGTACAACTCGCTGCCCGACGCCCTGGCGTCCACCGCCAACCACCTGCGCAAGCGCCGCGCCAAATGGACCCACGGCCTGCCCGCCGTGGTCGAAGTGCGGGTGCCGGCCGACGTGGCCGCCGCCATCCCGCCCGCGCCGGACGCCGAATACGTCGGTTCGCAAGACCGCCGCACCATCGCGCAATGGGCCCAGGCGGGCGTCAAGCAGGGCAACGGCTCGGTGCTCAAGTTGGCATCGGGCAACGATGAGCAGGCCTACCTGTTCGCGCCCACCGGCGCCACGGGCCCGATCTTCCTGGCCACCGTCAATTTCGACGCGATCCTGCATTACAACCAGTCGCGCCGCTACGGCCTGGCGGTGTCGCTGCTCTTGAACCGCCTGCAAGGCGGTGCGGCGCTGGCGACCGCCTGGCCCACCGACGACCCGGGCCTGTCGCGCGCCCAGATCAAGGCGGTGCAGGAAATGCTGTCCGGTCTGGGCTACGACATCGGCATCGCCGATGGCATCCCCGGCGCCAAGACCCGCGATGCGGTCCGCGCCGAACAGGAAAAGCGCAACCTGCCGCAGGATGGCCGGGTCGGCAAGCGCATCTACGACGCGCTCAGCGCGAAACCGCCGGGCGAGGTCAAGGCCCGGCCGGGGTCGTAAGCGAGCCCCCGTTTCACCGTTTCGGTGGATGGCCGCAAGGGGGCGGCGTCGGTATGATGAAGGCATCGCTTGCCTTCATCCGCCGCCCGCTTCCATGCCGCTTGCCTTGCTGCCAGAATCTTTTGTCACTGCACGCTTGCGCGCCGAGCGCATGTCGCAGACGCACCTGCCTTTCATCACCGCCATGCACGCCGACGCCGCCCTGATGGCGACCATGGGCGGCACGCGCGACGCCGCATCCAGCCGGCGCTACGTGCAGCACAACCTGCTGCACTGGGCCGAGCAGGGCTACGGCATGTATGTGCTGACTGAACGCGACAGCGGGGCGCTGGCGGGCCGCGCCGGGCTCAAGCTGGCGGTCTCGGGCTCGGTCGACCGAGTCGAAATCGCCTACGCCTTCCAGACCGCCTGTTGGGGCCGGGGCTACGCCTCGGAGATCACGCGGGCGTTGTTGGCGCTGGGCTTTGAGCGCCTGCCCGTGCAGGTGCTCAGCGCCGTGGCCGTGCAGGCCAACGTCGCGTCGTTGCGGGTCATGGAAAAGTGCGGCCTGCACTGGACCGAAACCACCGGCGAAGGCGACGCCCGCAAGCTGCGCTATGAGATCCAGCGCGGCCAATGGCAGGCGTTGGAGCCGGGGCAGGCGCTCGGTGGCGCTAACATGGCGGTATGAACGTCGTGTTGAATGCCGCCATGAATACCCGCGATACCCTGTCCGTGCCTGATAACGATCCCCCGCCGGTTCCGCCCGAGGCGCCCGCACCCGAGGAATGCTGCAACAGCGGCTGCATTCCGTGTGTCTATGACACATACAACGAGGCAATGGACGAATACCGCGACGCGTTAAAGGCCTGGCGCGCGCGGCACGCCGAAACGCAATAGGCAAAGGCCAGGGCAGGGCGGCCACGCGCCTTGAGTAGTAAGCAGGCGGCCATGCGGTCGGGCGGCGATGGCCGCCCGTGCAAGCGCCTGGCTTACCCCGCCAGCTTCATATGGATGATCGGGCGCGGCTGGCCAGCCGCGTCGGTTTCCGACCGGCCCACATCCTGAAAGCCATAGTGCTTGTAGAAGCCATGAGCCTGTGGATTTTGCTCGTTGACGTCCACCCGCAGGCTGCCATGCAGCGACAGTGCGAAATTGAGCAGTCGGCGGCCGGCGCCCTTGCCGCGCTTGTTGGCGTCGACGAAGAGCATCTCGACCTTGTTGCCGGTCAGGCCCATGAAACCGGCGACTTCACCGGCGTCGTCTTCACAGACCCAGACGCGTACCGACGGCAGGTAGGTGTTGAGCACCTGCGGGTACATGGCCTGGATTTCTTTTTCGGTCAGGAACGTATGGGTGGCGCGCACCGAACGGAGCCAGATGTCCACCAGGGCAAGGTCGTCGCCGTGGTTGCGTTCTCGGATGTTCATGACAAGCGCTACAAGCCCGATCGGTAAATGTCAGTGGCCGCCAAGACGGTTTCCATTTGCACAGTATGCGCGAAAACGAAGCGGTCCCCGTACACGGTTTCATCCGGAAACTCGGAGATCAGCGCCATCGGCAGTTCTTCCCGGTCGGTCTCCGTGACCTGCACGGGAATGCCGTTCAGCACATCGAATCCGGTTTCGAGCGCGTGGGCGTGGAATAGTTCAAGTTGGCGGGCGTTGAATTCCACCAGGCCGGGCACGTTGCGGGCCAGCCGCGCCGTCACGCCTTCGATCAGGCGGCGGGCGCGTTCGCTCCAGCCAGGGTGGTGGCGCAGCACCAGGAAGAAGCCCTTGGGGATCGTCCACAGCTCGAAATGACGCGGCAGGTAGCCCGACAGGGGGCGGGTCCACTCGTGCGCCGGGTAGCCGTGCAGGTTGATGTGCAGTTGCGCGCCGCTGATGGCATGGGCCTGATGGCGGCCGTCACGCTCGAAAAACGGCGCGTGCTCGCGGTAAGCGATATCGTCGCCCAGCGCGCTATAGCGCGAGGCGTGCAACATGTGCCGCGGATGCTGTTCGCGCAAACGGTTGAACAGCGCGTAGCCGTCGGGGTTTTCCGAGGCGATCAGCGCGAAGTGGGCGTCGCCGCGAGCCTTGAGCGCTTGCGCGGCGCGCAGGGCGCCGACCACGCCCGAGGTTTCGTTGGCGTGCTGCGCACCCGAAATGAATACGGCGGGGCCGGGGCCACGCAAATACGTGCCCAACACCGGACGGCCCTGGCGCGAAACCGCCTGGAACGCGTCGCCGCCCAACGCGGCCACACAGCCGGCGATCTGCGCGGCGGGCAGCGGCTCGCGCAGTTCGGCCAGCGGGGCCGCCAGCGGCGCCGGCGCCACCGTCGCGGGCGCTGCGAAGGGCTCCAGCGTCACCAGCACCCGCGCCGCGCCATCATGGCGGCGGATGTCGGGAATGATCTGGCCCGGCTGCAGGCCACGGTCGCCGGACGGGCGGCCCGAATGCTGTTGGAAGTGTTCCAGCAGCGAGAAATACAGGTCTTCGTGCAGCGCCTCGAAGGTACTGACGATTTCTTCGTCCACCGGCAGGGAAAAGTCCATGCCCGGCAGGTCGACGCGGATTTCCAGGCGGTCGAAGTAAGGCTCGTGTGCGCCCCAGGCGTGATTGCGCACGGCGTCCACGATGCCGCGGAACGCCAGTTGGTATTCGGTGGCTTGCGCCGCATCGGTCTGGATCGCACCGTCCGCGTCGCGCACGCGCAGCCAGCCGGTGGGCGACAGTTCGGGCGTGCCATCCTGCGCCTGGCCCAACTGGTTGGGCGCGTACACGCGCGCTTCATGACGGCTGCCGTCAGCGTAGGTCAGCACCACGTCGTAGTACAGGTCCGAGGCGCCCGCCTTCATCGTGACGCGCACGCCGGGCAGCAACGCGACCAGCGGGTAGGCTTCGAGCGTGAAGCGCTTGGCCTGGGCGTGTTCGTGCAGCGGATAGCGCAGGTCAACCGACACCAGGCCGTCGCGCTGGACCTCTTCCAGGAAGTAATGCACCAGCGGCTTGTAGGCGCTGCGAAAGCGCGCCGTGACGCCGGCCTGCGCCAGCCGGCTTTCCGCCTCGCGGCGAGCGTCCACGCCCTCGAACAGCCAGCCTTCCACCGTCGCGCCGCGCCAGGCGGGCGCCTTGTAGGCATGGACCCACGCGTCCAGCGTGCGGTCGAATGTTTTTTCCAGCAAGACCATCGTCATCAATCCTCAAATGCCTTCAGTGCCGCGCCCGCCGCACACCTGCGCAGCGTGGGGGCTTATACCTTTCCGGTGGGGTCGAGGCGGTCGCGCAGCCAGTCGCCCAGCAAATTCAACCCCAGCACCGTCAGCATGATCGCCAATCCCGGGAACACGCTGACCCACCACGCCGTCTGCATGTAGGTGCGGCCATCGGCCAGCATACCGCCCCAGCTCGGGATCATGGGATCCACGCCCAGGCCCAGGAAGGTCAGGCTGCTTTCCAGCAGGATGTTGTTGGCGACGTTCAGCGTCATCAGGATCACCAGCGGGCCCAGCAGGTTGGGCACGATGTGATGGCGGATCATGGCCAGGTCGCGCACGCCGAAGGCGCGCGCCGCCAGCACGAACTCGCGCTCGCGCAGCGCCAGCACCTGGGCCCGCACCAGGCGCGCGTACTGCACCCACTGCGAGATGATCATGAAGAAGATCACGTTGAACAGGCCGCCGCCGAGGATGGCGATGAAGGTGATGGCCACCAGGATGAACGGCAGCGCCAGTTGCACGTCGGCGAAGCGCATCACGATCATGTCCCAGAAGCCGCGGTAGTAGCCGGCGATCAGGCCCATGATGATGCCGAGCAGGGCGCCGCCCAGCACCGACGCGAAGCCCACCAGCAGCGAGATCTTGCCGCCGACGATGACGCGCGCCAGCACGTCGCGGCCCAGCGGGTCGGTGCCGAACAGGTGGGCCGCGCTGGTGAAGGGCGCCATCAGGCGGGCGGTCAGGTCCATGGACTCGCCGCCATCGGGGAACAGCCAGCCCGAGGCCAGCACCAGGACGATCATGATGCCGGTCAGCACGGCGCCCAGCACGAACTCCAGCGAGCGGTAGCGGCTGCGCGGCTTGATTGCCTTGGGGGCGGCGGGGGAAGTAGTGGTCTGCATGGGGCTCACCGCGTGCGGATACGGGGATCGACGATGCCGTAGGCGATGTCGACGATCAGGTTGACCAGGACGATGACGGCGGCCAGCACGGTGACCGTGCCTTGCAGCACCGGGTAGTCGCGGCCGGAGATGGCGTCGAACGCCAGCGTGCCCAGGCCGGGCCAGTTGAACACCATCTCGATGACGACGATGCCGCCGATCAGGCCGCCGAACTGCAGGCCCAGGTAGGTGATGAGCGGAATGGCGCAGTTGCGCAGCGCGTGCTTGTACAGCACGATGCGTTCCTTCAGGCCCTTGCTGCGCGCCACCATGATGTACTGGGCCGACAGCGTCTCCAGCATGGTGGTGCGCACCAGGCGGATGTTGGTGGCCGACAGGATGATGGCCATGGTCAGCGACGGCAGCACCAGGCTGGCCGGACCGCTCCAGCCCGACGGCGGCAGCAGCGGGAAGGTGATCGACAGCAGCAGCACCAGCATCAGCGCCAGCCAGAAGTTGGGGAACGACAGCCCCACCAGCGACAGGATGCGGATGGCCTGGTCGGTGGGCTTGCCGCGCTTGATGGCGGCCTGGATGCCCAGCGGCAGCGAAATCAGGATCGACGCGATCAGCGAGGTGAACGCCAGCATCAGCGTGGCCGGCAACGCGTCGCCGATCAGCTTGGCGACCGAGGTGCCGCCCATGAAGCTGCGGCCGAAGTCGCCGTGCAGCAGGCCCTGCATGTAGCTCAGGTATTGCTCGTGGAACGGCCGGTTCAGGCCCAGCGCCTGGCGGATGTTGGCCAGGTCCTGCTCGGTGACGCTGCCCGAGCCCTGGCTGAGCATCAGCGCGGGGTCGCCGGTCAGGCGCACGGCATAGGAGACGAGCAGCGTCACGGCCACGATCACGAAGACCGCCTGCAACACGCGTTTAATCAGAAATCCGGTCATGAGGCTCCGCCAGGGCTTTCGCCCCGGCGAATCAGTAGGGTTAATGCGTCAAATGCTTCAAGTGCCACACAGACATCACGACGCCCAATCAGGCATCGCCCTTAAGCGGGATGCCGCGGATCCGGCTCCGCCGGTCCGCAGGCATGCCCCTGGGGGAAGGCGCGCAGCGCCTCGGGGGGGGGCTCTATTCGACGGTCGTATCGACGAACCGGAAGCGGATGTCGCCCGGCACCTCCAGGCCCTTCACGCGCTTGTTCACGCCGACGATGGTGTTCAGGCTGTACAGCGGCAGTTCCAGCGCCTGGTCGGCCACGTAGCCGGCGATCTCCTGCAGCATGGCTTCGCGCTTTTTCACGTCATAGACGGTGCGCTGCGCTTCCAGCATGGCGTTCAGCTTGGGATCGTTGTCGTACGGATTCCACTTCTGGCCCGAGTGGTACATCAGGTAGGCCGTGT